>JBEKJC010000057.1:0-14037 GCA_050011435.1 Binataceae bacterium (SeqCode)
CAGGTGCACCTCCAGTACCTGGACATGGAGGCGGCAATCGAGCACTGCACGAAGGGAGTTGGCATCTGGAACTGGGCCAGCAACGATCAGGGCGCCGAACCCGACGTGGTAATGGCAGGTTGCGGCGATGTCCCAACAATGGAGTCGCTGGCTGCCACAGCTCTGCTCCGACAGCACTTGCCGGACATCAAAGTCAGGTTTGTGAACGTGGTCGACCTGTTCAAGCTCGTGCCCAGCCCCTGGCTCGTTCACAGACTGACCTACCGCCGCCCGGGTCAGCACAACATTCACGTACGCGGCTACAAGGAAAAGGGGAACATCAACACCCCGCTAGAGCTGGCTATTCAAAACCAAACGGATCGCTTCAGCCTGGCGATCGATGCAATCGACCGGATCCCGCGATTCCAGGTTAAAGGAGCCGATGTTCGGGAGCTTCTGCTCAACCAGCAGATAAAAGGTAAAAACCACGCGCACCAGTTCGGTATCGATCCGAAGGACATCACGGACTGGCAGTGGCCATTCTGAAAGGACCATTTCTGAAGGAAACGAACTTATGGGTGAAATGCTCCCCACGCTTTACATCGCGAGGCACGGCGAGACTGCGTGGAGCCTCTCGGGCCAGCATACTAGGCTTACCGATCTGCCATTGACTGAGCGCGGACAAAGCAACGCCCGCCGCCTCGGTAACCAGCTCCGAGGACGGTCCTTCGCCCACGTATTCACCAGTCCACTGCAGCGAGCGCGCCGCACATGCGAGTTGGCTGGCTTTGGCGCCGAAGCTGAGGTCGATCGCGACTTGCTCGAATGGAACTACGGTGACTACGAGGGTCTGCGCACCGCGGAGATCCACGCCAAGCGTCCCGGCTGGGAGCTGTTCCGCGATGGCTGCCCCAGAGGCGAATCGGCCGGCGACGTTGGAGCGAGGGCTGAGCGCATGGTTGACCGCGTGCGTGCGGTCCAGCAGGACGTTCTGATTTTTTCGAGCGGGCACTTTCTCCGCGTACTAGCGGCACGTTGGCTGGGGCTGGAACCCGAGGCTGGCAGATATTTCCTGCTGAGCACTGCCAGCTTGAGCGCTCTTAGCTATGAGCACGATCTGTCCCAGCCTGTAATTCAACTTTGGAATGACCTGCATCATCTGACCCATCATTAGACTTCAACAGCCAAACGATTCGGGAGCGACAGTCCGAGGAACTGCTGCAAACGCAAAGGATCAGTTACAAGGAGAGACACGTGGCGAAATCCGTTAGAGCGGCGCTTTCCGACATCATAGAAAAGCTCATCGCGCAGTATGGTTGCGGTCCAGTAAAATTCAGCGGAGCTGACGAGGCCCTATATGAGCGCCATCTCCTATTCGACAGTGTTACGGACATAAAGGTCGCCGACGCGCGCGATCGCTTTGAAGCGATTGCACGATCCGTACGCGACGTACTTTCCCAGCGTTGGATCCGCACCGAGCAGACGTATGAGAGCAGGAATCCCAAACGTGTCTATTATTTGTCGATAGAATTTCTTCTCGGTCGCTCGCTCGCCAACAACGTTCAAAACCTTCTGCTCGACCCTGTGGCGGAGCAATTGATCAAAGAGAAAAATCTCGATCGGCTGGGTTTGCTGGAGCAGGAACCCGACGCCGGTCTCGGCAACGGAGGCCTCGGCCGGCTCGCTGCTTGCTTCCTTGATTCTATGGCAGCGATGCAACTCCCAGGAATGGGCTATGGGCTGCGCTACGAATACGGGATGTTCAAGCAATCAATACGAGATGGCTGGCAGCAGGAACGCCCGGACAATTGGCTGCGTCGCCCGGACCCTTGGGAAGTGGCTCGTCCGCGTGAAAGAGTCGAACTGCAGCTCAACTGCTCCATTGAGGTCCACGGGGGAGCGCTACATCCGGTCAGCGATCGGCCTTCGACGCTGATCGGGATTCCCTTTGATCGTCCGGTGGTTGGCTACGGCGGCAAGACCATAAACACGCTAAGACTGTGGGGTGCCGCCGCTCCAGACGAGTTCAACTTTCCAGCGTTCAGCCACGGCGATTTCGTCGGCGCCGTGGCAGAGAGGCTCGGGGCTGAATCTCTCACCCGAGTCCTCTATCCCGACGACTCTACCAGTTTGGGGCAGGGCTTGCGCTTTGTGCAGGAGTACTTTCTGGTCGCCTGTGCGCTTGCCGATATTGTGCGACGGTTTCGGCGCGACAATCCCGATTGGACCGAGCTTCCCGACAAGGTCGCCATCCAGCTCAACGACACACATCCAGCGATCGCAGTGCCGGAGTTGATGCGGATTCTGCTCGACCAGGCGAAGCTCGGTTGGGACGAAGCCTGGGACCTGACGCGAAGAACGCTCGCGTACACCAATCACACGCTCTTACCCGAGGCTCTCGAGAAATGGCCCGTTGAGTGGTTTCGGATACTTATACCGCGCAATCTAGAGATCATATTCGAAATCAATCGGCGGTTGCTCGATGAGGTTCGGGCCCGCTTTCCGGGTGACGACGGCCGAGTCGCTAGGATCAGCCTGATCGAGGAAGGCCCGAACAAGCACGTACGCATGGCCAACCTGGCGATCGTCGGGTCACACAGCACCAACGGTGTAGCCGAGATTCACTCTCAATTACTGCGCACGACGACGGTCAAGGATCTGGCCGAATTGTTTCCCGAACGCTTTAACAACAAGACGAACGGCGTCACGCCCCGGCGCTGGTTGCTGCTGGCGAATCCGGCCTTGGCCCGCACGATCACAGAGGCGATCGGCGAAGACTGGATTACCGATCTGGGCCAGTTGAGCAGACTGAAGCCGCTTGCCGCGAACAGAGCCTTTCGCGATGACTTCGGTGAGGCCACTCGTCAGACGAAGGTTCGATTTGCTGACTGGCTTAAGTCGAAGTTCGGGGTAACGGTCGATCCGGATTCAATTTTCGATAGCCAGGTTAAACGCATCCACGAATATAAGCGGCAACTCCTGAACGCACTTCGCATCGTGGTGCTCTACAACCGACTGCTGGAAAACCCCAATGCGCAGATACAACCGCGGACCTTCTTCTTCGCCGGGAAAGCGGCACCAGGCTACCACCTCGCCAAGCTCATCATAAAGTTCATTAACAATGTGGCCGATAAGATCGACAACGACCCCACGATGCGAGGTCAAATCAAAGTCGTATTTGTCCCTGAGTACGACGTTTCGCTGGCAGAACGGCTGATTCCCGCCAGCGACGTTTCCAATCAGATTTCAACCGCCGGCTACGAAGCCAGCGGCACCAGCAACATGAAGTTCATGATGAACGGGGCTCTGACTATCGGCACCCGCGACGGAGCTACTATCGAGATGGCGCAGGAAGCGGGCGAGGAAAACTTCTTCCTGTTCGGTCTCACAGCCCAGCAAGTGGCGGATGGCCGAGGGTGCTATAACCCGCATTGGCACTATGACAATGAATCCGAGACGCGCGCCGCGTTGGACCTGATCTTTTCCGATCACTTCAGCCCTAATGAGCGTGGCGTGTTTGAGCCGTTACGGGACACCCTTCTCACGCACGGGGACTATTACATGCATTTGGCGGACCTCAAGTCGTATCTGGATGCTGACCACAGGCTCGTCGACTTATACGCGGACCCAGAAGAATGGGCACGTAAGGCGATCCTGAACGTCGCCGGGTCCGGAAAGTTTTCCAGCGACCGAACCATCGCAGAGTACGCAAGGGACATCTGGAATGTTGAGCCTTGTCCCCTCACATAGTGATTTGAGCGGGCCGCATCCGAAAGAGAAACCAATCATGAACATCAGTCCCAAAGCAGAGAAACGTACCTCTTCGCGAATCGTCCGCAGTGGTCCCCGGCGGTGGCCGTTGGGAAGACCATCGTCAGCAGCAGCATGATCGACCGGGTGGCGGCGGGCTTGAACCGCCGGTTGATCGAAGTACCAGTGGGGTTCAAGTGGTTTGTCGAAGGCCTGATCGATGGCACCATCGGCTTCTGCGGCGAGGAAAGCTCGGGGGCAACGTTTCTGCGGCGCGACGGTACCGTTTGGACGACGGACAAAGACGGAATTGTTCCGAACCTGCTTGCCGCCGAAATCACGGCACGCACCGGCCGCGACCCGGGTGAACACTACCGCAAATTGACGGCTGAATTCGGTGACCCGCTATACGAGCGACTCGACGCTGTGCTTAGTCAAAACCACTTCGAGGATGTGCGCCGTAGAACTACCAGCTGTTGGCGCAGGACGAGATTCTCGGCCTCAAGCCGCGCTCGCCGCGCGAAGCGCGACCGGATAACAAGCAGCAACTGGGTCAGAAACGCGACCATCGGTCGCTTCCTTACCACACACCCACCCGTGCGTCATCCGGACAAGGTTTTCGGTAGGCACAGGCTCGAAACTGGCGATCGACCGAAGTTCAGGTATGATTGCCCTCGAGTCATGACGATGCGAACCTCAACCGTTTCAAATCGCGCTATTGATGGTGTCTGATGTTGGCGGGCGAACTCGACCATATCCGGCAAAGCCTGCCGACGCAGAAGCCCGAATGACGGGAGATGCCGGAGCGCCGATGATACGAATTGCAACCGATTACGACGCCGCCGTGATAATCGCCGGTGGTGGTCCGGCCGGCGCCGCCGCGGCGTGCCGTCTCGCCCGCGAGGGTATATCGGTGATTGTGATCGATCGCGTGAAGTTTCCGCGCGACAAGGTATGCGGTGATTTCGTCGGCCCGGTGGCGCTCGTCGAGCTCGGCGACCTCGGCGTCCGCGAGATGGACGGCTACCTGGCGAGCAACGTCGCTCGGCGGGCCGCGCTTTATCTCGATGGCACCGAGCTGATTTCGCGGCTCTTTCCGAATCTCGAAGGGATGCCGTCGTATGGCCGTGTCGTTCCGCGAATCGTGCTCGACAACTGGATCCTCGACGCGGCGCGCCACGCCGGCGCCCGTATCATCACCGGCTATCCGATCGTTGGGTTCAACCGCACCGATGACGGCGTGCTGACTGAAGTCGCGGGGCCGAGCGGCCGTTTGACTTTGCGCTCGCGGCTTCTGATCGGCGCGGACGGCAGCAGCTCCACCGTTGCGCGCGTGATGCGTGGATCGGCGCCTCCGCGCGGCGACCGGATTGTCGCGGTGCGCGCCTATTATGAAAATGTCGCCGGCGCCGCTGACCAGCTTGATCTCTACTTCACCAGCCGCGCCTTTCCCGGCTACTACTGGCTCTTTCCGACCGGTAACGGCGAGGCGAACGTCGGGCTCGGGATGGCGCTCGAGACCATTCCGGAGCGCGACGAGACGCCCGCCGCGCTGCTGAACCGGCTGATCGAGAAGGATTTGGCGCTGTCGGCGCGGCTCAAGGATGCCCGCCTGCGCGGCAAAGTCATGGGCTGGCCGCTGATGACCTACAACCATCGGCTGCCGATTATCGACGATCGCGTGATGCTAATCGGCGACGCCGCCGGGCTCATCAATCCGCTCAACGGCGAGGGAATCCAGTATGCGCTCCTGAGCGGGCGATGGGCCGCGGAGACGGTCGGCGGATGCGTCCGGCAGCGCGATTTTTCGGCGGCAGCGCTGGCGCCGTATGCGACCAAGGTCGAATGCGAGCTGCGCTACGACATGGCGCTGGCCCGGCTGATCGTTCAGTTGATTACCAACCGCGGCCTTAACCCGGTGTGGCTCGAAGCCCTGCGGATAATCGCGACGCGGGCTCGCAAGGACGCGGCCTACGCGGAAATCGCCGGCGGCATCCTGGCGGGTCTCGCGCCGGCGCGCTCAGCGATCAGCCTGAAGGTTATCGGCGGCACGATCGATCAGGCCGCCCTGTCGCTCGGGATCAAGGCGGTCATGACCGCGTTCAGCGGTCCGACGGCGTGGGCCGGTATTGGCGTGGATACTGCGCAGATCGGTTTTCAGCTCGCCTACGACGCGGCGCTGAATCCGATGGCGTTCGCGGAATGGCTGATGCGGGTGGCGTCCGACGCCGTCGAATTGGGTGCGCAGGCTTCGTGGGACGCGATTATCGGCGGAGGCGGCGGCACGCGCGACGCGGCGGCGCCTGCGGTGCGTCTTACGGCCTGATCAGAGCTCACGCTCGATCATGTAAAAGACGATATCGTGGATGAAGCTCTTGTCGTCGCTCTCGGGCAACGATCCGTAAGCGATGAAGAATTCATGCAGCGCGGCACCGGCCAGATGGCGCGCCGTTTTGCGGGCGTATTCGATACTGCCGTACTTCGCCATCAGCTCGTAAATCCAGGCGACGTCGCTGTCGATCCGATCTTCACGCGGTGTGGCCAGAAACGCGCGCATCCGCTTTTTCTCTGCCGGCCGGCATTCCCTGAGCAGATGGATGAGCATGAGGGTGCGCTTGCCCTCGCGAATGTCGCCGCCGATTTCCTTGCCGTATTTCTCGACGTCGCCGACAAGGTTCAGAACGTCATCCTGGATCTGAAACGCCGCGCCCATGTAATAACCGAAACGGTTGAAGACGTCGGGGTTCACTTCGCCGCGCGATCCGATGATACCGCCGATACGGCACGGATGGATGCACGTGTACCAGCAGGTCTTCTTCAGGGTCATCCTCAGATAGTCGTCGGTGGTGAGTTCGCAATCGTTGTCGCGCACCCAGCCGAGCTCGAGCGCCTGTCCTTCGACCGACTGGCGTACCATGTGCTCGATTTCGACAATGATTTTCCAGGCAAGTTCAGGCCCGAGGACGTCGCGGTTGTCCATCAGCGGACCGATCGACAGCACGTTCATCGCATCGCCGACATTGACCGCGATCGCGACGCCATGTTCGACGTGCATCGTAGGCAGCCCGCGGCGGAATTCGCTGCCGTCCTCCACGTCGTCGTGAACCAGGAAGGCGTTGTGGAACAATTCGATAGCGACTGCCGATCCGAGCGGACTCGCCGCGTCGCCGCCGAATGCGCGGCAGGTGCCGATGCATAGGCCGGGGCGCAGGCCCTTGCCCCCACGCATCGGATACGACGGCACGAGATCGTACAGATGACGGCGGGGCTGGCGCTCGCCGATGACCCGCAGCATTTCATCGAGCGTCATCTTTCGGTAACGCTCGAGCAAAGTCTTGACGAGCGGATTCGCGGAGGCGGTCGCCATTTTTGCAGCCGGAAAGCGGTCCGGCGGCGGAATTTATTCGATCGGAACCAGCAGCATCGCTCGCAACTGGCTGAGCCGCGAGGCCTGCAGGACGCCGGTGTAGATGCCCGCCGAGGTGCCCTCGGGAACCGCGATTCTGATCGCGAGGCGGGCACGGTCGTGCGGCGGAATTACGATCGAGATGGGCGTGAAGGTGATGAGGGCGGCGGCAATGCGATCGCCCGCCGGATTGACCAGATCGGTCGCGTGGAAGGCAAATTCCTCGGTCGGCGTATCGCCGTCGTTCTCAAGCGACATCGACAGCTCGGCCGTAGCGCCGGCATGGCCAGATTCCGTCGGCGACACGGTCGGCACGTGCGCGGGCCCGGTCGTGCGCGCGTCCTTGCCTGGCGTCGCCTCACCGCTGATCTTGATGACGCTCTGCGTGAAGCCGCTGACCGTGCGCGTCGCCACGTTCACCAGGTCCATCAGAATATCGATGACTTCGTGCGCGTCGCGTCGGAAGCGGGGCAGAACCTCCTCGGGTTTGCCGGAGCGAGTGGCCTTGACGTCGACGAAGCGGCTTTCCACGTTTTTTGCCGCGACGACGCCCGCCGCGATCTCCTCTTCGAGAATCGATGCCGCCCGTGCCACCACCTCAGTCGCGGTCTCGGCCAGTTCCTTCAGCATGTTCGTGTTGCCCCGGGGTTTCTTTTCGGTCTCAGCCGATGCGTTCGGCGGCGGTTGCGCCGGTGCCTCTTGCTCAGTGCTGCGATCTTCCTCAGAGTCGCGCGGCTCCGGCTCGGCTGCGGCGCGCGGTGCGCGGTTGCTCGGCTGTCTTCTACTGCCCGATGGCGGCATCGTTTAGCTCTTCTCGTCGCAATTGAAAATGCGGGTCTGGCCGCGCAGGGTGATCAATGCCACCGGGCGGTCGAAGATTTCGATTCCAATCGTATATTCGCTCTGCACGCAGATTGGCTTGCAGACCTCGATACAGACCGGGATGGTGTTGCGCGCCATTAGGTTCATATTCATGTTCATGTCGACGTGGACGGGATCCTGCGCGGTGGCCTGGACGGTGACGTTGGCGGGCGTCTTGTCGAAGGAGATCTGCACGGGGCAGGCCGTGCCACCAACGAACTGATGTTCGAGCTGTGCGGGCTGACTTGGCCAGCCGATTACTTTTACGTCGTCTTGTGGCATTGGGTTCTCCTTGACCGCATCCTATCCGTTTCTGGACAAGGATGACAAATTTTGCGCCGGCTGTGCCACCCCAGTCGCGTTCACCGGTGTCTGCGAGAGATTACCCGCCGGGTTGGCACCAACAGGGTTTGCCGTCACCGGGTTCGCAGGCACTGCTGTGGTGCCGTCCATGTAGGCGCACAGCTCGATCAGCAGGTCGCGGCCGCCGCCGGATAGGAACCGGATGGCGTTGATGCGGGGCTTATCGATCTCCAGCGTCTCGATCGTGTTCAGGTTGCCGATGGCGACAGTAGTGCCAAGGCTGGAGCCAGTCTTGTCGCGAGCTTCCATCGTCAGCCGTTCGTCGGAGTAGCGAACGACAGTGGCGACGACGCGGCTAGCCGTAAACGGCAGTCCGACGTCGAGTCCCCGGCCGGGGATAAGCATCTTCGCCTGACCCGCCGGTACGCCGTAAGTCACTAGCGTCAGTGGAGCGTTGGTGCGCGACTGAAAGACAAAGCCATCGTCGGTGTACTGAGTGCCGAGCTCCTGGGCTTCCTTTTGCGCCGTCCATTCCACGCAGGCTTCGGTCGTTTTTTTTGCTGGCGGATGCTCGTGAATCGGACAGGGGTAGGGGAGCAGTGCGACCTCATCGAAATAGGCAGCGGTGCCGCTGGCGACGCCGTCGGCCTCGAGGAAGATGGAGATCAGGTGCTTGCCGGCGGTCACGCGCACCGTCAACTGGCGCCATTCCTGATTATTGGAGCCCGCGCTCCATACGATCGATTTCGCAGTCGGGTCGATACCGCCGTCGGGATCGACGCCGAGCCGGCATGTGCCACCCCCGCGCTCGTCGAGGCTGTACCACGCCGTGACCTGGTAGTCCCATCCGATATTCGCTCCGACGCGCTGGTAAATCCCGGCGGCGAAGGTGCCCAACCCGGCGATTCGCTGGCTGCGACGGCCGTTATGAACGACAATCTCTTCGCCCGCGAACAGGGTGCCTGCCGTCGATGAAGGCGAGCCGGCGGCGAACGCGTTGCCGGCCGGGGCGCTGCCCACATACGGCTCCCATCCGTTGGCGACGACGCCCGCGGTGCGAATGCGAAAGCCGTCCTCGAAGTTGCGATTGACGACATCGACGACGCGAACGGTTATTGCGGCGTCGCCTGACGCGCCGTCGTTATCGGTGACGACGCAGACGGCATGATAGGCGCCGCAGTGCTTGTAATCGTGCGTCGCGATCGCGATACCGGCGCCTTCGGGAGGATTGTGCTGCTCGCGCACCGTGGCCGGCTGCGGTGGCGTGCAGTCGCCGAAATCCCAGCTGGCTGTATGGGTATCGCACCATCCCGGATCGGTAAAATTCGCGATGAGATTAATCGGCGTACAGCGATAGGCGAAGATATCCCTTGCGGTGACTTTCGGCGGCAGGTTGAGCGCCGTCACCTGACGGGTCGCCGTACCGACCGATCCGTCCTTCGCCTGAATCGAAACGGTGACCGTGTAAACGCCCGCCTGGCAGTAAGCGTGGATGGCCGTCGCCGATCCTTTGGCCATCGGCGCCGTGTTGGTCTCGGTCACGGTCCCGCTGACGGGCAGAGTGTCATCGCCGAAATCGAAGGTCGCAGTATGCGTCTCGGGCCATTCGACGTGGGTGAAAGTCGCGGTGTACTCGACGACCTGACCCTCGTCGCAGGTGGAAGGCGCGCCCGCATTGACGATCGGTTTGACGCTGCGGACCTGTACCCGCGCATATTGGCGCGTGGTCACGCCGCCGGGTTCATTAACGATCGTTGTCAGGCGGGCGACGTAGATTCCATGGTCGGCGTAGGTATGGGTCGCCGTCGAGCCGGTAGCGGTGGAGCCGTCGCCGAAATCCCACTGATATTGCGTGTCGGATTTGGCGGCCGGACTACCAATGAAGGCAAGCGTCGTGCCGGCGTCAACCACATAAGGACCACCGGACGCGGCGAGCGCCTGGACGGTGTTGGCGTATGTGCTGATTACCTGCATTGCCAGCGTCCCATCAGCCCGAGAAGATTATACAGTCGGCGTGGATGTCGATTGGATTCTGGAAGCTGGCCTGAACCGTGCCGATTCCTTCCAGCGTCTGCGGCCATGCTCCGATCCCGGTTATCTGCTTGGTGATGTCGTTCTGGATCACCGCGCCGCCGATACTGCTGGCCAGGTTCGACGCGACTACCATCACGACGATCGCGATAACTCCGCCGATCAGTCCGCCGCTGATGAATCCGAGCAGCAGGCTCAAGATCCAGGCGAGCACGCTCAGGCTCACGCCGCTGCCAAGATCGACCGGCTGAATCGACTGCGAGCCGTCGGAGTTGTTGACCCAGGTCATGCCGGCGTCGGCGTGGAAATCCGCACTGACATCAATATGGCCCGCGATCGCGTTGACCACGGTCACGTTGCCCTCGAAGTGAATCGAGCCCTCCTGCAGCGTAGTCGTCAGCGAATTTACGTTGACGGTATGCCCGTCGACGTTGTTGAGCGTGGTCGGGATACCGCCGAGTCCGCCCTGCGATTGCGGCTCGTTGATAGTCTGCTGGATGATCGCGAGCACGCGCGGACCGTCGACGGCCAGCGCGAACTCGTTGCCCGCCGGAATGAAGTTCGTCAAGGCCGAAGGATTCGCGCCGCTCTCCGAATTGATGCAGATCGCCAGCGCGTCCGACAGCACCTGCGGCGTGACGTTGTTGACCGTGACCTGCGTGTTGCTGCCGACGTTCGGCGTCCAGATTCCTATATTCGGCGTGGTAATAAGGTCGGCGTAAACCTGGTCGCCGATGAAGGTTTCGATCTGAGTCTGGGTCGGCACGACCACATTGATATCGCCGATACCGCTAATGATCGCCTGTGCGTACGACTGAATCTGCCGCGAGAGCAGATCGTCGAGATTGATTCCATAGAGCGACTGGGCGAGCGTCTTGTCGGTCGCGTATTGATTGTCGGCGACGGCCGGATCGGCGGCGATCGCCTCGACGGCGATCGTGGCTTGCGTGATTTTCGCAGTAATCGAGCCTGGCACCACGACCAGCGGCGCCGTTAAATCGATCCGCGTCTGCACGCCGATCGGCGACGGTACGGGATTTCCAAGCGATTCGACATTGATAAGTTTCAGGTGAATCGGGATGCTGACCATGACCGAGTTGGCCGACGGCTGCGTCGTATCAATCTGATTCGACGGATCGGTCGGATCATCGGAGATTGTCGCGTAAGCGTCGGCGGTAAAGGCGCCAAAACTCACTCCGGTCTTGGTAATCGAATGAGGTATCGCGCCACTCTGATACTGCGCATCGACGTATTCCTGAATCGCTGTCAGTGTGAGCGGACTCACCGGGTCGCCGCTGGTCAGATTCACGGTTACATTCGCGCGTGGCAGGCCGGTCAGGATTACGCCGACGTTGATCGAATTGGGCAGCGTGCCGACGGGCAGCGTCAGATCGATATCGGCGGTCATGTCGAACATCGTCGCGCTAGGGATCGGTGGATTGGCTATATCAACCTGAATCTCGGTGCTGCCCAGCACGAGCTGAACGGAGTTCTGCGCCGGCACCATATTCACGCCCAGCCCGGTCCGCGGAATGTTCACCGTGCCCTGCGAGACCTGGTACGGCCCGAACATAGTTCCTGCCGGAACGGGAGTGCTGTGCGGAATCTTCGAGCTGTCGTAGGCGGCCTGCACCACCTGCAGAATAAAACTCTGCTGCACTTCAGCGACGAGTTCGAATCCCTGCGTCGTGGACATGGCTAATCTCTGGTCTTTCTATTCCCTGATCGATTCAATCGATTTCTTGTCGATCAATCGTGATGTCCCGCCGGATGAGGCTGAATGACCACCGTCAGCTTCGTAATCGGAAGCTTGACGGAACCGCTTCGCACCTGTTCGTAAAACTCGCGCGAGGCACATCGGGCAGCCGACGCGTCCAGATGCCGGTACTCGAGCAGCGGCGGCATGATCGGATGAGCGTCGCGCAGCTCTTCCAGCGGATCTTTAACCGCGGGCGACCGATCGAGTTGAGGCGGCAGTGGCTCGGTAACGTAGTTGGTGGCGATCAGCGACTGATAGGCTGGCGCGAGCTGTTCGCGCAACGTCAGCCTTGGCTGAACGAGCTTGTATTCCTCGAATAGCAGGCGCTCGAGATCAGCGGCGGAATCCGGATTGATCGGTCGCTTAGCTATCTTGCGGATGTCGCCGACGAGCGTCTCCATCCGCTTGTACACGCCGGGCCGGAAACGCGCGCGCCGCTCGATACTCGCCCGCAGATCATCGGGAAACTCGTAGCCGAGCTCTTCCATCGCGAAGACTGGGTTGACCGCCGCGCGCATCGTCAATTTCTCGTCGGCCAGAAGCGCGCCGACCACTTCGGCCAGCCGCGTTTCCATCTCGGTCATCGAGGAAATCTTTTTACTGGGTGCGTCTGCCATCGCGGACACCCTCCTCGGTGAGTACGGCGCCTTCTTTCGATTCCGCAGGGACTCTAACCACGGATTCCTGCGCCGCCGCCTGCTGAGGCCGCGATCGCTTGAAACGCGTTACCGGCGTCGGTGTCGAAAACGTGACGTTCTCACGAGTGACTTCGATCGTTTCCACACTCGCGTCGTAACGGCTGCGCAGATAGCTGACGACTTCATCGACCAAATGCTCTGGCGTCGAAGCGCCGGCAGTGACGCCTATGCTGTCGACTCCGTGCAGCCATTCGGTCCGCAGTTCGGAGAGATCGGCGATTAGGTACGCCCGAACGCCCGCAGCCTCTGCGACTTCGCGCAGACGATTCGAGTTCGAGCTGTTCGCAGCGCCGATTACAAGAATTACCTGGGTGGATCGGGCCAACTCGCGGACGGCGGCCTGGCGATTCTGGGTCGCATAGCAGATGTCATCGTGAGCGGGCGTGATCACGGCGGGAAAGCGCCGCCGGATCGCCTCGATCGTATCGCGCGTATCGTCAACTGCCAGCGTCGTTTGCGTGATCACCGCGGGCGCAGCGCCAACCGGCAGTTCGAGCCGCTCCACGGCGGCGATATCGGGGACGACGTCGGCGTCGGCCGACGCATAACCGAGCGTGCCAATCACTTCCTCATGTCCGCGATGGCCCACGATAACGATCGGACGGCCTTCGCGCGCATAACGGGTCGCCTCGAGATGCACCTTGGTGACGAGCGGGCAGGTCGCGTCGATAACGTTAAGGCGGCGACGCCGCGCATCCTCGTAAACTTCGGGAGCGACTCCATGGGCGCTCAGGATCACCGTCGCACCTTCCGGGAGATGGTCAAGCTCGTCGACAAATATCGCGCCGCTCGCGCTCAGCGCGTCGGTTACAGAGTTGTTATGAACGAGTTGTTTGCGGACGTAGACCGGTGCGCCGAACTTTTCTATCGAGGCTGTAACCGCATCGATAGCTCTTACCACACCCGCGCAAAAGCCGCGCGGTTGCGCGATAAACACCTTGGTGCCCACGTGGACTAAACTCCCGGCAACGGCTGTAAAACAGGAGCTATGAAGCTGAAAGGGATTAAACCGGAATTTCGGATGTGTTGCAACTTTGGCGGGGTTGGCTGGTAGGCTGAAAAGACGGTGAAGCACGCAACCCGACCGGCAATGTTCAAGTGCGGCAGACGGCGCGGAGCTGATTCTTTGTGCCGTGCGCTGGTATCTTCGCTACTGGCTCTCGCTGCGCGAGGTCGAAGAGTTGCTCGCCGAGCGCGGTCTGGAGGCGGATCACACGACGATCTGGCGTTGGGTTCAACGTTACGGTCCC
>JBEKJC010000058.1:0-14026 GCA_050011435.1 Binataceae bacterium (SeqCode)
GCGCTATCTGCAAATCAACAATGACCATCCTAAACCCTTCGTCTGGACCAAAACCGCTGACCAAATCCTCGACTCCGTTGCCCGATTTTGTCAACGAACTTCTGAAACAGGACACTAGCGCCGGGAATTGAGAAGGTTGCGGTTTATGGAGAAGCGAAAGATTTAGATGCCCGGTCAATGCACGTGGCTCGACAAGAAGCCTCCGGAATCTGGAAGAGCAAGCTCGGCAGGTTTGAAGACATAGAACATGAAACGCCGGAAGAGCTTTGCGGTGATGGCATTAACGAATATGGAGTTATAGTTCAGTTCCTACAACGGGAACGACCAACATGAAAGCAAAATCAAAGGACGTTTGCGAAGGCGCTTCCGCCTTTAATAATTTTCAGCGACTTATTCGCGGTATCGTCGCTGTGCCGAAAAAGGAAATCGAAGTTGAAGAGACACGCTGGCGCGCAAATCGAGCGTTGAAGAAGAAACCCGCTCCCTGACTCGCCCGCGTTTACCGCGTTGCTGGCGCCTCTTTCAGACCGGAGCGGTTTCGTTCTTGCCAGTTAGCTTCTGGTAGGTCAGCCGCCGTCCGGTCAGGCCGTTCAACACTTCAAGAAATCGCCCGCCGTCATCGTTCTTGCGCTCATTATACCGAAACGCCTGCTCGTCCAAATACCGGAACAGGTGGAAAGGCTCGACTGCGATATACGTTCCCTTGAGTCCGCGCTTTAACAGACTCCAGAAATTCTCAATCGTGTTGGTGTGGACGTTGCCCTGAACGTAGCTTTCGGCGTGGTCGATAACTTGATGCACGTAATCAGCAGACAAGCCGTTATAGGAGCGCCACGCATCGCTGAAAACATACGATCCGCCTTCAACGTACTCGCGCACAAAACCTTGAAGTGTCGGGCCGCTCGTATCGGGGATGTGCCGCAGTCGAATTTTTTTCGTCTTGCGATCCAAGAGGCCCATCACGACTGCTTTACCGGCTCCGCCTGTGCCCGTGATCTTGGCCTTTTTGTCTTTGTGCATGAATCGGGCGGAGCCGCCGATAAAAGATTCGTCAACCTCAAACTCGCCTGCAACTTTCTCGAACGTGCCGCTCTGCATCGCCAGCCGGATGCGATGGTCCATGAACCACGCCGTTTTCTGTGTCACTTTCAGGGCGCGATGAATCTCGTATGAGCTGACACCGTTCTTGCAGTTAGCGACCAGCCACGCTGCCGTAAACCATTTGTCCAGCCCAATAGGCGAGTCCTCAAACACCGTCCCGACCTTCACGCTGAACTGGCGCTTGGGATGCTTGGCTTTGCATTCCCATAAGCGCCGATTGGCGCGAAACGCGACCTGATCGCTTCCGCAAGTCGGGCATTTTACGATGCCATCTGGCCAACGTGATTTGACCATCAAAGCGAGACAGCGATCAGGATCGGAGAAGTAGAGGATCGCTTCCTGTAGAGTGTTCGGCGTGTCCATACTTTAAAGATAGCGCATGAGGACGAGGAGTCAAGTATATTAGTGCCCTCACGAGGTTTCAGACTTCCCTTATGTAAAGATGCGGGCTTCGCCCTGTGAAACATCATGATGATTGACACTTGCGATATCACCCGCCCGCGTTGTGAATGTCATCCTGAACGAAGTTAGGGCTCTCGCGCGGTCCTCCCCGCGCCATCCATCATTTCGGGATTTTGGCGGTGAATCAGCGGACCTGGAGGTATCGGATGATTGCGTGCAGGCATGCGCAATGAAAAAAGAAGCCGCGCGCCATATCGGATGACGCGCGGCGATTCAGCCGAAATTCAAGCCTGCGGAAACGCCCGGCGCCTATGCGCGCAGCAGTGCGGCCTCGTCCTGGGCGAGCGTCGCGTAAACTTCGCGATCGATTTCGCGATAGCGCTTGAGGATTTCGTCGGCCTTGCCTTCGCTGCCTTCCTCGCGCGCGATTTCCCGCATCTTCTTCTCGATCCACGACAGATGCCAGGTCTCGTCCTCGGTCACGCTTTTGAGCACTTCGAGCGTAGCCTCGTCGACGTTGGGCAGTGCCGCATGCGCCATGTACCGGCTCTGCGCTCGCTCCTCGACCACCACCGTCAGCCCGAGTACCTCAACGATTCCCCGTGGGACGCCGATCCGCATCCCGAGCCGCCGCTGATAGCCGTCCGGCACGAACACCGGCGATCCTCCAAGGTCGGCGATGCGCCGCGTCCACAGCCATGCGTGGCGCGTTTCGTCCGACAGATGTTTGGTCATTTTTAATTGGGAATCGCCGTCCTTGAGATGGCTGATTATGTTGAAAAGCAGACGCGCTCCGCGTAATTCGGCGTCGCGATAAAAACTGAAAATCAGGATCTGCTTCTCGTTCGCGGATAGCCGACTCAGGTCTATCGCGCTTCGATCCCCACCACCCGCTATGGATTCGTTGGTCAGGTCCATCATCCTCTATTTATTGAGTTGCAAGAGATTGATTAGCCGTTTGGCCGATCAGGCAGTAGCGTCTTAAATATGTGATTCGAAACTGCTGGTCAAGATTAGCACGATTTGCAATCGCAAGCATGCCGCGCTTGCGTCATTCACAACTTATTGTACATATACCCGAGTTCGCTAGCGCGGTCTGTATCGTGGCCAAGGCCCAAGATATGACGAGTGATTCTACCCGGCAGGTCGGGTTCAGCGGCCGATTAAGCGGTTCGCGTTGAAGATGGCACGACCCACTCCAGACGCATATTGGCTAGCTTTGCGACGCGTGCGCGGCGTCGGCCCGCGGATTTCCCGCCTGCTGCTCGAGCGCTTTGAGTCGCCCGAACGAATCTTCGGCGCCAGCGATAATGAACTTGTGCAGACCGGCATCCCCCGGCCGACCGCCCGCAACATCGTCACCTTCGCCGATTTTGAGCCGCTTGAAAAGGAGCTTTGCGAATTACCCCCTCTCGGCGCGCGCCTGGTGCGCTGGAGCGACCCGGACTACCCGGTCAATTTGCGCCAAATCGCGGATCCGCCGCCCTATTTCTTTATCCGCGGAAGTCTCAAGACCGACGATTCCCACTGCATCGCGGTGGTCGGCGCGCGCGCTGCCAGCGACGCCGGCCGCCGGATGGCGCAGCGGCTCGGCCTCGAATTGGCCGCCAAGGGCTTCACGGTCGTGAGCGGCCTCGCCCGCGGAATCGACTCCGAGGCTCATCAGGGGGCGCTCGATGGGGGCGGTCGCACGGCAGCGGTGATGGGTTGTGGAATCGACGTCATCTATCCGCCTGAAAATCGCAAACTCGCCACGGCGATTATCGAGGGGGGCGGCGCGATCATCTCGGAATTGCCGATCGGGACGCCGCCGATTGCCGAGAACTTTCCGACCCGCAACCGCCTCATCTCCGGGCTTTGCCTCGGGGTCGTAATCGTCGAGGCGGCCGAGAAAAGCGGCTCTCTGATCACCGCCCGCATGGCGCTCGAACAGGATCGGCAGGTCTTTGCCGTGCCGGGCAGTCCCTTGACCGGACGCACCCGCGGCAGCAATCGTTTGCTGAAGGAAGGCGCCCGGCTGGTGGACTGCGTGGAAGACGTGCTAGAGGAACTCGCCCCACAACTCGGGGAGGTCTCCAGCGCCCGACGCGAGGCTCAAACGGAGGCGGAGGCGGACGAAAAGGGCTCAGTGGGTACGGTGGTCCCTGGGCCAAGTGAAGCTGATATCATCTTAAACCAGCTAAAAGGGTCCGAGAAGCTCCACCTTGACTCAATCATCGAGGGATCAGGACTCAGCGTTCAAACAGTGCTTAAATTACTGCTGGAACTCGAGCTCAACGGTCTCGTCACCCAGCATCCCGGCAAACTCTTCTCGTTGAATTAGATACGGAGGGCGCACGGATCTAACAAAGGGGCTGAAGATTGGCAAAGAACCTGATCATCGTCGAATCGCCGGCCAAGGCGAAGACTATCAAGCGCTATCTCGGAGCGGATTTCCAGGTCACGCCCTCGGTAGGGCATGTAGTCGATCTGCCGAAGAGCAAGCTCGGCGTCGACGTCAAAGATGACTTCAAGCCCGAATACCACGTGATCGCCGGCAAGGCGAAAGTAATCGAGGGTATCAAGGCCGCCGCGAAGAATAAAAAGAACATCTATCTCGCGACCGATCCCGACCGTGAGGGCGAGGCGATCGCGTGGCATATCGCCGACCGGCTGGGCAAGGTTGACGCCGCGGTCCATCGGGTGCTCCTGCACGAAATTACCGAGAAGGCGATCAAGGCCGCGATCGCCAATCCGAGTGAGCTCAATCACGACCTCTTCGACGCGCAGCAGGCGCGCCGCGTGCTCGATCGCCTGGTCGGCTACAAGGTGAGCCCGCTGCTGTGGGAAAAGGTCAAGCGCGGCATCAGCGCGGGGCGCGTGCAGTCGGTGGCGCTGCGCATAATCGTCGAGCGCGAGAAGGAGCGCGAGGCCTTCCGTCCCGAGGAGTATTGGACCCTCGACGCCAATCTCGCGGCCAAAAATCCGCCGCCCTTCAAGGCCCGCATCTACAGCTTCAAGGACCATCGGATCGACAATAAGGCCTACAAGCTGCCCGAGGCCGAAGCGCGCGAGATTGTCGCTGAATGCGAGAGCAAGCCTTTCGTCGTCCGCAAGGTCGAGCGCAAGGAGGTCCGTCGCAGCGCGGCGCCCCCGTTCATCACCTCGCGCCTGCAGCAGGAGGCTTCGCGCAAGCTCTACTTCCAGCCCTCGCGCACGATGAAGGTGGCGCAACGCCTCTACGAAGGTATGGAGCTGGGCGAAGAGGGCGCTACCGGTCTCATCACCTATATGCGTACCGATTCGCCGCGGGTGTCCGACGACGCGCTGGCGGAGGTTCGCGGCCATATCGGCGAGCGTTACGGCAAGCAATACGTGCCCGAGCGGCCCAACTTCTATCGCTCGGGCAAATCCGCCCAGGACGCCCACGAGGCGATTCGCCCGACCTCGGTGGAACGCACCCCGGAATCGCTCGCGCGCTACCTCGCGAAGGACGAACTCGCGCTCTATACGCTTATTTACAACCGCTTCGTTTCGAGCCAGATGAACCCGGCCGTCTATGATCGCACGACGGTCGATATCGAGTCCGGCGCGGCGCTCTTTCGCGCGAGCGGCCAGGTGATGAAGTTCGACGGCTTCATGCGCGTTTACCTCGAAGGGCAGGACGAGGCCGCCGACGATGACGACGTCGCGACGCTGCCGGCCATGACCGAGGGCGAGCGCCTCACGCTGGTCAAGCCGTTGGCGCCGACCAAGACGGATCCGCAATCCATCGGGTTCGACCTCGAGCAGCATTTCACGCAGCCGCCGCCGCGCTTTACGCAGGCGACCCTGATCAAGGAACTCGAGGACAAGGGCATCGGCCGCCCCTCGACCTACGCCTCGATCATGGCGAGCATTTTGAACCGCGAATACGTCGAGGAGGACGAGAGCAAGCGGATGCGCCCGACCTCGCTCGGCCGCGTGGTCTGCGACTTGCTGGTCACCGCCTTTCCCGACATCCTAGAGGTTGGCTTCACGGCGTCGCTCGAGCGCGAACTCGATGAAGTCGAAGAGGGGCGCGAGAACTGGGTCAAAACGCTCAAGCGCTTTTACGGCCCGTTTGAAAAACGCCTGGGCGCGGCCAAAAAGCTGATGCCCGAGGTCAAGCGCAAGGGCCTCGAAACCGACCTCAAGTGCGAGCTCGACGGCGGCGACATGGTAATCAAGTGGGGCCGCAACGGCGAATTCCTGGCCTGCTCGAACTATCCCAAGTGCACCAACACCAGCGAGTTCAAGCGCGATGATCAGGGTAAAATAATACCGCAGGAAGCGACCGCGCCGGCCGTCACCGACGAGGTCTGCGAGAAGTGCGGCAAGCCGATGGTGCGGCGGCGCTCGCGCTTCGGCGAATTTCTGGGCTGCTCCGGCTACCCCGATTGCGACGGCATCAAGCGTACCCGCGCGGAGCCGGTGAGCACGGGCGTTGCGTGCCCGGATTGCAAGGAAGGCGCGGTCCTCGAACGGCGTAGCCGGCGCGGGAAAATTTTCTTCGGCTGCGGCCGCTATCCGAAATGCAAGTTCGCGAGCTGGGATCGCGTCGTGCTCCATCCGTGTCCGGATTGCGGCTCGACTTATCTGGTCGAGAAGACCACCAAGCGCGACGGCACTCGATGGCAATGCCCGAATAAGGAATGCGGCTATCAGCGGCCGCCCGCCGAGGTGTCCGCGCCGGTCGTGATTCACGAGCCGCCGGCCCCAACGATCGCATAGCTCGGTCATGTTGCTGCGCCGCCACCCGAAACACGCGCTCGCCTAAGTTGAATCCCCCCTTCCCTTTTAGGGAAGGGGTTTGGGGTTAGGTTTCTTAAAGCGCCGGTGCGGGCCAACCGCGTGACAATCAGTGTCCGCCTCACGCTCGGCCTGATCGCCGATTCAGCCGGCCGATCGCTCGGCGCGTTCGTGTAGTTCGACTTCGGCCAGGCGGCGTCGCAAGAATCGCTGTTGCGGTTCGTCGGTGACCAGCGCGAGCGCATGGTCGTAGGCCTCGCGCGCGTCACGCCAGCGGCCGAGGCGCCGCAGCAGGTCGGCGCGTGCCGCCCACAATAGATGATAGTCGCGCAGTTGGCCCTGCGCCTCGATCGCGTCGATGAGGATGAGGCCGTATTCGGGACCCTCGGCCATCGCGACCGCGACTGCCCGATTCAGCTCGACCACCGGCGACGGCTGGATGCGCGTGAGCACCGTGTACAGCGCGGCGATCTCGCGCCAATCGGTATTTGCGGCTGCCTCGGACCGTGCGTGCGCCGCCGCGATTGCGCACTGAATCGCATAAGGGCCTGGAGCGGCGGAACTCAGCGCGGCTGAGGCCAGCATGAGGCCCTCGCGAATCTGTGCGGGGTTCCAAAGCGCGCGATCCTGCTCCCCCAAAAGCACCAGGTCGCCGTCGGCGTCGAGACGCGCGGCGCGGCGAGCGTCGTGCAGCAGCATCAAGGCGAGCAGTCCGCGGGCTTCCGGGTTTTCCGGAATCAGTTCAGTCAGGATACGTCCGAGGCGAATCGCTTCCGTGCACAGATCGCCACGCACCAGCGCCGCACCCGAGGTCGCCGAGTAGCCCTCGTTGAAAATCAGGTAGATGACGGCCATCACCGCTTCGAGGCGCTCGGGCAACAGGTCGTCGGGCGGGACTTCGTATGGAATGCCCGCAGCGCGAATCTTGCGCTTGGCGCGGACCAGCCGCTGCGCCATGGTCGCGCCGGGTACGATAAACGCGCGGGCAATTTCCTCGGTGGTCAGGCCGCATAATGTGCGCAATGACAGCGCCACCTGGGCCTCCAGCGCGAGCGCCGGATGGCAACAGGTGAAGATCAGTCGCAGGCGATCGTCGGGCACCGAGTCGCCGATACCGTCGTCGCCGGCCCCATCGACGCTGGCATCCTGCCAAGAGAGCGGCAACGATAGTGCCGAAATCTCGCGCAGCTTGTCGTCGAGGCGGCCGCGCCGCCGTATGCGATCGATAGCCTTGTGGCGGGAGGCGCCGATAATCCATGCCCGAGGATTGGCCGGGGCGCCCTCGCGCGGCCATTGTTCGAGCGCGGCCGCGAAGGCGTCGTGAATCGCCTCCTCGGCGAGGTCGAAGTCGCCGACCAGCCGAATCAGAGCCGCGACGATGCGGCCGTAATCCTCACGATAAAGCTGTTCGAGAGCCGCGTTTTCCATCGCAAGCCGCCCGGGGTCACGTTACTCCACCGGGCGGCCGCGATTCCATTGGCACCGTGTCACATCTTCATGACAGGACGGACTTCGATCGAACCGTTGCGCGCGCCCGGGATGCGCGCCGCGATCGCGACCGCCTGGTCAAGATTTTCCGCCTCGACCAGGTAGTAGCCGCCGAGCTGTTCCTTGGTTTCGGCGAAGGGGCCGTCAACCGTCAGCGTCTTGCCGTCGCGCACACGGACAGTGGTTGCGGTGCTGGTCGGCTGCAGCGGAGCACCGGCCTGGAAATTACCCGACTTGATGATGCCCTGGGTAAAAGCGCCGTATTCCTCGAACATCTTGTTGCGTTCATCGGCCGGGAGTTGGTTTTTCTCGTTGCCGTAAATCAAAAGCATGTACTGCATTGGAGCCTCCATCGAACCTCGAATGGGTTACGTCTATTAGTCGAACGGTACCGTCGCGGATCGACATCATGCAAAATTCTTTTTTCCGCGCCGAACCTCCCGCTTACGCACCCGCGGAAGGTCTCAACGGTACCGCCCGCAAGACCATCATCCCGGTTGACTGTGGGAAGTGTGAAACCTTTCAAAGGTTTCACCGCCTTTTCCCACTTACCGCTCCGTATCCGTCCTGCTGATCAATTAAGCCGCTCCGGGCGCGGTTTACACCGCCTTGCAAACCCGTCACGATTTAGAGGCGCCGCAGCGCCGGCGTGCAGGGTCCGTTCACAAAATGAATCAAGGCTTGGTCAACGTAATCGGCGCCGGCTTGGCCGGCAGCGAAGCGGCATGGCAGATCGCCCGACGCGGCGTGCGTGTGCGGCTCCATGAGATGCGGCCGCTGCGAATGACCGAGGCGCATCAGACCGGCATGTTCGGCGAGCTGGTCTGTTCCAATTCCCTGCGTAACGACTCGATGGAGACCGCAGTCGGGGTCTTGAAGGAGGAGATGCGGCGGCTGGGCTCGCTGATTATCGCGACCGCCGATCGGGTCCGCGTGCCCGCTGGGTCGGCGCTGGCGGTGGATCGCGAAGAGTTCGCGCGCATCCTCACGGAGACTCTCGCGGCGCATCCGCTCGTACAGATCGTGCGGGAAGAGGCAACGGCGGTGCCGCCGGGGACCACTATCGTTGCGACCGGACCGCTTACCAGTCCGGCATTCGGCGACGCGCTCAACCAAATCGTCGGCGAGCGCAATCTCTATTTCTACGATGCCATCGCACCGATCGTGACCGCGTCGTCGATCGATATGAATGTCGCTTACATGGCATCGCGCTGGGCCAAGGGCGGCGAGGACTATATCAATTGTCCGCTCGATGAGGCCTGCTACACGGCTTTCGTCGCGGCGCTGATGGCGGCTGAAAAAGTTGCGGCGCATTCGTTCGAGAAACAGATTTATTTCGAGGGCTGCATGCCGATCGAGGAGATCGCCCGCCGCGGTCCGATGACGCTCGCGTTCGGGCCGATGCGGCCGGTGGGACTGGCCCATCCGCGCAGCGGCGAGAGGCCGTTCGCGGTGGTGCAATTGCGCCAGGACGACGGCGCTGCGCGCCTGTTCAATATGGTCGGCTTTCAGACCAAAATGACCTATCCCGAGCAGCGCCGCGTGTTGCGCATGATCCCGGGGCTCGGGCGCGCGGAATTTGTGCGGCTGGGCTCGCTCCATCGCAATACCTTTATCGATTCGCCGCGGCTGCTGCGCCCCACGCTGCAATTTCGCGGGCGCGACGACCTCTTCCTGGCCGGCCAGATGATCGGTGTCGAAGGCTACGTCGAGTCGGCGGCGGCGGGTATGCTAGCGGCCGTCAACGCCGCCCGTATGGTCACCGGCGATGAATTGGTGGTGCCGCCGCCCGAGACCGCGCTCGGCTCGCTGGTCGCGTATGTCACCGACGCCAGGCGCCGCGACTTTCAGCCGATGAACGCGAATTACGGGTTGATGCCCGACCTCAAGAGCCGAGCGCGCGGACGCGAAAAGAAAATTGAAATGGGGACGCGCGCAATCGCCGCGTTCGAGCATTGGATCGATCGCAACCGGCTCGAGGCGGCCGCGCCGGATAGCGGCGGCGGCGCGGCGAGCATTCGCGCGTAGCCTCGCGCATCGGTGAAATCGTGAAACTGGCTACACTCGACGTCGGCACCAACACCGTACTGATGCTGATCGCAGAGCGCGACGCGAACGGCGCGGTGCACACGATCGCGGACCTCGCGCGGATTACACGGCTCGGCCGCGGCGTCGATTCCAGCGGACGGCTCGATCCTGAGTCGGCGGCGCAAACGCTGGCGGCGATCTCCGAATTTGCGCAAAGGGCCCGATCCCTCGGTGTCGAGAAAATCATTGGCGTTGCGACCGCCGCCATGCGTGACGCCAAGGACGGCGCCGATTTTATCGCGCAGGTGAAGGCGCGGGCCGGCGTTGACCTCGAGATCATCACGGGCGAGGCGGAGGCCGAGCTTTCCTGGCTCGCGGTATCGAAAGGACTGGCGCTCGACCCGGCCGCCAAAGTGCTGATCGTCGACATCGGCGGGGGTTCGACCGAGCTGATTCGCGCGGAGCCGGGCCGCAAACTCGAACTGGTGAGCCTGCAACTCGGCTCGGTGCGCCTGACGGAGCGCTTCGTGCATCACGATCCGCCCACTGCGCGCGAGGCGGCCGATTTGCGGCTCGCCGTTGACGAAGCCCTGCAAAATCTCGGATGGGATTTTACGCCCGATGTGATGATTGGAATCGCGGGAACCGTGACGACGGTCTGCGCGGTGGCGCTCGAGATGACAACATACGATCCGAAGATCGTGCACGGCCACCGCCTGTCGCAGGAGGACGTCATGGCCGCAATCACAAAGTTCGGCGCGCTGCCGCTGGCCGAGCGTAAGCACCTGCCCGGACTCGAAGCCGGTCGCGCCGATGTGATCTTCGCCGGCGCCGCGATCCTCGAACGAATCATGGGCCACTTCCGTCTGACCGAGGTTGTCGTGAGCGACCAAGGTGTGCGCTGGGGCCTGCTCTGGCGAACCCTCGATCAATCGCCGACTTCCGCGAACTGAGCGACGGCGCAGGCGGCCAGCCTCCTCCAATCAAGATTGGCCGCGCCAGTTCCACCATCGATGCAGCGCATTCGTGATGCGATCCGCCCCGCGCAGAGGCCGCTGCTTGCGCCGATCAGTGCACCGCGCTACGCAAATGCTAGACCGGAGGGCTGGCAGATGACCAAGGCGGAGTTGATCGAAACGCTCGCCCGCGCCACGCGGCAGCAGAAGAAGATCGTGGCGACGACCGTTGAAATGACCTTCGATCTTATCGCGCGCGCGATCCGCCGGGACAAGCGTTTCTGGATGCCGGGTTTCGGCACCTTCTCGGTGCGCCGCCGCAAGCCCCGCGCCGGATTCAATCCGCGCACCAAAACCGCGATGACGATTCCGGCGGCGCGCACGGTCGGCTTTCGCCCCGCGCCCAAACTCAAGAAGGGTCTGTGAGCGCCGGCCCGAGTCTCAATCCCGCCGCGTCGGGGACCTTCGCTGGACCGCCCTCCGAAGAGCGCCGCAAATCTCCCGCGGTGGATCGCTCCGCGCTCGTGATACTCGCGATCGCGCTGATTGTGGGCGGCGGCCTGCGCTTTGCCGACCTCGGTGCTCGCGAGATGTCGGCCGACGAAGGCGCGTCCTGGGCCGCCGCCTCGGCACCGACCATTCGCGCCGTGCTCAATGCGCAGCGCTCTCTGAATCCCGGAAAGGCCGGCCTGCACGACCTCGCGCTTCATCTCTGGATGCGCGCGTTCGGCGACCAACTCCTCGCGATGCGCGCACTCTCCGCGACGATCGGTACGCTGGCGATCCTGCTGCTCTTCGGTGCGGCGCGCGAGATCTTTGCCGCGAGCCTCGAATCCGCCGCCGGCGAGAGCCCCGGCGCAGGCCAGCGAGACGAGGCCGCCGCGATCGCGGCGCTGATTTTCGCGGTGAACCTCGTCACCATCAAATACTCGCGCGAGGCGCGCATGTACCCGTTCGTCATCGCGGCCGTCGTCGCGCAGGCCTGGTGTTTTTTTCGCGCGATCCGCCGTGGAGGATTAGCCGCGTATGCCGGTATCGCGATTTTCACCGCGATGGCGCTCGCGGCGCATCTGATGGCCGTGCTCTCCTTTACCGGCGAAGGTCTCTGGCTGCTTTATGTGATCGCGCGAAGTCGCTTCGACCTCGCGACGGCGCAAGTGCGTCGCGCACTCGCGATCGTGATCGCGCTTGCCGCCGGCGCCGCGATCCTCGCGCCAATCGCCCCCACCATAATTGCCGGTGCGGCGCATGCCGCCGACATTGGCGCTATCGAATGGATCAAGCGTCCGCCGCTGTGGGCCCCGTTCGCGTTGTTCAACAAGGCCACCGGCAGCATCGCGTATCCCCTGATGGCGGCGCTCGCCGCGTGGGGTGTCGTGCGCGGATGGCACCGCTGGCGCGACGCCATCGTCTTCGCGCTCCTCTGGATGTGGACGCCGCCGATCGTCCTGATGATCGTCTCCTTCGCGATTCGTCCGGCCTTCGTCGAGCGTTATCTGATTTCGTGTTTCGTGCCCTTCTTTATTCTGATCGCGATCGGAATCGTCGAACTCCGCGCGTACTCCGTGCGCATCGGTGCGATCGCATTGACGGTTGCACTGGCCATCGGTCACGTCGTCGCGTGGGATCGCAAACCCCATGACTCCCAATGGCGCGAGGCCGTGCGCGTCGCCGTTACTTCGATCGCTTCTCGAAATTCCGTCTCTGAAAGTTCGGCCTCGAGCGACGCCACGATTGCGGTGGCTCCGCGTTACGCCGCCAGTGTTGTGCGGTATTACTTGCGGGCGAATCCCGCCGCGCACCCGGCGCATCCGGTGAATCCGAGCGCGAGCGATCCTGCGCCCGTGGTCATCATCGGCGATCAGGGTGTCGCGCCCGCGACGGCCGCTGCGCTCGATCGCGAATATCCGCGCGTGCTGGCGAATCTGCGCGGCGTCGTGGTACGGGGACGATAGGCGATACCGGGAATCTCGCGAACGTCGTGAAGTCGCGATGAACGGTAGCGTTGCAACCTTTGCAACATCTGAATCGCGCGCGCCGAAAACAATTCAGGGGAGAATATGAGCGATAATAAAGTTGACATGCAGCAGTTGAAGATTGAACAGCGCCGCGACTGGGATGCCGCCGCTGCCGGATGGAAAAAATGGTGGCCGATCTTCGAGCGTTCGGCGCAACATGTCAGCGACCGCCTCGTCGAATTGGCCGGCATTAAAGCCGGAGCGCGCGTGCTCGATGTCGCGACCGGCAATGGCGAACCCGCGCTGACCGCCGCGCGCCGCGCCGGAGCGGGCGGTCGAGTCATCGCGACCGATCAGTCGGACGGGATGCTCGCGATCGCGCGCGAGCGTGCGACCGCACTCGGCATCGCCAACGTCGAGTTCCGGCAGACCGACGGCGAAACCCTCGCGATCGCCGAGCGCGACTTCGACGCGATCGTTTGCCGCTGGGGCCTTATGTTCATGCCCGACATCAAGGGCGCGTTGCGCGAAATGCACGGGCACTTGCGCGCGGGCGGGCGCTTGGCAACTTCGGTGTGGGCCGCGGCCGACAAGGTTCCCATGATCAGTATCGGCGCCGAGGCCGTGCGACGCATCGCCGGAATGCCGCCGCCGCCTCCCGATGCGCTCGGACCGCTGCGCCTAGCCGACGAATCGATCATGCGCGCCGCGCTCGCCGAGGCCGGCTTCAGGGACGTTACGGTCGAGCGTATCCCCGTCACATTCGATCTCGATTCGGCCGCTGACTTCGTGCAATTCCGCTGCGACGTGTCAGCCCAATTCCGCATGTTGCTCGATCGTCAGCCGCCCGATCTTCGCGCGAAAATCATAGCGGCGGTGTCCGACGGCGCACGCGCATTCGCCGATGCGAACGGTCGCGTTCGCACCGTCAACGAAACCATCTGTTATGCGGCTACGCGCTGAAGCGCACCGCGCGATTCGACGGGGCGCACACCGACATCGGTAGTGCGTTCCCGCCTTTTAATTCGCTCGTCAATCGCTGGGCGCATGTGCTGCCATAGCGCCGACATCTTGGTATCTTTGGCGCGGAGGGGAGGTGCGCGATGGTGCTGGTGGTTCCTGAATTTCCCGGTCGCGTTTGAACCCGTTTGAGTATTCCGGCCCACGAAACGGATGCAGCGTCGGCGCCTCAGCTTGCGTCGAGCGCATCGACGCCGGCGCGCCCGTCGCTGCTGCATTACGCGCCCGCGATGGTGCTGTTATTGATCGTCGTTGCGGACTCAGCGCAGCTACCCGACCCCGACCTGTGGGGTCATCTGCGCTTCGGGCAGGCCGCCCTGGCGA
>JBEKJC010000059.1:0-13064 GCA_050011435.1 Binataceae bacterium (SeqCode)
CGAAGGCGCGGTGGTGATGGGCGGGTTGAGCGCGGTCGGGGCGGGGCTCTACAGCATCGGTATTCCTAAAGACAGCGTCATGAAATACGAGTCAGCGCTCAAGGCTGACAAGTTCATTCTCCTGGCTCATGGCACGGCAGCCGAGGTGGCCAAGGCCAGGGATATCATACAGACGACACACCCCGCGGAGCTTGCACTGCACGAGACCGAAGGCTAAGCGCCGGTTCCAGGTTTCCTGGCAGATAACCCTATCAAACAAACGAGGGTCTACGGCAGTCTGACCTGCTCCCCTCTCTAGCAGACTGCGGAAAAAGATCGCGATTGATAAGTGGGACCTGCCGCTCGTCCATTCAAGTCAAGCTGGTCTGGACCGCTGAAATGAAGGGCGACTTCCTATTCATACGGCCCAAAAATTTGTGGCAGATTTGTGGCAGAATCGGTGGCAAACCATTACTTCTCGACCACTAAACGAACAAACGTGCCGAGCGATACGTGTGTATCTCTGCGGAGAATTTTGCCGGTCTTTGTATTGCTTGCGCCGTACGGCAATCCGGGTTGAATTCCCGGCCGGGGCACTTGGCTTAATTTCCCGACAGCTCCAGGCGACTCGATCAAGCGTGACACGGGCGTTCCCTGCCGGATCAATACTGCGGCAGCGATGACGCTATGATTTTCGCAAGGCCGGCATTAACTCCTTGGCGAAGAGCTCGAGCGACGCCGTCCCCTTTTTCGGATCGAGTCCCGGCAGTTGGGTGCTCATGATCAGATGGGTGCAAACGAAATCCTTGCGGAACTGCTCGAGCTTGCGCGCAACCTGGTCCGGCGTTCCGATCATCATGGCTTTCCCCAGCGGCGAATTGCGTAGTTCGCGCGGTGATTTGAACTGGAAAACCTCTTTGTCGCCGGGCGCGTCATTCGCTTCCGCCAGGATGTCGCCGTAAAATTCCATCATGCTGAAAATATGGTCCTGAGTGTCCTCCCAGGCCTGGTCTTCAGATTTCGCAACGTAGGCCAAGCGCAATTGCGCAATGAAATAGTCAGTCGGCTTGCGCCCGCATTTCGCTAGTTCGTCGAGATACCACGGCGCCGGATCCGGCCCGATTGTCGCGAGCAAGTGACATCCATGGCGGGCAACGCGGCGCGTCGCCTTCTCGGTTCGGGCCCCGAGCCATAGCGGCATGTGCGGCGTCTGTACTGGACGCGGTGCGAGCGTCAATTCCTTGATCTTGGTAAATTTCCCGTCGAACGTCACCCGCTCCTCGGTCCACAGCCGCTTCAGTATCTCCACGCCCTCGGCGAAGCGCGCGGAACGTTCCTCGCGCTTCATGCACAACGCGTTGAACTCCTTGTACGAATAGCCTTGGCCCACGCCAAGGTCGAAGCGCCCGTTGGACCAGATGTCCACACAAGTCGCATCCTCGGCGACGCGCACTGGATGCTGAAATGGCAGCAGCAGCACGAAGGTACCGATGCGAATGCGATGGGTGCGCGTGGCAATCGCGGCGGCGGTCGGCATCAGAGATGGATTGTAACCGTCTTCGGCGAAATGATGCTCGGTGAGCCACACATTGTCGTAGCCAAGTTCCTCGGCCCGAACGATCTGGTCGAGGATCGCCCGATAGAGTTCCGGATTGGGTCTATGCCATTCGCGCGGGTTACGAAAATCTTGCATCAAGCCAATCTTCAACATCGACGCCTCCAATAAGCCTGCGGTTTGAGCCACGGACCAACTCTGCATCTACTACCGAAGGTGGCGCTGCGCAATGTGCCGAATTTCACCGCTGCGCAATCAATCGAGCGCGCAGCCCGGCTCCGAAATCATCGAGCGGATCGCGACCCGCTTGCCCGCATTATCAGAGCCGCGCTAGATCTTAGGCCGCGCGCGAACCATGCATTGCGTGCCGCCCGAAGAAGGAGTTGACAGCGTGAACCAGTGGAACATCGGCGACGTGAAAATTTCCCGAATTGTCGAGTCCGAGGGGCCGTGGGACGGCACCTTTATCCTGCCCGACGCGACCCGGGAGAACATGAAGAAAGAGCGCGACTGGCTTTATCCGACGTTCTCCGACGAGAAGGGCAAGCTGAATATGAGTATCCATTCGCTGGTGATCGAGTCGCAGGGAAAGCGCATCATCGTCGATACCTGTATCGGCAATGACAAAGTGCGATCGAACCCGGCGTGGAATAAATTGCAACTGCCATTTCTCGAAGACCTGCGCAAGATGGGCTATCCGCGTGAATCGATCGACCGGGTGATCTGCACTCACCTGCACATCGATCACGTCGGCTGGAACACCATGCTCAAGGATGACAAGTGGGTGGCAACGTTCCCCAACGCGAACTATCTAATCGGCGGCACCGAATGGGATTTCTACTCGCGCAGCGAAGATCCCTTCTTCAAGGACCCGGTCGACGATTCGGTTCGCCCCGTGATGGCGGAGGGCCGGGTCGATCTGGTCGACGAAAAGCATCGCGTGACCGACGAGGTATGGCTCGAATCGACTCCGGGTCATACTCCGGGGCACTTCGCGATCCGGATCGCATCCAAAGGCGAGGACGCGGTCATCACCGGCGACCTGATGCATCACCCGATTCAGTGCCGTTACCCGGAGTGGGATGACAACTTCGACAATGACGGACCCATGGCAAAGAAGACTCGGCGGGCGTTCTGCGACCGTTATGCCGATAGCAAGACGCTGGTGTTCGGAACACATTTCGCGATGCCGTCGCCCGGCAAGATAATCAGGAAAGACGATTCGTTCCGCTTCGTAATTGCCTGATTGAGCGAGTAGCGCGGCTCGCCGGCGGAGCCGGCCGCGCTACTGCCAGGCTATTATGCTCCTCCGGCAACGGCACCAACCCACGCAATCCTGACCACCGTGCACATCAGCGGACGTACGCGCTGTGCGATTGAGTTCGGTCGCCTCGCGCTACGACTACGCCATCGGCACTTCTTCGGTGATGAACGAGATGCAGTTCGAAATGTCAACGAACTTCAATTCGTCCGGACGGATGACTTCCAGATACCGGGGTTCGTTGAACGCCAGCGTAATCTCCTCCGGGTTGTCGAACCACAATTCGGCTACACCGTCGTAGGCGGCCTCCCCGCCGAAGGGAGATGCGCCCGCGACGAGATGGCATTGCACGTACTTGCGCACGTGACGCATGAACTCAGGAACGCTCCTGACCAGCGGGCCATGGTTATTGCGCCAGTAAGTATTGAATTCCGCGCGAGTCAGCCCCGCTTTACGCCTCGCGCAAATGATGAACTTTACCACGGTGTACTCTCCTCGATGAATTTCGCCTCGAACGGTACTCACTCGTTAGAGTTTCGCGGCCGGCTCAACCCATTCCTGTGCAAAGCTTTCAAGCATCCGCTCGAGTTCCACGGTGTTTCGCGGGGGCGTTTTCAAGACCGGGGAGAGATAGAGTTCGTCGACGCCGGCATCGCGATAGCGCTTGAGATCGGACGGCGAGGCGGTAGCGGGCGGCGACATCGACATTTCAAAATTCTCCGGTACGCGCCCGGCGGCTTTCATTAGTTCGCGCAGTCGCGTAATTTTCTGCGCGGTTTCTTCGGGCGTCAAATTAAATCCGCACCAGCCGTCGCCGTATGCGGCCGCGCGTCTGAGTGCCGGCTCGGTCTGCCCGCCAACCAGGATCGGGAGCTTTCGCCCCTTGATTGGTTTGGGAAAGCTCCGCGCATTTTCGAAACTGACGAATTCGCCCCGGTAGGTGCTACGCTCGTCGCCCCAGAGATTGCGCATCGCCTCCACATACTCCCGCGTGCGCTCGGTGCGCCGCTCCCACGGTACCCCAATCGCCTTGAATTCCTCTTCGAGCCAGCCGATCCCGATACCCAGCGCGAAGCGTCCATTACTCAGATAGTCGAGCGACGCAGCGACCTTGGCCAGAACGAGCGGATTGCGCTCCGGCAGAATGCAGATTCCAGTAGCGAGCCGGATGCGGCTGGTATGGGCCGCGGCATAGGTCAAAGCGATGAACGGATCGAGCAGCGGCGTGGTCGTCGGTATGGGTATCTTGCCGTCGCCGGAATAAGGATAGCGCGAGGCGAAATTCTCCAGCAGCACAACGTGTTCGGGGGCCCAGACCGTCGCGAAACCGAGTCGCTCGGCGACGGTCGCAATCGCCGTGATCATTTCCGGCCGCGCCGTATCCGCGATTCCAACCGCAAAGAAGCCAATCTTCATTCGTGTACACCTCCTCTATGATCCGCGCCAATGACACCGATAGGTTGACGATTAGTTCAGACTTTCTTGCGCACGCGACCGCGCGCCGCGGCGCCCCCGCGCGGTGGCCGTGCCTCATTGCCACGCGCCGGCGGAGAATCCGCGCCGCGCGCATGGCGCGATTCGGCCCATGATCGCCCGGTGCGGCGAAATTCGAGTCGCAGCGGCGTCCCCACGCTTTCCAGTCCGAGCGCGGTGCGGAAACGGCCTTCGAGAAAGCGGATGTAGTGTGCCGGGATATCGTGCTCGAGGTTGGTGAAGAACGCCAACCTCGGCGGCGCGCTGCTGATTTGCGTCACATACATCAGCTTGAGCCGGCGGCGTCCCACCAGCGGCGGATCCAGCGCCGCAGTGGTTTCGCCCAGAATCCGATTCAACATTGCGGTCTGGAACGTCGAATGCCACGCCGCACCCGCCCGCGTAGCAGCCGGCAGAATTTGATCGACTCCGTCACCGGTCAGCGCCGACGTGAACACCATCGGGGCAAAATCGAGAAACGGATAGCGCCGATAGGTATCGCGAACGAATCCGGGCACGTTCTTGTCGAGCTTGGCCGCCGCATCCCATTTGTTGCACACGATCACCATCGCCCGATCGTTGCTCTCGACCAGCCGCGCCAGTCGCACGTCCTGGTCGGTGATGCCCTCGGTCGCATCGATCACCAGCACCAGGACTTCGGCCCTTCGAATCACCTCGATCGCGCGCCCCACCGAATGGTGTTCGAGGTCGCCTTCGACTTTGGTCGGGCGGCGAATGCCCGCGGTATCGATCAGCAGAACATCGCGGCCACCCACGTTCAGGCGGACGTCCACCGGATCGCGAGTGGTGCCCGGACGGTCATCCACGATCGCCCGATCGAAACCCGCGAGCCGGTTCAGCAGCGACGACTTGCCTACGTTGGGACGACCGATCAGCGCGAGACGCAAATCAGGGAGGGTCTCCGGCGTCGCCTCGCGCGCCGGCAATTGCGCCACAATCGCGTCGAGCAGCTCCGCTACGCCCAGCCCATGCGCGGCGGAAACGAAGGTGACGCTAGGCACGCCAAGCGAGTAGGCGTCGGCCGCGGCCGCTTCATGATTCGGGCGATCGATTTTGTTGACCGCGACGATCGTCGGCCGGCCGGTCTCCCGAATCAACGCGAGCGCCTCACTGTCGCCACTCGCGATTCCCGTGCGTCCGTCGATGACGAACACCACCACGTCCGCCTCGCCCACCGCGCGCAAGGCCTCTTCGACCGCGCGTTCGGTGGTGTGCTCGCGAGCGTACAGTTCGAGTCCGCCGCTATCGATCACGACGAATTCACGCTCTTCGTGCACGGCGCGCGCCATATTGAGGTCGCGCGTGGTGCCAGCAATCGGGCTGACGATCGCGCGACCGCGCCGTACGATGCGATTGAACAGCGTCGATTTTCCGACGTTGGCCCGTCCCACCAGCACCACGACCGGTAGGCCGTGCGCGGCGGTCGCGATCGAGCTTGCCTCAGCGCTGGCGGCGGCTTTACCTCGGCGTGCCACGTTAAAAGCCCATCTCCTTCAGCCTGCGCGGATCGCTGGTCCATCCCCGCTCGACCTTGACCCGCGTTTCCAGAAACACCCGCCGGCCCAGAATTTCCTCGAGCTCGAGCCGCGCGGCCGTGCCGATCTCCTTGAGCTGTTGGCCGCCTGCCCCGATGATCATGCCCTTGTGCGACTCGCGCTCGACAATTATCAACGCCGAGATTTTCACCAGGTTGCGATCGGTCTCTTCAACGAATTGCTCGACTTGCACCGCGGTCGAAAACGGCACTTCCTGGCGCATCGTCAGAAAAATCTTTTCGCGCACGATCTCTTCCGCGATCATACGCTCGGTCTGATCGGTGTATTCGTCGCCCGGCATCAGCGCCGGACTCTCGGGCAGCAGCGGCTTGATCACGCGCACCAGCTCGTCAACGTTCTCGCCCTTCAGCGCGCTGATCGGCACAATTTCGGCCGACGGAATCGCGTCGTGAATCGCCTGCACCAGCGGCATCATTCGCTCACGCGTCGAGAGATCGATCTTGTTGAGCGCGATCACTACCGGCCGGCCCAGCTCGGCTAACTCAGCCACCATCGCCCGATCGGCGGCGCCGAACTTCGCATTGCCGGAAATCACCGCGACGATCACTTCGCCCTCGGCCAGGCAGCGACGCGCGGTCTCGACCATGTGACGATTGAGCGCGCGATGCGGTTCGTGCAGGCCCGGCGTGTCGATCAGGATCATCTGGGCATCGGCGTCATTGCGGATCCCGAGGATGCGCCGCCGCGTGGTCTGCGGCCTTGGGGTCACGATCGCCACCTTCTGCCCGACCAGGCAGTTCAGCAGCGTGGACTTGCCGACGTTGGTCTGCCCCGCGATCGTCACGAATCCTGCCCGATGAATGCTATTGCTCAATGCGATCCTGATCGATTTGGCCCAGCGCCGCGCGTGCGGCCGCCTGCTCGCTCTGTTTCTTGCTCGCGCCCTCGCCGACCCCGAGTTCGCGCCCCGCGATCCGGATGCGCGTGGTAAAGCGCTTCGCATGGTCGGGACCACGCGCCGCCACCAGTTCGTAAACCGGTTGTGAGCGAAACCGGCGATAAGCGATCTCCTGCAATTCGGTCTTGTAGTCGCGCTCGGCCGCCGGTCCGCCGATATCGTCCGCGAACAGGCGTTCGACCACGCGCCGCGCCGGGTCGAGTCCGCCATCGGTATATATCGCGCCAATCACCGCTTCGAACGCCGCCGCCAGAATCGAGGTCTTGTCGCGCCCGCCGCTCTTCTCCTCGCCCTTGCCCAGGCGCATCTCGCGTCCCAGGCCGATTTCGGTCGCCTTCACGGCGAGCGTGCGCCCGTTGACGATCGAGGCGCGCTCTTTCGACAGCGCGCCTTCCTTGGCTTCCGGAAAGCGCCGCATCAACAGATCCGCGATCGCCAGGTCGAGCACCGCATCGCCGAGGAACTCGAGCCGCTCGTAATGCAGTTCGCCTGCCATTACGGCGCTCGGATGGGTCAATGCGGTCTCCAATAATTCCGGCCGCTGGAACGCATATTCCAGGATACGCTCGAGCCCCGCGTTGCCATTCTCAGGCCGAGTAGCCTGTTGCGGCGCCGCGGGGCGCGTCGAACGTCCGAATAATCTGGCCAACCACTGCAGCGCCCTGGACAACCGATGCCTCCACCTCGACTTCAAAATTTGTCAGTTCCTCGGGTCCGTCCGTCAACACGCGAACGTAGTTGCGGCTGTATCCCGTGAGCTGCCCTGTGTCCGCTCGCTCTTCAAGCAATACTCTAAGTTTCGTTCCGAGCATGCGCCGCGCAAACCCCGTGCGCTTGCGGTCGCCAAGTTCGCGCAACGCTGCCGCACGCCGCTTGATTTCTCCCGCCGCCACGTTATCGCCAAACTTCGCTGCCGTCGTCCCGGCCCGCACCGAGTATGGGAACACGTGGAAGTAGGCCAGCGGCAGGCTCTCGACAAACTTAAAGCAATTGTCGAACTGACGCGACGACTCGCCCGGAAAGCCTACGATCAGATCCGTGCCGATCGCCGCATCCGGCATCGCCTCGAGAATCCGCTCGACCCGTTCCTGGTAATGCGCGGTCGTGTACCGGCGGCGCATCCGCGCAAGCACTTCGTCCTCACCGGCCTGCAGCGGCAGATGGAAGTGCGGGCAGAATTTTTCGCTCCGGGCGACGATCGATAATATGCGATCGCTCAATTCTTCCGGATCGAGCGAACTGATTCGCACGCGTGCGATCGGCGATCGTTGCGCGACCATTTCGAGCAATTCTTCGAGCGCAATCGGCGGGTCCAGATCTTTGCCGTAACCGCCCAGATGGACGCCGGTCAGGATCACTTCCTTGAAGCCCCGCTCATGCATGCCGTCGATCGCGTCCATTACCCGGCGCGGATCCACGCTGCGCGATAATCCGCGCGACATCGGCACGATGCAGAACGTGCAGAACTGATCGCAGCCCTCCTGCAATTTCAGAAAGGCTCGCGTGTGGCCTTCGAGCGCGACCGGTGCCAGTTCGATCGCGGCGCGTTCCTTGCGCAGATTCGAGACCATCACACGCTCGTGCGCGACCCCGTTGACCGCCCGTTCGAGATCGCCCGGACGGCCAAGCCCCACGATCGAATCGACTTCGGCGGCACCCGACAGCTTCTCCGGGCTCGCCTGCGCGAGACACCCCGTCATGATCACGCGCGCGTTCGGATTCAAGCGCCGGGCGCGCCGCGCCAGCCGCAAACTTTCGGCATCGGCGCGATCCGTAACGGTGCAGGTGTTGACGATATAAACATCGGCAGGCTCGTCGAACTCGCCGCGCTCCATTCCTAGCGCGCCCAGCCGCGCTTCGATAATGGCCGAGTCGTACTGGTTGACCTTGCAGCCGAGCGTGGCGATCGCGAAACGCATGAGCGCCCTACCCTTCCACCGCGTGCTCGATAAAGCCGCCGCCCAGCACTTCGTCGCCGCGATAAAAGACGCACGCCTGCCCCGGCGTCACGGCCGGACCGCCATGGTTGAAGCGAATCTCGGCGCGCGCGCCCGACAGCATCCGCAGTTTCGCCGGCAGCGCCGGATGGCGATAGCGAATCTTCACTTCGAGCGCGATCTCTGCGCTCTCGAACCACGCGCCATCGACCATCCGCACCTGACCCGCGACCAGGCCCGCCGAATTGAGTTGCGCGCGCGAGCCAACCACGACGGCGCCGGTCGCCGCACGGATTTCACGCACGTACATCGGGGTGCCCGCCGCAATTCCCAATCCGCGCCGCTGCCCAATCGTGAAATTGTGCACACCTCTATGCTCGGCAAGTGTCTGCCCGTCGGCAGTAACGATACTTCCCCGGCGAATCTCCGCCGGCGCCGCCGCCCGTTCGACGAAGCTCGCGTAGTCGCCGTCAGGCACGAAGCAAATCTCCTGGCTTTCGGGCTTGTGGGCATTTGCGAGTCCCAGCACACGCGCCCGTTCCCGAACTTCGGTTTTCGACATTCCGCCGAGCGGAAAGAGCGTGTGCGCAAGTTCGTTCTGGCCCAGCGTGAAAAGGAAATACGACTGGTCCTTTGCGCCGTCGTGCGCGCGCTTCAGATGAAAGCGGCCAGCCGCGTCGCGCTCGATTTGCGCGTAATGGCCGGTCGCAACGAAGTCCGCCTCGAGCGCGCGGGCGCGGCTCCACAAGCGGTCGAACTTGATCTCGCGATTGCACATCACGCACGGATTCGGGGTGCGGCCGCCGAGATATTCCGAGACGAAGTTGCCGACCACGCGCGCGGCAAAATCAGCGCGCAGATCGATCACATAGAAGGGAAAATCCATGCGCTCGGCCACGCGGCGCGCGTCCTCGAAGTCTTCATACGAACAGCAGGTGGCGCGGCGCCGCGCGCTTGACGGAGCAGCCTCGGGCGTCAGACGCATCGCGACCCCGACGACCTCGTAGCCCTGCTCGCGCAACAATGCTGCCGCAACTGAGCTGTCCACGCCGCCGGACATTGCCACCAGCACGCGCGCGCTCATCGCAATGCCTCGGCGTCGAAGGCTGGCTCGGCATTGGCGACGCGCCGCCAGACGCGCGGGATGATTTCCGCCGCGTGCGCGATGTCGTTGGCGGTCGTACTCCATCCGAGGCTGATGCGTAGCGAGCTGCGCGCCTCGGCGGCGCTGCGGCCCATCGCGGTCAACACGTGCGACGGCTCGACCGCGCCCGCGGCGCAGGCCGAGCCCATCGAGACTTCCACGCCCTCGAGATCGAGCGCGATCAACATGCTCTCGCCCAGCACACCCGGAAATGTGAGGTTGAGCGTATTCGCCACGCGCCCGTCACGCGGACCGTTGAGACATAAGGCCGGGATAGACCCGGTCAGATGATCGAGCAACGCGTCCGCAAGGACCGCGATGCGCGCACGTTCGTCGTCAAGTGCGCCAGTCACTTCAGAGGCTGCGGCGCCGAAGCCAATTGCACCGGGCAAATTCGGCGTGCCGGCGCGCAATCCGCTCTCCTGCGGGCCGCCCAGCATGATTGGAGCGAGGCGCGCGCCTGGCCGAATGAACAGCGAACCGATACCCGCGGGTCCGCCGATCTTGTGCGCGCTGACCGTCATCAGATCGCATCCGAGTTCTTCGACGCGAAGCTTAATCCGACCGGCCGCCTGTGCCGCGTCCAGATGAAACATCGCGCCGACTTGCGCCGCTCTCTGCGCTACCGCCGCAACCTCCGCGATCGTCCCGACTTCAGCGTTCACGAGTCCGAGCGTCACGAGCGCAACGCCGTTGTCGATAGCACTGGCGACCGCCTTCGGACTGATGCGTCCGTCGCGGTCAGGCGCCACGCGAATTACGTCAAAGCCGTGGCCTTCGAGGTCGGCGAGCGGCGCGATCGTCGAAGAATGCTCAATCGCGGAGGTGACGATTCGGCGCCGATCGCTACCGGCCGCTCGGGCCGCGCCGAAAATCGCGAGGTTGTTCGATTCGGTTCCGCCGCTGGTGAAGACGACCGCACGCGGCGCCGCGCCAATCAGCGCCGCCACCTGCTCACGCGCCTGCTCAAGTGCGCGGCGCGCGGACTGGCCGGCCCGATGGACCGACGACGGGTTGCCGTGCGCGGCCTCGCCGACGCGGCCAATTGCGTCGCGCACCGCGAGGCGCATCGGCGACCCCGCGTTATGATCGAGATAAATTCGCATTCGTGTTCTAGTTGATTCTACCTGAAGAGCTATAACTTATCTTACCTGCTGCGGCGGCAAAAGACGGCGATTTCGCCGCGTGAGCTGGCTTCCCCCGACGTAATGGTGGTCGGCACCCGTTTGGAGGAAATTAATTCACACTGAAAACGAATACGCGATGGGCGGCGATTTCGGCCACACCCTCTAGTGTCGGCGCTCCAGGATCGACACATTGGAGAACTCAAATGAACTTTCCGATTTACCAGATTGACGCCTTCACCAGCCGCCTGTTTCGGGGGAATCCCGCGGCGGTCGTGGTGCTGAACGAATGGCTGCCGGACGACGTGATGGCGGCGGTGGCCGCGGAAAACAATCTCGCGGAAACAGCCTTCGTCATCCTGCAGTCTGAGGTCGTGCCGTTGCGATGGTTCACGCCGACGGTCGAAATCGATCTGTGCGGTCACGCCACTTTGGCCGCCGCCCACGTCATCTTGAATTCCTATCGTCGCGGGCAGGACACGATTCGCTTCGCGACGCGCAGCGGCGAACTAATCGTCACGCGCCAAAACGAACTGCTGCTTATGGATTTCCCGGCGCGGTCGGGCAAACCTATGGAAGTTACCGATGCGCTGGTGGCGGCGCTCGGCGCGCGACCGCGCGAGGCCCAGCTGGCGCGCGACATTCTCGCGGTCTTCGACTCGGAAGATCAGATTAGAGATTTGCGTCCGGATATGAACCGTATCGCGGCACTCGACGCCTTCGCAGTGATCGTGTCAGCACCCGGCGATGAAGTCGATTTCGTGTCGCGATTCTTTGCGCCGGGCGCCGGCCTGCCGGAAGATCCGGTCACCGGTTCGGCCCATTGCACGCTGACCCCCTACTGGTCGGCCAGGCTCGGAAAGCAGGTTCTGAACGCGCGGCAATTATCGGCGCGCGGCGGCGAGATCCAGTGCGAGATGCGCGGAGATCGCGTCATGATCGCGGGTGCGACGGTCGAATATCTGCGCGGCGAAATCACGGTGTGAACCGAGGATGAAGGCTCGCATTGGCAAGTTGGCAATCGATCCTAAAGGGGACGCTTGATCGTCTTGATTCCGTTTCCGAGAAATGCACCAGCGGTCAAGCACTTCTCCGTTTTTATCCTGAACGACAATTGATACGTCGCGACGCTCCAGGCGAAATCTTAGCGGGCTCAGGAGCACCCGTACTGCAAGGTCACTTTCAGGAAGGCTATATCCGACGAACTCCACCTTCTCCGCGGCCTCTAAAGCTTTTGCTGCACAATGCCAAATCCATTGCATTTCTGCGCCCTCAAGTCTCTTCAAAAAGGAAGGGTATGCTAGGACACGTTGGCGGTCTGGTCCGATTTGAGGTGCTAGAGGATCGAATAGTGGCAGTGGCTCGCCGTTGTAGTGGAAATCGAAGCGGTGCAAAAAGTACGGATTGCTGAAGTAAATTCGACGATCGGGAGTCAGAGCAATCCCACCGAGCCATGGAGCTTCAGCACCTTGATCGCCGACTTTTGCTCACGGCAACCCGCTGGCAAAGGCTTGTGGGCAATCCCGGAATTCAGGAGCAGATCCCGCTCAAAGCCATACCCATCGAGGGGGTTCCATCTACCAAGCTCGGCAAGAGAACGTTCCGTAGCCGAGTCCCAATTCAATGTTATTACAAGGTCACCGACACTTAATTTAGAAAGGTACTCTCGCAAGTAATCACGGTGGAGACGATTTTCCTCCTTAGAATCAAGATAATGATGCCATCGAAAGAAATCCTCTAGGCAGTCGATGATTCTGAAACGAACTTCGGTCACCCGCCAGATTTCTTCGTCGGCAGGCGATTTGAAGTACTCGGAGGGAACCTCGTCGTCAGCGAGCATCTTTTGAAATGCCGCATCGGCTTTCCCTTCCTTAAAGTGATCGTGACCCTTCGCTGTCGCGAGAAGGTCTATTTGCGAGAGAACGACCTCGGGATTTGTGTGTCCCAATGCAAGAGCTAATGGCCCTCGGGCCGCGTCGCGGAACGATTTCCATTTACGGGAATGTCCGTTGCGCTGTTGGAATTGAGTAGCGGCTGCATAGTCAGTTAGGCGGCATTCTGCTTCGTGTCAAGTTTTCCTTCGGCGCGATCGAGTTGCGCATCGTGGGCACGCAAG
>JBEKJC010000060.1:0-12881 GCA_050011435.1 Binataceae bacterium (SeqCode)
GCCGGTCCCCGACTCGCCGTGGATCAGCACGGAGGCCTTGTACGGGCCCAGCCGCTGAATCATCTTCAACACCCGGCGCATATTCGCCGAGCGCACCACCATCCCCCCTACTTCCTCGCGGTCGATCGCGAGCGCCTGGACGTCGAGCCACTCTTCGACCGATCCCGGGATTTCTTCGGCGGCCGGACGGGTCAGCCCATTTCGGAACGTTCCATCAGAAGACAATTTTCAAACCCCGCAGGCGGCCGCGCCCGACGCGCCGATCGACCCATCGCTAATGGATGAGGAGCAAAGTAGAGGCCATCGGCAGATGGAGCAGATTCGGGAATAGTCCCTAATTCGTTGAAGCGAGATCGCAAGCGGGGAGGCAAATAAATGGCTGACCGCGCGGAAATTGGCGGCGCGCGGTTTCAAATTGGGATGCGTGGTCGAACCGGGCACGGGCGCGAGAAGCGGTAGTGTCTGATTTTCTCAGGAAGGCCCGCAAATCGGAATAAAGCTCGACGGCCGGCGCTGAATTCGCGAGAGCCGGTCGCAGCGGAATCGAATCTCGTGCGGCGGCGACGCTATACGCCGAGGACGTCGGCGAGTACCTGTGCCGGATGGTCGCGCGGATTGACCTTGTCGTAGATTCGCGCGACGCTGCCGTCCTCGTCGATCAGAATACTGATGCGGCTGGCGTACCGAGCCTTATTGTCGGCACACGCACCGTAGGCAATTCCCACGCTGCGATCGGTATCGCAGAGCAAGGGGAAGGGAAACTGGTTCTTATCGGCGAACTCGGCGTTCTTTTCGACGTCGTTGAAGCTGATACCGAGGACCTGGATATTATTCTGTTCGAAGTCGGTAATCTGATCGCGGAACCCGCGACCCTCGACCGTTCAGCCGGGGGTATCGGCCTCAGGATAGAACCAGAGAATGACCTTGCGGCCGCGCAGTTTCGCGAGCGCGACCCGCTTGCCCTGATGAGAGGTGAGCGTGAAGTCCGGTGCCGCTTCGCCAACCTTTAGCATCATTCAATTCCTCCCGGGTCGGTTGAGGTTGCAGCCGATTATCCCGCACCGACGTGTGTGCATCAATCACGCGGCATCGACAACGCCGCCTGGATTCAATTGAGCTGAGCTCGCAGGCGGTCGAGCATCTCGAGGCATGAGGCTTCGCCGGGATCGATGGCGAGTGCCCCTTCTAACTCCTGGATCGCGCGCAGCACCATGCCTTTGGCGGCGTACAGGCGGCCGAGATTCATGAATGGGTAATGACGCGGCTCATAGCGCGGCGCCGCCTTGGCTTTTTCGAACCATTCGACGGCCTCGTCGAGATCGCCCTTCGACATCAGATACGAGCCGATATCGTTGTAGGGATTGCCGAAGGCGGGATCGACGGTGATCGCCTTATGGCATTCGGCAATCGCGTCGTCGATGCGTCCGAGAAAACGAAAGGCCCAACCGCGGAAGGTGTAGGCTTCGGCGGTGGGAAAGACTTCGATCGATTCGTCATAGAGCGCGATGGCGCTGCGAAAGTCGCCGTGCAGGTGATAGTCGACGCCCTGGTTCCATAGCTCCAGGGCGCGCTGTTTGAGGGCCGCCTCTCCCATCTCACGATCGATATTGCCCGCGGGCATCGCGGTCAAGCCCCGGCGAAATCAGCCTTGCGCTAAGCGTGCGCATCGCCTGGATCATGGCGGGCGCGAGCAGCACGATCAGCATCGCGGGCAGGATGAAGAGCACCAGCGGGAAGAGAATCTTGATGGTGCTTTTCTGCGCCGCCTCTTCGGCGCGAAAGCGACGCTTGATGCGTAACGCATCCGAACTCGAGCGCAAGGCGGGACCGATCTGCGATCCGAGCTGCTCGCTCTGAATGAGGGTGGCGGCGAGCGGCTTGATGTCTTCGACCGCGGTGCGTTCAGCGAGATTGCGCAGGGCCTGTCCGAGCGAGGTACCGGCGGCAACTTCAACCGAGACCTGGGCGAGTTCCGTACCGATCGCCTGACCGTAACGCTCGGTCTCGTCGCCGACGATTTTGATCGCCTCGAACAGGCCCATCCCGGCCTCGACACAAACGACCAAAAGGTCGAGGACGTCGGAGAGCTGCCGGGAGATTTCCTTTTGGCGCTTGCCGGCGCGTCGGCGGAGATAATACAGAGGGGCGAAGTAACCGAGCGCGAGCGATCCGAGCACGACTAGAATACTTCGGCCCATCGCGAAACCGAGCGTCACGGCGACAACCAAGCCAATAATTCCGAGGGCGATGAAGACAATCAGGCGAATCAATTGAAACGTGCGCGCGGTTGCGGAGCGGAGGAAGCCGGCACGCACCAGCAGCCGCGAAATTTTTTCGGTCGAGGGCGACGCCTTGGGTGCGGGCATCCGCTGCAAGGCCCATTGGAAGAGCGAGCGGGCGACGCCTTCGGATTCGCGGTCGCTGACCAGCAGCCCGTCGCCTTCGGCCAGCTTCAACTTCATCGTCATCTCGCTGAAGCGTTCCTGAAATACGCGATGGCTGCCATAGAGCACGATGTACACCGCCACGCCGGCCAGGCTAATCAGACAGAAAAATACCGTACTGATCAGTATCGAGTTCATGTCAGTAGTCCACCTTGAGGATGCGCCGAATGGTAAAAAAGGCCATCAGGTCGAGGCCGATTGCGAGCTTGAGGGCCATAATTCCGGACGGGTCATAGAAGAGCACGCTGGCGTAGCCAGGCTGCACGAGGCTGAAAATTCCAAGGACGATCGCCGGCAGCAGGCCGACCACCAGGCCGCTCATGCGCGATTGCGCGGTCATCGTGCGAATCTGTTGAGCGAGGCGCTGGCGGGTGCGGACGATTTCGGAGAGGCGGCCGACGATTTGACCCAGACTGCTGCCAACTTCACTTTGGACCTTGATCGCAACGACCAGGAGGCGCAGGTCTTCCTCGGGCATGCGCTTGAGCATTTCGTCGAGGGCGCGCGGAAGGGGCATGCCGAGGCGGGCCTGCTCGAGCACGGTGCGAAACTCGCCGCCGAGCGGATCGGAGAATTCCTGCACCAAGACTTGCAGGCCGCGCAGCAGCGAATGGCCGGCCTCGAGCGACGATTTGATGAGGTCGAGGGCGAACGGCAATTGAATGACGAATTCGCGCATCCGGCGCACGCGTCGAAAGTGGATATAGAGCACCGGCAGTATGCTCATCACGGCGCCGAGAACGAAGGCGATCAGCGTATCGTGCAGGAAGAGTTTGGCGAGGGCGACTCCGGCGCCGAACATCACCAGGATGATTAGCAGCATTTCGGAAACGCGCAGGTAGACGCCAGCCTGCCACATACTCTCCTCGAGCCGCAGCAGCAGATGGACTCGGTAGAAGATTTCGAGCAGCTCTTCGCGCCGGTTGGTCGCAGGCGCGCGCCGCGGACGGCCCCCGGTGCGCATAAGGTCTTCGCCGATTAGGTCGCTCTCGGGGCGCGTCACATCTTCGAGCAAAACAGCAGCGCGGGCGCTGTCGTCGCGTTTTCCCGTCAGCAGGAGGAGCGTCACGGCGAGCACGAGGGCGAAGGTTGCGGTCGCGATCAGTAAATCCATCGGCATTCGCAGGCGCCTGCAACGACTCGTTGCAGAGACCCGTCCTCTCTCCCCGGCTCGCCGTCAACGCGAGACAAAATCAAGCACGTATTGGTGGCGCACGCCGCGTATCGACGCGCGATCTGGAGCGCGCGCGCCACCGCGGTCGAAAGCCTCATCGACCGTTAGCGTGCGCAGGCGGCGTCCGCTGTGTCGTATCGAGCTTGAAGCCGGCGACCTCGATCTGATGGGCGTAATAGGAGCGGATGCCGGTCGAGTGATAGGTCCCGACGATCTTTCCGTCGGCGGCGACCTCGGTGCGGGTGAATTCGAAGAGATCCTGCATCATGATGGTTTCGCCTTCCATCCCGCTGATTTCGAAAATTTTCATGAGCTTGCGGGTACCGTCGGAGAGCCGGCTGACGTGCACCACGATGTTAATCGCGGAGGCAATCTGCTGGCGCATCGCGCGCTGCGGAATCGAAAATCCGCCGAGCAGCATCATCATTTCGAGCCGACCGATCGACTCGCGCGGACTGTTGGCGTGGATGGTCGCGATGGAGCCGTCGTGGCCGGTCGACATGGCCTGGAGCATGTCGTAGACCTCGGTACTGCGGACCTCGCCAACGATAATGCGATCGGGGCGCATCCGCAGGCAGTTCTTCACGAGGTCGCGCTGCGTGACCTCGCCCTTGCGCTCGAGATTGGGCGGGCGCGTCTCGAGCCGCACGACGTGGGGCTGCTGCAACGAGAGTTCGGCCGAGTCCTCGATCGTAACGATGCGTTCATCTTCCGGGATAAATCCCGAGAGACAATTGAGCATGGTGGTCTTGCCCGAACCGGTGCCGCCGCAAACGATAATATTGAGCCGCGCCTTGACGATCGCGCGCAGAAAATCGACCATCTCGCGCGAGAGCGATCCCTTGTCGACCAGCGCTTCGATATCGTAGCGGCGCTTGCCGAAGCGCCGGATTGAGAGCGCCGGGCCATCGAGGGCGAGCGGCGGGATGATCGCGTTGATACGCGATCCGTCGCGCAGGCGCGCATCGACCATCGGCGACGATTCGTCGACCCGGCGGCCGACCTGCGAGACGATCCGGTCGATAATCAGCATCAGATGCTGATCGTCCTGAAAGGTCACGTCCGTGTGATGGAGCTTGCCGAACTTTTCGACATAGACCGACGAATGGCCGTTGACCAGAATATCCGTGATGTCGTCGTCGTGCAGGAGGGGTTCGAGTGGTCCGAGGCCGAGCAGCTCGTTTTTAATTTCGCTGATCAGACGCGCCCGATCGATATCGGTGAGCAACCGGCCCTCGTCGTCGAGAGTCTCGTTGATTGCGGAGGTAACCTTGCCCGAAACCATCGCGGGCTCGAGCGCGTCGAGCTTGGAGACGTCGAGGGTCTCGAGCAGGCGGTTGTGGACGCGGATTTTGAGCCGTCGCGAGCCTTCGGCAATATCGTCGCGCTTGCGTACGGGCGTTCCTCCGATCAGCGATCCGGCGGGCGCCTCGGGAGTCGCGGGGATGCCGCGGTTTTGCGAGAGCCGGTCTACCAGCCTCATGATGCTTCCTCCTTTTAACCCGTTGCGAAATTAACCGACCTATCGATTGCGTGTTCCAGACCGGGGCTGTGCGTCCGGTGCGGCATTACGGACTTCCGCACACGGCGTGCGCCAAACTCGGACCGGCTCAAGTCCGCTAAACCCGCGCTATGATTTACCCCCGACTCCGTTCCGCTACGGCGCCGAGGTTTCAGGCCCGCATTCAGGCGCGAGCGCCGAAAACGCTAAACAGGCGTGCGACGAAGCCGTCGGGGGTTTCCACGACTGGTTCACGCCGGGCGTTGATTCGTCGGGCGAGTGCTTCGATCGCCCGGGCGAGCGCTGAAGTAGGTGCCAGCTGCCACAGGTCCTGCACCCGCAACTGCATCTTTTCGAGGGTCCGGTCGTCGCGCGGAATTTTCGCGAAGCAAGGCACGCCCATCGACTGTGCGATCACGGCCTCCGTAATCGCGCTTTGCGGATCGAATTTATTCAGGACAAACCGCGGCTCGTCGAGGCGCAGTCCGAGCCGCCCGAAGAGCTCGTTGAAGCGTCGCGCGCAATGCGCCGCGACTCGTGAATGATCGACCACGTAAAGCAGCTCGTCGCATCGCTCCCAAGTCGCCACGGTAATTTCGTCCACATGGCTGCCGCAGTCGACGACGACGAAATCGAATAGCTGGCGCAGCAGGTCGAGCACCGCGGCGACGGCCAGATCGGTTACCCGCTCCGCATCGTCGAGCCGCTTGGGCGCGGCCAGCAGATAAATCCCGGACGGATGTTTGGTCAACGCCGTCTCGAGCTTGATAGAGTCGAGTTTGGCGCTGACATCGATGAGCGATGCGATAGTTTGCGCGGGCTCCAGATGGAGCGCGACGTCAAGCCCGCCGTTTTGGAGGTTGAGGTCAACCACCGCCGATCGTTTGCCGAACGCGTAGCGCCCCGCCAACGCCAAGTTGGCGCTAAGCGTGGTGACACCAACCCCTCCGACGAGGCTCGCGACCCCATAGATCACCCCGCCGCCAAGCCGCTCCGCGCGGCGCCGCCGCTCGCTCAATTTCATTAGCGCGCGTGCGAGGTCGGCGCTTTCGAGCGGCAAGAAAAACAGCTCGTCGGCGCCGGCATGCAACACCCGCCGCATCAGTACGGGCGAGCGATCCATCAGCAGGGCGAATATTATGGGCCGCGGCGATCGCTCTGAGCGACTCTGCAGATAGCCTAGCGGAGCGGCCTCGTTGCCGTCGAACACGAGCATCGCGATGTCGGCGACCTCGGTCTCATCGATCGCCGCCTGCGGCGACATTTCGACGACCTCCAGCGCCGGTTCGTTGACCGCGCTCAACACTACTTTGATCGCGCCCAGCGTTTCGGCGTTTTCACCGATGAGATGAACCCGCAACGATTCGCGACGGTCCGGTGCCTTCACTCCCAAAGCTGCCATGCGTCCCTCCCGCACTCATTCCCGACCGATCCCGAAATCCGCCGGCCAGCCCGTCGCGCAACCTTCCGACCCTGCTTCGCCCCGGCTTCTGCCGCAGTGCCGATGCTCGCGGCACCGCTGGCCCACCCCGAAGGCGGCGAAGGTCATCAAGTGCCTTCGCCACCCCTCCGTATCAGGCCGCGCGAATTCGCGATCAATCCGCGTCAGGTCAGGTGGTCGTCAGAGCACTGTCGACTGAGTTGACCATCTTCGAAATATCCTGGCCCATCACCTCGTAAGTGATGAAGACCACGACTGCGACTGCCGCGAGGATCAGTGCATACTCAGTCATCGTCTGTCCCCGTCGCATATTCTGTACCTTCACATACATCTTTCTGATCGTATTCATACTAACTTCTCCTGTGGCTGCTTTACGCGACCTTGAACGCTTTCCAGTTCATTAGACCGCTCGTTGTGTTCACTATTCCGGAGCCGACTGTGCTTTCCGGGAGGCCCCGCCTCACCAAACAGCTGACTATTTCTTGTCAGTCTCGCATCACTTAATTAGCGTTACTTGCCAAGCCCCGTAATCCAGTGCAGTGGAACTGGGAGTGCCGACGGCGACTTGATTGATAAAATATGTCGTTATGGTCTCCTGACTATCCATCCCGACCAGCCACAACTCCGCGAATCCCAGGACCGGCACCTGCGCCATTGATGTTTGCGAAGTCAACTATCGGCACGGTCACTATGCGCGGGTCGTCGATCGAATGGTTGGCAAAGGTTCCGTCCGGAAATCCGTTTACACCCGCGGTCAGCCGTGCATTGAAGGAGCTTCGCGTGGGACCAACCATCTTTCCGGTCTCCGTCGTCAGCATCTGACCGACGCTGATCGTGCCTGAATAACCATTCTGAACATTGCTCGCGAAATTGCTCGCACCGCTGCCGCCCAAGGCCAGCGGGCCCCAGTTGCCTGGTCCGTATTGGCCGGTTAGCAAACTGACTTCCTGCCCGTAGGTGTAAGTCGTGCGTGAATCGATTCCAACCGGGAGCATTCCAGTGACTGATCCGACACCTAGCAAGCCCGCGGTAGCGTTCACAGTAACGAGGCCTGCCGAGAGTCCGACTACACGTGCAAATAGATAAGGGACCGTGCGCGTGAGGCGTATCGTGATCGACATGTCATCGGCCGCGACGGTGGTCGAAATCGTTTCCGCGGCGCCGACACCATTTTGTGCGGCAAAGCGATTGGCCGTCGCGATGGCGTCGGACGGGTTCGAGGGCAGTGCATTGGCGCCGGCGAGAACCGCTGAGTCGGCGGCTTTTTGCAACATGCCCCAGTTGTAATAGAGCAGGCCGACGTCGGTCGAAAGTGCCATGGCACCGATCAGCGCGACTATCGACGCCGCCATCACGACAACCATCTGGCTTCTGAACTCTTTTATTCTGAACCGCATTGAACTCTTCCGGGAAGATTTAGTGCGATCGCGCCGAACAGTGTACGGCCGCGAACAGTTTGTTGAACTCACGTAGGAAGTAGTGAGCACGCACCGTGCCACGGCAATTCGTCAACCCGGCTATTGCTTCTGCTCAATCAATCAAGTTCGGCGTACCATTTCCGCCGAATAAGTGTGTCGTTCTGAGTCGCCGGATCCGGTCTCGTTAATGGCGGCATAGGAAAGGCCTGCGCCGAGCGGAGGCGACGAGTGTTCATAGCCACGCGCCCACCGCCGCGCGCAACGAAATGTACATTCGACTCGCGCGGCGCTGCATTACAGCGCAATCCGTTAGGTATTGCGACCATCTATATCGGTCGTCGCACACGAAAAGCGGCCAGGCGTTTCGCGAGGCCGCCGCACACGACGCGAACCCGATCAATTGCTATTGCTCGCTCTGCGCGCTTGATGACTACCCAGTTTGCCGAGGCGGTTGAAATCGGGGCTCCAGCCGCCTGTGCCGTCACTATTCTCCGTGCCGCGGCGGGCCAGAGGTTTGTGAATGAAGTCTCATGGACGCCGAGAGTCGAAAGTGCCGACTGTGCCCTTTATTTTTCACAGGTCACCAGCATTCCCATGCTATGGTGCGGGCCTCACGACGGTATTGTCGTCCATCGTGACCGCGCCGGTGAGGCTGATGGCTCCGGCCAGTGCTCTGCCGTCCAGCACCGCGCCGCTTACTAGCGTAATCGAGGTATTAGCCAGTATGTTTCCAGCAAAATGGCTCCCCGTGCCGATCGTCGCCGAACTGCCGACCTGCCAGAATATACGGGAAGACTGGGCGCCGCCCGCGAGAGTAATCCCGAACCCGGATGAGGTAGTGAGGGTGGAAGCAATCTGGAAGATAAAAACCGCATTTGGGTCGCCCTGCGCGTCGAGCGTGAGGTCTCCGCCGCCTGAAATCGCAGTTGACGTTCCGGACCGGTAGAGGCCGGGGGTGAAGGTTAAACCGCCGACATTTCCGACAGCCGGGGTGAAGGCTCCCACGCGTCCCGCAGCGTCGTTATATGCGATCGCCAGGGCGGCCTCGCCGGCCTGTGCGGTAGTATCGTTCACATGTATCGTGCCGTTGACCATTCCGGGCGGAAAATTAGTTATCGAAGTGCCGGGCCACAGCCCGAGGTCTCCGGTAATCATGGTGGGAGTCGACGTGTTGGTAACGGTAGCCGCCGCGAGAATCGCGAAATTGGCAGCGGCGCCAAGCGCTACCGTGTCCTGACCAGCCGCGGCACCGGTAGTGAACTGCCATACATAATTTCCCGATAGTGTGTTCCCTGCGAGCTGATTGCCGGCCAAATCGCGAGCGGCAGAGGTAATCGTGGCAGTATATAGAGTATTGATCAGCAGATTGGCGTTGGGCACGAAGGTCGCAATTGTGACCTTGTTGGTCGCCTCATAAAAATAGGCGACAGTTCCAGGTACGCGGCCACCTGACCAGGTCAGGAAAAAGCTCTGTGTAGTAATGGTCGCGTAGTTCATCGCCTTACTGAAGGTTGCATTGACTTTTTGATCGGTCAGCACCAGCGACGCATTATTGAGTGGGTTGGTAGAGGTAACCGTAGGTCTGACGTGGTCCGGGCTGGTTCCGGTTTCGAAGCTCCATACATAGTCGGCAGCCAGGGGGTTGCCGGCGAGATTTTTGGCTCCGGTAGTAATCGTAGCGACATAGTGGGTGTTAGTCTGGAGTGGGGAGGTGGGCCTGAAAGACACAGACCCAGAGGTATAAGTAACGACTCCGAGTATCGCGGCGCCACCCGGTTTGGTCACCTTGAAGGTTGCGTTGCCAAGCGAATGGGGAGCCATGGCCTCGCTAAACATCGCGCTGATTCGTTGATTGGTCGCGACACTTACGGCGGCGTCGGCAGGATCGGTGAAAGTGACCGTTGGCTTGGTCGTATCGGTGGAATCACCGGTGGTAAAGCTCCAGGCGAAGAGGTGTCCTATCGCAACGCCGGCCGCGTCCGAGGCCGCGGCTCTGACCTTTCCGGTGTAGGTAGTATTGGGCAGAAGGTTCACCGAGGGTGTAAAAACCGCAGTGGTGCCCTGGGCGTAGACGACCCCGCTCACCCGACTTCCCCCGGGTTTCAGCAAAAGGAGGTTTGCGCCCACCGACGGGGCAAACATCGGCTGACTGAAGGTGACTGCAACCGCCTGGTTCAAGTTCACGGCGGTAGCGCCATTGACCGGGTCCGTTGCGGTCACGGTGGGCGCCAAGGCGATCAAAGCATTTTCGCCTTGTGCGTGACTGACTATTGCCGATAGGACGACGAATGCGCTGAGGGTTATCGCGGCGAACCACAGCTTGAGCGGTTTCTGTTTTTTCATTTCGATTTCTCTTCAGTTTCGCAGCGCCTGACAACTTCAGCGGGCGCGATCGCGTTGAGCATGCACATCCATGCACTGGTTAGTCGGCCTTGATCTGGTTTGGAATTGATATCGCATATTGTCATCGGGTTCCGGCGTCTCACCGCCAGCTCATGCGACTACATCTAGAAATGATTAGTCATTACGTTGGGGTTGCCGGCTGCGTTGCTGGAGTAGAAAGCGATAAATCCGCTTGCCAGTCCGCTGGAATCAGCCGCGACGGTATCGTAGTCGCCCATATAATCCGGTCCGACCAGCACGTCCTGCCCAATCAGCGAAGAAAAATTGGTCGGTGTGATCTTGGTATTGGTCCAGGACCCGCCGCCGTTGGTCGAACTTGCGCAATAGCGGTCGATGAGAAAATTGTTGGGGTCGCGGCGGCGATCGTAAAAGCAGATTCCGATACGGCCGGTTTTGTCGGTCGCGACAGCCGGCTTGAAGTGGTCGGAGAGGGGAACGCTGCCGCCCTCCGGATCGTTGTCAACTCGCGTTGGCGTTGACCAGCTAGTACCGCCGCTCCGTGACTGCGAGAACATGACGTCGGCGAAGCCGTAGGAACCGATCGTGGAAATTAAGTCCGGCGTGGTGAAGGCGGCGCTGCTCCACGTCAGGTACACGAATCCGCTGTTGGCTTTGCCGGTACCGATCGCGAGGCTCGGAAATTCGCTGGAGCGGATGGAGCCCTGCAGGTCGGCGCCGTCGCCCGTAATGACGACCGGCGCGACGATGACCGGCGCCGCGAAGGTTGCCCCGCGATCGATCGACTTGGCCAGCCTGATCTCGCGCGCGATGAGACTGCCGCCATGCTCTCCCGTCGCCTCCCAGGTGACGTAAACTTCACCGGTCGGGGCGACCGCGGCCTGCGGTCCTGCGAGCGAGACGTTGGGATCTGCCGCGTTCGCGCAGACCTGTTCGACGACCGTCGGCTGAGCGGTCCAGGTCGATCCCCCGTTGGAAGAGGCAATCAGCTCGACCGCATAGCGCGGAATCGGCTGCGCGAAGGTATCGAAACCGCAGAGACCGCCGGAGAAATCCAGGTCCAGATAGACTACGTAGAGGTTGGTTGGATTTGCATGATCGATGGCGATCCAGTCGTGGTCGAGGATGTGCGTGAAGGCGTCCTTGGAAATCGCAACCGCAGGCTTCGCGAAACTTCCTCCCCCATCGCTTGATTTCGCGACGGCGACACCGCTGCGCACCTGCGCATTGTCGCTCCACACCGACGCATAGTAGAAGTTGGCGGAGTCCGCGCAGGCCAGCGAGGGCTCGCCCATGGTGGTCTGGTTTGAATTGCTGGGCGCGACCGGCGCATCAACATAGGAGAAGGCGCCGCCGTGATTGTTTGAAATTGAATAGCCGAGGGCGCTCACGCCCCCGGTGCCCAGGAGCGTCCTGATCTCGCTGCCTGTATCGTTAAAACCGATTACCACGCTGGTCCCGCACCACGCCGTCGCGGTCTCGCTCTGAGTAAAGCCGGAGTAGCGGCTGGCGCCGAGAGTAACCTTGGAAATTGGCTTGCCGGCGGCGAATCCATTCGCGAAGTCCGTTGAGACAGCGCTCGGAGCCGCGACCGCAAGGTCGATCAACTGTGCGAGCTGCGGTCGAATAACCGTCCATCGATCCGCAAGCGCAACCAGGTTGCGCGCGGCACCGAAGAGCGCGTCGCGCCGAAAATGAGGGTTCGCCTCGAGTGTCGCGGCTCGTGCGGCGGCGCCGTCGAACGCGGCCAGACGTTCGTCGGCGGTTTGCGCCCGCGCGCTGCCGCCGGTGGTCAGAAGCGCACCAATGATCGCGAATATCAACGCTGGTCTGATTATTTTCTTCATCGGCAAAGTCCGTCTCGCACTGACCAAGTCGCAGCGCGGATGCGCTCGCTGATGGAGATCGAATACCAAGATCGATGCCAGCGATCGGTGAGTGGTGTTTGCCGCCGCGTTAAAAGACCGGATTGTCCTTGCGGGGCGCGGTGCGCTTGATATTTTTCAGCAGGCCGTGAGGGGTGCGGGCAGAGGCTCAGGCCAATCGCGAAGATTGGCGCGTGACAAAAACTTGGCGCCCGCTTTATGCCATTGCGAAGCGCGATCGAACTCGCGAATCGTTGCCGTTGCGGTGAGGGCAAACCCCAAGGGACGTCGCGCGAGGGGTTCCACGCGCGTCACTTCGCTTTGTATTGAAACTAAACTCTCGGTATCTCGATGGGAGTTATTTGCTGCGCTCAGAATGAGATGCGGGTGTGCTGGTCGCCAGCGGCTGATTGTGCCGGGCGAGAGAGTACGCGGTCATGGATCGATGTATTGCGGGGAAATCTGACGACCGTATGCGGGCGGGCGGCCCTCTGCACAAGTTGGCTCGTCATTCTGACCGGAGTCTGCGAAGTGAAGAATCCCGGGATTTTTCGGACTGCTCAGCGACTGTGTTGAAGGTCAAGCAAATAGCTAGGGTTCCACGGCAGCTGGTCGCGCAGGATGGCATTGAGGATAACGAGCAGTTTACGCATGCAGGCAACCAGGGCGAGCTTCTT
>JBEKJC010000061.1:0-22088 GCA_050011435.1 Binataceae bacterium (SeqCode)
AGGACCTCGATCGCGATGGCGTCCGCTCCAAACTACGCGTATCCAGCAATGGAGCCCGTTCGGGTGAGAAGTCCTTCGCGCGCGGCGCGCTCTATACCCTGCTACGCAATCCCATTTACGTCGGCGAGGTGCGACACAAAGACGCGCGCTATCCGGGCCAGCATCAACCGATCGTCGAACGTTCAGTATGGGACAAGACCCAGGAACTTTTGCGCGTCCATACGGTTCGGGCCGATCGTAGGCCGACCGAATCGATGCCCAGTCCGCTCATCGGCAAGCTCTTCGACGACCAAGGTGAACGGCTGACACCGAGTCACGCAGTCAAGGGCAATCGTCGGTATCGATACTACGTCTCGTCCAGTCTGATGAAGGGACCCGCTCGTAAGTCTGGACGGGGATGGCGTGTTCCTGCGTTGGAGATCGAACGCAACCTGGCCGCCGCCGCTGCCGGGATTCTCGACGAACGCACAGCGATCGTCGCTGACGTCGACGAGGCGGCAGTCGGCGCGCACGGCATAACTTCGATTCTTGCGACTGCCGCGCAGTGGAGTGCGCGCCTCCGCTCAGAGACCGAGGCCTCGACCGCACTAAAATCACTGGTCGAGCGAGCGGAGTTGCACCAGGATGGTATTCGACTCTCGCTCAAATTGCCGCTCCCCACTTCTGGTAAACCGGCGGCGAACTCAACGACACACTTGTCGATCACGCGTCAGATACCGCTGAGAGTGAGGCGGCGCGGGATTGAGATGCGCCTCGTAATCGGTGGCGGCTCTGGTTCCGCGCCGAGGATCGACTCCACGATTTTGAAGGCGACCGCGCGCGCCCGCCGCTGGTTTGACGATCTGGTCTCGGGTCGCGCGGCTTCGATGGTCGAAATCGGCCACCGTGAGGGCGTCGGCAAGCGCTACGTCAGTCGCATGATTCGCCTGGCATTTCTCGCGCCCACGATCGTCGAAAGTATTGCCGAAGGCCGCCAGCCACCGGAACTTACCGCGCAGTTTCTGTCGACCGGTCGCGGCGATCTTCCGCTGAGTTGGCAGGAGCAGGAAAAGCTGCTCGGCTTCGCAGATCCAGCCTGATCGCCCCACCGCCCAGGAAAATACTGCCTGGGCTCTTTCAGTACTTCCGGTTTCAGATCCATCGAATCGACGAATTTCTGCGCCACTGCGAAAGCGCCGAAGTCCACCGCCCAAACGGGCAATGGAGAGAAAGCCCGAAAATCGCGTCACGGGGCCTCGGGAGAGCCTCTCTCCGGTCCGTTTCGACTGCGGATATCCGCGCTCACACGGCATACTAACGCTAGGCTAAGAATAATATAGACACCTTAAGACTCAATGGCGGATGTCGCAGTCTGCTGCGAACCATTCTCCGCATCAAATTCCCTGATCATCAGGGAAAATTCAGGGAATTATGCGATTTCGGGAACTTTCGAGGTAGGTGAGGCCAAGAAAACCCCTCATCCCGCCTGTGCTTTTTCAAGGAATTCCCTAGAAATCGGAACAGGGAACTTTAAACAGGTAACAGGGAATCAATATTCCCTGATCGGCGTGTGATCAGGGAATCGCTCGGTGCATTCTCGGCCCATCATTCAGTCGCTGTGCATTATCATTGCGGTCAGTCCGATTAATCTGAGCGGCGCTTTTGGTTCGGGAACGAGTGCCGTCGGGCAAACGATGGCTGTTCAGTTTCGGCTGACAACTTCTTGGGGGGCGCGAATACAGTGCTCGAGGTGTAGGGTCGAAAATCCTGACACAGCTAGATTCCGCATCGAGTGCCTCACACCCTTTGCGTTAAGATGCCCATCATGTGGAGAGAAAATCCGCAGAGTTCTGCACTCAACGCTCCAAAGCCATTGAAGCGCCAAAGGCGGGCTCGCAGGCCGGTTTTCCCCCGGATCATTTTGCAACTCAAGCCACTGGCGACGTTGACTCGGCACCTGCCGACGGCGAGCGTAAGACGGTGCCCACTTTGTTCGCCGACATCGAGGGTTCCACCGAGTTCATGGAAGACGTCAACCCCGAGGAGGCGCGAGCGATCATCGACCCGGTACTCAAGCTGACGATCGACGCCGTGCGTCGCTACGATGGCTACGTCGTTCAGTCGACCGGCGACGGCATCTTCGCGCTCTTCGGTGCGCCAGTCGCCCACGAAGACCATTCGCAGAGAACCTTGTATGCGACGCGGAAGAGATCATTGATCAAAACCGAGCTAAATCCTTGCCGAAGGAGGCCTCTGGGTTTGCAAGGCAAGTTGATATCGGAGAGGCGAAACGGAAATCTCGGGTAAAATTCACAAAGCCGGGGCGGTTCGGTCCTCGCCCTTGCGGCGATTGCGGAGATTGGCCGGCGCACGGACCCTACGTCCCCGCGCCTGATTCGTTTGCGCGGAATCGAGGTATGGATACTGCCCACAACAACGCGCCCCGCAGTGCAACTGCCGTCGCCCTCGGCTACACCCTGATGATTGCGGCCGCGGTCGCAGCCTACCTGGGTATCCGGTGGTATGGGGACACACTTAGCGCGCCGGCGCCGTCCGTGGCCGCCGCAACCGGCGCCTCCAGATCGTCCTCCGACGTGATGCTGCACCTGCTCCTCGCGCTGATCGTGGTGATCGTGATGGCGCGCGGGCTCGGGACGCTCTTCCGCACCGTGCATCAGCCGCCCGTGATAGGCGAAATCATCGCCGGCATCGTACTGGGTCCGTCGGTGCTCGGACGCCTGGCGCCCAGCGTATCCGCCTACGTGCTACCGGGTTCGGTCGCTCCCTTCCTCAACGTGATTTCCCAGGTGGGCGTCATCCTCTACATGTTCCTGGTCGGGCTTGAACTCGATCCGGCGTTGCTGCGCAAACGCGGCCACGCCACGGTGGCGATCTCGCACGCGAGCATCCTGGCGCCGTTCCTGCTCGGCGCGCTACTCTCGCTCCTGCTCTATCCGCGCCTGTCGTCGAGCAACGTGCCGTTCACCGGCTTCTCGCTCTTCGTCGGCGTCTCGATGTCGGTGACCGCGTTCCCGGTTCTCGCTCGTATCCTGACCGATCGCGGCATCCACAAGACCCGGATGGGTGCGATCGCACTGACCTGCGCGGCGGTGGATGACGTCACGGCGTGGTGTCTGCTTGCCTTCGTGGTGAGCGTGGTCGAGGCGCGCACCGCGGGCGCCGTCAGCACCGTGGTCACGGCCCTGGGCTTCATCGCCACGATGGTGGTCGTGGTGCGTCCGGCGATGGTGCGGCTGACCTTCCTCTACGGCAATCGCGGACTGACGCAGGGCGTGATGGCCGCGGTGTTCGTGGCGCTGCTGCTCTCGGCGCTGACTACCGACTACATCGGCATCCACGCCATCTTCGGCGCCTTCGCCCTGGGCGCGATCATCCCGCACGACAGCAGCCTGGCGCGCGAGCTGACTGATCGCCTAGAAGACCTGGTGGTGGTGCTGCTGCTGCCCGCGTTCTTCGCCTTCACCGGATTACGCACGCAAATCGGATTGGTGAGCGGCGGTGGAGAGTGGCTGCTGTGCCTTTTGATCATCGTGATCGCATCGCTGGGCAAATTCGGGGGCACCGCGGTCGCGGCCCGTCTGACCGGTCTTGGCTGGCGCGACTCGGCCGCGCTCGGCGTGCTGATGAACACGCGCGGGCTGATGGAATTGATCGTGCTCAATATCGGATACGAACTCGGCGTGATCTCACCCACGCTGTTCGCGATGCTGGTGCTGATGGCGCTGGTGACCACCTTCGTGACCACTCCAATCTTGCACCTGCTGGAGCCCAAGGAGGAACTGCTGCCCGAAGAGGCGCGTTCCAGGCCCGCCGCCAAGTTGCGCGTCGTGCGTCCGGCCCGCCAAGGCATCCTAGTGCCGGTCTCCAATCCGCAGAAGGTCAGCGTGCTGATGGAACTAGCGCTGTCGGCGACCGGGGCCGATGATTCTCCGCCGCGCGTGGTGGCTTTCGTGCACCGCCCGGCCGGAGGAGTGCGCTCGGGAATTCGCGAGGTCGAGCAGCGCGTGGTGCCGCGCTCGCAGGCGCTCTCCGCAGCGCTCGAATACGCCCTCGAACGCGAGGCGGCGATCGTGCCGCAGGTGAGCTGGACCGACAGCCCCGCCCGCGACATCGTGCGGCTTGCTAGCGAGACCCACGCCTCTTGGATTCTGCTCGGCTTCCATCGCCCGGTCCTGGGCGCCAACTTCCGCGGCGGCACCGTGCGCGAGATCCTCGAAGCGGTGGACGACCTTCCGATCAGCGTCGGCGTCGTGGTCAACGCCTACGAGGAGCCACTCGCGACCATCGCCGTCGTCACCGATAACAGCGCGCACGGATGGGCGTCGCTCGATTTGGCCACGCGGATTGCACACCAGCAGCAATGTGAGCTGCGGCTTCTCTGGATCGAGGCGCCGAGTGCCCAGAGCGATGCGGAACTGCAGGAGATGCTCGGTGTCGCTGCGGCACGAGTGGCGCGCGTGAGCGCCGCGCCGATGGCTGTGCCTACTGCCAACGAACTCGAAACGCATCTCAACTGTCCGTTGGTCGTTATCGGCGGTGAACTCGCCGACCGGCTCGGCATCGCCGACCGCCTCACCGACCAGAAGCGCTGCACCATCGTCGTTTACGGCGCGTCGATGCTGGTGCCGCCCGCAACGCGCGCCGGAACCGCGGGCGCCGAGGGCTTCGTCGTCGCCCCATAGGCGCGGCGTATCCCGCACAAGGGGACGAATCGAATCGCCTTTTTTGCATTTGTGTGGCTGTGCCGAGTCTTCCCGCGCTTGTACAGCCCGCGACAGCGCTTCGGTGCCACTGTCACGGGAGGTTGGGGATTAAATCGTGCTCACTTTGTCGAACGTGGTGGCAATCGCGCTCGAAAAGGAATGTGCTGATCGGATGGCGAGACGGCGGTTTCGGCTCGGCTCGAGGTTCGCCCGTGACTTCAGCGCGCCTCTCACTAGCACAGCTATCGCACGCCCTCACCCCTGACGAGGTTTTCGGTAACGACAGGTTAGAAGCGTGGACCAAATCGGCTAAAATTTTTAAGCAAGAGATCGCCCGGCTTATACCGGAGTTGGAATCGGAGACTCAAAACGAAAACTCCTCGTAAAGTCGAAGATAAGGCGGCGTCGGGTTGGCCGGCGGCGCCACTAAAATATTATATCACCAAAGAGGAGTTCGCGGCCCTCGATGAGGAGACGCGCGGGCACTATTTCGCAATTGGTGACGATTACCGGATCAAGCCCGAGGTCACGGATAAGCGCCAGGAAAAAATTGCGCTGATCGTCCTCTTCGCGCTCGCGATGACGTTTGCGGTAATCGGTTTGTATGGGTACATGATCGACAGCTTGCAGTTGCAGATTCTTGGGTTCTGCGGCGCGATGCCCACCTTTCTCGGATTCCTGATTCATCTGAGCATGGCGATGAGTTCACTCGACTAGCCATGATGCTCGGGAGCAAATGCATACAGGGGGAAGTGTTGCAACTTTGAAAACGGTGACGTGAGAGGCCCCAAGCGGAAGTTGGCGGCAGGTGCTCAAGCAGCCAGATCGAACAGCTGATCGATGAACCGATTCTGTTGGCGAACATCATGGTCGCTGAGCCACCGCGCCTGCCCCTTCCGGATCATGTGTATAGCCTCGTAGCCCGCAATCGTTCGCCGCGCTGCTCGGAACTCGCGAAAGCTCTGCTTGGCCTTCACTCGTCGTTTAATCGCTCGATGATCCTGCTCCAGGATATTGTTCAAATATTGGACCGGTCGATGGCGGCAGCGCCGGCGCAGGGTTCCTTCCGCTCTCACCCCGGCAATCGCCGAGCCATAGAGGCGGGCCTCATCGGTGTTGATGACGCGGGGTTGCGGATGCGATGGATCGCTCAGCGCCATGCAGAACAGGCGCTTGGCCGCGGCGGCATCGCGCAGCGCCGACAGCAGGAAGTCGATAGTGGCACCGGTGGAATCGATGGCCCGGTAGAGGTAACACCAACGGCCCTGGACTCGATTATACGTCTCGTCAACCCGCCAGGATTTGTTGGTCGGCTTAAGATCACGCCGCAGTCGCATTTCCAGTTCGGGACCGTATCGTTGAACTCAACGCCAGATCGTCGTGTGATCCGCCTCCAGACCGCGCTCGGCGAACAATTCTTCCACATCGCGGAGCGAGAGCGAGTAGCGAAGATACCGGCGCACGGCACAAAGAATCAGCTCCGACGCCGTCTGCCGCCACTTGAAGATTGCCGGACGGGTTGTGTTCTTCGCGATCTTTTCAGCCTACCAGCCTCCCCCACCAAAGTTGCAACACATCCTTCCTACGGGTTGCCTTGGTTGGAGATAGTCGCTGTCGCCCCGTTGAACTTGGTCAGATGGACAGTGAACGGCTCGTTGCAGGTCCGGGCCCTATCCCTGAGGAAGCTGAGCGCGACAGCCTCTCCCAGCAACAAGGAGGTGTCGGTGTCGCTGCGCCAGTGGATGCCGGCGTGGATCCCGTGACCGAAACTGACGTTGTGTCCGACCTTGTTGAGCTCACCGTTGACGGTTAAATCCCCCGCGTCCGGGCCCGTGTAGGGCAATAGCGAAAGTCCATCGTTCGAGGGCTCCAGCGGATTTGGGATCACGAAGTTGCCATCGAAGAAGAACTTCAGCACTGTGATGCAAGCGCCGGCGACTGCGCCGTGTCCTGTGGGGTAGGACGGATGCAATGGCGAGCCCTCAGGAAATGCCTGCGAAAGCAGCCACGTCCCATACTTGTTGAAACTCTCCTGAAGGCCCTGCGAATTCAGGATCACCGGGCTCAGAGTGACGTTGGTCTTGTTGCCGTGCCCGGTCTTAATCAGATGGACGATGCCGCCAATGGCCTCTGGCCGAGGACGGAGGTGCACAAACCATTTCTGGTACCAGACGGCATTCAGAGCCTTGGTCGCCACTTCGCCGAGGGTCCCGGCGAAATCGGGCCCACCGAACGTGCCGAAGCCGTTTTCCGTCGTCGAGCCGACATAGGGATTGCCGGGATTTGGCGGCGCGCCAATTGTGTTGAGCACGAGGAACGCCGTGAAGTAGGCCTGGTAAAGCACGTCGACGTGGGTAAACGCCGCAGATCCCGACCGTTACGCCGGTAGCGAAGTTGCGGATCGATCTGATTGTGGAGGCCGGCGGTGACATCGCCATTCTGCACTGTCAGCCAGTCGGCGAAATTTGCCATGTAGTCGATGTTCGGCAGATAGCTTACCATCTGCTGGCTGAGGGGTTGGGCGCCTAGCTCCGTAGGCGTGATGAAAAATTGGGAGATATAAGGGCCCAGCGTCTCGCCCGGGAAGGCGCCCCGGAATAACAAGTTCGGTGTCACGTCGCCGCTGTTGTTCCTCGGCCCAAAATAGGTAGGTTGTACTCCCAATTCGACTGCTGCCTGAGCGGCAAGCGGATCCGAGCCGTAGTCGGTGAAGGCCACGTCACGAAGCAGCGAAGCCCAGTAGTGTTCGAGCAGCTCGGTGGCGTTTTGGTCGCTGGCTGTTGTGGGGGCGGGTGGCACCTGAGGCTGCCCGAACTGCGCGCTATCGAGCGCCTCCAAGTCGAAGGCCAGCCCACTTTGCGGGCCGTTGAGCGTGCGCGTGCCGCCCGTGATGATCTTTTCGAAATCCGAAAACTTTCCGCTGTTCAACGCATTGGTAAAGGTTGCGAAGGCGTTCAGATCCACCCGTCCGAAGCTGTCGTGCGGAAGACCTTTGGTGTATGTGCCTCCCTTGTCGGCATAGAGTGCCGTATCACCGTTGTCGACGTTCACCGCAGGCGGAACGTGGGCGTCCTGGGTCGCCTCGCTGAGCCGCAGCTTGAAAGCTTCGATCACCCTCCTTTTAGTAACACTTGCTGGTAGCGCTGTGCTGGAAGGGGCGGAGCTGCTGAAGACGGGCTGCGTTGGTAAATTAGATGTTTCGCGCGCATTGGCAGAGGATGCGGCGACAAGCGGCGCCAGGACTCCAGTGGATATGGCAGCGGTGGCAGCGCCGAGTCCGGCGATGAAGCGACGGCGTCCGGGAGACTTGGGCGCGCCAGCCGATTCGCAAGTTTTGGCAGTCAGCTCCGGTTGCGTGCTGTTCTGGTTGCTGGAAATATCTCGAGCCATGAATTAACCCCCTGAATCCCGCCGAAGAGAGCGTGATCGCACGCGATCGTACCCGCGGGTTGACAACGTGCCCTGCTTGTAGCCTGTAAACCGGAATTCCCTTTTTGACTCTCCGATCCAACTCGCCGTATGGACCTGTACTTAGTCAAAACCTTGTATCTGAGAATCGGCGCATGAAGATAGCAGCGGGCGCGGCAGACCGTTAAAACCTGGGTCGGCAGAGACCGTGGTTTAGCCAGGATCGTCGCGTACGCTAATTCAAGCGTCCACAACTCGAACAGTTGACAGGGCCGCGCGCAAGGCACGAGCCCGCATGTACAAGGACGGGTAGGATGCGCAGTGAGGAGCAGGGTGATGGATGAGGATGTGTATGTTGGGATCGATGTGAGCAAGACCGAGCTGGTGGTGGCAGTGCGTCCCAGCGGCGAGAGCTTCACGTCGGCCTACCATCGGGCCGGGCTCAAGCAGTTGGTGGGTCGTTTGGGCGAGCTTATGCCTAAGCTGGTGGTCGAAGCGACCGGCGGATTGCAACGACAGGTGGCGGCGGCGCTGTGGACCGGCGGGATTGCGGTGGCAGCCGTCAATCCGAGCTGGGTGCGGAGTTACGCGCAGGGCAGCGGACTATTGGCGAAGACCGACCGCATCGATGCCAGGCTGCTCGCGCTGTTCGCGCAACGCGAGCAACCCGCGCCGCGGCCGCCGCTGGATGCCGAGACCCAGGCGCTACAGGGAATTGGCCACCCGGCGCGACCAATTGCTCGAGATGCGCGTGGCGGAGCAGCAGCGACTTAAGCGCTCCAGCGCGCAGGTGCGTAAAGAGTTGCGCCAGCATATCGCTTACCTGGAGGGCCGCATCACCCAGATCGACGATGACATCGACAAGACCGTGCGGCGCTCGGAGGCCTGGCGCCGCAAGAGCGAGGTGCTGCGCAGCTTTCCGGGGGTGGGCAAGGTGTTCTGCACCACGGTGCTGTCCAAGCTGCCGGAACTGGGCACGCTCAGCGGCAAAGCCGCCGCCGCCCTGGTCGGAATCGCCCCGTTCCCCGATGACAGCGGCGGCCGGGTCATCCGGGGCGGACGCTATCCGGTCCGCAGCAAGCTTTACATGTGCGCGCTGAGCGCGATCCGCTTCAATCCGGTGCTCAAGCAGTTTTATGAACGGCTGCTTGCACGCGGCAAGCTCGAAAAAGTCGCGCTGGTGGCAGTGATGCGCAGGATGATCGTGATCCTCAACGCCATGCTCAAGACCAATACTACCTGGCGGCAACCATGCGCGGCTGCACTCGATAAAAATTAGACAGACCGCGCGTTGCCCACAAGTCCACAGGCGGGACGCTTCATTCGATCCCAGTGCCTGTGGACCCTGTGGGCAACGCGCCCTCCTCCACCTTCAACACAGTTGCTAAACCCGGACGTATTGGTGATGCAGCCCGCCGAGAATTGAAATACTTGCAATGGGGCCGAGCTTTTGCGGGCGCCGAAAATCCGGCGCATTCTTGCCCAATGAGAGATGTGTCCGAACCTGATTGTAATAGGAAGCATAATTCTTCAGCACGCGACGCACCTGCGCTTCGTCGAACACGTGTCGCTGCTAAAAATTTCATTTGAACCGAAATGTGAGCGGCCGCGAGAATTGCGGGCGAGCTGATGCGCCTGAGTGAATCGGGCTGTGATCAGAATCGTTAGGGCGGCCGATTTCTGATCGAGGTTGAGTCCAGCCATTGGTAAGCGAAGATCAGGCACGAATCAGGCGGCGAGACGTTCGTAGCGGTGATGCAAGCCCCTCACTTGCGGGATGGCGACGACTCTCCCGCTCCTGGGTGGCATGACGGCGCGCGGTTCCGGGCAATCTCTGTCGAGTGAAAGATGCGTGCGGCTGCGGTGGTAGTAGTCCGCATACGAGGAGAGGACGCGGCGCAGATGGCGCTCGTTGAAGATCACGATGTAATCGAGGCACTCACGACGAATCGAACCGATCACGCGTTCGACATATGCATTCTGCCAAGGTGATCGCGCCGCGCTGACAACCTCGGTGATTCCCATCGCATCGACTTGTCTGCGGAAGTTCTCGCCGTACGAGGAATCGCGATCGCGCAGAAGATAGCGTGGAGCGGTGTCCCACGGGAACGCTGCGGTTACCTGTCGCGCTAGCCAGCCTGCGGTCGGGTTCCGTGTGACATCAAATCGCACAATCTTCCTGCGATCGTGGGCCAGAATGATCATGACATACAGCAACCGAAACGAGGCGGACGCCACGACGAACATGTCGATCGCAGCGATGCCGGCGGCCTGATTGCGCAGAAAGCTGCGCCAGGTCGGCGAAGGCCGACCTCGTCTTCGCACCATGTACTTGGCAACCGTGGCTTGGCTGATCTCGATGCCGAGTTTGAGCAGCTCGCCGTGAATCCGGGGCGCTCCCCAGAGCGGGTTGGCGGCGTTCATTTGCCGAATCAGATCCCGAACTTCGCGATTTACTGACGGCCGTCCCGATCTCGAACGCCAGCGCCAGAACAAGCGGAAGCCCTGGCGGTGCCATTGAATGACAGTGGCAGGCTTGACCAACACCATCGCTTCCAGACAGTGCGGCCACAGTCGGTAAAGCCAGACCCAGAGCAAGCGGTCACGCGTAAACAGCCGGGGCCGACCCGGCCGTTGGCGACGAAGAACATGCAGCTGGTGACGGAGGGCGAGGTTCTCTAATTCCACAACAGCCCGGCTACGGAATCGGCGGGCAAGCACCGACACGATGGAACGCACATGCTTAAGCATGCCGAGAACACTATGGCGGTGAATCCCAAAACTCTAGACTTTTCAGCGTTTTCGGAGTTTTTGGTAGCCACAGCCTGATTCTTCCGCGATTTTTGCTTACCAATGGTTGGACGGCTGCCGCTGTACCTCGTCTGACGATCGCGCGATCGGGCTTGCTCGATCTCAATAACGCGTCGAACATTTGTACTCCAGAGCGCGGCCCGATTCGCTCTTTCAATGCAAATTCAAAATCAATTTCTCGCCCCTGCTTAATTCCGCTTCAGATGGAATTTTTAGGAGGGACACCCTTGGCGCCCGGCGGGTTCTCAGACTGACACTGCGAACACTGCATCGGATCGATCACGCCACTGTCAAGCTGCGAGTCGGCTCCAAAAAGGGCGGCGAACAAGGAGGATACTCGGTCCGCCTAAGCCCTGGTGCCAGTGTAGCTGCAAGGGTGAAATGGTCTTCGCCCCGCGCTTACAGGTTTTGGATAGGCACAGGTCGGCCGCGCAAACGTTATCGCAGGGCCGATTGTGGATTTGCTACGTTGCCAGCGCCGTGCAGGAAATACATCCGACGGTGGTCTGGGCCAAGTTAAAATCATTGGCAGAAGGCGCGCAGATCGCTACGGAACGGCTGTGGGCTAGTGCCTGAAATAATCAGTCATGAAAGGAGTTGCCGCGCAACTGTTGTGTAGCGTTGATGAGATGCCTCCCCACTAAAGCGATTCATAGATCTCCCATCTCGATATCTTACTACCGAACCGCCGCAGGCGTCATAGCCACTTCAATGGTTGGTCGGGAATCATAAGCTCCCTCCACAATTCCTTGCCGGAAATATCAGCGTTGATGAACTTCGCCCACCCGTCGAGCGGGTCTTCCCAGTTCTGCAGCGTTAGACGGTCCTGCACCGAAAACGCGCTCAGCCCGAAGCTGCCGTCAGCGAGTTCGATCTTCAGCGTCTTCCCGTCAGGTGCGACTCCGTAGACGCGCGTGGAGTCGTCGAACAGCTCCAAAGAAATGTCAACGATGGCTGAGATGACGGTGCCGCCCGGCTTGACCTCGAATCGGGTAACATAGTCGTGGTCCGGAGAGCCATCGGGAAAGCTCGGGCAACCCCCCGCCGGAATAGCTATGGGAGCCTTTGACTTGATCTTCATCAGCTGGGCGCCGGTAGTGAGTCCGATCCAGGTATAGAGACCGATATGAAGGTTGGCGTTGGAGTCGTCGGAATCGGCCGCGTCGGGTCCGCGATCATCGCGGTCCCAGGCGAACAGCAAGCCCATCGCTCCCACACCCGTAGCCGCTCCCGCGACGTAAAATGCAAACTGGGCCATACTTCTCTATCTCCCGTTTCTTTCCGCGCAAAAACACTTTGCTGCTGGATAACTCGTCACGCTCATCTAGCTTCTTGCCCCCAAACAGGTGGGCAACTCAGGTTGCGTCCGGTGCCTTGGGCAATACCATCACGCTTCGATGCTCAGGCTTCGGCCAAAGCTGATCGTGATGCCACCAGTATTGTCCGTCAGAACGGATAATCGCTGGTGTATGGCCATTGGGACCGCAACATTGGATCACGGTCAGAGATCGGTAGTCCGGTGACTCCGCATCGAATTCCGCTGGAACGCTTTCGATAATCGACACATGCCCGATGAAGGGCAGCGGATTGCGTGGATCGCGGATCGTCGGATAAAGCAGCCACGCACCTGGAACTGGAGTGGTTATAACGGTGCCAAGTTCCTGTTTGTGCCGCGCGTCTTCGATTACTGAGTCGACGTTGATATCGTCGCTAACGGTCGCCCATGAGCCCGCATTGAACCCCGGCTGATGACGAGCGACCTTGTAGCACCAGCAAACCGCGAACCCGGCGCAGTCCGAACCCAGCCGCCCGGTCCCGTTGTATTGAGTGTACGGTAGGTCTATTCTGTTGCCATTCGCGTCGTCGTAGGGACGATAATTGCCGGTTCCCAGAATGTATTGACCCTGATTCACCAGCGATTGCGCGCGCTCGATAGCTTCCTGCATAGCGGTAGTCAATTTTATCATGGCATCCTTTTATCCTTCTCGCCCAAGGCGAGACGATTCGCTCGATGGTCCAAACCGTTAGCGCATTCACTCGGAAGGGAGGGCGTGCTCATCTGTCGTCCTGCAAATAATCCGTGTAACAGCTATAGATGCTATTGCTGTCCTTGAGTGAATCGAGAATCAAATTCCACAGCGCCTTGTGTACGTCGCCAGCTCCAATCTGATGTACGACTCCATTGAGGAATGTGATGTGGTGCCGTATGTTGGAGTCGAAGGACATCAACGCGGTACGGAAATTATCGTCGTCCATGTCGTCGTTGAAGTTGCTCATTCCGAGGCTCTGGCGAACATGCCCGGTTATCGCCGCAATGAATTGGTCCATCGTCACGTTGTCCGGCAATCCACCCGCGGTTTGTTGTACGTTGTAGAAGTCTTTGCTGATGTAACCGTCGTCATGACTCTCGTCGAGAACATGATTAAGGATGCTCTTCGTCCGGGTGCCTTCAGTCGAAGTGTCGCCATCCAAAAGAGTCATCCCTCGTTGTGCCGCAGTATGCCAGTCTGCCATGTCGCTACCCTCGCTTTTTTCAACACACTAACACCTAAATTCTCTGAATCGGATGAGCAGACACGCTAAACGCCAGTTCGATTACATAGTCCGTTGCAGGATTCGCGGTCGTGAGCATTAATCATAAGTCCAACTTTCAGGTTCGATCTCGGTACATCAAAGCGGCTGCTAATCTCGACGCAACATCGAAGCGTTGGAGTTAGGTCTTCGGCAGAATCTTATCGATGTCGCTTTGAAGTACGATCAGCACCGGCGCTGAAGTAAAGTCGTTCTCCATCGTAAAATTCAGATCGCGCACTCCGGGATCGACGAAATGGACGGCCAGGTTAACCGTGCCCGGCAGAGAAAAAACGGCATTTTCCAGCGGAATCACGATGTGGGCGCTGTCGGCATGAAAGTTCTTGTTAAGCTTGAAAGGCCGGGGCGCCACGTTCGGAAGGTTACTAAAGCTGATGCTGATCGCGAGGGAATCGACCTTCTTGAAATCGATCCCGGCACCATTCACCGCCACGACGTATTGGGTTTCTTGAACGTCCGCGGTTTGAAAATGAAGGAACCGAGCGACATCCGATTTTGTCATCGGGTTCGGAATCACCATCTGCGAGTCCGCAGCGAACATTAAGCCAACATGGTCTTCCGGTAGGGGAACAGATAGCGAGCCATTTGCAGGGAGCGAAAGAACTCCATCAACCTCGGTGAGGGCCGGTTCCTTGATAAGCGCATAGCGCGACAGTTGCAGGTCGAGGGGCGATCGGTTAGTTAGCTTTATCTGAGCCGATCCTTCCTCGAGTTCTGCAACGATCTCATCGGTGCCAGCTGTGTGAGCGAAATTCAAGTCAATCGTCGATAGGACAGAATCCGCGTAGCCATCGTCGAGCTTCACGCTCAACGAGCCGACAAGGTCGGCTCCGGTATTCGAGCAAAGCCGCATTATGAAAAGATTCGTGTTGGCGACGGCGGGCGTCTGGGAATTGTCATCGTGAATCGAAACACTGACCGAAAACGTGTGAGGGTCGGTTCCGGCGCTAAAGTGGACATCGCTTTTGAATTCTGTCTGGAGCGTCGATGGTGGATTGTCGCGCTGAAAGTCCGGCAGCTTGGGCGTGTAGCCTTTGAGATCTTCTCGGCTCAAAATCTCCTGGGTCAGTTTGAGGAATTCGATGCGGCTAACTTCCGGCGCGATTGTGAAGTCAAATTCGAACTTGCATTTACTGCCGTCCGCAGCCGAACTATCCACGAGGGCCATGCACAAGGCCGCGCATCCTGAACGACCGCGAACGACTGAATATCTTCGAGGAATAACAACGATCGTTCGGCTAAGCACGCCGATATAGAGGCGGCTCAGAGTCGGATATCTCTGGCTCACATCTCCAAGCGCCTTCAGCTCGGTGAATTCCGTCTGGCTTAAGGAAAAGTCCTTAAGGTCATTAGCATCGCGAATCAAATGACTGGAGGTTCGCGCGGTCGAAACTGTATATTTAAGTTGGTAACCATCTTGCTTGTATTTCAGACCTAGCGGCAATTGCTTCCCCCATGACTCCCTCGTTTGCACAAGTGTATCAACTGGCGGTTGCCTAACAGCGGGTCCCTGCGGGTGTGCCATCACCGGGGCAAAGGATCGAATCCGGTTGACGGCCGGTGCTTGCGGCTTGGCGTCTAACATCAGCGGCTTCATCGGCGGAGGCTCCGCGGTCATTGGTTTTATGACAACGCTCTGCCTGAAACGGGCTGGCAAATACAAGCTCCCGGGCTGCGACCATGCTTGATATGAAGCCGAAAGATTGATGACCGCTTTTCCAAATAATGTGAGATCCTGGTAGAGACCGATCACAGATGGGCCCAAAATCGAGCCTTCAAAGGTTAGCAGGAAATCTTCAGTGCCGGTGTTCTGGATAGTTGCGGAGAACGTCCTTTGCTGCTGTTGACCCGCATCGCCTGTATAGAAGCTAGTCAAGGAGGCCGATATTTCCGCCAGCGGAATAATTTGCCTTCGAAAACTTCACAACGTCGTCGGGCTGGGACTTATGTACCCGTAGAGTCAGCCGGGCCGTGTTGAATGGATTTCCCTTTGAGTCTTGGCCGGATTGGCTTGCTACAAACGAGAATCCGGAATCGACGTCCTCGGCCAGGGCAAGGTCGGGTAGGTACCAGTGCAGGTTAGCATCGTTACGATCGACAAATAGATTGTCGGTTTGAGAACTCACCAATGGCAAACTGGCGGGCGGAGGCGGACCGATCTTAATCGGCAAATGGAGCTCTCGCCTGAGAAGAAGTTCTCGATTCGCTAAGGTGGCAGCGTTGAAGCCAGTTGGGAGGACGGCGACGTGTTCAACCGTCGTCGCCCCCGCGAAGCGAATAGTATGTACTGCCAAAGACTGGTTCATTTGGCTGCAGCTTCCTTCAAAGTCTCCAAAATGTATTTGCCGACCAAAGCGCTTTGGTCCGGATCGGTCAGAGGTGGAACTACGATCTTGTAAGGCACGATTCGTTTAATCCGTCCTAGGTTAAGAGGTACGGCCTGGTTCCCGCTCCACTGCACCGCGGTTCCCGCAAAATCAGACGGCGGTGGGGCGACCTCTACGTCAATTTTGACTCGTGCCATCGTTTGACTGAAGTACTTGTCAGACCAAATCTGCCAGGTCGCCACAGGATTAGCCTTAGGATCGTCATTCGTCATGACAAGAACATCCTTCCGGTCGCCCATCTGGATCGTTAGCGTTACCGTGATGTTGGAAGATTTGATGGGTCGATCCAAAAAGAACTTGACGTAGACATAACCGACGTCATCAGGACCAACGACGGGTGCATGGTCGGTTGTAATCACTTCCGACGAAAACGTGGTGGTGCCGTTCGAAAGGTCGACTCGAGGATCGTCCGGCTTATAGATGAGCGTCTTTTTGATCTTGACCTGGTCGCTGTCCCAATTTCCTACTTTCTTATCCAGCCGTAGGAACGAGATGTTGATGATGTCCTTCGGATTGTCTCGGCTCCAGCTCGCCAGGGTAACTGGTGCTGCTTGATCGATATGCGTGGGGCTGTAGTGAAAGCCCTCGGCCCGAGTCGTCAGCGCGATACTGCGATCGTCATTCAAGGGCTTGTCGAAGTTAGGATAGCTCACTTGGATGAGCGCCTCATTGATCGGATCGGAGATCTCTCCTTCTCCGAAATCGATGTTGGGCGATGCCGCAACCTGGATCTTCTTGAAGAACTCGCCGATGTCGACAATTGAAAGGTATTTATCTAGATCCTTTTTGATCGCGGGTTCAAGGGCGGTCAGCGTCCCCGACACCGTATCTTCTTTCGAGATCGTTTGATTGATCTCGAAATGATCATCGAACTTGACGCCATGCTTCTGGTAATTGGCCTTGAGGCTTATCGCGACTCCGCCGCAGGCGCCGGCGCTGGCCTTGGCGGGATCGTCTGGTTTCGGCTGCCAGTCGAAAATCTCCGTCTTGACCAGGTTCCATGCCTTGTCCTGCATATCCGAGACTGTTTTTTCGATTAGCTTCTTCATGTCGGCATCAACATCGGTGCCATTCTGCTGGATGACCGTGCTGATCGCACCGCTCGTGAGACAAGATTGGTAATTGGCTGATAGGTCGGCTTGGTAGAAGCCGTACTTGGCTTGCAGGGCGCCGGAAAACTGCGAAAACGTCTTATCGACATCGACGTGCATCTGAATGTCGCAAGCGTTTATATAAAACAAAAGCTTCATGTTGTAGTGGACGGTGAAAGGGGAGCGCCCATCCTTAAGTGCCCCTACCACCGCGCCTGCGGCCATTTGATTGCAAGTCACTAGAAAGCTACTGATGCCGGAGGCTTCTATACTTCCGTGTCCCGTGCCCTGGGCGCCAATAAACCATGGTGACTTACCATCACCGGTTCCCGGCAGCTGTGGAATTTCGATGGTGACCGCATTGTCAACAATCGGCACGATCCCCAGCAACGGATCAGGATCCTGGCGACTGCGCAAGAAGAACGCGGCAATTCTCGCCGGAGGCGGCTGATGATCCTGTGCCTTCAGCTTGGCCAACGCTCCTGCCACCACGCTTTCCGGAACAGCCATCGTGGTCGAGAAAGACACGAACGCCCCACCCGCGTCCACTTCGCCACCCGTGCTGGGAATGCCGCTGATTCCTAACGTGTCTTCGGCCGTCATCAGGCCCTTGAATAGCGTAACGCTGAAATCGTAGTCAGCGGGGGAATCCTCCCTCTTAGCCAATTCGATTTCCTTGGGCATGTAGTAAAACTGGGTGGCCAGCCCATTTCTCTTCAATGCTGGATTGTTGGCGTCCGGAAAAATCTCGAGGGCAAATCTGGCGCCGCCCTGATCGTCGATCTCGATGGTAATGAAGTCGGGCCCGAAGAGGGGCCCAAGGGCGTGAATGCTGTCATCTGTCATGCTCGTGGTCTCCTTGTTAATGGTGAGTACAGCTTGGCCGACCCGCCTTACCTTCGCGCTCGTCCGCGCTTATGAGCGCCGATGCCCGAGCGCACCTCTTCGGTGGCGCTCGCGATATAGCCGCGCCTTTTCTTAAAAAAGTGTATTTCGCGACAGATCGGTTGAAGCGTGGATCTACGGCACGGAGTCCCCTCCTTTAAATTCCCAAGAGTCGCCGAAAGCCCGCGATGGAAACGCTGGTATTATCTACCCATGCGAACTTCGCTGCCTTGGTCTGCCCTCAAGCACACGAACAGCAATCAACGTGCCTTCCAAAAAGCGTCGCGATCACGTAGGGCTTTCGGGTGCACCTGCTAAGTTCTCTTGACAGCTCTGGCCCCATAACTAACAAAACTTAGTATTTGCATCTGGTTCGTCCGATGAGCCTTGACGACGGACCACCCTGTGGTTGCAAACCATCCTCGGCCTGTCGACAGTTAGCTCGGGCGGGTCAAGCAGAACCTCCTTCGAGGAGAGACGCGTGCGACGCGCATCACCGCGGGTCCCCCCCTTCACCAAAAACCGAAAAAAGCCGGACCGCGAAGCCTAGTACAGAATACGCATCCCGTCAACTGTTTGCAGGGAAAGCAACGCCCATGCCGTTCGGTTGCGGGTTGATTCTAATCCAGCGGCAGGGAGATACGCGGAAAATTTCCCCTTGAATATGTGGCGTAACGCCACATATTCAAAAGACACTAGGTCAACAATTCTCAGAGAACGGCTGAGAAACAGAAGGATTCCGCCGCGCAAAGACGCGTTGGGAACGAACGAGACTCGCGGGCAGAGAAAGTAAATTCGAACTCCTGGTACGTACCGATTTGGTAACAAGCAGTTTGAAAGTGTTTGGCTACTCCGTTCGGGCTTCGACACCGCCGACCTGAAGGATGCCAAGGGGCTCCTCGCCGAATTGGAATGATGAATGCGAAACGGGACTAAGAAATGTCGCTCAAAGTGAGCTGTGCCTCCCGAAAACCATATCCGAGATGACGCGTGGATGGGTGTATGGTAATAAAGCGGCCGATGGTCGCGTTTCTGACCCAGCTGCTGCTTGTTATCCGGTCGTGGTTCGCGCGACGCGCGCGACTTGAGGCCGAGAATCTCCTCTTGCGGCAACAGCTGATAGTGCTACGGCGCAAGTCCCCGAAGCGGGTGAGAATGTGGAACATCGATCGGTTGCTGTTCGTATGGCTGTATCGACTGTACCCATCGCTTCTGGACGCGATAATCATCGTCGAGCCCGAGACCGTGATCCGTTGGCACCACCGTGGTTTCCGCGCCTACTGGCGCTGGAAGTCCCGCCACGTCGGTGGCCGTCCACGGATTGATTCCGAGGTTCGAGCGTTGAATCGGCGCATGAGCCGCGAGAACCCGCTGTGGGGCGCGCCTCGCATCCACGGCGAATTGTTGATGCTCGGGATCGAAGTTGCTGAATCAACCGTCGGCCGATATATGGTCCGGCGCCGCCGACCACCCTCCCAAGGTTGGAAGACTTTCCTGCGCAATCACATTGACGGCATCGCCTCGTTGGATCTGTTCGTGGTTCGCACGATCTCGTTCGATCTGCTCTATGGCCTGGTAATTCTTCGCCATGCTCGCCGGCGACTGGTGAGCATCAGGGTGACGAACAATCCGACCGCCGAGTGGATCGCGGGTCAGGTAACTGACGCCTTTCCCTGGGACGAAGCGCCACGTCATCTGCTTCGCGACCGTGACGGAGCATTCGGCCCAGCCTATACCCGCCGCATTCGGGCAATGAGGATCCGTGATCATCCGACGGTGCCGCGTTCACCATGGCAGAACGGCCACGTTGAGCGGCTCATCGGCTCAATTCGGCGCGAAAGCCTCGATCACTTGATCGTGTTCGACGAAGCGCAGTTGCGTCGCGTTCTGAGAAATTACGCTTCGTATTACAATCAGGTCCGCACGCATCTCTCATTGGAAAAGAATGCGCCCGATTTTCGGATCCCGCAAAAGCTCGGTCGCGTCGCAGGCATCTCAATTCTGGGCGGGCTGCATCATCAATACGTCCGGGTTTAGGCTTTGACTAAGCACAACCCAGCGCACCGTTTCGCGCCGCAAAATGCTCCAAGATCCACGAAATAGATTCCTATAGTGTCTTTTTGATTACAATCAACAATCGTTCTGCTCGAGCCTCCGGAGATCCTGGACCAAGTTTATCTCGCTAGTTTCGGCGAGCTGCGAATCCCGACCAATATCTGGCGTGCACTGCAGCGCTTCTACGCTTGGATCGAGCCAGCTCTAATCTCGGAGTGGGTCTGTCTGATGAAGAGCTACGCGGAGAGCCAAGGCCGAGGTCTGGATGACCGGATCTTGAGTTCGGCGAATGGTGCGGTCGGACCCTGTTCGTGACGTTGCCCTTGCCCTGCCAGCGGAAGGAAAAACCGACCAGTCGTCGGTGGTGCCTCCCGGCGGTAAGGCCACTTAGGGTTTGTCAGGGCAGGTCGAACGGCGTGTCGTCGTCCGGTATACGCGCACTGCTGAAGAAATCGGGACCAAGCTCGGAAGCCGGCGTGCCCCGGCAGTGCAAGTTCATCAACAGGCGACCGCTTTTATCGACCGCGAGGCCGGCCTTTTCGTGCCACCCGCGGCCCACGGCGGAATAAACGATGTAACGGAACGGGGAACGATGGAACGCTAGCCAGGCCCCGCCGCCTCCAGCGAAAACCCAGCGTCCGGCCTTCACAACGTCCCGGGACTCGCCGGGCGGCGGGTAGGAGATTTCCGGTCGCCCTGGAGGGCCGAAGCGATAAGTGAGTGAACCAGTATATCGTGCGAGATCGCCCGAGGCACAGACAGAGACGACCTTATTATCGGTGGCGCAGGAAAAAACGATTCGCTCATTCGTCGCGCAATGCGTCGGTGTTGCCGCTTGCCCCTGACCGGCCGCTAACAACAACAGGCCAAGGATACCGGCGACTTTCATGCTTCCGGCAGAGCTCGCTCGCCAACGTGATAGGCGTCGCTGAAGTCATTCAGGCCATGACTGCCGCCGTTGACCAGCTTGCGTGCGGCTGCCAAATCGCCGTTGTCCAGAGCATCGCGGATTCTTTGTTCCTTGTCTTTCAGGAACAATGCCAGCAATTGCGATGCAATTGTGGGGTCGTTCGCCTTGTCCGGATGGTCGACAAGATCGGTGCCCATGCCCAACTTGGCGCTGAACGTCGTGTAGTTGGCGCGGCCGGTCAACTGCACGAAGCCGCGGCCCTTAAAACTGTTACCGTCCGGCGCGCCGCGGTTGCCGAGATCTCGCCGATTGTCATAAAGATCGAACGGGTTGCCGTTCGGGGACGTATTAAACCGCGATCGCCCTTCGTTAATGGGCTCGAAGCCTGCGGTTTCCGCGCGTATGGTCCCGAAGGCCATCAGAAGCATGGATTTGTCGCCGAGGTTGGCGTTATGCATCGCCTGCAGAACGAACGGCAGGTTCGTCTTGATGTTGCCGATGGGGGTTTGCGGGAACATTCGCGACACCTGCGTCGTGGTCACTTTGGCGGTGATGTCGGCGGCGGGTGCGGGCGACGGGGCAGCGGGCATGCTGAGTTTGTCACGGGTCTGCGGTCCCACGATGCCATCGGGCGTCAGGCCTTCACTCTTTTGGAAGGCGATCACCGCCGCCTCCGTTCCGTGACCGAAATCACCGTCGGGTACTCCGGGGTCAAAGCCATGCGCCTTTAGAGCTTGTTGCAAGGCAACGACGTCAGCTCCATGTGCGTCGAGTTTCAGTACAGCCATCGCTATGTCCTCCCCTTTGCGGTCACTGAGTTCCATGCTCTATACCCGCCCGCTCCCTCAGGCCAATGCTTACATGATCGTTATGATTTGATCGAGCGCGGGCTCAATCCTGAGCCCGCGCTGCTCCCCGCTGCCATGCGCACAACCGTGCGTGGTAGGGCAATTCCGAGGAGGTGAGAAGTCCTCTCACTGGAAACCCTTTGAGCCAGTTAGCCTGGGGCTGGTCGTGGCGGCGTAAGCCCCCAGCGCGAAGCATGCCCGACCATGCGTGGCCAGACTCCATCCGGGTGGTCAGCGGCGAACCGGCAGACCGTTGTGCCTATCCCAAAGCCTTGTATTAGTGCATTCGGTAGATCGGGTGAAGAAGGAAATCTGCTCGCGATACATCCGAGCGTAAAATCTGCTGCCCTAGTTTCCGATGCCATCTTAGATGCCTCCAGACGAGGCGAAATCGTGCT
>JBEKJC010000062.1:0-11945 GCA_050011435.1 Binataceae bacterium (SeqCode)
GCAGGTCGAGTAACTTGAGCCCACCCGGCACCGCCTGCCGGGATTCCGACCAGTGTCGTGACTGCAAGGGCCGTTACGAAAACGGCCATCAAAGCACGGCGGCTGCGAATTGTACCCGAGATTTCCATCTTAACGGGAATTTCCGTTTTGCCTCTCCGATTCCGACTCGTTCTATAGATCGAACGGCGTTCCTTGACAAGGTTTTAGCCGGTTTTGGTGCACGGGTTTCCAGCGGTGCCGGAAGGAGGCGGATTCTTGTCTGGCGGGCACGCGACGCCCGAAAATACGGTCTTTCCAATCGATTCTGCCGACACTTCGCCTTGCGCTCCAGCGTTGTCATCGAAATGCGCTCGGCTTTGCGCTCGCTTTATCCCGCCAGCATGGGCAAGGCCGCGATCTTCCGCATCATGCCGGCAAACAATCGCCGCGTCAGATGGCTCTCCGCGAGAAGCAGCCAGTAGTATCGTGCGTGCTTGACCAACCGTCCGCCAGTTTTCACCAACCGCTGCTGCAAGCTGCTTTAGCGACTGGAGTTACCCCGTTTCGGTGGACGGTGTTGGGCTGCGGTACAAAGTCTTCTGCAGATGACTCCTTTCGTAGTTGATCGGCGACAGATAGTCGAGCGCGGAGTGGCGGCATTGCCTGGCGCGCGAACGATTCACTCGCGGTCCGCAGTTTCCTGCGGCTGGCGTTGGACGAGGCCGCGCCCGATCACTCGACGATTTCCCGGACGGCTGGCGGCATCCCGGGGATCCCGAGGCGAAGGTCGCGAAGATGAAAGACGGGCGTACGCATCTGGCGCACAAAGCGGAGCATGCGGTCGATCTGGAGACCGGTGCCATGGTCGCCGTGACGCTGCAGGGTGCGGACGCCGGCGACACCACCACGATCATCGAAACCGCGATCGCCGCGGCCGAACAAATTGAAGACGCGCAAGCCGGCGTGACTGAGCCGCAGACGTTTGAGGAGATCATCGCCGACAAGGGGTATCACAGCAATCAGATCATGGTTGACCTCGGCGCCGTCGGCCTTCGCTCGTATATCGCAGAGCCAGACCGGGGTCGACGCGACTGGTCACAGGCGCCCGAAGCCCAGGCGCCGGTGTATGGGAATCGTCGCCGGATTCGTGGACCACGCGGCCGCCGTCTGATGCGTCGGTGCGACGAATTGATCGAACGCTCGTTCGCGCATCTCTATGACACCGGGGGCATGCGCCGTACCCACCTGCGCGGTCACACGAACATCCTCAAGCGGCTGCTGATCCATGCCGGCGGGTTCAATCTCGGCCTGCTGATGCGCGCGCTCCTCGGTGCGGGGACGCCGCGTGGTTTCAGGACCGCAGCGGTCGCGCCGTCGCCGCAGTTTTATATCTGATCCACGTTCTCCACGACCCGCTTACTGTGAAAGTCGTCAGCTGGTGGTCGATTCCGGCGTCGCGCCATTCGAATTGCTTGTCTTCACCGTCACCCTTTGTCGCCACCGAAATCGCGACTTCTACCACGGGCTGCTAAAGGAGTTGGCGATGTCAGGACGACTGGACAGCTACTATCTTGCGCGGCACGAGAATTTGAACGGTGACGGCAGATGGGGATTCGGCGTCATCTTCCTGAAAGACGGAAAGGTGTACGGCGGCGACAGCCTGAGCGCCTTCATGGGAGAATTCGAGGACGGGGGAAACATAATGACGGCGCGCGTCAAGGGTTTCCCGCTGGCGGGCGCGTACCATTCGGTAACTGACTACGACGACAAGCCTTGGGCGCTGCCGGACATTCGAGGGGGCCGTGGTTGAGGGGCCATTGCCGCCCAATGTTGAACTGCGGCTCGATGGTCAGCGATACGATACGCACCATGCGGCATCGGTAGAGCTTTGGCGGATCGCGATTCTCTGAGAGCGCAGCCGCCCCCGGGCTGGTCTCTTATTTCTTGACGTTTAGAAAATAGCGTGCGACCCGCTGATATTCAGTCAGGCGGTTAGTGCTAAAAGTGCTTGTGTTTGCTGAGCTATTTGGGTGGACACACCCTGATATAGACTGGCTGTCACATTACTTTCATAGGGATCGAAAACGGTCACAAGCTCGATGCGTTTTTCGGATCATCCGCGTCCATTTTTTTCGGACAGTCGCCAACGCCAGTGGCGTCAGGGCGCGAAATCGACAGGAGTCGCCATCACGGAAATGGCCCGTGATGCCCCAAGACGGGCGATGGGACCACGGGCGGGCTGACGCTGGTGGCGGGTGAGTCCCGAGCGTGGCAGGGCGTTGACGCTGGCGGGCGTGGCGTAGTGGCTCTCGTACATTCGGTTGGTTTATGCTACGTCAGGTTGCATGGACGGCATAAAGGTCCGTGCGATCCGGCAGCGGCTCAACCTGACTCAGCATCAACTGGCTAGGCGGGTCGGCGTCACGCGGAACACGGTCACACGCTGGGAACTCGGGCTCATGCGAATCAGACAGAGCGCCGCGATCCTTCTCAAGCACCTTGCGAAGGCGTCCCGATGATGGAAACTGGCGGCCTCGGGCTTGAGAACTGGCACCCGATACGCCCGTTTAGGCGGGATGCGGCGCTCCAGCAGGCACCGCGTGTGGCGCTAGGGTGCTTCGCGTCCGCGTCTTTCCTTGACGGATGCGATGACAAAAAGGGGACGTTGTACATCAAGCGCTAGAACAGCACGCTGTTAATGGTGCCGGCGCAGAACGCTCCGGTTTAGTGCCTCTCGCACTGCGTCTATCGGTTAGAAGTGGGGCCAAGGTGGGGGAAACTTCCCAGACTGGATGAGATCCGGCAAGACGCCGCGTATATCGAGGGGGCGCGCGCCAAGCTGACGCAATCGACGCAGGAAATTGGCGACCGTATCAAGCGGCTGGAAGAACTCGGGGTGAAGGTCGATTACGAAAAGGTGGCGCGCGAGTACGAGGCGGCGCTGAATCGGCAGCTTCATTGATACTTAGTCTGGGCCGTTGGATTTGTGATTGTACACGCAAGACATTTCTCCAGATTCGGCGCCGGTAGCCGGTACAGAACCACACCACCGATCTCTAATTTAGGCACGCAGAGAATCGGCTGAAGGTCAAACGCCGCCGCCGAAGACTTCGAATCAACTATGACTGCGGTGGCGTCGGTCCTGGCGATGAATGACCGCAGAAGCTCGGGCTGCGGGGCTGAGCCGTCCGTTGGAAAAGGCGGAATGAAATTATCGCGCCCCACTTCTCGAGGAATGCCGCCGGTCCACGCTTCGGCGAGCCGAAAATACATTCCAGTCCGAGCTTGCCAGATCATACTTTGATCGATCGGCACACCCAAAACGACGGCGCCCTTGTGCAGTTGCGACTTATAGAGATCGCTCGCAAAAAACCCCGGCATGTCAATCTGCGTCACTACCCGATTCGTAAACCACATGGCCGGAATGAAAAACGCAATTGTCAGTATGGCCGCGCAAGTTCGAGAGGTAAGGGTTTGCAAATCGTCAATCGCTAAAGCCACGACGATCGCGAGGCTGAGGTAACCGTACAAGCTGAGTCGGACCGGAAGGGCGTCGCCGATTAGCGGCAAGCGGCGGAAGACCGACCACGGCAACGGTAGCTGTAAGCCGTGAACACTCCGATAGGCGCCAAGAGCTAAAATCCATGCCAGTCCAAGTGTGATCAGAAGAGCCCTGCAGTGCCATGAGTGCCATTGTCGTGACGCAAAGCGGAAAACCAGGACCAGGGCGGCCGGGCCCAGATAGAGACCGGTCTCAACGAGGTCGCCACGGTCCAGACTGGCAAAGTGGTGATGCGCCAGAGCCGTAAGCTGATAGGGGCTGAGCAAAAGATCTGCCGTCGGAGCGACTAGCCGAGCAAACCCCGCGTTGTAAAAAAAGCCAGCGGCAATCGGTTTTTGCGGGAACGCAAAGACATAGTAAAGAAACGGTGACAACACCGCACCAGCGATCAGGTATGCGACGCAAAGAGCCTCGAATAGGCCTATCAGCCGGTGACGAAGCTCACCGTCGCCGACGGCGAATATGATCAGAAACGCGATGGTGCCCATCATGGTCATCGTCGCGAAGACCTCCGTCGAGGTCAGAAACTCGGCGACTGCAACTAGCGCAAAGAAGACCGCAAAGCGTGCTGCCGCCATCTCGCCACGTGACTTTTTAATACATAAGTAAACCGCCAGCGGAATCCACATCATAAACGTGAGATGTAAATGGCCGCCAAGAACCTGGCCGATTACGTATGGAGAAAACCCGAATATATATCCGCCAACGAATGCCGACGAGCAGCCGGCGCCGATAAGACGACAGAGGAGGAACGCAGCCCATGCATCGAGCGCCGGTGCGATCAGGCTTAGCAGGTTGAAAGATACCAGCGGACCCAGCAGATAAGTGATCGGGCTGATTAGCAGACTTAATGCCGGCACTGAGGTTGTCCAAGTCAAGTTGTACCCGACGGGAGCCCAGAGCATGCGCGTGAGAAAGGGATTGAGACCATGCGCGATTGCGTACGGCCACCAAGCAAGCGCCCACGTGAATAAAGCAGGATCTGACGGATATCCCAGGTAACCTTGAGATGGATCACGGAGGAGTACGAGACTGAAGTAGCACATCGAGATGGCGAGATAGGCAAAGAGCACCCAAGGGCTGGACGGCTCCTCATTGATTCGTTGAAAGCGCGGTGTGGTGGCTTGACGGTTGGTCCGCGTTGGCAGTATGTCTTTCACAGCGAGCTACGACCTCGCATTGGGCGATCCATTGGGGACTCCTACCCACAACGGATTCAGACGGCTTTGGCCCGACCCGCGCAATACGGCACCGTCGTAAGCCCAAGTATCGATGCTGCCGCCGTCGATTGCAAATTTAATTGCTCTCAATAGGCTGTCCGGCTTGGAGGTCATGGCAAAAAGCGCCATAAGAGATGGCCCCTTTTAATCAAATAATAATCCGAGCGATAAATCGGCGCTAATGGTCGCCGCGCGGGGACAGGGCGATTTTGGTCCGGCGAAGGATACCAACCTGCGGACAATAGCGAATGCTGTCCGCGATGCTGCCGAATCGTCACGCCCGGTGCCGAGAAACCGCAAGTTGGGCGAGTCGGCGCTCCTCGGACAAATAAATTCCATCAAGGTCGCATCCTTCGTCAGGGCGGGGCATTCTCGCGAGCTAGAGAGAGCGCCAAAACGCACGACCCGCTGATCGTGTTTTAGACGCGGCGGATTGCCGATCTTCTTCACGACACACATCGACACCGCGCGCGTGCAACCTGTCGCTAACATCAGTGCTACCGCCTTTCAAATCCCGCGCCTATCGGTCCGAACCACGCTCGCGTTGCCCGCCGCTGGTCCATTCGATGCGCCCGCTGTCTTGCCCTTGAGACACGGCACCTAGGACCGCTTGCGCGAGGGCGATCACGATGTCGATTTTCCTACTCGCCGATGCGCGCGCTGAACGAAGCCGGCGTCACGGCATCAGCGGATCGATTAAACGAGGGCCGCCGAGTCGTTCGGCTCCGGATCGTCGCGAAGACCTCCGTCGAGGTCAGAAACTCGGCGACTGCAACTAGCGCAAAGAAGACCGGAGATTTGCGGCGTGGAGTTCGGCGATCCACGACATCGGCACACCTGCTCTCTCGTAAAAGGCCATATAAGCAAGCATGACGCCACCGGCGCGCGATGCGGTCCGCGACCGTAATCGCGGCTGGATAGAGGCCAAGCTGCTAGGTCTGTGCCGATTAGGCGCTTGCCGCTCGCCACTTCGCCAAGGCGCTTGCGGAGTACCTTCTCCGCGTCGCTCTTGACCTCTGAGCCGGACGATTCACGGCGGGCACGACCCGTGCGGTCATAAAACTTGATCCACCAAACGCCGCCGCGTCGATAGACGGAGCCTGAGCCGCGCGGTTTCATTGCACCGTCCGCTTGGCGATGAAGGCATCGACCGCATCTGGCCGAAAGTGAAGGTCATTGCCGCGCCCGTCGCCGAGGCTCACGCCTCCGAGCGTCCGAGCGTGTCGGCGCACCCAAGATTCGGCGACGGTCATACGTTCGGCGACATCGGCGACCGTCAGCAGCGGCTTTCCTCGAAGGCTCTCCCGGATGCGCTCTTCCAAATCGGGCAGGTAGTCAATTCTGATCGACTGACTAGCGCCCGGCGGCACGGTGGTCTCGCCCTCGATCTGAATTTTCCCCGCGGCTGTGATGCGCACCGCGACGCGGTTGCCGGGCACGCCTATCCAAGGCGTCGTTTGCTCGACGGCGGGAACCTTGCGGGGCACGCGCTTCGCCACGTCAGGCAGCCTGGCGTTGGAATTTAGGCAGCTTCGAGAAATCTGAATTTCGCATAGCAACGCTCTCTCCGATGGACATCGCGCATATGGCCTTCGCAGCCACCCGCATTCATCAAGCGCAAGGCTTCGATTCCCGCAGCCGTCAGCACCATATGGGGCGCATGACAGTGCGGTTCACAGAAAAGCTCGACGGTCCATTCCTTCCGCCTCAATCGGCGGTAAGTGTCGGCAAATTCCTCACTCCAAGTTGGCCCGAGCAAGTCTTTGTTCAGCGCCAAATTTTTTCTCATGGTCTCCCGCGTTGGCCAACACCATATGGGCGAAGTACGCTCCATCTCGGGATGCTGCTCGATGTGATAGCGATGAAGGTCATCGAACTGGTGCGTGCGCAGAGGCTCGACGTTCAGGATCACGGCTTCCTTGCAGAATTGCTCCTGCCTCATGTTGGGGCGGTCGATGGGGCCGTACTGGCCTTGCTTTCGTTCAGTCATACCCCACTGCACCCAGAGGTGTTTAGGCGAGAGTTGAGGATGGTCCTTTAGTTTCATCGTCAGTCCTTCCTTGTACTTGAGTGGGCGTCCGATCCATTTCCCTGATAAGCCGTGAGGCCGCTACATCATTGCTGCTGGGACGTCGCAAGAAGATTGGTCGTCTGGCGACCCCGCAGGCGCGCCGTCGCAGCCGTCCGACACGCCTGCATGGGCCGCTGCGACATCGCAAAATCAGGCGCGCCCCCTCCAGAGCGGGTTAGGAGGGGACGCGCTTATAGCTTTTTCCGGAAGGAAACGCGCGCGCCCGCCGCGCACTGAAATCGGGTTGCGGCGCTTCCGTCCACACTCGGCGCACACGTGCGAGCGAAGTGGCGAAGCGTTCGGCGATTCCGCTGGAACGAAATCGGGGCTGGTGGAGGAAGCGGAAATTTCGGAAACGGCTTCGCGAGCGGTGCGAAACCGCTTGAGCCAGCGATACATGAGCCCATCATAACCGCTGCGAGAGCAGCGCGGAAACGGCCCGCGCTACCACGCCGAGAGCGGCAGGTTGAGTACTTGCTCCACCGACGGCGGCGGTCGAGAGGGGCGGCAGGGTTCAAGATAGGATTCAGGGAGCAACCAGTAATCGAACGCCGTCGCTCGAAGCGGCGGTGCGTCGAGCAAGCGAAGCACGACATCGAGAGGGAACGCGACTGACCACCAGCCCGGCTCTTTCGGCTCCTCGTAATGCTCATTGGAACCGAAGCGGCGAAAGCGAACCGGCAGCCCCTCGCCAAGCTCCGCGATCGTCTTACTGACGTATTTTGTTACATAGCGTCCGGCGCTCTCCTCGTTCTCAATGGGGCGCCAATCGATGCGACCGAGGTGGGCGCTTTTCGCGAAGTCCTGAAGCTTCACCAGCACCCAGGGCGGAAGCCAGCCGCGGCGGAAGCCGGAAACCATCGCGCGCCGACGCCACCGCACTAGATAGTGCCGATGCACACGCCCGCCTTCCTCTCCGACCTCGATGACCCACAGGTAGGCGAAACCTCCGAGCACACGCTGGACGTGGCGGCGGAATATCCGCTCCCGCTCTTGCAGAAAAGCGACCCCATCGAGAGACCGCGCATCAACGCCACCGGAAGCACGGTCGCTAATCGTGGTGGTTAGCATCCCATCGGCACGGAGGGACCGGGCGCGACGCACCAGCTTGTCACGCTTGCGCCCGCCGCATTGACGCAGCGCCAGCAATTACAGAGCGCCGCGAAGGCTTGCTTGCGCTCTGCATGGTAAACGGTGCGCGATGGGCGAGGGCAAGCGCGTGCCGAGTTCACGCCAAATCATCACGACTGTACCCAAACTGTGCCCGTAACAGGGGAAAACAGCGGTCAACAGCGGTTCCGCTTTCAATGCGGAATGGCTCGAAAAGCCAAACAAAATATGAGTTTTGTCCGCCGCTGAAGGGTCGTGTTATCAGCGCGAAAGAGAACCGGCCTGAGCTAACGGCTCACCGGGGCGGATGCCGGAACGCGCAATTGTTGCAGGCTGATGCGGTCTTGGGAAGCCCGCGTACTCGTTCGGGTAGTGTCAGGAAAAAATGCCCTGGCTGTCGAATTTGCGCGATTAACGTCGCTGGGAACTGAAGCGCGCATACCGTGACGGCTTGACGCGGGCCGGCGGATCAGCGTTCCGGGACGGCCTCGTCGTAACTCGAGGATACATCGGCGTCGGGCGCATCAAGCTCGCGAATCGCCTGCAGCAACATGCCTTTGGACACCGGCTTGCTCAGATGGGCGTCGGCCCCTGCCGCGAGGGTCTTGCGCACGTCTTCTTCGAGCACCGATGCGGTCAGCACGATAATCGGCGTTCGCGGAGCGCCGTTGGCTAGCTCCCAATCGCGAATCATCCGCGTGGCCTCCAACCCGTCCATCACCGGCATCTGCAGGTCCATCAGGATCAGGTCGTAGCGGGTGGCGATCGCTTTGAGGTAGGCCTCCTGACCGTTTTGCGCTTCGTCGATCCGGTAGGGCATGCGCTTGAGGTAGGTGCTAATGAGCAGGCGATTATCGGCCGAGTCGTCGGCGAGCAGGAGGCGCGCGAATCCGTTCGCCGGCGGCGACTCGGAGTACGCTGCATCCGCGCGAGCGCCGGCCACGGGTGCAGGCGCAGCGGAGTCGCCGGCGGCGGCCGCCAACGGCATCGCGGCGGCGCCGGCCACGCCGCTAGCGCGATCGCGCGCGCCCAGCGCCGTTGCGATCGCCGCGAGCAGTTCGGCGCGGCGCACGGGCTTGACGATGTAAGCGTCCAGCCCGAGTTCACGCACGCGCGGAACCTGGATATGGAGGTCGTTCGAGGTCAGCATCAGCACCACGGTCTCGTCGCGCTCGGTCCCGCCGCGCAGTTGCTGAACGACCTTGAAGCCGTCCATATCGGGCATCTGGCAGTCGAGTATCATCAGGTCGAAGGGGCGGCCGCCGTGACGTGCGGATTTGAGTTCGTCGAGCGCCGTCAGGCCGCTGTCGGCCTCTGCCACGTCGGCGCCGTGCGCCGCGATAATCTCGCGCACGACCATGCGGTTAATGCGATTGTCGTCGACCACCAGCGCGCGCATTCCAGCGAGTTGCGAGACCGGCGTGGCCCGCCCGGCAGCGAGGGACGCGCCGGCGATGGACCCGTCGGCATCGAGGCCGAAGTTCGCGGTGAAGTAAAACGTGCTGCCCGTGCCGACCGAGCTCTCGACCCAGGTGCGCCCGCCCATCAGTTCGACCAGCCGGCGCACGATCGAGAGTCCCAGGCCGCTGCCACCATATTGGCGCGCGACCGAACTATCGACTTGGGTGAAGCTCGCGAAGAGGTTGGAAATCTTGGCTTTAGCGATACCGATGCCGGTGTCGGAGACGGCGAAGCGCATCTGCGCGGCAGTGTCCACGCCGGACAGGCGCTCGACGGTGACGGCGATTTCGCCGCGCGCAGTGAACTTGATCGCGTTGCCAATCAGGTTGATCAAGACCTGCTTGAGCCGCAGCGGATCGCCGACCAGATTACGCGGAAGCCCCGGAGTCAGGTGCACCACCAACTCGAGGCCCTTGGCGTGGGCGCCGACCGCGAGTGCTTCGCCGACCGTATCCATCAGGGCCTCAAGGTCAAACGGCGTCTGCTCGAGATTGAGCCGTCCGCTCTCGACCTTCGCCAGGTCCAGGATGTCGTTGATCAAGGCGATCAGCGAATCGCCGTTGGCCTGCATCACGTCGAGATACTTGCGTTGCTGATCGTTGAGCGGGGTATCGGCGAGCAGTTCCGTCATCCCGAGGATGGCGTTCATGGGCGCGCGGATCTCGTGCGACATGCCGGAAAGAAACTCCGACTTGGCCTGCGACGCGGCCAGCACCGCTTCCCGCGCGGCGATCAGCTCGCGTTCATTTTCCTTGAGGGTCCCGATGTCGCGCCAGATTGCGACGACGCATTTCTCGCCGCTGATCTCGGCCAGCGCGGCCGACACCAACATCGTCGCCAGAGTGCCGTCCGGGCGGCGCATCTCGAGCTCGCGATTGCGTACGACGCCCTCGCGCTTGAGCTGTTCCAGGAACTCGACGCGCTTTGCCGGGTCCGGCCAGAGGCTCAGCGCGAAGGTGGCCGATCCTACCACCATCGCGCGCGTGACCCCGTAATTCTCGATGGCCTGATTGACGTCGATCAGCCTGCCGTCGGAGAGCCGGACGATTGAAATGAGGTCTACGGTGGCGTCGAAGATCGTGCGCAACATCCCCTCGCTCTCGGCCAGGTCGCATGCGATGCAAACGCGTTGTCTGATTTCCGTTCGCAGCCTCTCGTCGCCTGCTCGCAACTCAGCCAGATAGCGAGTCAGCGCCGCGCGGAAGCGGGTGAAGGCGAAGTTGGTGGTTTGCGAAAAGAGCAAAGCGCACGCAATCGCGACCCAACGGAATCCGCTGAAGCCATCATATGTATGCGGCACGCTTATCAGCAGCGCGACGAGCGGCACGACGTTGAGCGCCGCTTGCCAGCGCGGCTCCCAGGGAATCGTCGCGCCGGTGCCTACAATGAACAGGATGCTGGCGACGAACAGGGGTTCGGACAGGCCGGTAAGCATGCTGATGCGGGTCATCCCGGCGATTATCGCGGCGCTCGTCCAGAAGGTCAGCGCCCGCAAATGCTTCGCCGGCCATTCACGATTCAAAAGGGTCAGGCCGAGCGCGACGAAGCCGACCAATATATTGGCGATATGCCAGAACATGAGGCTGGCAGGGAGGATTCGCCAGATCGACAGATCCCATTCGAGATAAGCGAATTGAAAGGCGACGATCATCAACGCCCCGACGCGCGTCATGCGGAGCATCCGAAGAACTTCGAGCTGCCGATTGAGGGCGTATGCCGGTGCGGGAGGAGGTAAATCGTCGTCGAAGTCAAGACCCTTGGCGTGGACTAGCGCCGCGTCGATCTCGTCACCAGAGATGGGCGCATGGGATCTGTCTGGATGAATTTGCGCCATGCGTTGTCGATCGGAGCCGATCTCTAACGCTATGGAGCAATCGCGATGCCGGTCGATCTTGCGCGATTAGCGTCCCGATGGGTCAATCCGCGTGAATCACCCTCTGGCGCCGCTTCAAATCGACCCCGCATACTGAATTGGTACACTCGACGATGTGAATTAACGGGTCTCGACGGCGCCAAAAAACCGGCGGCCCGGATTGCGTGGTCGCGCAACCCGGGCCGTCCCCTCCCCGCATCCACCCCGCCGAGTCTATGCTCTGATGCCTGCCGCCAACGCGTGGAGCTCTGAATTCTGCCGGGCGCGACTGGGTGCGAGGCCATACCGCGTGATCATCCGATAGACCGTGTAGCGCGAGACTCCGAGCAACTGTGCTGCCCGATGGCAATTGCCGCCCGTCTCGCGCAGCGCATATAGCAGCGCCGTTTTCGAGGCCTTGTTGATAACGTCATCGAGCGAGAAGCGTGCCGGGTGTACCGCCCCGACCTCGGTATTCTCGAAGACCGCCTCATCCGCCGTCTGGTCGCCCTTGACTGCGTTTTGATGCCACAGATGCTCCGGCAGATCGTGGGCGCAAAGTCGGTCACCGTCGGTGAGCATGACGGCGGACTGCATGGCGTGGGCGAATTCGCGGACGTTGCCGGGCCAGTCGTAGGTTTGGAGGGCGGCGACGGTGCGGCGCGAGATGCAGCGGATCTGTTTGCCGAA
>JBEKJC010000063.1:0-15155 GCA_050011435.1 Binataceae bacterium (SeqCode)
AAGACCAACCTGCCGCAACTGCTGGAGCGGGAACTGGCGGTGCTCGCGCACAGTGGCAGACTGGCCGACGCGACGATTTTCATGTCGAGCGCGACCGACCCGTACCAGGGAGTCGAGCGGCGACTGGGTCTCACACGGCGCGCGCTCGAAGCCTTCGGGCGGCATCCGCCGCGCCGTCTCGTGATCCAGACGCGCAGCCCGCTGATCGAGCGCGACCTCGATCTGATCGGACGCCTGGGCAAGTGCGCGATTGCATCGATTACGCTTGAGACCGACGATGATGCGGTGCGGCGCGCAATTACGCCGACGTCACCTGCAGTCGCACGGCGACTGACGACGCTGCGGCGTCTGCGGGCGGCGGGAATCTTCACGCAAATAGCGATAGCGCCGATGCTCCCGAACCATCCGCAGCACTTCGCGGACCTGGCGGCCGAGGTCAGCGACCGGGTAATCGTGGATACCTACTTCGACGGCGACGGTGCCCGCGGGCGGCGTTCGCGCGCGCTTGGAATCGGCGAGTTGTATGAGCGGCTGGGCTACGCCGATTGGTTCAAACCTGGCGCAGAGCGTGAACTGCTGGCTGCGATGCGCGCGCGGCTGGGCGACGATCGCGTGCTCTTCAGCCGCGACGGCTTCAACGGCGACGGCTTCAACGCCGTGTAATAATGCTCTAACCCGGTTGGATTCATTGAATGAAATCCACCAAAGCGGCGTGACCCGTTTCACCTTGGAGTTGGTTTGCGCATATCGCTCAACCCTCGAAGAAGCCATTCGTCTATCTGATCAACGGAGGGATTCTGGAGATCAATCCCGCCGCTTGGGCCAGCCACCCCGAAGTACGTACTATCGCAATTCATTGTGGGAGAGTCGTCGTATCTCGCGTGATACCTTTTATGAGATGACGCGCACACCCAATCGAGACGACTTTATGGCCGAGCCGCCAGTTCGCGCTCCGTTAGAGAAGGCGCTATGAGAAGGTGATTGGCTAAAGCAGCATCTTTTGGAACGGGAACGGAATCGTCGGTGGGTGAGCGGCGCAATCCCAACAATGAAGTAGAGATGCATTTAAAGGAGACCTAAACATGATTCCTCGCGGCATTATTTCAGCAGACGGGCATGTATGTGAGCCACCCAATTGTTATGTGGACTTTATTGACCCGAAATATCGCGACAGCGCACCGCGCGTTGTCCCCCAACCCGACGGCACTGAGGCCTTTGTCGTGCCGGGAATGAAACGGCCGGTCGCGCTCGGCTTTATCGATGGCGCCGGCTTTAGCATCAAAGATCGCAACGACCGCGCGAAAAGAATTAAGTTTTCAGATATCCGCGAGGCCGCCTATGGTGGTCGGGCGCGCCTCCCTTACATGGACCAGGACGGGATTGCCGCCGAAATCATCTATGCCTCAGTCGGGATGGGTCTGTGTATGCATCGCGACGCCGAATACAAAGACGCCTGCATGAAAGCATATAATCGCTGGCTGCAGGCGATGTGTAGTGAGGCGCCGAATCGTATTTTCGGATTGGCGCAAACCGCGGTCTTAAATGTGGACAGCGCGATCGAGGATTTCCGGCGCGCCAAAGAGATGGGGATGGTTGGCATAATGATGCCAGGCCGCCCGATTCACGAGGACTACGACCATCCTGATTATGATGCCCTGTGGGAGTGCGCTACTGATTTAGGACTTCCCATCTGCTTTCACATTCTGACCTCACGCGACGGCAGTCTCAACATGCCTCATCGCGGGCACGAGATGAACAATTTTCTCGGCATCATTCGCGCTGTGCAAGATGTCGTGGGGCTAATGGTGTTGGGCGGTGTTTTCGAGCGCCACCCAAAATTGAAACTGGTTTGCGCTGAAGGTGATGTAGGGTGGATGCCTCATTACATGTATCGCATGGACCACGCAGCCAAATTCAATTTCGAGAATGGCGTGCTCAAAGGCTTGTCCAAAGTCCCGAGTGAATACATTAAGAGCAACGTCTGGATGACCTTCCAGGACGACCTGACTGCCTTCAATTCCTTACATCAGATGCCGCACACCCAGTTGTTGTGGGCGAGTGATTTCCCGCATACGGATTCCACCTGGCCTCACTCGCAGGAATTGCTGGCAGCACAGACTGGCCATCTACAAGAGGGACAACGGCAAGCAATCATGCGCGAAAATGCAGCCAAGCTCTTTCAATTGCAGGCTGGGACGGAGTCCTGGCGCATGAACGGTGCGGCAGCATAGCGGTGCCGTGAAGCCGAGAAAAAAATTCATATGGCAGGTGCTCAGGCTGGACGATAATCAGGCTGTCGTGCCATTGGGTGAGCCTGCTAATAACTCCGAACGCCGCAAAAAGCCTGGAGTTTTTGGGTTTTTGATCGGTACATGTATCGTGGATGGCGCGAGCCCGAACGCGGCCTTCGGAAGTTATGGCGGATTTGGCGAGCATGCTTACGAATCGCGTTTAGCTCGATAAATGGGACAGCGCCGCAGGCGGCGATCCAATGAACCGGGTCGGCCCGGCTCGCCCGCTCGCGGGTTCCGTTTCCCATTTCAATTAGAAAGCGCAAGTATCTTCCAAACAAACATCCAGTCCGCAGGGAGGTCTGCCGATGGCACGCGAACCACGTCGAATCATTACCGGTCATGACGCTGAGGGAAAATCCGTTATTGTAATCGACGGGCCACCCACGCCATTTGGTGCCTACTGGATGACTGATACCACTCCCGTGGATAACACCGGCTTCGTGGACGCGGGCCTGCAGGTGCGCAAACTCGAGCCACCGCCTGGTGGCAGTATCTTTCGCTTTGCAGCCATCCCGCCCGAAGATCCCAAGGTGTCGCCCGAGGAGCGCGAACGTCAAACCGCAAAAATGTTTGCCCAAATGGAGGCCGTTCATTGTCGCTCGGATACCAGCCGCCATCCGGGCATGCACAAGACCCGCACCATCGATTACATCGTACTGCTCTCGGGCGAAGTCACGCTGCTACTCGACAAAGGCGAAGTCGATCTAAAGCCATTCGACGTCGTGGTGCAGCGCGGGACAAATCACGCGTGGGTCAACAAGGGCAAGGAGCCAGCATTGCTCGCTGCCGTGCTGATCGACGCTAAAGACGTTTAGATCGAAAGACGCGAAGGGCAGGGTCCTCATGGTTGTGCTTCGCGCACGGCATCGCCGTCTATCCCGTTAGCTCGTCGAGCAGGGCCTCGGCGTCTTTGAGGTCGGCTGCCACCCTCTACTGCCGGATTTGTACTCCGGCGCAGCCCGTCTATCCGGCCGCTTCATTGGGGGAATTTTCTCTTCGGCGTTCATAGATCACGACGAGCGTAACCGCAATTTCGAACCGGCTTTCGCGGGCGCCGGGATAACCGGCACCCGCGATAATTCAGCCCGCCGGAGTTCGCCTATGCTCTCCTTCTACTCAACGATGAGACCCTCGAGGTCTCCCTGTTCGCGCCAGCGCGCAAGCATTTCGTAAAAGCGCACCGCGCCTTCGGGATACTGGCTGTCGAGGAATCCTTGATGCGCGTTTTGCCCCTCTCCATTGTAGTAACCCGGCGTGCAGGTGTTCTGGTACTCGGTTATGAAGCTCGGTCCCGTCACGATCTTAACCCATTCAGCCTCAGCCTCTGGGGTGGGCTCCACCGATCTACCTTCGCGCCCCCTCACTTCAGTAATGACGTGGGCAATGTGAGTTGCCTGTCCATCCAGCATGTAAGTGAAGTTCGGTGCGAGGCCGGTCTGGGTGAGACCCATATGGAACAGGTTGGGGAACCCGTTGCTCAGGAACCCATGATGAGTCTTCATTCCCTTCGCCCAATAGTCAGACAGCGCCCGGCCGTTGCGGCCATACACCTCGAATTCGGCGCGCCGCGTGTAAGCGGTCCCCACCTCGAAGCCAGTCGCAAAAATCAGGCAGTCCACTTCGTACGCTATGCCGTCCACGACTACCGCATTCTCTGTCACGCGCTCGACGCCCTTCCCCTTGGTGTCAATCAGCTTAACGTTGGGCCGGTTGAAGGTGGGCAGATATTCGTCATTGAAGGTCGGGCGCTTGCACCATTGACCGTACCACGGCTTGAGCGCTTCGGCCGTACCTGGATCACTCACGATCGAGGAGACACGAACGCGAATCTCATTCATCTTCTGGTAGTCGGCGATTTCCGACATCAGCGCCATCTCTTCGCCGGAAACGTTCGAATTATCCTTGCCCGAGAGCAGCTTCGAGAGATTCTTGAAGAGGCTCGTCCATTTGTCGCCGACCAGATCCTCCTCGATGGGGATTCCGGACAGGATCGCGCAGAAGTTGTGATTCCGGTAGGCCTGCCATCCGGGGGCAAGCGTCTTCACCCATTCCGGATCGGTGGGCTTGTTGCCGCGTTCGTCGACTGAGGACGGTGTGCGCTGGAACACATAGAGTTGCTGGGCGGACTGGCCAAGATGCGAGACGCTTTGAATCGCGGTCGCCCCCGTCCCGATGATACCCACTCGTTTGTCTTTCAGCTTGTGCAGACCGCCGGTGGTGTCCCCGCCGGTATAGTCATAGTCCCAGCGGCTCGTGTGGAACGTATGTCCCTTGAACTTTTCGACTCCAGGGATCGCGGGGAGCTTGGGCCGGTTCAGGGGACCGCTCGACATGATTGCATAGCGCGCCTTGAAGACGTCGCCGCGATCGGTCGTGATCGTCCAGAGCTTCTCCTCGTCATTCCAACGCGCTTCCTTGACCTGCGTCTGAAAGCAGGCCCGCTCGTAAAGGTTGAAGTGCCTTCCGATCCGCTGGGCGTGTGCAAAAATTTCCGGCGCAAAGGAGTACTTTTCCTTCGGTATATATCCGGTCTCTTCGAGCAGCGGCAGATACACGTAGGATTCGATGTCACACTGGGCGCCCGGGTAACGGTTCCAGTACCAGGTCCCACCAAAATCGCCCGCCTTCTCGATAATGCGAATGTTAGTGATCCCGGCCTTCTGAAGTCGCGCCGCGGCGAGCATGCCGCCGAAGCCACCGCCGACAATCACCGCGTCGAGCTGTTCATGCAGCGCGGGGCGGGTGAAGCCCGGCTTCACATAGGGGTCCGTGTTGTAATGCTCGAGCGCGCCGGTGATCTCCTGGTATTGGTTGTTCCCGTCCTCGCGCAGTCGTTTGGCACGCTCCGCGGCGTACTTCTGACGCAGTTCAGCAGGGTCGAATCCCAGCTCGCTGGGAGTCGGAATTCCGTTGGGTTTTGCTTCTGTTACTGCTTCACTCATAGTGTCAGCGCTCCTTTTGATTAGGATGCTCTGGTCCCCAAGCATCTCAGTTGGCCGTCATCATGTCGGACGGTGGCCCCGCTGCCGTCCCCCGAGGCTCTCGAAGTTAGTACACTTGGTCAAGATTTTGCCAGAGTACGCGGCGGCGTGAGATGCGAGGTCCTTTTTCAAGCGCATGTTGCGATCTTCGGCAGTGCCCGACCAGAGCATCACTGCGAAAAACGGCAGCGCGAGGAAAGCGGGCTGGCGCGATGATACGGCGATGCCGAAGCCCAGCCCGGCAACCCATCCACGACGGCTGCCGAGGAGAGTCGTGAATCGCGAACATCAGCCCGAACGGTCGTCACATGCATCAGGTTCCAGGTGCTGCCGCTCTGCCCGGCCGCAAAGCAGAAGAGCGCGCCCACGGCGAACAACGCCGTCAGCCATAGCCGCTTCCAATAGTCGAAGCTGAGCAATCCGGTGATAGACCACCATAGCGCGACTGCAAGACCGCCCAGGGCAGCATTGAATGCCGCCTGATTGAAGCCGGGACCCCATAGCGCCACCAGCGGCAGCATCAGGAGGCTCGGCCCGATGCCATAGGCGACATAACTGCGGCCGGCCACTTCCGGCGGGCCTCAATCAACGCTGGTCGCTCGACTTCGTTTCCGACACTCTAGCCGACGGCCGCCGCATGCGGGCCGTATGCGCTTTGGGTCCGGGGCGAACTGCGACTCCGAAGCAATCATGCGCGGGAAACGAACTTCGAACTCAGCGCGCTCGATTTTCGCGAGGCGATCGCGCTGGCACAATCGATGAGCGCGAAATCGTGGGAGCTGCGGGCGACGACGAGTCTCGCAAAATTGCTCGCGAAGCAGGGCCGCCCCAACGAAGCCCGCACGATGCTCGCCGACATCTACAACTGGTTCACCGAAGGCTTTGACACCGCTGACCTCAAAGATGCCAAGACACTCCTCGACGAACTGTGCGCGTGATGCGCGACAGTGCGAGGGAACCTGCGCCTAAGATCCTCCAATTTGACAAAGTTCGCGGGTGGCAGAATGATTGCCAACGTCAAAGGTGGATACTGGAGAGCAAGCGCGACGGCATTCTATGCGCCGATGTCTTCGGCTACAGCCGCCTTAAGGGGGAAGCGCAAGTTGACTGCGGCACAGCCCGCGGCGGCGGTGCACGGCGGTAGTACGGGTCCTACGCGGCTGCGTATGCGTCCGCGCGCTCCTGAGTGCGACGCCAACGGCGGAGTCCTACGACGATTAGAAACAGGGAGAGAAACATGGCCGGATCACTGGAAGCAAAAGTCATTTTGGTTACAGGCGGCGGCTCGGGGATCGGACGGGCAACTTCGCTACTGCTCGCCAAGCAGGGCGCAAAGATAATGATTGCCGACTACGTGCCTGACAGTGCGATGAAGACCGTTTCGATGATCAAAGAGGCGGGCGGTACTGCCGACTGTTTCGCGGCAGACGTCTCGGTCACCAAGCAGGTCGAATTGATGATCGCCAAGACGGTCGAGACCTTTGGTCGAATCGACGGCGCCTTCAACAATGCCGGGATCGAAGGGCGTATGGGAACTGACACCGCCTCCGCGTCCGAGGAAAACTTCGATCGCACGATTGCGATTAATCTCAAAGGCGTCTGGCTCTGCATGAAATACGAGATTCCGCAGATGCTGAAACAGGGCGGAGGAGCCATTGTCAACACTGCTTCTATCGCCGGCCTAGTCGGTTTTGAGGGTAACTCAGCCTACAACGCCTCAAAGCACGGAGTGATCGGCCTGACCAAGACCGCGGCACTCGAGTACGCCCAAAAAAATATTCGGGTCAATTGTGTCTGCCCCGGCGTCATCGATACCCCGATGGTCGCCCGCATAATGGATAGTGGCCAGATGAACCAGGACGACTTGGCCAAAGGCGAGCCGGTGGGCCGCTTTGGCCAGCCCTCAGAGATTGGCGAGGGCGTGGTTTGGCTGCTCTCTGACGCGTCATCATTCGTCACGGGCCATTCGATGGTCATCGACGGCGGCTGGGTCGCCAGATAGCCCGAGAGCCACTTGGATTCCTGTCTCGGCCGAGGCGGGAATCGCTTATCGAGGTGCCATTCCAGGCGGCCCGAGGTACTTGTGCTTGTGGGGCTTGTGACGTCACGAAGTTAAGCGACGACCGATCCGGCTTCACCCCTGAAAAATCAGACAAGCACTTCTCACGGCTCATCGCGGGGCGCGTTTCCCTCACCTAGAGACTGGGCCAATGACTCGATCGCTGGAAACCGCAACGGTCGGAGGCGCCCGTACTCGGGATTATGCGTTGTAATGCAGCTTCAGGCCCGGTCTCGGCCAATCGATTGCAACCAGCTTGCCGGTGGATAGGAGAGTAATGTAGGCGGTTTTTAGATCTGCTCCGCCAAAACAGATATTGGTGGTTATCGGATCGGGCATCGGGATGTGCTCGATCGATTTGCCGTCGGGTGAGATGATCGTTATCCCGCCGTTTATTAGCGTGGCCACGCAAAGATTGCCGGCCCCGTCCACCGCCATCGAATCGAACAATTGATAGCCGGGGAGTCCGGCAAGCAGTGTTCCACCGCCGGGTCCGCTTAGGAACGCTCCTCCCGGGTTTTCGACGCGGGTGAGTTCCCCCGGACTAGGAATGTCCCATTGCCAGACGCGCCCCTCGAAGGTTTGCGGCACGTACAGGCGTTTGTCACCCGGGGCGAGGCCAATACCGTTAGGGCCATCGATGGGATAGACCATCTCCTTGATTAGCGAGCCATCGGGCCTCGCGTAATAGACTCCGCCGCGGTCGCGCCGTCTTTCCTCGACCTTGCCGAAATCGGTGAACCACATACCGCCGGTTGAGTCGAAGACCAGGTCGTTGGGTCCGCGGAGCGGATGTCCATTACACTCAGTGTAGACGGTTTCGACTTTACCGCTGGCTAAATCGACGCGCTGGATACTGCCGCCCTTGTAATTCGGTGGGAGACCGGGAATGGGCAACGTGTGCCCGCTGATTTCGGCGAAAATAAGTCCGCCGTTATTGCAGATATAAACCTTGCCATCGGGCCCGACAGCAGCACCGTTGGGCGCGCCGCCAACCTCCGCCACGACTTCCTTCTTGCCGTCAGGGGCGATGCGAGTCAGCGCCCCACCTTTGAGTTCGACGACGAGTACACTGCCGTCTTTAAGTGCGATGGGACCCTCTGGCGCCCTGAGTCCTGAAGTGATTTCGCGAATCTTAGCCACGCCTGTATTCTCCCGATGAGCCTCAATCTGGACACCCCGAGGAATCTCACAACGGCGTCCAACCCGTCAAATGCGCGGCGGCACGGTCGCGCGGAGATGGCGGCAAACGGTGTGTAGCTAGGAAGACTAGAGCGGGCTGTGGGAAGAGCGGCAGGCGGGGAAATACGCGGCGTTGTCGGCGGCTTATCGATGTTCCTCGGCCGGCCACCTGCCAACTGCGCTCCACGGTTCGGCTGATGTTCAATTTCCCGCGCCGTTCGACTGCGCCGAGGTCACCGTGGTTTCGATGTTGCTTTGGGTCGATCATTAGCGGGACTCGGCGACCATCCACCCGGCCTAGTCCGACGTCAGCGCGCCTTCGACCTGCAGATCGGATAGTCGGTCGAGATTGCGCAGGCCGGGAAAGAGCATCATCCAAAGCGCCACCACCACAATGGTGCCAGCCCCGCCGATAACCACCGAAGGCACGGTCCCAAACCAAGCCGCGGTTACGCCCGATTCGAACTCGCCAAGCTCGTTGGACGCCCCGATAAAGAGCGAGTTCACGGCGCTTACCCGCCCGCGCATTTCATCCGGCGTCGCAAGCTGGATCAGGGTAATCCGTACGTACACGCTGACCATATCAGAGGCGCCGAGCACTGCGAGGGCCACGACTGATTCGGTGAAGTCAGTCGAGAGCCCGAACACGATTGTTGCCACGCCAAAGATTGCAATACAGCCAAACATTGTCAGCCCCGCACTACGACGCAAAGGGACTCGAGCAAGGAGCATTCCCGTCAGCGCCGCGCCAATTGCCGGCGCACTGCGGAGCAGACCGAGGCCACCCGGTCCTACGCGCAGGATGTCTCGAGCGTAGATCGGCAGCAGCGCCGTCGCACCGCCCAGCAGCACCGCGAACAGATCGAGCGAAATTGCACCCAACAATATCGGCTTCGAGCGTATGAACCTGATTCCGGCGGTAACGCGCCGAAGCGAGCCCACCGCAGGATCATGCGGCCGGGGATGGCTGTCAGTCCGAAGCGCGCCGATCGCAATACTGGTGGCGATAAAAGAGGACAGGCACACCGCGTATGCTGTGGCCGGTCCCAAAATATAGATGACTCCGCCGATCGCGGGCCCGAAGATGACCGCGGTCTGTCGTGCCGAGGAAGTCCAGGCGACCGCTTGCGGGAACCGCTCACCGCTCACCAGTTGTGGCAGGAAAGATTGGCCAGCGGGTTGACCGAATGAGCGAGCGCTCCCGAGCAGAACCAACACCGCGTAAAATGGCCACTGGCTCTTCGCCGACAGCAACGTCAGCGCGAGCAGTAAGCCGGCCGCGAACGCCTGAACGGCATAACTGATCGCCAGGATCCTGCGACGGTTGTACCGGTCCGCGATATCCCCGGCTATGAAGAACAATGCGGCGACCGGCAGGAACTGGGCGAGTCCGACATACCCGAGCGCCAGCGGACTGCGCGTGATCGCATAGATCTGCCAGGCGACCGCCACCGACTGAATCTGGTTCGCCAGCGTCCCCGTGAAGACGGCGCTGAAGTACAAGCCAAAGTCACGGTTCCGCCACAAGTTATCGATTGAATCAGGCAAAACCACCCTCCAAAGCGCTCATAGCGGCTGCGCTACAAGCTCGCTGGTCGTGCACGCTCTAGTCTGGAGGGGGTCGACCGCAATTTGATCAAGTGACCATGCCCGTGAGTTTGCATCCGCGACATAATCAATTTGGTAACCTCTGAATAATGCGATCACCGGTGCATGGTACCAACCTCGCGTACGGCATCTAGATTTAGGCTGCCACCAGCGACTAGGTACAGCGAATCGCCTCGGCTCTACCGATTGGCTCGGGCCGTCGCCGTTTGATGAAATCGTTTACTTGGAAATCTCTTCGATGATGGTTTCGAACTTGGCCTTCGAATCCGAATCCCCAGGCAGCCACGGGAAGCCGGTCCGACCTTCCCGGTGTGCGGCAGCTTCTACATAGTCCGCCAGTGTGATGACGGCGCAATCAGCTTCTCTGCCGTCGGCGAGGGTCTGCGCCAACAGACTGATCAAGCCGGACGCGGTCCCGACTGACTCGGCCGCCTCTGGATAAGTCCGCAATGGTTCTTCGAAGTAAGTCGCCCGATAGGTGCGCGCCGACTCTTTGCCGAAGTATTTCTCGAAGTTCCGCCGCAGCCGCTCGAGCCCGGTGTAAAAGATCACCTCGCAAGCTGCCGCCTTCGCGAAAGCGATTTCAGCGAGAGTACCCTGGCTGCCGCCGAACGCGACTACTACGTCCGGGGTACGACCAGTGATCACGTTTCGTGCGTTATGAGGGAGACCAGTATCGAGGAAAAGCCGTCGAGCCGATGGACGCCTCCACCGAACCGTGTTCGCCGGCACAATGCCCACTAGCCGGGCGCCTTCTCCCGCTGCGGCATCCGCTCCAAGCATCGCCGCATCCTTGACGGCACCCGTGGGCTCGACGACTGCCCGTTCGAGGACTTGGCCCCCAGTCAACAAGATCCAGCCGCGTCGAGCGATCTCACGTCCCACCTCCTCGCCACGACTCATATTATCGTCGCCGCCGATGACGCCGCAGATCAGTTGCCGCTGAGAAATCACGCCTTTGCCATACCGATCGTGTAAGATGCCGACCCGAAGGGAGCAAAGGATAATAGATCGGTGAACTGAACTCATAGCCGGTTCAGTCTGCCCTCGACTGCTCCATCTCCGCTTATCCCAAATTTCCGGTCCCGGCTCATCAGTTTTCTTCAATATGCCGGGCCACGCGAGTGGGATGGGTACGCTGAGGCCTCACAGTTGGGCAGAAACGGCGCTACACGGCGTTTGTACCCAGGAACGCGAGGGAGAAGCCTTCGGGAAAGGGGACTGGCGGGCGAATACGCGCCGTTGGACGCGGCTTACCGACTTCATCTGGCTGCGATGCGGCGGATGTTCAATTTCCCCAGCCACCCAACCGGACCATCCTCGCCGACGTTTCGAGACTCTAGTCCTCAATCCCGCAGACCTCGGCCCTATGGTCGGTAGCTGGCGTTGGGTGATACAAAAGCGGTTCAGGCGCTTGTTTAGCGTGGGGGACCTCGATGCGCTGCTCGAAGTGCGGATCCGAGAATCCGGCCGATAACAATTTCTGCGCACGCTGCGGAAATGCGCTGACTCGCCCCTGCACAAAATGTGGCGCGGAAAACTCCCCGACCTCGAACTTTTGCGGCCAATGCGGCGCAGTCCTCACTGCGCTAGTTAGCACCCCAGTTTCCGAGACATCAACGATTCAAACGCTAGAGATGGTCGGTGAGCGGCGCCATCTGACGGTGCTGTTCTGCGACTTGGTCGGCTCTACCGCGATCGCCAGTCGGCTCGATCCCGAGCAATGGCGCGAGACGGTCGCGGGGTATCATCGCGCGGCCGCCGATGCGATCACGCGGTTCGACGGCCACGTCGCGAAATATCTCGGCGACGGTGTCATGGCCTACTTCGGTTGGCCGGCGGCGCACGACAACGACTCCGAGCGCGCCGCCCGTGCGGGCCTCGCGATTCTCGACGCGATCGCGAAGCTCAACCAGCAGCCCGGCCATGCGAAGCTGTCCGCACGGGTCGGCATCGATTCGGGCACGGTCGTGATCGCCAAGGGCGCGAGCAATCGCCAAGGGCGCGAGCAACGAGGCGGAGGTCTTCGGCGACACCCCCAATATCGCCGCGCGAGTAGAGGTTGCAGCGGAACCCGGCACGGTTGCTATTAGCGACGCCACGCATCGGCTGGTGTCGGGTCTGTTCGTAGTCGAGGATTCCGGCGCGCAAGAACTCAAAGGCATCGAACGACCGCTGCAGCTCTACCGGGTGATCCGTCCGAGCGGAGTGCGTGGGCGATTTCAGGCGGCGGCTGCTGCTGGCGGACTGACCCCATTCGTCGGGCGCGAGGACGAGCTGCGTTCCCTCATGAGTCGTTGGGGACGCGTCCTTGATGGTGAAGGTCAGGTAGCGCTGATCATCGGTGAGGCCGGAATCGGCAAATCGCGTTTGTTACAGCGCTTCCATGAACAAATCGCTGGCGCGCCACATACCTGGGTCGAAGCGGGCGCCGGAGCCTTTTTTCAGAACACGCCCTTCTATCCAGTCACCGAAATGCTGCGCCAATTCCTCGGCGATGCGCCAACCGAAGACCAGCTCGCGCAACTTGAGTCCCGGCTGACGGCGGCAGGACTCAAGACCGCCGAAGCAATACCGCTGATCGCGCCGTTACTGAATCTACCGCTGCCACCGGGATATCCGACTTTGGCGTTATCCCCCGAGCAGCAGCGCCGTCGTCTGCTCGCCACTCTCGTCGAATGGGTGTTGGGTTCAGCCCGCGCGCAACCGCTGATCATCGCGACCGAGGATTTGCATTGGGTCGATCCTTCGACGCTGGAACTGATCCAACTGCTGGTCGAACAAGGAGCGAGCGCGCGGCTGCTGCTCCTGTACACGGCGCGCCCCGAGTTTCACGCCCCCTGGCCGCTGCGGGCCCATCATACGCAAATCAATCTCAACCGCCTGAGCGTGCGCGACATCCGCACGATGGTGGCGCAAGTCGCCGCCTCGAAGGCCATGTCAGACGACACCGTCGCGACGGTGGTCGAGCGCACGGGCGGCGTGCCGCTGTTCGTCGAGGAGTTGACGCGGGCGGTGCTCGAAAGCGGCGATGCGAAGCTCACCGGGCGGGAGATTCCGGCGACTTTGCACGACTCGCTGATGTCTCGGCTTGATCGGTTGGGACCGGCCAAGGAAGTTATCCAGGTCGGCGCCGTAATCGGCAGCGAGTTTTCCTACGAATTGTTGCACGCGGTCCATCCGATCGCGGAAGCCGATCTGCAACACGCGCTGCGCAGTCTGACCGATGCGGACCTGCTCTACGTTCGCGGCATCGCTCCCGACGCGAACTACCAGTTCAAGCATGCACTAATTCGCGACGCGGCCTACGAAGCGCTGCTCAAGAGCCGCCGCAAGGAACTGCATCTGATCGTCGCACGCACCATCGATGAGCAGTTCCCCGCGATCAAAGAGACGCATCCCGAAGTGCTGGCGCGGCATTGGGCCGAAGCGCGGGAAAAGCAAAGGGCGATTAAATATCTCCGGCTAGCCGGCGATCAGGCGGCAGCACGCGGTGCTATGGCTGAAGCCGCGGCGCAATATTCTCATGCGCTGGAGCTTCTGGCCGAGATGCCGGAAAGCGGCAAACGCGATCAAGAAGAACTAGCGGTTCAGATTAGTCTGGGCTTAGCGCTTTGGGGAGCAAAAGCCTGGGCGTCATCCGGAATCCCATCGCGCCTTCACGCGCGCACAAGAATTAGCGGAGAAGCTGGGCGAGAAAGATCAGCTAATGTCGACTCTATACGGTCTTTGGGGCTCCGCCGTCACTCGGGGTCAGGTGAAAGCGTCGCGGGCATTCGCAGAGCGAATAGTGCAATTGGCTGAGTCTGGCGAACAGCGCGGATTTCTGTCCGCCGGCCACGCTGCTCTTGGGTATAGTCTGTTAGTTGGAGGAAAGCCCCAACAGGCTCAGCGGCATCTCGACTTGGCCCGCAGCTACCTGGACGAGAGCGATCCCCGACCTCTCGTCAAGGAAAGTAGCATCATCCTTCTCATGTCTCCGATGCTCGTTGTGTTGGCGCTCGGTTTTCCGGATCGCGCTCGACGACTGGCCGACGAGGCAGTCAGGCACGCGGAGGGAATCGGGCCGTATGTCGAAGGGATTGTGCGCGTGCATGCTGCCGTCCTGTACCTGCGTCTCCGCGATCCGCAACATATTCTCGAGAACGCGAACGCATTGAGTCGGATTGCGAAGGAGAACCCCGCCTTTACTGGCCAAGCTAACGAGTTCACTGGCCAGGGCTTGTGGATGCAGGGCAAGCGCCGAGAAGCAATGGAAGTGATGGCTCAGGCGAGATCTTACAACGAAGCAGCCGGCATGCGGATCACGCGAGCCCGCGAGCTGAATTTCGAGGCTCGATTTCTCGCCCACAATGATCGAACTGATGAGGCTCTGGCCAAAGTAGAGGAAGCACTACAGGAAAGCGAAGAACTCGGCGCCGATCGACCATCGACACTCAGATTGAGGGGGGACCTGCTGGTTCAGCGCGAAGCGCAAGCGTCGCAAGTGAAGAGCGCGTATCAGCAGGCGATCACGTGCGCTCGGGATCTGGAAAACAAGTGGGAAGAATTGCAGACGATGGCGCATTTTGCACGATGGCTTAAAAATCAGGGTCGTCGCGACGAAGCGCGCACGATGCTCGCCGCCATCTACAACTGGTTCACTGAGGGCTTCGACACCGCCGACCTCAAAGACACCAAGACACTCCTCCACGAACTGTCTCAGTGACGCTAGCCGCGCGCGCGAACCTGCAAGTCGATGGTCCAAATTTGACAAAGTTGACAATCTCGCGTGATGATTGCGGTCGCAAGACGAATCTCAAGCCCAGGTGCACCTTTAGTAAACTCAGCCGATTGGCTCATCCCTTCTGCATTCCGGTCTAAGAACTGAAACCGTCTCGCGTACGAAGTATTTTTGCGGGCACTTGAGACAAGGGAGGGCCAGCGCCGCTGGCCCTCGATATCCCTCGCATTTTCTATGCGGTCAAACCATACAGGCGGGCGGCATTGCCTACGACCATCTGAGAAACCTCCGCCTCCGGAATTCCGGCG
>JBEKJC010000064.1:0-11770 GCA_050011435.1 Binataceae bacterium (SeqCode)
TGTGAGATTCGCTTTCATCGAAACGGAGAAGGCCTGTTTCCCGGTAACATTGATGTGCCGGATGCTGGCGGTATCGCGCGCCGGGTTCTATGCCTGGCGCCGACGGCCGGCGGCGGCGCGGACCCGAGAGGATCAGGTGCTGGCGGTTGCGGTCGCCGCGATCTACGCCGAGCACCACGGCCGTTACGGCAGTCCGCGGGTGCGGATGGAACTGCGCGATCGCGGCCAGCGGAGCGGGCGCAAGCGCATCGCCCGGCTGATGCGCCTGCAGGGTTTGCGGGCCCGCCCCAAGCGCCGCTATCGCACGACCACGGATTCCCGCCATGGCCTGCCGGTCTGTCCCAACCTGCTGGCGCGGCGCTTCGCCGTGGCCCAACCCAACACCGCCTGGGTGACCGATATGACCTATCTCTGGACTGCGCAAGGCTGGCTCTATCTGGCGGTGATTATCGATCTGTTCTCGTTGGACGCGCTGCGCATGGCTCTGGCGCAACGCCGCCCGCAACCAGGATTAATTCACCATTCGGATCGCGGTAGCCAGTACGCGAGCGGGGATTACCAGCAGCTGCTCGCTCAGCACGGGCTGCGCGGCAGCATGAGCCGGCGCGGCGATTGCTGGGACAACGCGGTTGCCGAAAGTTTCTTTGCCAGCCTCAAGCTCGAACTCGTTTACCAAGTTCAATGGCGAACTCGTGCCGAGGTGCGCACCGCGATTTTTGAATATCTCGAGTTGTTCTACAACCGCCGTCGCCGACATTCGTCGCTCGGCTACCTGAGCCCGGTTGAATTCGAACGGCGAAACCAGCGGCTATTGGCTGCTTAACCCGGGTGTCCACCAACTCGGGGCAAGTTCACTACCTGGACGGCTATGCAACGAGACGAATTCCCCGAGGCCACGAAGCGAGCGATCGCCGCGCGGGCAGCTTATCGTTGCTCGAATCCTGATTGCAGAGCGCCGACTGCCGGACCACAGATGGAAGCCGGCAAAACCCTGAACGTCGGGGTCGCGGCCCATATTTCGGCCGCAGCACCCGGAGGGCCGCGATACGATCCCGCTCTGTCCCCTGAACAGCGCAGCGACATAGCAAACGCGATCTGGTTGTGTCAGAACTGCGCAAAGCTCATCGACAACGATCCTCAACACTTCACTTCCGGCGTACTTGTCGCCTGGCGAAGTCTCGCTGAGGCTGTCGCACAGGCGGAAGTAGGGAAAACCCAAGCGCGACGAGTCGACGAAGTTCAGGACAAATGGGTTGACTCGGACTATCCTACACAATTGGGGATCACCAAGCAGTTGGAAGCCGAGGGTTACACGGTGAATTGGCAATCAGCCAATGAGGAGGCAAAGCTGATCGATATTGGCGGCTGGGAATATGTGATCGTCGAGCGTGATGGGGTTCGGTTTCGCCTGAAAATTCGCGATCATCCAGTCATCGGGGGCTATCTGATTCTCCTGAAAAAACGCGCGGTGGCCTGAACTCGTTCATCCCTAGTAGAAAACGCGAAGTCGAGAAGTTCTCTCATGCCATTGCTCGCAATACGGCAACAGGTAATGGACGGGCACTGCTTTTCCACCACTTGACCGACACCACCATTGGTTTTCCCTTGGACCGCAGATTATCCGGGACGCGGTGATCGAAACCTGGGTGAGCACGCCGCTTACTTAGATGCGCAAATCCGGTTATGGGCCGACCTCGATTTGGACAGCGCGCGGATAGGGCCTCTTGAGCGCTCGTGGGCGGCTTCATCAATCGAGAGGTTCAGGACGTTTCCTGAGGATGTTGCTGCAACGGCCTGCGGATGAAACTTACAGATTACTCGCGAAACGCTATCCGCGCTGAGCTTGACGAACAACCGAGAGCGTTCCTCGCCAACACGCTTCGCGCGTTGCGCGCGTCAGACTCGCGGGTTGAACAGGAGTCCGTCCTTGCGCTGCGCGTGCCCGAACGAATTTCGAGTACGCTGCTTGAGCCCGCCCGCGTGCCGCCCAATATCTCGCGTCCGAGGGCGGAATGATCGAACAGAGCAAGACCACTGATTTGGATCGCGGCATGAGCATCCTGACCGTCGCAGCTTGTTTTTTTCTTTCAATCGGACGTGTGATACCTGTGCTTAGTCAAAACCTATACCCTGACGTATTGGTGATGCAGCCCGCCCAGAATTGAGATGCCTGCGATGCGGCCGAGCTTTTGCGGGCGGCGAAAATCCGGCGCATTCTTGTGCAACGAGAGATGCGTCCGGACCTGGTTGTAATAGGAAGCATAATTCTTCAGCACGCGACGCAGCTGCGGTTCGTCGAACACGACTAGGTGATCGAGGCTTTCGTGCCGAATCGAGCCGATTAGGCGCTCGACGTGGCCGTTCTGCCATGGCGAGCGCGGCGCGGTCGGATGATCACGGATCCTCATTGCCCGAATGCGGCGGGTATACGCTGGGCCGAAGGCGCCGTCACGGTCGCGAAGCAGATGACGTGGCGCTTCGTCCCAGGGAAAGGCGTCAGTCACCTGCCCAGCGATCCACTCGGCGGTCGGATTGGTCGTCACCCTGATGCTCACCAGTCGCCTGCGAGCATGGCGAAGAATTACCAGGCCATAGAGCAGATCGAACGAGATCGTCCGAACCACGAACAGATCCAACGAGGCGATGCCGTCAACGACTCAAGGCAGATCAACTTATTAAAGACTTCGCGTCTTACACGATCCTGACCGGCCGTAATCATAGATTAAGGTTTATCCGATAGAGCCTCGCCGCATTCGTGCACACTATTTTCTCTCTGGTAGTATCGGGCACTCCGGAAAACTCACTCTCTATTACTTTTCGCGAATTCGGCCAGGTGCAATCGGAATGTGGAAAATCAGACGCCCACATGTAGTTATCCTCGCCGAAGAAATTACTGGTCATCGGACCTATGGGGTCGTCCTGAAATGTGACCATCACTTGTCGACGAAGATATATGCTCGGCTTCAAAGGAAGGGGTTCGTCTGACATGTCATTGAACAGTGGGCGCTGGTCTGTCTCACCCACAACATTTTGAAGTTGCACCGGCTCTGCAATGCGTAAAAATCATCAAGCTGACAGGTGTAACTGCCAAGATCGGGCACCATTTCCAGCCAGCGGGCGAACCAGCGCCTCTCAGAATCCTTTCCCGGCCCGCATCATCAATAGCTAATAATCGTCCCAACCCGGAGTCAACTCAACCAGTCGGGCTCCTAGGCCAGCGGAATCGTAGCGGTTATTACGGGTCCCGGACCAAGATACCGTGTCGTATGTCCTTGCCCGGTGGTGTCCTCGACCAACCGTGCGTCTCCCGGCCCGAAACGACGCAACGTCCCGTCGCCCAAACCGATTTCCAATTGGCCGGACACCACGATGACGTATTGACGGAGCAGGATGCCAATCCAGAAAGGTTCCGGCAGGTTGTTCAGCAAATACAATAAGCTTAGCCGTTTGCGGTTTGGTTAGGAGTGGGTGTTCGGCCAGCGTCTGCTCTTCCAAGTGCGACTTGCCGTCGGGACCTACGTACATTCTGAAGATGCCCATTGCTTCTATAGGCTCCGTTCCAACACGATCACGCGGTTTGTCCGCATTCTCTTCTTCGCATTCTTTGCCGGTCAAGCCGTGACCGAATTCTCCCTACAGAGTGGGCGTCGCCCCACTATACGAACCACCAAGCGATAGCGATCGCCTCGGTTGCTATCGAACCTATTAGCCGGCGAAGCGCGGTTCGGGTTTACCCTTTACGTCCAATCCTTTGATCGCGAAAAGGCTGCCACCGTCGGCGCCAGGTTCCATGCCGAGGATCTTCTCGCCGATCGAGGTCGCATACATCACGTCGAGATTGTCACCGCCGAACATCACGCTGGTGATGATGGGCACTGGCACCTCGACGGTCCGGGCGATCGAGCCATCAGGCTTGAAGCAAACGATCTTCCCGCCGCCGGCGATTGCAGACCATAGATTTCCTTCGGCATCGACCGTGGCACCATCGGGAACTCCGCCGAGGCCCTTGATCTCCGCAAACAGGCGCTTATTGGAAACCGTTCCGGTAGCGAGATCGTAGTCATACGCCGCGATCGTCCTGCTCACACTGTCCGCGCAGTAAAACGTGCGATTGTTGGGGCTGAAGCATGGACCGTTGGTGCATCCGATGGCGGGTTCGAGCGTGGTGCACTTCAGCGACTCGTCGAGACTAAAGATCGATCCAATCGGCTGGGCGAACTTGGAGTCCAGAGTGCCCGCGATGAATCTGCCGCGCGCATCGGTCTTGCCGTCATTGAAGGTTGTCCCTGGCTTGGCTGCGGGTTCGCCAATTTGCTTCGCTTCACCCGACTCGAAATCGAAGAGGTAGAAACCATCGGAGAGCGCGAGCACGGCGCCGCCCTTTTCACGCAATGCGAACGAGCCAATCGGCTTCGGCGGCTTCCACGATTTGATGTCGTTGGTTTTTGGATCAAGACGATAGATGGCTGGCGCGCCGCCATCGATCCAGTAAAGTGCTTTCTCGGCGACATCCCACACCGGGCCTTCGCCGAGCTTGTTTTTGACCTCACCGATTTTTTCAATTGTGATCGCCATGTTTGGTCACCCTCAATTTGTCGTTACCGATTTATGGTTACCGAGCGGGACTTGCCGCACGGATCATTGTGGTCCCGGTATAACGGGTTTGGGCTCGGATTTCACGATCGGCACTTGCCTCGCAAATTCTTGCCTCGATAAATGCCATAAGAGCGACGAGCAAGATTTTACTGAGACGGGTATCTTGGCGCGCGCGGACTCGTTGAACGATAAGGTCTTTACCGCGAAGCCAATCCCGGCGGAATATGAAACCGGCGTCGCGACACGTGGTATCGCGGCGCCAAATTCTTGTGCGGAGTTGGTGCGCCGTGGAGACGATTCTCGGGGATATTCTCACTTGGTCATGGTTCTCGGAGCCACATGGCTCCGACTCGCGCCAGACGTTTCGATCCTGACCACGATGTTCCATCGAACTGGGACAGCTATTGGGATACGGGGCTGTTCGATGCCAACGTGCGCGCCATCTTACGCAGGCCCAGCCCGGCACAGTCGACGAGCCTCTTCGTTTCCTAACCTCGGAAGAACGCCTCTTTGGTCCGAAGATCGCGCAGAACTCGCGGTGTGCATCACCTTCGGAGTTGTACAGCCGGTTGAAGAGTTTGGCGTCGGCTTCCAAAAGAGCCTGGTGAGCGTGGCTGTTGAGGCTCTGCTCGAAAAGTTCAATCGCATGCCGATAGCGCGCGAAGCTCTTGGCTGACAGGCGTTCTTGTTCTTCGGCCAGGAACTCCGTCAGGACCTCGGCGATGGTGGGTTTTGTGGTTTCCGTGTTCCCTGGCCGTCGCCATTTGTACTTGTGCTCCTGCTCCCAGCAGGTGATGCGTCAGTATTTCTTCGCCCTCACGCTTCCGATTCAACTGTCACCAGCGACGATTATTCACAGCGCAGAGCATCATAGGACTCTATACCGGTAAATCACGAGATACGGTTTCTCAGTCCGCTCGCGGTTTTGACTTTTTTGAGGTTCCTGGCTGTTCGCCAGGTTTGAGTTCTCGCCCAAGTACCTCGGCGACAAATCCTCCATCAGCCGCCAGCTCCCGGACGCGCGCGCGGATCTCATCGCGGCGCCCGAGCCGCTCGACCACCCGCATCGTATGCGAATAGGTCGTCCACACATCGGCGCTGGTGATCTTGTAGCCGTAGCCCTGCCCGAGCCGCTCCAGCCAGGCGGAACGCCGAGCAAGATCAGCCGGTGCGGTGGCGATGATGGGGACGAGTGCTTCGATCGCGCGGTTGACGGCGTTACCGATTGCCCCGGACGAACTGTCCACCTGCTCCAATGCCGGCGAGGCCTTTTCCAGGAACAACACCGCGCCTTCGGCGGCCAGCGCCGGGTCCTTGCGCTTGACCTTCCTGATCTCCGCCACCGCTTCCTGCACCCGCGCAATCGCCGGCTGCGAGCGCCAGCCGAAGGGCGCTTTGCCGAAAGAGTGCCGCAAACTGCCAGTGATGTCTTTGCGCCGTGGCCATTTCGCACCCTCAACTCCGGCTTGGTCTCACACGGTTTGCCTCCCGGGCGTCAGTGGACCGTTTCCCCGGTCCAGCGATCACGATGCGCCCAGTAGGGGCAAGCGGGACAAACATCGCCTTGCGCGTAATCCAGTCCCTCTTCATGCGGACAGCCAATTATCCGCTCCACGCCCGCCACCGTGCGCACCGCATGCGTCGCAATGAACTCAACGATCTGGCGGCTGATGACGAGGTCGAACCGCACGTCGCCGGTTTCGGAAAACCAGCGCCGGAGTTCGGCCACCTCTCGTCCCTCGCCGTTTGTGATGCCGACCGCCACCTTGCTGGCCCGCTGATCGTCGGGGCCGTAATAGGCAACTGTGGCAACTGGATAGCCGCGAAACCCCCGTCTGACACGCTTGCGCAGAGACTTCCTGAAGCGCCGCTCAAGAATGCCCATGGCGATTCTCCCGCTGCGAACAAAGTTTAAACGAGGATATAACGATAGGCGCCAAAGTGGATCGGCGTTGGATCCGAATAGCGTGCCAACCGTCTCCCGGCTATGAAAATTTCTTCGCGCCGGCGTTCGTACACGATCAAAGCCCGCGCATACTACGGCTGCGAAAATCTAGTCTCACATGGGAGGAGGCCGCGCAGGCCTGTGACGGAATGGTCGAACCATGAGGCTGGCCGTCGCGCCTGCGCCGGGTGCGGGGGTGAGTTAGGCATCTCCACAATCCAACAGGGCCCTTTTGAATATCCTCCAGGGGACTCGTCGCTATATTGCAAACGTCGCCTGAAAGCTGTCGTCTGCCAGTTTAGAAACCGGTACCGAGAGTTCGAATCCACTTCCCTCCGCCAATGAGTCTTAAGCTGTCTATATTATTCTTAGCCTAGCGTTAATATGCCGTGTGAGCGCGGATATCCGCAGTCGAAACGGACCGGAGAGAGGCTCTCCCGAGGCCCCGTGATGCGATTTTCGGGCTTTCTCTCCATTGCCCGTTTGGGCGGTGGACTTCGGCGATTACCCAATAGCCCAGAAATTCGCCGTCTCGATGAATTTGAAATCGGAAATACTTAAGGGGTCCAGTCAGTAATTCCTGGGCCGCGGATTTATCAGGCGGGATCCGCGAAGCCGAGCAGCTTTTCCTGGGCTGGCCAACTGAGCGGAACGAAGGAGACCTGGTGGCCGTCGAAGATCTCGACCATCCGGGCGAAATCCGACAGCGACCGCGTCAGGCGATCGACTTTATAGACCACCACGACGTCAACCAGACCCTCTTCGATGTCGGCCAGCAGCTGTTTGAGGGCGGGGCGTTCCATCGTCGCGCCGGAAAGGCCGCCGTCATCGTATGGGGTCTTGCGCAGCCGCCAGCCTTCCCCCTGCTGACTGCGGATGTACGCCTCACAGGCCTCGCGCTGCGCGTGGAGCGAATTGAACTCCTGCTCGAGGCCCTCTTCCGAGGACTTGCGGGTGTAAATTGCGCAACGCAGCGCCTGCTCATTACGCGGCTTCATAACTCTGCTCCTTCCTGGACGACTTCATGCCGAAGAACAGCGGTCCTGACCAGCGACTGCCGGTGATCGCTCGTGCGATCTGCGACAGCGAGCGAAAGTGCTTGGCGCGGTACAGAAATCCGTCTTGCAGCACGGTCACCTGATGCTTGATGCCGTGCCACTCCCGGACCAGTACGGTGCCGGTACTCACGTGAATCTTTGCGGGAGTCGGGGCAGCTCGAGGCCCTCTTCGGAGGACTTGCGGGTGTAGATGGCGCACCGCAGCGCCTGCTCCTTATGCGGCTTCATTACTCTGCTCCTTCCTGGACGACTTCAAGCCGAAGAACAGCGGTCCTGACCAGCGGCTGCCGGTGATCGTTCGCGCGATCTGTGACAGCGAATCAAAGTGCTTTGCTCGGTAGAAGAATCCGTCTTGCAGCACGGTCACCTGATGCTTCGTGCCGTGCCACTCCCGGATCAGTACGGTTCCGGTGGTTACGCGAATCTTTGCGGGAGTCGGGGCAGCCTGTCGACGTGCGGAGGCATCGTCGGCGATTCGCTCCAGCATCCGCACAGTCGCCGGCTTGAGGCCGCCAAGGGCTTTCTCCTGCAGCCGATACGCGATCCCCTGAACCAGCAGGGGAAAACGAAGTTTCGAGGGTGGATCGGCGCCGAACAAGGTCTGCCACTGCGCGCGGAGCCCCTCGGGATTCAGTTCGCGAAGTTGATCCAGTTGAGACGCCAGTTTTTCGGGGTCTCGGTCCGCTTTCGAGCCATGTTTCATATCTCCCCGCTCCTCTTCGGGTACCACTACACATTGCTCGATTCGCGCCATACATCCAGTCGCCTGAGCGTTCGCGTTCAGGGACGTACGTCGGGAAGATCACGTCGATGTCGTGGGTCGGTCGAATACGAATGGGCTGGCCGGGCCATTGGCTCTCCTATCCGTCTACCAAGGCGAATCTTGCTTCTTTCGAAGGGATCTAAGGGCGTCTGAGAGTTCGAATTGACTGCGTTGCGCCATTGACTCCCGATCTCTGGCGATACACGCTGCGAATCACCGGGCAACCGGCCCTTGTGGCCTCATTTGCAAATCTGTGGGAGCGGAGAAATCCATTTTCCGATCGGTGTCGCGCAATTCGCGTCCAGAATTTCCGTCGGTAAATTTGGCGCGACCGTTTGCCAGTTGATACGACGGAGGAAGATTCGCGGAAGTCTCCAGCCTGAACCGACTAGCCGATTCCGAGCTCTTGCTCCTGCCCCACCCAAAGTACCGGAGGTTCGATCTGTTCGGTCAAGGGCCTTCGCGGTGAGTAGGCGCTTGATTTAATGGAAAATGCCATTCTGTTCGCAGGCTGCCTGCTGTGATCGAGTGTTGGCTATCTCCAATTCGTGACTGGTCCCGACGTTCTGACAACGCATCGCTGACCTATATAGACGCTCGCGCAGCAATTTGTTACCCGGGGGTGCTGGCTGGCTTTACCACTTTGCCCACAACCACCGTCAAAGCATCTCGGTACTCCCTTTTAAAGGGCAAAGATTGATGTGATTAGGCGAGAGGTGAAAAACTCAACCTCTCGCCTGTATTAGAAGGCCTTTAGCTCCATGGGGAACATGGGCGATGCTACGGAATCAAACTGGTGGTGCAGATATGCAAGACACGCAGACTCTGTACTGCACCGACGGGCAGAGCTTCGCCGGCGGTTTGGGCAGCGCGCAATACGGGTCGAGGTTGGTGTTTTGCAAAACGACCTGCCAACCGGTGGGAGTTACATCGGTGAAAAGAAACGAGTTTTCTGGAGTAGTTACCAATACACCCGGGGGTAGCGGCAGCGACGGGCTGAGGACTTCAACTCCTCCGCCCACTGCAACGTCGTCGGCGTTGCAGCTAACCTGCTGTTCCACGGAACTGTCGGGGCCAACCGTCGTGGGCGTATATGGCGGGGCACCGGTGCTACAGTTCACGTAAACTCCCACCGAGACTGCTCGCGCAACGCCTCGCGGCATAAAGGTCCAAAGACCGATAGCGAGAATGACGACTATCCAACTTCTGTTCTTCATAAGTCCTCCCTGTTTAGACGCCCCCCTGACTTACACTGAATCGTCGGCGTTCGTATTACGCTCGTTCAACTGGCTACTCCGACGCAAGACACGCAGACTCTGTACTGCACCGACGGGCAGAGCTTCGCCGGCGGTTTGGGCAGCGCGCAAAACGGGTCGAGGTTGGTGTTTTGCAAAACGACCTGCCAACCGGTGGGAGTTACATCGGTGAAAAGAAACGAGTTTTCTGGAGTAGTTACCAATACACCCGGGGGTAGCGGCAGCGAGGGGCTGAGGACTTCAACTCCTCCGCCCACTGCAAAGTCGTCGGCGTTGCAGCTAACCTGCTGTTCCACGGAACTGTCCGGGCCAACCGTCGTGGGCGTATATGGCGCAACACCGGTGCTACAGACCACATATTCTCCCACCGGGGTTGTTGCTCGCGCCACGCCTCGCGGCATGAAGGTCCAAAGACCGATAGCGAGAATGACGACTATCCAACTTCTGTTCTTCATAAGTCCTCCCTGTTTAGACGCCCCCCTGACTTACACTGAATCGCCTGCGTTTGTACACTCTTTTTCTGACAGCCTACGGAAGGCACAAGAGATTTTAATTCAAGCGCGGATTTGCCCTGCCACGATCATTTCTTCGCGCCGCAGACGACGAATTGCGGCAGCACGAAGAAAAAGCTGCCCTCTTTGATCGCGCGTTCGACCGACGCGAGCCATGCGGCAATCTCCGCCTCGGCGACATGTCCCGAGTCATGCGCGTAGCGTGAGAAACTCGCCTTGAGCATCGTGAGCGATCGCCCTACGGTATCGGCGCCGGCGATAATGTTGACTTTCACATCAACGAGTCCAGCGTCGCGGAACATCCCGAAGAGCATGCGCCCGATGCGTGGCTCTTTGATGGCGATCGATTTTGACGCCGCCAGCACGCGCTCGTTAAGCGCGCGATTGGCGGCGCCGGTCTCGAGCACCAACAGGTCCCAGTCGCTATCGGACGCGACGACGATTCCGCCCGGCGCCGTTACGCGCGCCATTTCGACGACAGTATCCGCGGCGGAATCGACATACCCGAGAACGTTTTTGCAGAACACGCGATCGAAGCTGGCGGTGGGAAACGGCAGCGGAGGAAAGGCACTGTGGGTGAACTCAATCGCAAGCTTGGCCTCGCGAGCGCGCTCCGTCGAGCGGGCGATGAATTCCGCATTTATGTCCACACCGCTCACCTGGCCCAAGGGCGCTACGCGCCGCGCCAGTTCCATGGTGGTATATGCGGGGCCGGAACCGACATCGAGCACGCGCAGGCCAGGCTTCAGTTGCAGCGGCCGAATGATCGGTTCGAGGGCGGGATGGTAGCCGAGTATCTGATCATAGGCGGCGTGGCGCTCGGGTTCGATATCGATCCAATGTTGCTTGTAATAGGGGTTGGACATGCTAACGCTCCCGCCACTTCCTTCGGTCAGAGCCTTGGCTCGATTTGCGCCAAGCTTAATCCAGAAAGAATGGTTCGACCGCCGCGTGCGTTACCGCAATCGCCGCAGAACTTCTTGTCAGCCGGATTTTCGGATCCGCAACTTGCACAGTCCATGGCGTCAACAGTCTCCCGTGCTCGAGAGATAACACGCGCGTTCTGGACAATGCCACGACCATGAGCGGTCCGCCCTCCTGCGCGGACAGCCGCACACATTGCTCTGCTGCGCCTTTAAAGCCAGTCCTGCCGCGGTGCAATCAGCGCAAATCCTCGCGAAATCGTTCGGGTCCAATACCGGAGCTGAAGGCGCACAGAGGTTCAGAAATCAGAGGCGAATTTCCGGCGATGAGATTCTCTCTACGACCGCTGCCTCTTTCTCGGCCCAAATGCCGCGCCAAAGTTGCGAACAATTCCCCCGCACGCCACCGCATCATGGGGTCGCCAATTCAATTCCCTTCTAGTCCACTATCCGGTCCTTCTATTTCCGCACATTTCTGAGAATCGCCTGAAATTTGCGGGTCCGCGCGCGATCTGCGATTGCGCTCGGACCCGGAGAACGCCTCCGATGTCGCTAATCGGCGGAATAGGGCGAATCCTCTCCAGGCGCCAAATTGGCAGGTCCATCGGTAAGGCGGGCGCATTCGGCCGAATCTTCCGCACCTGGGTTGCGTGCCGCTGTCCCAGCGATTTTTAGCCGTCAATGCGAAGAATCGCTTCCAACATCGCGGCGACAGAG
>JBEKJC010000065.1:0-11198 GCA_050011435.1 Binataceae bacterium (SeqCode)
GTCTCGAAGAAGCTGATCGCGTTGCGAATATCGTCAATCTGCTCAAGAGGAAGCAGGCGCCACTTGGTTCCCTCGCTGCCGCCGAAGCCGCGGTAATCGAACGTCAGGGCCACGAAGCCAGCCTCGACGAAGACCTTGGCATAATCGCCGAGAATGACCGAACGAATACCAGTGAAGCCGTGGCACAGGACGATGCCGGGACGGCGCTCGCTGGCCTTGAGGCCATCTGGCAGAAAGAGGTCACCCTCCATCCGGACGCCTTCGCTAAAAAATTTGACGATGCGTTTTTCCATCGCGAGACCCTCCGTAAAAAACTGGCTCAAATCGCGCAGGCTCAACGGCCCCATCCTCGCAAAGGTCGCCGGGCTTTCACAAGCGAACCAATGACAAGGTTAGGCGGACGATTCGGATGAAGTGCTCTCCAAAAGCGGTCCGAGCCGGTCGACAGCTTGCAAAAGAATGGGAGGCTTTCCAGTCGTGAGTTATCGAAGAACCGTCGTTATCTTGAAATTCCGGTGCCGCCCCAGGGATATTGGGCACGGGCGCGGCACGGTCAGCAGATGAGCCGATCGCTCTGGTCGTTAACCTGGCGGATACCAGATCGCCGCCTAACCGACCGAGAGGCCCATAGAAATTCCAGTTACACGACGTGAACGGTTCAGCACGTCACGTGAAGAATGGCATTGGTGTGCTGGGGCTTCCTGGCCAGCGTCTGGACGGCCTCTTTGGTCGGAACAATCAAGAGATTGATCTTGCGGCGGCGCGCCTCAAGTTTCACCTCGTCCATCACCGGCAGTGATCCATAGTTTCCGGTGCCGACCATGAGGGTTTGACACTTCCAGGTATCTCCTCCTCGACTGAGACCCGTCCGTATTGCAACTGAGCCGATCGGATACACGATGTCCAGTTTGGTTTGATTCGATCGGCATCAACCGCTTCTGTGGAACTGATAAGCGGCGGTCAGCACCTTGGGCTATTCGCGCCGCTTTCATTTCGTGGCGATGGCGTGCGCGGACGCCGAACATACTTACGAAAGGTAAACGTAGCCGGAGCAGTTGCCGCGATAGCCGGAGGTGTCCCACGGTCCACTGTCAAACAAAATTACCGGGAAGCTCCTGGCCCGATTTCCTGGTCCAACCAAAAACCGCGGCTCGAATATATTTCGCCGAGCGTCGTCAAATCAATTGAGAGCGAAAACCAAATGGTCTGATTGCACCCTCCTCCCTGCAAGCGGACACCATTGGTTGAAACGGCGGGCATTAAGGAGACTCCCCCCTCCTTCAATTGCTCGCCTTTCTTTTATACGTCGCTTATTACGTCGTCTTCGTTTAGATAGACCGGCCGTCCACTGTGCGCGGACATCGACGAGCCCCATGACGACCAGGTCAATTGCTCGACGCATGATCCGCGAGTGGGGCGGCGTCAGCCATCGGGTCACGGTGCTCGACCGCGGTGTCGTCTACCGCGGCCGGCGCTACAGATCGCTGTCCGAAGTGGCCGGCGTGATCACCGGCGCGCGCTGGTCAGGACCGCTCTTCTTCGGCCTCAAGCGCCGGGCGGGGAAGATCGCCCATGGCTGATGCTGCAGTCAGGCGCTGCGCGATCTACACCCGCAAGTCCTCCGAAGAAGGACTCGAGCAGGACTACAACTCGCTGCACGCCCAGCGCGAGGCCTGCGAGGCGTTCGTGAGAATGATGGGCGCGGGCAAGGTGCTCGATGATTTGTCGCTGCTGCGGAAGACCGCGCTGAGCGCCATTGTGATTCTGCCCCTGGCCGGTGAATACCAATGATGGCCCGTGCCGATGATCCCGCTGTCGAGAGAGAGCAGCGCCTCCAGATAGACGACACTGGCGCGCGCGAGAGCCGTGATGAGGGCATACCGCGGGTTCCTGAAGCGGTTTGAATTTCCCCGCACCGCACCCGTCTAACGCAGTTGAGTAGAGCGCTGCGCCCCGAAGCCGACGAAACCGAACTGCTTGAGTTGGCAAGAAATGGTGGCTCTCAGGCTTTCGGCGCCTTGGTTGAACGGTACCAGCGGCGCGTAATTCGGAGTTGGACAAGCGATCGTGCATAACCAGGATGATGCTGTAGAGCTGGCCCAGGAAGCCTTCATTCGCGCTTATCCGGCACAACCGTCATTTGGGTGTCCGATCAGTCGCGCCAGCCACGCCAGCAACGCCAATTATGATTGAGCGGCGTTCCCCCGGCCTGCTGCTGACCATTGTCGCGATGTGCGTGCTCGCGGCACCTCTGCAGGCGCTCGCACAAACTGAACGTCCTCGTTCGATCCTCATCCGTGTGGATTCCGTCCTCGCCGCCAATACCGGCAAGGGCATGGACGCTCAGCTCTCATCGTCGGTTATTGGCAGGCACCTCAAGGACCTCTTCGAGTACACCACTTACCGCCTGGTAATGCAGCAGAAGCGGCATACGAGATGCGGCCGGATGGTGGTCTTCGAAATGCCCGGCGGCCGCATTCTGCATATCGCGCCGAGTTCGGTGCTGGATAACATGATCTCGATGGAGATCGTGCTGTTTGAGGGCACGCGCCCGCTCATGACCACCGACCTCAAGCTGATGAACCATGCGGTGTTGATCGTCGCTGGTCCGCGTTATCAGCAGGGCATGCTCATCACGATGATCTCGACTGATGCACCCGATCGTCCCGGTACTCATGGCGTGGCGCCGGAAGCTATGCCCCCGCCGCGCCCTGTGCCATCTTTGCCGGACGTCGGCGCGAATCCGGTCGATTCGACCTCGTCTCCCCAGCATTAGCTGCCGACCAGCGTCGCTGAACCTTCAGTGATATGCTTCGGAAAGCAGTAAACGGTTGAATGGAGCAGCTTTGAGAATTTCGCGGAGGGCGAAGTTGACGAGGAGAGTTCCCGGATGTTTTTCGCACGATGGTTTCGCACCTACATGTACCACGGACGCTCGAAGATGCTGGCTCCCGGTGGCCGGGCAGTTCTGTGGCTGGGAGCGATGCTCAGCGTCGCTGCGTTCGGGCGCATCGCTTACGCCGATCAGCCGCTACCCTCGGCGGAGTTCAGATATGACTTTAATGGGCAGTGGACGCCTTTCGCGATCGCGATCGACAAATCCAGGCATGTCTGGTTGACGGATTTTTTTAACAACGCGGTATGGGAGCTCGACCATTCAGGAAATGTTATGAATGCCACCTCCTTGCCCGCTCCCGCCGGCGTCGCTATCGACGCATCCGGCCATGTGTGGGTCGCGGCCAGCGACTTTGTTGCCGAACTCGACTCGTCGGACAAGGTCATCGCCGTCTTCGACAATTCAGACACATCGAGCGCAGATTTCGCCTGTCCGCAGAACGTCAGGATAGATTCATCGGGTCACGTCTGGGTGTTGAATCAATGCGGCAATAGCGTGACCGAGCTAATTCCCGCGACGGGCACCGCACTCAACTTCAACAATTCGAACAACCCATCTCCTAATTTCAATTTCCCACAGGCGATGTCGATAGACAAGTCGGGGAACCTCTGGGTGGCGAACCTTGCTGGTAACAGCGTCACGGAGCTGGATTCCTCGGGTAGGGCGATTAGGTTCTTCGACAATACCAACACTCCGGGGGCAAACTTTGCCATGCCGAATAGCATTGCATTCGACAAGCGCGGTAACGCGTGGATCGTGAATGCTGGCACTTACGCGGACTTGGGTAGTCTGACCGAGCTGAATGCATCGGGTGGCCTAATCAAGAACTTCAATAACCGCAACAGCCCGGGCGCTAGTTTCGATAGTCCCCAGGTCGCCGCTATCGACAATGCAGGACGGATCTGGGTGTCCAATTTGGGCGGTAGCGTTACCGAACTAGACTCCAACGGCAAGGCGATCGCGAACCTCAGCCAACCGGGCGTAGGCTTTTCTCAACCGGTGGGCATCGCCATCGCCAAGGATGGCACGATCTGGGTCGCCAATGCCGCTTTTAATTCTCCAGGTAATGGTTTCCTGACTCTGATCGCCGGGGTTGCAGTGGGCCCGGAGTATTTCCCCTACGGCGGACTCTGGTCTTCACAGGGACCGCAGTGGCCAGGCGGCTTCTAACCAGTCACCTTCTTCGTGTTTCCATTTCAAATTGCGTGGGCTCATTGAGACATTTTCTCAGAAGCGGGTTACGCGCACCAACCCGGAGATCAACTCAACCGGTGATCTTTCTCGGACGGACTCCTAGCGCGGCGGCGACATGTTGAAGACTGCGCGAATCTTGCTAAGGAGCCATTGCGCTCGGTTACGCTCGCCCTGGCCATTCGACGCGGCGACCAGGAGGTCGCGCCGTTCGGTCATGCGAAGCGCAATCACCCCGCCCATTTGCGCGGCAGTCTCCGGATGGTTCTTGAAGAGACTCCCCGAAGGCGTTGCGGTTGAGCTCGAGTAGTTCGACGTCGGAACGTGCGCGAATTCATCAACCCGACCTTAGGGAGACCTGCGCTCCGCCTCCTTACATCCTCGAAAATGCGGTGCCACTCCTCCAACTCGCCGGACTCCATCGCCGCGGCGTCCTCGCATCCCCCGGTGAATGCTGCCGCGACCCACCCTCGTCGCACCGGGTGCCACCCGGCGTGTTCCACAAAGGGTAGAACCTGAAACGCGACAGGAAGGCCTTTCTCCCCTCATGGGCGCGGTTTCTGAACACGGTTGCTGCTAGGAATGGTTCTGGCCACACCCGTATTTTTGCGGAGTACAGACGGCGGCAGTGGCCTGCGCGCAGGCGTTGGCGCTCATCAAGCAGCTGTATGGGATCGAGCGGGTGGCCAGAGACAGGCAACTCGATGCGCCCGCACGACAGCGCCTTCGGCAGGAGCAGGCGCGGCCGATCCTGGAGAGACTGCATGCGTATCTGCAGGAGCAGCGGGCGGCGGCGTTACCGAAGAGCCCGCTCGGTGCGGCCATCGGCTACGCGCTGCGCAACTGGGTCGCCCTGACGCGCTACACCGAAGACGGACGACTAAAGATCGACAACAACGGGGCGGAGCAGGCGCTACGGCCGATCGTACTCGGCCGCAAAAACTGGCTGTTCGCTGGAAGCGAAGCGGCGGCGCACCGCACCGCCATCCTGTGTTCGCTGGTGCAGACCTGCAAGCACCTGCAGATCAATCCGTTCGTCTATCTGCGCGATGTCATCGAGCGCGTCTCGACCCATCCGGCGCGGCTGGTCCTGGAGCTGACGCCGCGCGAGTGGAAACGTCTGCGGCGTGATTCCGGCGCGCAAGCCGCCGCCTGAACGGGGTCTCCGAGCGGATCACTGGTGTGTCGTGTCCCTATCGCTGTTCGCCCAAAACGGGGCGCGCCTGCAGTTCCTCAAGCAGCGCCTTGGCGTCTTTTAGATCGGCGGTGTCGAAGCCCTCGGTGAACCAGTTGTAGATTTCGGCGAGCATCGTGCGCGCCTCGTCGCGACGACCCTGCTTGGCGAGCAATCGCGCAAGGCTCATCGTCGCGCGCAGCTCCCATAACTTGGCGCTCATCTTTTGGGCGAGCGTTATCGCCTCGCGGAAGTCGGTCTCGGCCAGTTCGGCCTGACCAAGTTCGAGCCTCAGGTCCCCGCGGATGCGCAAGGTTTCGGGACGGAAATAGAGTTCCTCGGGATTCGCCTGGAGCGCCTCCTCGATGGTGTTGGAGGCGTCGCCGAGCTTGCCGTCGAGGGCCTGGGCCTCGGCCAGACGCGTGAGCCGATCAGTGACATATAGCCTGGTTCCGACCTCGGCCAAGCCGGCTAAACCCTGGCGGATCAGCGCAGAGCCTTCATCCGCGCGGCCAAGCTGCGCCCGCGCCCAGCCGAGCACCGTGCGGGTGGTATTCCTGAGGACAAAGCCGTGCTCCTCAGCGAGGGCCAACGCTTGGGTGGCGGCAACCTCAGCGTGCTGCGGTTCTCTCAGCCAGCAGGACAGCCGGCTTTCAAACAGTCGCGCGACCGCCAGGTCGTAGGGGTTGTTGCTTTCCTGCGCGAACGCCATCGCAAGGGCGATGCGCTCGCGGGCTATATCGGGGCGGCCCAAAGCCGCAGCGCAAAGGCTTGCGAGACCAATTGCAGCCACGGCCGCGCCGGGAACTTGCCTGAAACCAGGCGCGCTAAGGAAGCTGCTCCAGCGAGTGAAGTGCTCCTCGGCACCGGCGAGGTCGCCGCGAAGGAAGCTCACGACCACCTGGGCACTGCAGGCGAAGCCGAAGCTCGCGGGACTGCCCTCGCGCTGGGCGAGGTCGAGTATCCGGTCCGCCAGCAGGACCGCGGTAGAGTAGTCTCCCGAGAAATAAACGTTACGCCAAATCTCGAATACCTGCGCAACCAGTTGGGCCAGGTTGCCACCCTTCTCCGCCAGGTCACGTGCGCGCTCGACGGCCGCGCGCGTCTCCGGCGCGGTGTACCCTCGCGTGACCATCAGAACCTGGGCCAGGGTGCTCGCCAGTTCCAGCTCGCGCGCGTCACGCTCCGCCGATTCGGGTAGTTTCTTGATCCATTCGAGACCCTGTTGCAATTGCGCTTGCGCCTCGGCGAAGGCCGAGCGTTCCCGCGCCTGCTGGCCGACGCGCGCCGGCCAGCAGGCGCGCGTCAGATATTCCACCGCCTTGCCGGGATTGGCGGCGCGGCCGTAATGATGCGCGAGTTCGGCCAGATGTTCCTCGACCGCATTCGCATAGATCGTCTCGAGCGCCGCACCGGTGCGCTCGTGCAGTTGCTGACGCCGTTCGATCAGGAGCGAGTTGTAGGCGACCTCCTGCGTCAGCGCGTGCTTGAAGAGGTATTCGGTATCGCCCACCGCCGGCTGCTCATAGATAAACTCCGCCAGTTGCAAGTCATTGAGCAGACGGTTGAGGTCATCGTCGGACTTGCGCGTCACCGCGCGCACCAGCCCGAATGGAAATTCTCGTCCCAACACCGCCAGCGTTTGCAATAACTCCTTGGCATCCGCGGGCAGGCGGTCGATGCGCGCGGCGAGAATCCCCTGCACCGTCGGCGGAATCTTCAACTCCGCCAGCGGTTTCGTTAGATGCGTCGCGCCGTTGCGCACGAGCGCGCCTTCATCGAACAGCACCTGCACCATCTCCTCCATGAAAAACGGGGTGCCTTCCGTCCGTTCGATAATCAGCCGCTTGAGCGGAAGCAGATCCGTGCCGTCATCCAACAAAGCCGACAGCATCTCCTCGGCGCTCTCCTTACCCAACGGGTCAAGCCGCAGCTGCGTGTAGTAAGTCTTGCTACCCCATCCGTGTGAGTATTCGGGGCGATAGTTCACCAGCAGCAGGATTTTCGCCGTCCCGATCGAATCCGCCAGCAGGTTCAGGAACTCCTGGGTCGCCTCGTCGATCCAGTGCAAGTCTTCAAAAATCACCATCAACGGCTGATTGAGCGACTCGCGGAGTAGGATGCGTTTGATCGCGTCGAGCGTCCGGCGCTTCTTGATCTGCCCGTCCATCTGCGCAAGCGGGTCGTCGCCCTCGACGATGCCCAGCAGACTGAACAAGTAGGGGCGCGTGTCTTCCAGTGCCGGATCCAGGGTCACGATTCGGCCGTTAACCTTCTCGCGCCGCTTGCGCTCGTCGTCCGTAGCCGAAATATCGAAGTAGGTGTGAAGCAAGTCGATGACCGGCAGATAGGCACTCGCCTTGCCGTGCGAGACGGAAAATGTTTCGAGCACCATCCAGCCCGACTGCGAGGTCGCCTTGAACTCGAAGTACAGCCGCGACTTGCCGACCCCCGGCTCCGCCATCGCCGCCACGATCTGCCCATGCCCCTGGCGCGCCAACTCTGCAGCGTGCTTGAGCGCCTCCATCTCGCGCTCGCGCCCGACGAACTTGGTCAGCCCCCGTCCCACGGCGCGCTGCAACCGCGTGCGCAGCGGACCGAGCCCGGTGACCTCATAGACATTCACCGGCTCGCTGACGCCTTTGACTCTGGTTGGACCCAGCGGCTTCAGGACAAAATAGCCTTCACACAGTTTTCTGACCTGCTCAGTCGCTGCGATGGAACCGATTGGCGCCAACAGCTGAATTCGCGAGGCCAGGTTCGTCGTATGTCCGATCGGCGTGTATTCAGTCTGGCCCGCGCCGGTTGTGATCGAACGCACCACAACCTCGCCAGTATTCACTCCGACCCGCGCCTGCAGTGATAACCGGCCTTCCTGCCTTATGCGGTCCGAATAGCGTTTCAGGCCTTCTTGCAGCCGCAGCGCCGCGTACAACGCCCGCTGCGGATGGTCCTCATGCGCCAGCGGCGCGCCGAACAACGCGAAAATGCCGTCGCCGGTGGACTGCACGACGTAACCGTCGTAGCGATGCGCCGCGTCGATCATCAATTTCAATGCCGGGTCGATGATGCTGCGCGCCTCCTCGGGATCGAGCTCCTCCATCAACTCGGTCGAGCCCTTGATATCCGCGAACAGCGCCGTCACCGTCTTGCGCTCACCCTCGATATCTTCTGGTGAACTACTCTCCGGCGTGACGCGGATATGTGGAGCCGTCGGTGCGGCCGCGGGCTTTGCAGGCGCGGACTCCGTAGCGATCCGCGTGCCGCATTTCTTGCAGAATCTGGCATCCGGCTGATTAGTGGTGCCACAGGTGGCACAGATCGATTCGAGCTTCGCGCCACATGCATCGCAGAACAAAGCGTCGGCGGAATTGTCGTGGTTGCAGGACGCGCAGCGCATCGGGTCTCCTGTCGACCCAGTTACTACCACGCCCTGCGCGAACGGCGGAAGCAGCACGGTGCTCTTGGAGCACGGCGAATTCGCCGATCGACGGTGCTCGGCAGTTCCGCCATCACACTTCGTGCCAGCCGAGTAGTCTGGCTAGGGTGGGTTTCGTCACCCAGTTACGATCGTGTTCGTGCAGATGGCGGACTACCGATCCAAGCGCGGATAGGCGTGAACACGGGCGAGGTGGTGGTGCGCTCGATCACAAGCGGTGCAGGCCAGACGGAGTACACACCCATCGGGCACACGACCAATCTGGCCTCACGGATGCAGACCCTCGCTCCGATCGGCTCCATTGCCGCCACGGAGGTAACGCGCAAACTGTTTCTGCCCGCTCGATGTGGTCGGATGGAAGGGAAGCTTGACCGTGCTGAAACTCAACATCCGGGAGGCTCGAGACGCCGCCGAGATTCGAAGCTTAAGCGGACTCAAGAACATTTCTTGCCGCGCCAACTGAACCGTCTCGCGGCCGGGTACCTCCCGCTTCTAGGCCGGGATCGCGTGCGTGATTCAAGTACCGAATCTTTCTGCGGCGCGAGCTTTGGCTTTCGCGGCATCTTCTTCGCGATTGCGCGACGGGGCGTTGGTTTCGAGCGAATGAAGAAGACCAGTCGAGATTTTGGCGATTTGATCGACCGCGGCCATGAACGAGCCTTCGTTCGCCTTGGAGGGTTTGTGGAAGCCGGTGATCTTCCTCACGAACTGCAGCGAGGCCGCATGCACCTCTTCGGCAGTGACCGGCGGATCGAAGTTGAAAAGAATTTTGATATTCCTGCACATTTCGCGCTGTGACCTCAAGATCTTGAGAACTCTCAAGCCGCACAAAAAACATTAGTCGGCTTTCACACAGTCGAAAAGCGCCGCATTATATCGACGGGAAGCCTACGGACCTCGCGGTCTATGACCTGGAAAAACCCGCGGTGAAACCGATGGAGGTGGAGACGGTACACGATATCCCATACGGCGACGGGCGGCGTACGCAGAAGGCGATGGCTATCGCCACACGATCGTGAAACGGCCAAGTCACGTTCGAGGACGGCGCGTGCAGCGATACGCATCCGGGGCAAACTCCTGCGCAGTTGCGAGCAGGTCCCGAGGGCTGGCAGCGGTTCTCCGCCGCGCGGGTTCAATTGCCGATCGCGTATGCTACGCCCACTCCTTCGGCACCGCTTGCGCCCGCTGATGGATAAGCGATTTGGCGCGACGCGCCTGCTCCTCGGGAGTGATCGTTGCAGGGTCTTCACGATACTCGGGCCCCGCGGCCATCGCCTTTTTGACCGCCGGCCGCTCGCCGAGCTCATCGAGCCAGCGCTTGACGTTGGGAAATTCGTTGAGGTCGATATTGCGGCCCTGCAAGGTTGTCGCCCACGGATAGCAAATCATGTCGGCGATGGTGTATTGGCCCGCGGCCAGGTAACGCTTCTTATGCAGGCCCAGATTCATCACTCCGTAAATGCGGTGGACTTCGTTATCGAAGCGCAGCAGCGCATAAGACTGATCGCCGTTTTTCGCGTCATGCGAGGCACGTCGAAAGTGCCCCTGTTCGCCCATTTTGGGCCCCTGATTGGCCATCTGCCAAAAGACCCATTGCATGACGTCGGCTTTCTGATGGGGTTCCTGGGGCAAGAACTTCCCGCTCTTCTCGGCCAGGTAGACCATGATTGCGCCGGACTCGAAGATGGTGATGGGCGCGCCACCGCCCATCGGTTCGTGATCGACAATCGCCGGCATCCGGCCATTGGGTGAGATTTTGAGGAAGTCGGGACTGAGCTGGTCGCCGCGTCCGATATTGATCGGCTTGATGTTATACGGGATGGCGGCTTCTTCGAGCTGGATCGTGACTTTTTTCCCGTTTGGAGTTGGCCAGAAGTAGAGATCAATCATGCTGTTCCTCCGTGAACTTGTTGTTCCTCGGTTAAATTGATGACGGTATTTTGTGGCACGAAGGTGACTAATCTCACCTCACGCAATTGGCGTTATTTCGACGGGCAGACCGTCGCCCCAGCCATATTTGCGATTCGCGATCGCCTGCACCTCGTCCCATAACTGCCGGTCGGTTCGATAGTCAAGCACCCTGGCGACGGCCCTTATTCCGCGATCTCCGATGCGGACGCTTACATCTGGGCTGCGCCGTATATTTTTGACCCATCCGGTGGCTTCACCGTGTTCAGAGAACAGGTAGAAGTTTTCGCGGCAGAGGATGAACCAAATCTCTATTTCGCGCGACCGCCCGGTCACCCGCCCGACCGTGGTCAGATGAAGCACCTGCTCGCCTGCCAGGTTCTCGAATAGCGCGGAACTCATGACGGTGTCAGGAGAATAGACACTCGGCATTCAACCTGAGTCAAGGAAGATCGGCGATCGGTGGAGGACGATGCAGGCCGAAGAGGAGATCAAAACCGGTCTCTTCAACCCGGGCTCCGATCCGATATCGACCGTCGGCCACAATACTTTGCGGCCTTGGTCTTCTGAGTGCGCGCGGTCTGCTCGAG
>JBEKJC010000066.1:0-11195 GCA_050011435.1 Binataceae bacterium (SeqCode)
CGTCGCGTATCCAGATGTCGCCGTGGTAACGCGGTGCGCGCGTCCCGTCAACGACGGTGCCACCCTTGATGTGAATGTCATAATCGGCCATTTAGAGTTCCCTCCTCGATGGTAAGGACCTGGGCAGGGCGTGATGCTGGGCCTTGCCCGAGATGTTGTTTGCTAATCCCTGTTTATAGCACCGCAGTCGCGGAAGACAAGCTTATTCGACCCGCCTGATTTGGTAATGCCGTCTGATGGATCACAACCGCCGCTGGCCGCACCCGGGGCGTAGCCCGCATCTTTTTCAAACGGGAAGTCTGAAACCTCGCGCGGTTTCAGAAAAAACCAAAAGTTTCGTGCTCTTCACCAATTTTTTCACAAAATCCTCGCGAACGCTGCTGTCGCGAAGAACCCCGAAAACTTTCCCCTCGAAACGCCGCTCCCCGCTTACACCAGGTAAAAGCGCGTGCCGCAGATCTCGACCTGGTCGTCGCCCTTGCGCAGACCGCGCCGCTCCGCGGCCTCCAGCAGCCGTTTGCGATCGGCCACCACCACGTCGATTCCGCCGAGGCCCTCGCCGCGGCCGTCGGTCGCTTCGACGAAACGGATGGCCGCGTTGTCGAGCGGCAACTCGATCCGTCCGCGCGCGTCGTCGCGCAGCGGCAACTCGGCGATCTTGGCCCATCGCTCGGCCAGGCCGCGCGGGTCGGCGGACTGCAATTCGACCGCGGTGTACGCGCTGACGACGTCGTTGCGCCGTGCGACCGTCCATCCGCTGCCGCCTGCCGGCATCCAGTTGCCTTCGGGCTCGCCCTTCGCGTCCCAATCGATCTCAAAAAAGGCCCCGCCGGTGTCCGCCGGATGAAGCTGCATCGCATGGAAGCCCTTCGCGTCGTGGTCCAATACCAGCCGGACGTTGAGCTCCGCGGCCCGTTGTTTTCGCCCGAGTTGCACCTGATGGCTGTCGCATTGGCAGATAACCATGTAGCCGCCGTCACCGTTGCGGCGCTTCAGGTAGCGCCCGGCCGCGGTGTTTTCCTTAACCGGCGCAACCACTTCGATAAAATTGTTGCCGACCGGCATCAACGAATTCTCGAGCCCGAAGACCGCGACCTCCGGATCCTTGAAGCAGACTTCGAGGCCGAGCACCGCCTTGAAGTCCTCGATCACGGGTGCGAGCTTTTCGGCTACCAGGCAAATCTGGCGAAGACGTATCGACATGGTTTCTGTCCTCCGTTGGGCATGTGCCTATCGCTGCCGGCATTCGATCCGCGCGTTCCGACGAACGCACAATAGTCCCAGTCGCCGTTCGCACGCCAGCCCCTGGCGGACTCATTCAGACTCGCTGTGAGATGAGGGCGGGAGCGCGGTTGACCAATCGGTGGTGATGGTCCATCTTGATTCGCATTGTCGCTTACGTATGCGTATATGGACCCCGTATAGAATCTGTGAGTAGTCGCAAACCCACCGAAGTCGCCGTGATTGGCGGCGGTTGCGCCGCGATCGCCGCGGCCTTCGAACTCACGCGGCCCGTACATCAGGGCAAATTTCACGTCACCATTTACCAACTCGGATGGCGCCTCGGCGGCAAGGGTGCATCCGGGCGCGGACCCGCCGATCGCATCGAGGAGCACGGCCTCCACATCTGGATGGGCTTCTACGAGAACGCCTTTCGCCTGCTGCGCGAATGTTACGCCGAGCTCAACCGCGATCCGCGCAAGTGCCGCATCGCCGATTGGCGCGACGCCTTCGCGCCCGAACCGCTGGTCGGTGTGATGGATCGATCGCCGCGCGGCGAGTGGCTTCCGTGGCTCGCGCTCTTTCCCCCGGCCGAAGGGCTCCCCGGCGACCCACTGACTAATCATAATCCGTTCAGCATTGCCTCCTATCTGGCGCGCCTCGCCACGATGTTGCGGATTACTATCTCGAGCGCGCAGATGTATCGGCGCGAGACCGGGCCTGAGCCGGACGCGGCCGCTGCGTCGAATCCGGAAGCGGTCGCTGGCAGCGCCGGCAATAGTCAGTCGTCAACCGACGAGATCGCCGCCGCGGTTGCGCGCCTGATGAAGTATGGAATGCTCGCGACCCTCGCCGCCCTTAGCGAGGCGGTCGCGCTGCTCGAAGTGATGCTGCGGGCGCTGCCGCGGTATCCGACCAACATCGTTATCAACTTGCTCGGCGCGGTCGGGTCGGCCGCCCGCCGCCAGATCGAACCGCTGATTGAAAACGATGACGAGCTGCGCCGGCTGTGGGAAGTCATCGACCTCACGCTCGCCGTGATGACCGGAATCGTGCGCTTCGGCCTCGCCACCGATCCGCGCGGCTTCGACGCCATCGACGATTACGAATTGCGCGAATGGCTCCGGCTCAACGGCGCCTCCGAAGGTTCGCTCGACTCAGCCCTGATTCGCGGCATCTACGATCTCGCCTTTGCCTACCAGGACGCCGACCCCAAACGTCCCAACCAGGCGGCCGGCCTCGCGGTGCGCGGCTCGCTCAGGATGTTTTTCACCTTTCGCGGCGCTTTTTTCTGGCGCATGCAGGCCGCCATGGGCGACGTCGTCTTCGCGCCGTTTTACGAAGTGCTCAAGCGGCGCGGCGTGACGTTCAAGTTCTTTCATCGCCTCGCCAATCTGAAACTCGCCGATGCGTCCGCGCTCGCGCCGGGCGAACGCGCTTACGTCGAGGCGCTGGAGTTCGACGTGCAGGCGGTGACCCGCGACGGCACCGACTATCAACCGCTGATCGACGTGCGCGGCTTGCCGTGCTGGCCCTCGCAACCGGACTTCGGCCAGCTTGCCGACAGTGATCGCATGCGCTGCGAAGGTTGGGAGTTCGAATCGCATTGGGATCGCCGCAAGGCCGCGACGCTTACCCTGCGCGTCGGTGCCGATTTCGATTTCGTCGTTCTGGGCGTTGGGCTTGGTGCGATTCCCGAGGTTGCCCGCGATCTCATCGCGCGCGACCAGCGCTGGCGCGACCTCGTCAGCCACGTGACCACCGTCGCCACCCAGGCGCTGCAACTCTGGATGCGCGAGGACATGGCCGCGCTCGGATGGCATCAGCGGCAGACCGCGGTCTCCGCCTTTTATCATCCGTTCGATACCTGGGCCGACATGCGCCATTTGATTCCCGAGGAGAGCTGGCCGGTGCGCCCGCGCGCCATCGCATATTTCTGCAGCGCCCTGCCCGACGCGCGAGTCAACGGCGCGCCTGCCGATCGATCCCGGTCGGATTTCGCCTCGTCGGATTATGCGGCGCGCCAACGCCAACAGGTGCGGCGCAACGCGATCGATTTCCTCAACCGCGATATCAAGCATCTATGGCCGGGCGCCGTGCGGCCCGGCGGCGGCTTCCGCTGGGAGCTGCTGATCGCGGCGGACGAAGCGGCGCATTCGACTGGCTATGCGGTGCCGGCCGCGGGTGAGGCTGCCGCTAATTCCAGCGCTCCCATCGACGCCGCTGGAGAGTCGCGCCTCGATACGCAATTCTTTACCGCGAGCCTGAATCCTTCGGACCGTTACGTGCAATCGCCCCCGAAAACCACCCGCTATCGCATCTCCCCGCTCGATAATACTTACGACAACCTCACGATTGCCGGCGATTGGACCGCATGCGGTCTCAATGTCGGCTGTGTCGAAGCGGCAGTCATATCGGGTCGCCTCGCCGCGCATGCACTCGCGGGATCGCCGGCCCTCGAAGAGATAGTCGGTTATGACCATCCGTAGTATATGGCTACCAATACGACTGGCTATATTGGACAACGAACATTGTAAGAGATAACGGAGCCACGACATGAGCGACCATCCCCGAATCAAGCGCAAGGATCCTGCGCGCAGCGCGCCCATTCGGGACTGGTCCAACATGTTTCGCAGCCCGGACGCGCAAGGCGCGCCCGCTTCCCCGGCGGGCCCGGCCGCCGGGGGCTTGCGGATGTACGATTCCGTGCCCAACGGCACTCCAGATAGTTCCGCCGCAGTGACTACTCCAGCGGCGCCGGCCGCCGGCCTCAGCGAAGAGGCGCGGGTCGGTATTGAAACTGCCTATCGCGTCATCGACGAACATCTGCAGGAAGGCCGGCGCGCCGCGCAGGAACGGAACGCTGCCGGTGCCGGAGCGGGTGCCTCCGCCGCGGCGGGTTCCGCCGGAGTGACTATTGCGGCTGAGAGTATCCAGGAGATCGTCGCACAGGGCATCCGCTTCTACTCGAGCTTCGCGCCGCTATGGGTCAACCTCGTCAAATCAATCGCGAATGCCGCCGCCGCGGGCGACAATGCCGCCGCCGGGATCGCGGCACCGCCGCTCGCTCGCGCGCCGATGCCGCCATCTGCACCCGCGACTGCCGCGCCGATCATCGTTGAAATCGCGTCCACCCGCATGACCCGCATCACCGTTGACCTTGCACCCGCCGCAAGCATGACGCATCTCGCCATTGGCGGTCTCCAGGCGCTTGAGCCCGAGAAGCCGCCGCTCAAGGAGATTTCACTTGCTACTGACGCAACCTCGCATCGCGCGGTCGTGCGCATTCGCATTCAGGATAACCAACCGGCGGGAGTTTACCGCGGCGTTATCGTAGATCCGGATTCCGGCGAGTCGCGCGGCACCATTACGCTGCGGATCGACGCATAGCACTACTCAGTAATGACGCGATGACCGTTACCTCAAATCTCGTCCCCGCGATTCTGAGCGAGTACGGCGCGATGACGCGGGCGGCCTTGCGCGACTATCTCCCCCTGCGCGAGCCGCGTCGTCATCTGTACGATCTCGTCGCCGACTACCCACTGCGCGGCGGCAAGATGATGCGCTCGAGTCTGTGTATTGCGACCGCATGCGCATTCGGCGCGCGTTCGCATGATGCCCTCGACCTCGCGGTCTCGATCGAACTGCTGCACAACGCCCTGCTCATTCACGACGATATCGAAGATGGCAGCGAGCAGCGCCGCGGTCAGCCCACCCTGCATGTCGAACACGGGTTGCCGCTCGCCCTCAACGCCGGCGACGCGCTCACCCTGGTCAGCCTGCGCCCTCTGCTCCAGAATCACGGCCGCTTCGGCGCCGACCTCGCCATGAAGCTGGTGCGGGAGACCGAGCGGATGGCGCTTGCCAGCGCCGAAGGGCAGGCCATGGAACTCGGCTGGCGCCATGACAATCTGATCGATCTCAATGACGCCGATTACCTCCAGATGGTCCTCAAGAAGACCTGCTGGCTCGCCGCGATTTTTCCGCTGCGTGTCGGTGCGCTGATCGGAACGCGCGGAGCGATCGATCCGGAAGCCTTCGCGCGCTTCGGGTTTTTCCTCGGCGCGACCTTTCAGATTCAGGACGACCTGCTCAACCTCGTGGCCGACAAAAGCTATGGCAAGGAGCGCGACGGCGATCTCTGGGAAGGCAAGCGCACCTTGATGCTGATTCGGCTCTTCCGCGAGTCCGCCCCCGCCGAACGCGATCGCCTAACCGCCATTCTGCGCGACGGGCGCCACGCGCGAACCGCCGCCGACGTCGCCTGGATGCGCGCGCAGATGGATCGTTACGGTTGCATCGAATACGCGCGCCGCTCTGCCCATCGCCTGGCAGGCGCCGCGCTGCATGAATACTCACTCGCATTTGCAGGTGTTCCGCAGTCCCGCGACAAGCGTTTTATCGAGGAAATGGTTACTTGGGTGGTCGAACGAAACTGAGCAATAGTCTTTTGCATCGGCGCCGGGTTGGATTCGACGCAACTCGCCGCAAGGGGATCGGGGAGGGACAAAATGGCTGACACGAAACTGCCCAGGTTCAATACCGCGATCGCGGATATGCTCGATTGGCCGTCCGTCATCAAAATGAAGTTTCCCCAGGTCGGCATGAGATTCTATCCGCTGCGTGCCGATATCGTCCGGCTGCAAAATGTCTGCGACACCTATCTCAATTTCATCGATGAACCCGGCGATCGGCCGCCGGTCTATTTCAAACCGGCCGCACCCTTCGTCCTGATGCAGACCGTCAATTACGACAAGCTCGAAATCCAGGATATCGGCTGGCTCGTTCAGCACGAGGCGATCTTCAGCATCCCGATCGAATGGTATGAACGCAAAGACGGCCGCTGGGTCTTCAAGGACTGGGCGATGACCTACCCGTTCATCTATCTCGATCACCCGATATCTATTTGGATGGGCCGCGAGATGTACGGCTGGCCCAAGGTGCCGGTGCGGGTACCGCGGCTCTTTCCACTGCGTAATCCACCGGAACCGCAGGGTCTGGTAGCCTTCAATCTGGCTACTCATTCGCGCGACCGCGCCAATCAGTCGGAACCATTTCGGCCGTTCATCGAAATCCATCAAGAGGCCGACGGACTCTCGCCGATACCGTGGAATACAGGCGATTTCTATAGCCTGTTGCCGCGGGGGATAATGGGTGGAATCTCGGCCGCGTCAACGATTGTCGAGTCGCTGACTGATTTCTTTCTGCGCAAGCCCGGCGGCGATCGAGCCGAGCCGTACCAGGCCATGCTGGGCAGCGGTTATACTTACATTTCCAAGTGGCTACCCGAATTATGGACCATGATGGTTCCGGGCCTGGGCGGTGCAAAACAGAACTTTACCGCATCTCCCTTCATGAAGAACAACATAGTATTGAAGCAGTTCCGCGATGCCCACGAGATCGATTCAGCCTGCTATCAGGCATTGGTCAAATCTGAAATATCAATCGACAAAATCATCGACGCCGGGCTGCTCTTCAATCCGCTGTCGGGCGATACCAGCGGTGGCATCACCGTGCGCCTGCATCATTACGATACTCAACCCATCGTCGAAACCCTCGGGCTCGAGGTGAGCGGGATTTCCAGCGGACACGGCGGCCCCGTGACCACGCTGAAGCCATTTTGCCCATTCTGGTGGAATCTCGATCTCAGTTACGGCGATGCGAGCACCATCTGTTGGCGATCGCGCACGACCAAATTTGCCCCTCCTGAAGTGCAGGGTGCACCCGCGCAGCACAACAACGATTATGTGAAGCTCGGCAGCGGCGCCCTCGAGGAGATCGCGCGCGTCGAGAAGTTTCCAAAGTTCCTGATGCGGGTGCTGCCCTTGAGCGCCGATTTGGATGTACTCACGCAGCTCTGCAATGACCTGTTCAAGGATGTCCCCTACACTATCGAGCCCACGGTGCCCTACGTACTCATGATTGCCGATCAATTCCGCGACATGACCAGCGACGCCGATCCGAAGCAGGGATGGGCCGACAGTGAACTGAGGTTTGCGCTATTAGCCAGATGCCGCGATCTGCGGGAATCCGGTGCTGATCGCCTGGTGATTCTGCCGCTGATCAATTTCGCGGGTAGCGAGTGGAATGCGATTTCTCATCGCGAGGTCAATGGCCGCTTTGCACTGGCTTCGGACTTCGTGCCGCCGCGCCAGCACGGGATGCAGGATTTGCCGCCCACCCAGCGCAAGTCGCTGCGCAAGCTGTTCAGCCTCAGGACCTCGATTTGCCCGACGCTGGACGAGGATGAGCAGACCAAACGCTGGACGCTGATCGAGCTGGCTGAGGAAACCGGCGCACCAAACGGCAAGGATACGCCGGGGGCGCTCGAGCAGTTGCTGACGAAGCTGGGTCTCGATTCGATCAGGACCAACAATCGCTTCGAGGGTGTCGCGCTCAAGCAATTCCGCGATGCGAAATTTGCCGATCACGCCTGTTATCAGGCGTTGGTACTGGTCGAGCGGAAGTTCACGAGTGAGCCCGAAATCAAGTGGATCCAGGAGCGCTTGGAGATCGCGATTTACGAATTCGATACGATGCAGATCGTGCAAAAGTTCGGACTGCTCGGCGGCACCCCGCAGGTCGATCGCAACGGACGGCGGTCGGTCGTGTTCGAGCCGCAAAAGCCGTTCTGGGTTCGTGGAGATATGGAGCAGGGCCTCGGCGTTAACCTCTGCTGGCGCGCCGGCGGGTTGGAATGGAAATACGACGAATAGCCAGATGATGCCGGCAGGGCTGCAATAGCCAGTCCGGCGATACTATTCGATCGCGTCCGTCAGCTCGGGTCAAAACGGTTGCGGCTTGACCCGTCGTGAGCTTCGACCTCCCCGCCTAGCTGTCGTCAGCCTGATCGACAAACACCGCTGCCGCCACCACCGAGGTCCACAGCCCGTTGCGATCGCCTACCGCCGATTGCGTGATATTGCGGGTGCGAACGATCTTGTCCGACAGCTTCCAGATGTCTTTGCGCTCGTCGTAACTGGTATTCGGATCGAAGTCGATTCCCAGCGCCGTAGCGAGCATCGTAGCCGCCAGGTCCTCCGCATAGTCGCCTGCCTTCTGATCCGTCTGACCGAAGCTCTTGTGCTCTGACAGATAGCCGTATTGATCCTTGTCCGCCGGAATCGCCAGCCCCACTGATGCAGCCACGAGCCGATGCGGCTCGTTCGTCGCTTCGTCGTACATCACCGCGTAAACGATCTGGCCCGGACGCAGCATCTTGAGTCCGTCTTGAATCGAAATCACCTTGCAGCCCGGTGGAAAAATCGAACTCACTCGCACCAGATTGAACTCCGCGATTCGCGCGTCGCGCAGTGCCAGTTCAAATGAGTTCAGCTTCTCTGAATGCCGGCCTACACCCTTGGTCAGAAATATCGCTTTTCCAACAGGTCCCATTAATCATGCTCCGATTCAGTTTCAAAAGTTGCAATCAAGTTACATCAGCGCCCCGGCCCACGCGACCAGCGTGACACCAAATCGTTACGGCAATGTGAAAGCTGCCGCCTTCAATGGCCAGGCGATCGATGAGCAGCAGGCCAAGTCCCTGATCTCACAAGGCCAGAACTTGCTCAGTCAAGTCTCTGCGGTGTTTGCGAGCCTCTGGATCTCTGATAGTCACTACCCGCCCGGGCCTGGCTCGATTTGCGATAGCTATCGGGCCAGGCCGCGGCGTCGCGCGCAGTCCCGATCAACTCTCGAATGCTGCCCCCATGCCCTGCTGAATGCTGCTGCCTTTACCAGCGTTGGAGTTTCCGCAGCATCGCGCTTTTCTTGGTCTGATGACCCTGCATCCGCCGCAGGATGTCGTCCAGCGCTGCCACCGCCTCGCACAGGTACGGCCCCTTATTGAGCATCACGCACTCCGCACGCTCCCCCATCGCGGCGTCGGTAATCTCGGCTCGTGATGGCATTCCCTTCTTGGCGAGATTCTCGAGCACCTGTGTCGCCCAAACCACCGGCATGTGAGCCGCCTCGCACACCCACAGGATCTCCTCCTGAATCTCCGCCATCCGTTGAAATCCGCATTCGACGGCGAGGTCGCCCCGCGCGATCATCACGCCGGCCGCCTCGCGGCGCATCGCGGCGAGCACCAGGAACGGGAGATTGTCGAAGGCCTGCCGCGTTTCGATCTTGAGCAGGATGCCGATATCGGGACGGCCAAGCTGGGTCAGGTGCGCATCAAGCGCTTCTACATCACCGGGCGAGCGCACGAAGGACATCCCAACGATATCGGCCTGCGCCGCCACCACCTCGAGATCTTCGAGGTCTTTCGGCGTGAGCGAAGCGATTTTGAGGTCGCTCTCCGGCAGATTAATGCCCTTGTTCGCCCGCAGTTTGCTGCCCTCCGGGCGCGCCTGGGTAATCTCGATCTTGGCTTCCGACGCGCCCACCCTTTTGATGATTCCGCCGATCTTTCCGTCGTCAAACCACACCTGCTCTCCGGCCTTGAGATCGCCCAGAATCTCCGGGATCGTGCAGTTTATCGTCGCTGGGCGTACCACCTGTCCGTCTTCGTCGATCTCCGGACCTCTGCCCAAGTCTGGTTTATCCGACAAGATCAAGGTGTCGCCCTCTTTAAGCAGGATGTACTGATCCAGTGCCGGCAACCGCCCAACGTGCAGGACACTATCGGTGCCTTTGCGGCGCAATTCTATCCCGGACGCCAGATACGAAGTGCGCAGGCCTTCGGCCTCCACACGCTCTCCGGTGCGCCCGCTTACCACCATTTGCCGGGAAGCTCCGCGCGCGTCGATAAAGTCGATTTCATCGCCAACTCGAAGCGCCCCCAGATCGCCCGCCATCGGTATCGCTACGAATCCCGCCGCACTCGCTCCGGCACTCGCATGCGCCTCCGAAACAAGGCAGATTCGCGCCGGCTTGAGCACCATCCCACTGTCATCGCGCTCCGGGCGAAGCTTGATCACCTCGGGTCCGGCTTCCATTGCGCCCACGCGCAGTTTGGGTCCCGCCAGATCCATCGACAACTGACAGTTTTTGCCCAGTTCCCGCTTGGCGCGCTTCAGATGCTCAGCCATCGCCACCCAGGCCTCGCGGTCGTCGTACGAGCAGTTGATGCGCATGCAGTCCATCCCGCGCGCAACCAACTCGCGAACCAACCCGTAGTCCGACGCCGCTTCACTCGGCACCGTCACCATGATCCGCACCGCTCGGTCGCGCGGCCTGGGTCCGAGCAGCCTCTCGGTATGCTCGCGCAGCAGCCTGTTGCCCTCCTGAAAATCGAGCGCCCGGGGCAAATGCTCCCACCGGCGCTGCGCCAGTCCATGCACCGCCGCCAGCACCGCATCAACTGTCGCCATTACATGGGCTTCAGCCCGCCCCAGCGAGGAGAGTCCCAACTCGGCCAGTCGCTCCTGCAATAAGCGGATATCGTGATGGCGCAGTGCGATATAATGCGCGAGGTTTCGCGAGCTTTTCAGATAGGTCGGGTGGATGTGCTCGACCTGGGCCCCTACGGTGCTCTCCGACTCCTCGAGTGCCCGCCTGACCTCACTTAATCGAAAGATGAGATCGTCGAGATTCCTCTGTCCCCGAATCGGACTCGATGCTGCTGCTTCGCTCAACTGATGTATGCCCGTGCCAGTGCGTATCCTACCACGGATCCCGGTCGACGAGTGTTACGGATTGATGAACTACGCATGGGCGCGAGCACTCCGCTCGCACTCAAATCGCGCCGGGGATAATAAGCGGCGGAGCGGGCTGTTTGCGCGCGAACTCGAAGATGCTGAACTAGGCGAGAGGCGAAAAACTCAACCTCTCGCCTGTATTAGAAGGCCTTTAGCTCCATGGGGAACATGGGCGATGCTACGGAATCAAACTGGTGGTGCAGATATGCAGGACACGCAGACTCTGTACTGCACCGACGGGCAGAGCTTCGCCGGCGGGTTGGGCCACGCGCAAAACGGGTCAAGGTTGGTGTTTTGCAAAACGACCTGCCAACCGGTGGGAGTTTCAGC
>JBEKJC010000067.1:0-11024 GCA_050011435.1 Binataceae bacterium (SeqCode)
GCATCGGACGCCTTCCATCTGGTGATTCCGTCGCTACCGGGGTTCGGGTTTTCAGCAAGGCCCACCACTTCCGGCTGGGGTCCCGAGCGCACTGCAAGTGCCTGGGTAGTGCTGATGAAGCGCCTTGGTTACACGAAATTTGTGGCGCAGGGCGGCGATTTGGGCGCGGGCGTCTGCACTGTGATGGCCAAACACGCACCTCCAGAATTGCTGGGAATTCACACCAATTTCCCTGGGACTATTCCATCCGACATCGCGAGGGCGCTCCAGTGTGGCGATCCCCCGCCAGCCGGCCTATCCGCCGACGAAAGACGTGCTTACGAGCAGCTGACCAATTTATTTACGAAGAAACGTGCCTATGCGCAAATGATGGCGACTCGCCCGCAAACGTTGTACGGATTGGCGGATTCGCCCGTCTGCCTGGCAGCTTGGCTCTTTGACCACGGTGATGGTTATGGCCAGCCAGCGGCGCCGATCACCTCGGCAGTGCTCGGGCGCACGGTCAATGGATACTCCGCAGGTGACCTGACACGAGACGATGTACTCGACGACTTCACACTCTACTGGTTGACGAACACGGCGATTTCCGCGGCTCGTTTCTATTGGGAACTTCACCTCAATCTTTATAACGCGGCGAATGTCTCCATCCCAGCTGCTGTGAGCGTCTTTCCCGGCGAGAACTATCAAGCCCCGCGAAGTTGGACGGAGCGGGCGTATCACAAACTGATCTACTACAACCAAGTAGACAGAGGCGGACACTATGCGGCCTGGGAGCAGCCGAAGCTCTTTTCAGGAGAGGTTCGCGCAGGCTTCAGATCGCTGCGGTAGTTTTTCACAAGAGAGGAGAAGATGCGCCATGCCTGACCATTCGCAGTTCGACATCGACCGTGCCTATCCGGGCCGTTGGACGATCACGTTCAGCAACCCGCCGATCAACATGTTTGTTCCCACAACCATCGTCGAATTGGGAGCGCTAATGACCGACCTCGATGCGGACCCGTCGGTGAAGGTCGTAGTGTTTCAGTCAGCGAATCCCGATTTTTTCATCGCTCATCTCGACGTAGCCAGGGCAGCTGAACGGCCAGAGGCGCTAGGCCTTTGGCGCGACTTTGTGCTGCGCCTTTCGTCCACGCCAGTCGTGAGCGTCGCCAAGATTCGCGGCCGCACGCGCGGCATCGGGGACGAGTTCGTGCTGGCCTGCGACATGCGCTTCGCCAGCCGGCAGAGCGCCCTATTTGGCAACCCCGAGGTCGGCGTCGGACTGGTCCCGGGCGGCGGAGCGTTGGAATGGCTCCCGCGTTTGGTCGGCCGCTCGCGGGCACTTGAGATCGTGCTTAGCGGTGACGACTTCGACGCTGATATCGCCGAGCGCTATGGCTGGGTGAACCGCACGCTCGACGATGACGCCCTCGACTCATTTGTCGATGCGCTCGTCCGGCGTCTGGCCTCGTTCGACCATGAGACGCTGGCCGCGGCGAAAGCCCAGATCAATCGGTTCGGGACGCCGACAGCTGCCGAGCTTCAGTCGAGCATCGACCTGTTCTTCCCACTGCTGGCCTTGCCAGGTGCGCAGGCGCGCCGTGCCAAGATCCGTTATATCGGTTACGGCGTTCGGAGCGACTTCGAATTGAACTTCGGCCGGTACCTGCCTTCGTTCGGGCGGGTGGACGACGACGACACGGAGGCGCAGGCGAGCTGATCGTCGCCTTTGGCTTTGCCTTTTGGCGCAACGAGCGCAAGACCGCGACGGCTTCTGCGTCGCAACGCGACTTCGGCTCACGCTTTACGCCACTACGGTTGGACCGCCATCGACGATTTCCTGGGCTGCAAGCACATCGCGTTCAACTCAGGAGTGATTGGTCACGCGGCCTGAACATTTTCGAGATCCACGAAATCGAATCACGAGAGAGATGGAGGACCGACGCAATGGAAGGCAAAATTGCCCTTGAAGAACATTTTTCGACTAACTTGAACAACACTTATCGGGACGCAAAAGGCGAGGAAAGCCGAAACGGAATCGAGTATGCCCGGGACATCGAAAAGCGCTTGCTCGATGCCGAACTCTGCCTGCGCGAAATGGATCGTGCCGGGATCGAGATGAGTGTTATTTCGCTGATGTCACCCGGAGTGCAATCGGTTATCGATCCGCGGAAAGCGACGGAACTGGCCCGGTCTGCGAACGAATATGCAGCCTCAGTGATCAAGAGATGTCCGGGCCGTTTTTCAGCTTTCGCTGCGGTCGCCTTGCAAGACCCAAGAAGCGCAGCAGATGAACTGGAGAGGACAGTACGTCAGCTCGGGTTCAAAGGTGCATTGATCAGTGGATACACGAACATCGGCCCGAACGAATCGGTTCAGTATCTTGATCACCGGATACCCTTCACATTGAGGGTTTGTATGCCTTCCGCCTGGACCTGACTGGTGACGCTCGCGAAGACGTTGTCTTCAAGTTCAGGTTCAACGAACCGAGACATGTGAACGGGGACGAGCATGTCCATGTTCAGAAGTTTCAGGTCCGTAGAGCCACTGGCGAGGCTGTCGCCGGGGACAAGGGCGAGCTTCTGATAGAAGGCGATACGGGCAAAGTCCATAGCAAGTCTGGTATTCGCGCCTTCGTCGGAATCGCTCCCGATATGTTCGCCGTCGACACTGTCGCATTCCATAATCTTCGGAATGGCTTCTACAACGAACACAGGTATGACGGCGATTCGTTCCTGCGCCATCGCCAGAACTTCTTCAACAATCGCAATATCACTGCGATTGTCCTCGAAGTCCCAAACCATCTGATCGGCAAGGGAACGGTTCATGCCTGGGCCACGGTGTCACTTTACGGCCATGCTCCCGAGATGCAGGTGTCACGTTGGGGCCTTCCGCTCATCACGCACCTCTTTCTCAACGATCCCGGCAATCAAGAGGTGAAAGAGATCTACAACAAATCGGTGCCATCAGATGACATGGCTTTATTGTCCGGATACATCGCAGACTTTACCCAGAAGATGGCTACCTATGCAGGATCCGTCATGAACCCGGAAGAATACGGAAAGCAAATGGTCTCTCGACTATGCCCGATCACCTTGCCCTATGAATTAGGAACGGCAGCTGCATTTGATCTCGCGGGATTCAATGGGAGGCCGCTGGGTGATGATGTTTTGGATGTGATGCTTACATTGGCGTCAAACCGGCCCCTCCAGGACGGCGTTGCCCCTGATCCCAATCGGATCACTACCGAGTTCCCATATTTTGGTGAGCCCTACTCGAAGGAAGAACAGAAGGATGTCGTACCTTGGCACCCACGTCGTAGTCATTGAGATTCCGGAAGGTGGCTGGGGCTGGAGGTCAAACTATAGATATCGAGAAGATCGGTAAACTCACCGGCGCCCCGATCCCGGCGAATTCACATAGCAGAGGAGACGGCAATGAAGTTTCAGAGGAAAATCGAAAACCCCGCAGCAGAGACAGCCGAAAGGCAGGAGCCAGAACTGACGCAAGCCAGCTAACCGCGACTTTGAAGCTGCGGACGGCCCAGCGCCGCCCGCTCAACTCCCCGCACGCCCAACCGCACAAAGGAGCGCAACCCATGAACACGAATACCGCGACTGAATACCGCAACCTACCCCTCACCAGGTACGAACGGAGGAACTGAAAAGCACAGCTGTATCGTCGTGAACCCGGACATACTTCACCCCGAAGTTTTCCCATCAACCGTTCAACCGAGGAGACCTACCAATGAATCCGATCAAGATGCCCGAAGATATCAACCATCCGCGCCGCCGCTTCCTCAGCACCGCGGCAATGGCGATTACCGCTACCCAATTCGGAATGCTAAGTTCCGCGAAGGCCGAAGTCCCGAGTGAAACAGCTACAGAAACCGCCCCGGCAAGGCCGGGGACAAACACGTCATTCAGCTCAACCGAGTCCGTGGACGAGCGAAATCGCGATGAGGTGCTTGCTACCTACACAGCTTACCTCGCCGCCTTCAACGCAAACGATATCAGCGCGATTGACCGGCTCGTTCAATATCCGCTGGCATATATCGGGGACGGCAAAACCACCCTGGTCGATACATTTCCCGTCAAACCGGCTGAGTTGATGGCTGCCAAGCAGTGGCACACCACGAAGGACTCCTCGTATGAGGTGGTATTCGCTTCTGCCCACAAGGCGCATGTGATCTTGCGCCACGCGACACGCCTTCGGGCGGACGGCTCGGCAATAGAGACAGTCTCAGCCTTCTATGCCCTCACCCGCACACCATCAGGGTGGAAATTCTTTGTGTTGTCGGACATCACCATACCCGCATGATTTGTGGCCGTGCACAGGCTCGGCCCAACAACTCGTCGCCGGTTAGCTGGAGACGGTAGCATGATCGTGATTGGCGGCAACGCGATGCGAGCAGCGCCTCCGCGCGCTGGCTAGAGGAAGCACGAGAAGTGCGCCGGGCAGCGCGACACGAACTGGGCAGACTGGCACGCGGCCTGCATGGAGCATTTCTCCGATCATTGCGCCACGTGCCATTCGAATGACGGAGGGGGCCAGACGTTTTTCGGCAAGGGCCTCCATCCGAAACCGCCCGACTTGCGTGCGGCCGGGACGCAGAACAAAAGCGATGGCGAGCTCTACTACACAATCGAAAATGGAGTTCGTTTGAGCGGCATGCCAGCCTTCAGCGAAGTGCACACTGCCGCGAAAACCTGGCGCCTGGTTTTGTTCATCCGGCACTTGCCTCAGATCACCGCCGAGGAGCTCAATGAGATGAAGGGGCTGAATCCGAAGAGGCAGGCGAATCCAGCGAATTTCTGAAGGGCGGGGATCGATACCATCGTCTAATTGCGCACGGTGCCGTGCCCGCACTAGTGTTTTGGCGTTCGACACTCTACATCCTGAAAAAACACGATGCATACTGCGGGCAACTGCTCACAATGGAGGCCTCCAATGCTCAATACATCCAAAATCGCGACCATCGCCGTCATCGGCACCGCGCTCGCGTTGCACATTCCCTCGGCCTGGGCACAGACTGCAAAGGACGTCAAAGGACCCACACCGCTCGTCGCGATCCCAAATGAGGCCCCTGCGAAATTGATCGTCGATTCACCGATTCCGGAACAGTTGGCCTTGGGACGCGTATTCATCCAATATCGGACCGAAAGCCTGCGCATCTTACCGGTGTTCGGAAAAGCCGCGCTGGAGGTATCGCCGCGCGTTGGACACCTGCACTATTACGTAGATGACCAAACCTGGCCCATCGTTGACACCAGCGGCGAAACGGTGGTCCTCGTGGGGCTGCCCCCTGGTCCGTACAAAGTCAGGCTTGAATTGGCCGACTCGATACACCGGCCAATCGCAGGCGCTTCCAAGACGGTGGAGTTCACCGTGCCCGCACCGACGCCGCACAACTAGGGAAAGAACAATGCCAAATATATCCTTTAAGACCGTCGACGTTGCGGACGTTAGGGTCTTCTACCGCGAGGCCGGGGACCCGTCGAAGCCGGCCATCGTGTTGCTGCACGGGTTTCCCTCGTCGTCGTACCAGTTCCATGACCTCATACCGCTTTTGGCGGATCGGTTTCATGTCATCGCACCGGACTATCCCGGCATGGGATATAGCCAGGCGCCCGATCCGACCGTCCTGCAACCAACCTTCGACGACGTGATCATGGTCGTCGACGCGTTCATCGCGCGGCGCGCGCCCGGGCCAGTCATCTTGTACATGCACGACATCGGCGGTCCGATCGGAATGCGCATCGCGACGGCCCATCCCGAGCGGATCGCCGGCCTGATCTTTCAGAACTTCACCATTGCAGTGGAGGGTTGGAACCCCGACCGCCTGAAGGTCTACGAGCGGCTCAGCGGGCCTGAAACTCCGGAGAATCTTGCCGAGACCGAACAATTTGTCACCGTGGAACGCGACATGTTTCTTCACAAGCGCGGCGCTCGCCGGCCCGACGCAATAAATCCGGATAATTGGGCGATCGATGCCTATGCTTTCTCTATCCCGGCGAATCGGCTCTTCGTGTCCAGGCTGTTTATGACCCTCGCGACGAACATCCAGCACTACCCGGAATGGACCGCCTATCTAAAGGACCGGCAGCCCAAGTCGCTCATCGTCTGGGGGCGAAATGACCCTCTTTTCCTGCCCGCGGCCGCGGAATTCGTGAAGCAGCTTGTACCGGCGGCCGACCTGCGCTATTTCGACGGCGGTCACTTCGTGCTCGACGAGTACTCCGTCGCGATCGCCGAGGCGATCATCGAGACGTTCTCTCGATAGGTACTCAAGATTTCATGAGGAGAACACTATGAAACGGATCGGTTTTTCACTTCTTGCAGTTGCAACCCTGGCCGGCGTGTTCGCCTTCAGGGCTCACGCATCTGGGGACGCCGGTGAAGCGGCCTCCCCGATCGCCTCCCCGATCTATGGCGTCACAATTCCGGCGGGATACCGCGATTGGAAATTGATCGCCGTGGACCAACTCCTATTAGCAGGCAAGTCCGACCAGTTGCGCGCTCAACTCGGCAACGATATAGCGATCAAGGCCTATCGGGAGGGGAAGATTCCGTTCCCGGACGGCGCGATCATTGCGGCGATTCATTGGACTCGCGTCCCATCGGAAGGCAACAACAAGGTCTTGAACGGTCCGTTCCCCGGCACTCAGTCTTTCGTTATCGGGTCTGGACTAAATGTTCAGTTCATGGTCAAGGACTCAAAGAAGTACGCCGCAACGGGCGGCTGGGGATTCGCTGACTTTAAGGACGGAAAGCCGGGCGACAAGGCACTGCACGAGACCTGCTTCCCCTGCCACACGCCTGCGAAAGATCGCGACTATGTCTTCACCCATTACGCACCCTTATACGCGGGAATCCCATGAAGACGGAAGAATCGTGCAGTTCAACTTACGAGGACCAGATGCACATGGCGGAACGCGAGTTATCGGCGTTCATCAGCGCGGTTACGCAACTGTTTGGTCCCGAGGAGGCAAAACTCTCGGTGGAAGACTGGCTCGATGAGTCGGAGTTGGTGGATAGTCCACCTCGCTCGACAAGTCGAGATTGGCGAGCGGTTTCGGTTGCAGCTTCCGCGAGATTGGCAAAGCGGCTAACCGTCGCACAGCATCAACGAATATAGCTGGTCGCACCGGCCGATACCAAGGTATCGCCAATACCATCGTCCAATTGTTTCTCCTTCACGCTTCTGGTGTGATGCCCTCGTCGCGGCCGGTGCAATCGGAAATGCGCAACGCTCAACTGCTTGCCCAAGTCCAGGAACCCCAAGCCTAGAAGCGACGAGAGGAGCAAACCATGAAGTATCCGACTTCTTATCGCACCGCACAGATCGATGGGCTGTCGATTTTCTACCGGGAGGCTGGTCCGAAAGACGCGCCGACACTCCTCCTGCTGCACGGTCTGCCGTCCTCTTCGCGAATGTTCGAGCCGCTCTTCACACGGCTCTCCGATCGTTATCACCTGGTCGCTCCCGACTACCCTGGCTTCGGACACAGCGATTGGCCGGATCCGAAACAATTCGCCTACACGTTTGATCACTACGCCGACATCATGAATCGGTTTACGGAAACGCTGGGGCTCTCGCGCTACACACTTTACATGCAGGATTATGGCGGGCCGGTGGGTTTCCGCATGGCGCTTTCGCACCCCGACCGTATCGAGGCTCTCATCGTCCAGGATGCTGTGGCCCACAACGAAGGCCTGGGTGCGAATTGGAAGACGCGCCGCGAGTTTTGGGCGGATCGTGCTCCAAACGAGAGTGCGCTGCGCACAAATCTCCTTTCGCTGGCCACAACACGTACTCGGCATGTCGGAAACGATCCGAATGTGGAAGGCTACGCCCCGGATCTCTGGACTGATGAATTTTATTTTCTCAATCAACCCGGCCAAGCCGAAATTCAAAGCGACCTGTTCTATGACTACCGAACCAACGTAGAAGCCTACCCGAAATGGCAAGCGTGGATGTGCGACAGGCAGCCGCGTCTGCTGGTGATTTGGGGCAAGTATGAAAGTTCGTTTGACTCCGGCGAACCGGAGCGCTACCAAAAGGATGTGCCGAAGGCTGAAATCCACGTTGTCGACGGTGGTCATTTCGCGTTGGACACAGCGGCGGACGAGATTGCCGCGTTAGTGCAAGGATTCGTCGGTTCACGCGAGGGCTTCGCGGCGCGGCGGGCGGGATGAAACCGCTTTGAGAGGGCCGGTGACCCAGTTGTGTGTTGGGTTCGAACCTTTAAAACGAAAGGTTGTTTATGTCGGGCAAGAAAACAGCAATCATAACCGGAGCATCGGGGGGCATTGGCGCGGGTTTAGTCGATGGGTTTCTGAGGGAAGGTTATAACGTCGTCGCAACATCTCGTGACGCCAATCGAAAGTTGACCACCTTAGGCAGCCTGGTTCTCCTCGATGGCGACATCGGCAAGCAGCAAACTGCTGCCTATGCTGTCGAGGCAGCAATCAATAACTTCGGAGCCATCGATGTCTTGGTGAATAACGCCGGCATCTTCCTAACCAAGCCATTCACTGACTTCACTACCGAGGACTTCGACGCCCTTGTCTCCACTAATCTGCTTGGATTCTTCTACATCACTCAGCGAACTGTAAAAGAGATGCTGAAACAGAAATCAGGATGCGTTGTGAGCATCACCGCGGCACTTGCCGATCGGCCAATCGCTGGCGAAAATGGCTCGATTTCGATGATTACGAAGGGTGGGTTGAATTCAGCGACGCAGAATCTCGCAATCGAGTATGCAAAAGATGGCATTCGCTTTAATGCCGTAGCCCCCGGCGTTGTGGATACACCAATGCACCGCGACGATCCCAATGACTCGATGTTGCAGCCGGCTATGAAAAAGGCGACGGTGAAGGATGTTGTCGATGCCGTTCTTTACCTGGCACAGGCAGGTCATGTGAGCGGAGAGATACTCCACGTGGATGGTGGCGCTCCGGCTCGTCATTGGTAAAAAATAAAAGGACTCTAACCGGACGCTGGACTTCGACGAGGTAGGAATGCCCCGATTGCTTTCAGTAAATGTCGGCCTTCCGCGCGACGTGACATGGAACGGCAAAACTGTCCGAACCTCAGTGTGGAAATCTCCGGTTTCGGGACGGCGAATGGCGCGCAAACTCGATATCGACGGTGATGCGCAAGCCGATCTGGCGGGCCACGGCGGGGAGCAGCGCGCCGTATTTGTCTACCAGATGGATTCTTACAATTACTGGGAGCACTTTTTGAGCCGCAACGATTTTACTTTCGGCCAGTTCGGAGAAAACTTCACCGTCGAGGGACTTCCTGACGACGAGGTGTGCATCGGCGATCGATACCGCATCGGTGGTGCTGTATTTGAAGTGTCGCAGCCACGCGTGACGTGCTACCGCGTCGGCATTCGCATGAACGAGCCTCGTATGCCAGCGCTGCTCTTAGCACATCACAGACCAGGATTCTACTTTCGCGTGTTGCAGGAAGGAGAAGTTGGTGCGGACGACGACATTGTAAAGATTAGTGACGGTCCAGAGCGGATCAGTGTGGCCGACATTGACGCCCTCCTGTATTTGCCAGGACATACCAGCGAGCAGCTGCAACGCGCACTGCAGATTCCTGCACTTAGCAAGGGTTGGCAGAGTTCGTTCCAAGCAATGCTCCAACAAGACTTGAGCTCCAAAACTACGGTGGGGAATCCGGGGCTCGCGAATGAGGAACAGGCGCCAGCATGGCCCGGCTTTCGACAGATGCGAGTCGCGAATATTCATAACGAAAGCGATAGCGTAACTTCCTTAGTTCTGGCGCCAATTGATGGACAACCTCTTCCTCTCTCCCAGGCCGGTCAATTTGTGGTTTTGCGGCTGCTCGTCGATCCGGGCAAATCGCCCGTTCTTCGCAGCTATTCGTTGTCTGATCTGCCCGAGGCCGATCATTTCCGAATCAGCGTCAAGAGCGAATTGAACGGGATGGGAAGTTCATTTCTGTGCAACCGTACGCACCCAGGCGATCTATTGGATGTTAGTGCGCCGCGCGGAAGCTTTACTCTGCGTCCCGGCCAGAGTCCTGTGGTTCTGCTGAGCGCTGGAGTCGGTGCAACGCCCGTGATGTCGATGCTGCACTCGCTCGCCGCTGAAAGATCGCAACAAGAGATCTGGTGGATATATGGAGCGCGCAATCGCGTCGACCATCCATTTGCAGAAGAATCGCGTTCATTACTGAAACAGCTCTCTCGCGGACGAGAATACATCGTATACAGCAGGCCAACTGCAACCGACCAAGTCGGGGCAGACTTCGATGCTCCCGGGCACATTGACGTAGCTCTGCTGGAGAGAATCGGAGTGTCACGGAATAGTGACTTCTATCTGTGTGGCCCCCCTTCATTCTTGCAGAATATGCGTGATGGGCTGCGAAACTGGGGCGTGCTCGCCCAGAATGTGCACACGGAGATCTTCGGTTCTCTCGAGGCTATTACCCCTGGTATGGCGCAGGTTGTTCACACTCCTCACCTGCCGCCAGGCCGCCCGGATCTGGCCCCCCAGTCTCATTCGCGCGTAGCGGGATCACCGCCGCTTGGGATCGTAAGTTTGCCAGTTTGCTTGAACTGGCGGAAGCGGGCGACGTTCCGGTCAGATGGTCGTGCCGGGCTGGAGTCTGTCATACCTGCATGACTGGTCTGATTGGCGGATCGATTATTTATAACCCTGAGCCGCTGGAGAGGCCCGCGCCCGGGAACGCGCTCGTATGCTGTTCCCAGCCAAACGCGGGTGTCACTCTGGATCTTTGAGAGAAACGGGAGGAGTCGAGTCATGCGTTCTGATATTGTGCCCGGAGGCATTTTCCCCAACTACGAACTGCCCGATCACACGGGCAAACTGTGCAAGCTCAGCGAGCTACAGGGCGAGGATCCGCTAATCCTTACGCTTGCGCGCGGCCACTATTGCCCAAAGGAGCACCAGCAGCATTTGGAACTCGCCGCGTTCTACCCGAAGATCGCGGTGGCGTACACTCAGATCGCCACGATCGCCACCGACGATCACCATACTCTTCA
>JBEKJC010000068.1:0-11015 GCA_050011435.1 Binataceae bacterium (SeqCode)
AGCGCCACAATCCGACTGCGGCAGCACAGTTCAGCACGATGAATTGGTAAGCGACGGAAAACCGTTCGCTCAGGCCAAGCTTCCTGGCAAACGCCCCGGCAATAACGAGCAATACGAAAGCGCCTTCCGCAAGCACGAATGATCGGTAGAGGCCGCCGCGCGGTTCGAGCCAGAGGCTCGCTCCCGCCATCAGGACCAGCAGTGGAGCCGACAGCCATCTGAGCAGCTTGTGGGATGTGAGCACCAGGACCGATCGCCACTGTCGCCCGCGCAACATCCGTGGCAACATTGACAAATAGACGAAACTTGCCTGCGCCACCATTCTCACTTGACGCGCGAACTCATTATCGATGGAGAACTCTTCGCTACAGACGGCCTCAGGTGCAAGAATTGCGTCGGACCCATCCAGATTCACCAGAATAGGATGAAGAAAATCATTGATTAGTCCCGGATCATGCTGGTGCCATAACGACCTGCGCATCGCATAGATTGCACCGTCGGCCGTGGCAACCACCCCACCTCGCGACTCCAGCCGTTTCAACATCTGCTCGTACCGCTGATACAGGGAGCCGACCGTCCCTTCAGTGTAGCGCGTGCAACCTGTCACTAACCCCACATTCGGTTTGGAAAATGGTCGAACGAGTTCAATCAACGTGGCTTCCGTAAAAAAGGTGTTAGCATCGGTAAAGACCAGAATCTCACCGCGTGCCTCAGCGGCTGCGCGGTTAATGGCGGCGCCTTTGCCCGTTCGAGTATCCTGAACGATTACATGAATGCGCGGATCGTCGAACGAGTTAGCCAGATCGATCGTGCGGTCGGTACTGCCGTCCGAAACAATTATCATCTCTCGACGCCCGGAATACTGGCAGTCGAGAAAATTACTAATCTTTTCGGTTATCACCTTCTCTTCATTATGAGCGGCGAGAAGTAATGAGATAGAAGGCCAGCTCGTCGATTGAAAACCGTACTCCGCCCGCTTCTTGTCATTAGCGTTCGAGCGTTGCGGCAGAAATAGCAGCAATAAAGGGTATAAGCAGTAGGAATACAGCAGAAGGCCGAAAGCGCCCAAGAATATCAGTTGAATCATTATGCGCCACCACTATATGCCCGAACAGATTCGCGCACTGAGGAAGCGTTGGCCGTTCGGCGCGACAATATTCGAGTTGCTTGCAGCAAATCTGAATACAAGGCAATCGTCCGCTCTATTTGCGTTCGCACGTCGAACCGCTCTTCGACCAACTCACGGCCGCGCATTCCCATGCGTTTCCGCAATTCCCGGTAGCCCAGCAGATAATCGCCTGCCTCGGCGAACCACGAAGAATCCTCCGGGGGAACGAGCAGACCGGTCTCGTGGTCGATTACTACCTCGGGCGTTCCCCCAACCGCGGTTGCGACAACCGGACGGCCCGATGCGAGCGCTTCCACGGCGAAGAGCGGCAATCCTTCGATCCTGGAAGGAAGTACGACGATGTCCGTAGCCGCCAGAAGCTTTTGCGTGTCCGCGCGGTAGCCGAGGAATCTTACGTTGTCGGCGAATCCATAGTGAGTGCAATGCATTTTGACTTCTTGCGGGTCCGTCTCCCGCGAGCAAGACGACAAGTCGGGGCCTGCGCGCAATCAGTTCTCGCACCGAATCAATCAGCAATCGATGACCCTTCTCGACGCTGAAGCGCGCCAACATCAGGATTACTGGCGCATCTTGTTTCAAGTCTAGTTCGGCACGCGCCTCGAACGTTTGTGCGGGGGTCGATGGCCGAAATTGCGAGATGTCCCGGCCATTGTGGATCACCGTTATCTTGTGACCCGGAATCCGTTTGTTTTCCTGCAAATGGCGCGCTACCGCTTCCGAAACCGCAATAAATCTGTCGGTTATACGGCCAACTTGCCGGTCGAACCAGAAGCTTCCTTTGATACGTTTCCCCTCGCGCCAGATCTCGCGGCCATGCGCTGTCTCGATCAGGGCGGGGACTCCGCTGAGTCGCGCGATCGGGGAAGCACAGGCGCTGGCTATAGCCATATGACTATGGACGATGTCGATCCGCTCGCGCCGGAGGATGGTCGACAGGCGCCCAATCTCCCGCCAATCGAGCGGTGACGACATGTCCATGGCGAAACTGTTGACTGCGAATTTATTGAGTTCTGGTGTTGCAGCCTCCAGCAGAGGAGCTGGAGCCACAATATAGGGAACAAAGCCGTAGGTGCGGAGCGCAGCCAGAAGCGAGAGTGCGTGCTCGCCAACTCCGGCTCTATCCGGCGTGCAGAGAAAGTGAAGGACACGCGGGGCATGAGTCGGCGGCTCGCTTTCGCGCCGCACACCTTCTCTGTCGCGATCGACACCCTCCATTTGAACTCACCCCTCACTTCGCTCTATTGGCCAGTAGTGCTCCCTCCTTCATACCGCACGAAGCTTGACTCAATGTTGCGGATCTTCACGTTAACGGTCACACGCAATGATAAAATTAGCTTTCGATGACTGGGATTTGACGCAATACTGAGCCAACATATGCGCAGTAGAGGGCGAGTTTTTGCTGATTCTCCTTACGTGGACTGGGAACATCTGCCGGAAAGTTCCACGAATGGGAGGGGGCGCTCAACCGATAACGGGTTCCTGGGCGCGCCTACAATGGGCGGGTCGACTGACTATCAACCGGCCGCGCGTTCGGTCCACAGCAGGTCCAAGGTGGGGGGTCTCATGAAAGCAAGACGGTCCCTCGTGTCTGTCATTGGCGGAGTATTGTTGTTCACTAGCTTAGCGGCTGCACAGCCAATCGCAGCAGGAAGGCCGAACAGGGCGCCGAGCGATGCGGTGCGGCTGTTTTTGCTTTATCCGAACTACCGGGGCCTGATCTTCGATGACTGGGCGCAGACGCTCAAGGTCAACGTTGCGGTAAAACCGCCGCGCGCCTACCGACGGGCCCAGCTCAAGGTGGTGCTCAATCTACTCAACACCGCGAACGATACAGTGCTGTCTGGGACCTACCCCGTGGCGTCAAGTGCGGACGTCAGCCTCGACGTAAGCGCGTTAGCCGACGGCACCTATCAGTTGCAGGCGGTGCTTGAGACCAAAAGCGGTCGCAGGCTCGCCAACCGGGCGCCCGCCTATACCATTGTCAAGGCTCCCGCAGCGACTCGCACAGCCCTGAAGGCCTACATCGACCCCAGCAACATTTTGCACTATGCGGGCCAGGCGGTCTTCCCGGTGGGCGTGTACGATTTGCCTAATCCATCCTGCTCTGACGCCGCCAGCGCCTGGCAAGCCGGTCTCGATCTCATTCGTCAGGCGGCGATCTCCGCTTATCTGCCGCTCTCAGCGACCGACTGTGCCATAACTGACTTCACCGCCCAGACCCAGGCGCTGAACAGCCATGCCATGGTCGACTTTCCCGCACTCTCATCGACCTATGCCGGCAATCAGTATTTCCCCTACGAGCTCGCCTCGAGTCTCGGACTATTCCCGGCTCATCCCGCCAGCGCTAAGGATGCCCTCAATGTCGCCTCGGCGTTCGCCAAGGCCACAGCGTCCAACGGAAACATCCTCGGCTATTACAACTACGATGAGCCCACCGACGCCCAACAGCCGATGATCTTCAATCAGTATCAAACCGTGCGTGCGGCTGACCCGGCCTCGGTTCAATGGTCGCTTATCAATATCGCCACCATCACCTGGAACCGCCGTGAATGCATGCGCGCACCGTTCTACGCACCCAGCGGCGATCCGCCCGAGAGCGATCCATGCACCGATGTGAGCAACTGGCGAGACACCGGCGATGCCTTCGGCACGGGCCCGCTCGCCACTGAAGGCTGGAACTTCGACGCCAACGGCAATTATTGGTTGCCCGAGGTCGCCGACTGGATTCACGACCTCCAATTCGCCACCCGCGGCAGCCGGCCAGTGTGGGCAGTGTTGCAGTATTATGCCGGCGAGCCAGGTTTTCCCGGCTATCCTCATTGGCCCACGTACCAGGAACTCCACGACATGACCTATATCGCGGTGGTCGCCGGGGTCCAGGGGATCTGGTACTGGTCGTGGGGGAACCTCAACCTCCCGGCCCCCGACGGCGCGCCGAATCCGTCGGCCGAGATCGGCTACCTCGACCAGATCATCAACGGTCTCGTCCCACTCGAGCCGGTTATCTTGAGCTCGGACGCCAAAGTACTCGCTGGCAACTCCCAAACCGGTACCATCATCACCAGGGAAAAGGCTCCCCCCGGTGGCGACCGCTACCTCTTTGCTTACAATCATAGCGGCGTCCCGCTCTCTGCTACCTTCATGCTTGCCGCCCCGGCCACTTCCGTCACCGCGATAGGCGGCGAAAACCGGTCCATCCCGCTCGGTCCGACTGGAACGAGCTTTACCGATAACTTCGGAGTCTATGAAGCCCACGTTTATGACATCAAGGCTGGCCCTTGACGCTCATGAGACTCGTCCGTTTGACGCCGCCGCGATGCCCCCCCAGCGAAACTTATTTACCGGCTGGAAGTGCTAATTTGTGCCACTCGATAGCGCGAAGTGCGTTAGGAAATGCCTAGAAGGTGGCCGACTATCAGGTTAAGTTTGAGGCGGCTCGAGCCGAAGCGGGCGCCGATAGCTCCGAGTTCACCCTCTTCCTCGGATCATCGGCACCCCTTCCATCGAGCCGCAAGGCTCAACGCTCGGGGTCTTTATCTCGAAACAGCGCGCCGGAGGCGTAGGCCAGCGACGCAGCAGCCGACCAGGCGGCCCAGGATGGTGCAAATCCATCTCGGCGCTCCAGAGACCTCCCGACAGCATGGACTCTTGAACCACCGGGTCTGAGGAACGCATCCTCAGACCCGTAAGGCCCGTTCACAAAGACGATCGTGCGAATTGGGAGGTGACAAAGATACTTTCGAAACGTATCCAGCTTTCACCAGAAGAGGGCCGACTCCCGGTCCATTCCATGTTCGGATCTCACGAAAATCCAGCGCTGTAAGCGCCGGAGAGAAAATCCCTTGTATCTTGCCGCGGGCGAGTGGCTGTAGCCAAAATCGCAGGCGACGCGGCAGGTCGAAAAATCCCTTGGGCGATCGAGCCCGGCATTGAGTGCGATCGCCGCGCCGCCAGAACAGCCCGGCCGAGAGTCCGAACAGTCGCTGGGGCCGCATGGGGCAGGGGGCGGGGGATGAAAGGCGTGGAACTATACGGGCAGGTTCGACGAGCGGTGTATGTGGAAGGGCTGAGCCGACGTGAGGTCGCGCGGCGGTTCGGGATCGACCCGCGGACGGTGGCGAAGATGCTGGCGTTCTCGGTACCGCCGGGGTATCGGCGGAGCCGGCCGCCGGCGCGGCCCAAGCTGGACGCGTTCCTCGGGGTGATTGATCGGATCCTGGAGGAGGACAAGGGACGACCGGCGAAGCAGCAGCATACCTCGAAACGGATCTTCGAGCGGCTGCGGGATGAGTACGGGTACGGCGGCGGGATCACGATCGTAAGGGACTACGTGCGCGAGCGGCGGCAGCGGCTGCGCGAGATGTTTGTGCCGTTGCGCCACGATCCGGGGCATGCGCAAGCCGACTTCGGCGAGGCGCTGGCGGTAATCGCTGGGGTAGAGCGCAAGATCCACTTCTTCGCGATGGATCTGCCGCACAGCGACGGCTGCCTGGTGCAGGCCTACCCGGCGGAGACCACCGAAGCCTTCTGCGCAGGGCACAACGTGAGCTTCGAGTTCTTCGGCGGGGTGCCGCGTTCGATCCTCTACGACAACAGCAAGCTGGCGGTGGCGCGCATTCTCGGGGATGGCACCCGCCAGCGCACCAAGGTCTTCAGTGAACTGCAGTCGCACTATCTGTTCGCCGATCGTTTCGGGCGGCCGGGCAAGGGCAACGATAAAGGCAAGGTCGAGGGGTTGGTCGGATACGCGCGGCGCAACTTCATGGTGCCGATCCCGCACGCGCTGGACTTCGCCGAACTCAACGCACGCTTGCTGGAGTGTTGCCGGCGCCGGTGGAGCGACCGGCTGCGTGGTCACGATGAGACCATCGGCGAGCGGCTGACGCGGGACCGTGACGCCTTGCTGTCACTGCCGCAAGCACCTTACGACGCCTGCGAGAAGATCGCCGCGCGGGTCAACTCGTTGTCGCTGGTGCGGTACCGGGGCAATGACTACTCGGTGCCGACCGCCTATGGGCACCGCGAAGTGCTGGTGCGCGGTTACGTCCATGAGGTGGTGATCGCCTGCGCAACGGAGCAGATCGCGCGTCATCGCCGCTCCTACGAGCGCGAGGACTTCGTCTTCAACCCCTTGCACGACCTGGCGCTGCTGGAACAGAAGATCGGCGCGCTGGACTAGGCCGCGCCGCTGGTCGGCTGGGAACTGCCCGCAGAGTTCGCCACGCTGCGCCGGCTGCTCGAAGCGCGCATGGGCAAGCCCGGCAGCTCGCCGGCTACAAGCTGCTGATCGTTGACGAACTGGGCTATGTTCCGCTGTCACCGACCGGCGCCGAGCTACTGTTCGAGACCTTCAGCCAGCGCTACGAACGCGGCTCGATCATCGTCACCAGCAATCTGCCCTTCGATGAGTGGACCACTGTGTTCGCCTCCGAGCGCTTAACCGGCGCGCTGCTCGATCGCCTCACCCACCACGTTCACATCCTCGAGATGAATGGCGACAGTTACCGGCTCAAACAGAGCAAGCACCGTCCCCGCGCCGACAATCAGCCCGCCACCCCCGAACCCTGACTAAGAGCGCAAGCAGGCCTCCTGCTTGCGTCTCTTACTGATGCATTTTTGCTCCGGTCTTCTGATGTACTTTCTCTCCGGTGTTGACAGGATTGAGCGTTTAAAGCATCGATTAGGATTCTTAAGCACCAAACTTCGCTGATTTTCATAGAAGTTGAAAATCTTAGCTATTCTTATCCCTATCTTGTCTTTGTTAACTTTTTACATCAATTGCATGATTTTTCGCTTAATTCTTCTGGTGTCTAGCGGAGACTTAATCTTTAATGAGCTTTCCAAGTCGATTTTAGTCGTTAATGCAGTCTCGTTCTGGGAACCATGGAGGAGCCCCGAAAAATGAAGGCATTGACAAATCACGAAAACACTTCGTATCAGCGTCTGCAGGTACCGGAGCGGCTAAAGTTCTTTTTGTCCGATCTTGCTATAGAGGAGCTGTTAGAGCAGCATACGCGACTCAGTTATCCGAAAGATGCGCCCATCTTCCTGCAGGGAGCCCCTGCCGACGTTGCGTTTTACGTCATCGGCGGGCTCGTCAAGATTTATTGTCCTAAAGGCGATGGGAACCGAGTCCTTTTGCAGCTTGCTGGCCCCGGAGACGTTCTTGGCCATATCGATTTGGTGGAATCAGGAAGACGTCGAACGCAAGTCTTTGAGGCACAGGCCTTCACGCGGTGTACCTTAGCGCTCTTCACTCGCGAACATCTTCGCAAATCAGCAGAAATGCTGGAGCGAGACAGCTTGGTGCGCGGAATCGAGCTCATTAATACTGCGTGGTCGGCGGTTGCTCAATGGTATGCCGTGTTTTTGGGTCTTTCCTTCCGAGAGCGACTTCAGGCTGTTTTCCGCGAACTCGCCAACAGATTTGGAGTGAAGGATAAGCGCGGGATCCTGTTGCTACCAGAGCTTTCACATGCCGACCTCGCGGAGATGATTCAGAGTTCGAGACCGATGGTAAGCCGCCTGATAGGTGAGATGGTAAGTGACGGAATACTTGGGCGCCGTGGCAGACAGTACATCGTCACTGATAGCCTGCTATCCGACGGTGACGTTAGTCAAAAAGAGGTCAAATCCTCTGGGTTGTTCGCTACCCGGGCTGGCCTCCATGGTACCAACGTTAGAGTCGCCCAGATCTCCCCTTCCGCCAACGCTCCGACGCTGAAACGGTCGCAGACGGCTTGAGCAGCGCGCTCGATCTTGGGAGCGTCGCGGACAAATGGATCAATCTCTATTGCGTTGCGGACGCGAAACTGAACACGCGAAGCATGCTTAAAGCTGTATTCGGTCGGTGATGAATAGGGAAAGGTCCTTCTGATGCTGGCAGCAGTAAACCAAAGATTGGCTATTAATTAGCTTTTTTTTGGTAATTCAAGTTAGGGAGTGCCAGCAAGCTATAAGAACGAATAGTACGCTCCATTCAGCTTGACCGATCCTAAATTTCTTTTCTGAGCAAGCCAGGATTTGTTTTGCGATGCCTTACCACAATTACCGTATTTGACCTGCAGCTAAAGCAAAAGAAAGCCGTGGGGTTCTTCCCTCCGCGCTGAACCATAAGGAAATAAACGGTCAGGAAAAAGCTCGAATGAAATTTATCTGCAATCAGTTGCAAGAGATAGATCGCGAGCGCCGACGGCGGACTGAAGCGGGCGTTTCCCATATACGCCTGAGCGTTGCCAACCTGGCCACTCCCGCAACTGAAGGAATCGGTCAAGCTTTACCAAAAATCGAGCCGTCAAGTATCCCTGTCGGTTCATGCCTGGATGCAATACGCGAACACGCCAAAACCTCTGATGACTCGGCGATGCGATTTGAAATACGCGGCGCTAACCCTGAAAGCAAGCCTCCGTTGCAACCAACCAAGGCTACTGAACTCAAGGAAATTTCGGAGACAGATGGAAAACGATCTGATGTGGGCGAGCTTCACCTGAGTGAGAGCGCGAGGAGGCCGAGACGCGCTCAAGGAGCGAACGACATCCGGCAAATACGAGGCGAACTCTCACACGAAACAAAAAGAACTCTAAGTGGTCGGTTTGCGCGGCTATGGTCACGGCTTACCGGCCGGTCTGTCAGTGAAGAGGACGGCCCTCCCTTGATAATAAACAAGCTTGAGTTCGCCGGTGCAAAAGAACAGCTTCAAATCCTCCAGACACTGATCGAAAAATGGCGTGCTGATAGTGGAAAGCGCACGCTTCTCATCTCCAGCGCAATTCACAACGAGGGCAAAAGTTTCGTTGCGCTAAATCTAGCGGCGGCCTGCGCGAGCCTGCGGACACCTGTATTACTGGTTGATGCTAATCTACGCAGTCCGTCATTGCATCGTGTTTTTGGAGTAAGCTCGAGTGATGGCTTGGGTGCTTGTCTGAACGGTGTCCGTGAATTTGCTGGTTGCTTATATCAGACAGGCATTCCCGGATTAACCTTCATTCCTGCTGGTGACGTCAAAGGGTCGGCAATCCGACTGTTCGCGGATCCCCGGATGCTCGATTTTCTGGATGCGGCGCGAGCTCTTCAGCCGTCGCATCTGATTCTGATCGACTCGTCGGCAGCTCTCGCCGCTCCTGAAGTTCAAATCCTCGCAAATCTAATGGACGCTACCTTACTGGTAGCGGCTGCAAATCGAACGTCACGGAGCACGATTTTAGAAGTGGCGGATTTGCTGAAGACGGCGCCGCTGTTCGGGGTCGTCCTCAATCGATTTGAAACGCCATTCTCAACGCTCAGAACAAATCGTCGTGCAAGTAATTAGTCCCGCGGTGCCGACTCAACCGGTCGCAGTGGCAGGAATGACCAACCGCAAGTCCAACCCGATCCAAGACCCGACTGGATTCGAACTCAAGCTTCCTGGGTTTTTTCCGTTGTGTCCCGAGCAAGCCTTAGAAAATGAAGCAGTTCAAGACCTCCAGAAGATCATACATAGTGCGGTGGAAGCATTAGCGCAATATCCAGTTGTCGGACTGATCCTGACTGGAAGCGTAGCGCGTGGGGAGGGCACCATGGTGCCCGATCGAGAGCTGCGATCAAGGTGGTTGAGCGATATCGAATTCCAAGTTGTCTTAGATGGAAATCGACGCGTCCATCTTAGCGAAGTAGATATCGCCCTTGCGACGTTGCAGCGAACGATTAATACCGAGCTGAGGTGGACCCGATCTTCGAGACAGCGATCGGGCGATCGTAAGGTAAGAAATCCTGCCCAGGTTTGCATCTCATTGTGCTGATGGTGTTGGGCGCGCGCCAGCGTTTTTCCCCCGCGCCGAACTGTTGAGGTCAAGGGCTTGCTCCAGCACTTGGCGCGGGGCGCGGTAACCCAGCGCCTGGTGTAGCCGTTGGTGGTTGTAGAACTCGAAGTATGCGGCGATGCCTTGCCGCGCCTCGGCCACGCTCTCGTAGGCTTTGAGGTAGGCGAGTAGCGCGGGGCATCGCAGCCCCACGCCCTCCCAAAAACGGACGTGAATCTCTCGATTCATCCGGCTCCCATCATCCGACCGCAGATTCGGGACCGCTCCATTGAGCGAACAGGTTTGGGTTGCGCCGCTTGAGCGAACGCCACCATTCCCAGACCGCTTGGGTATGGCCCCGGAACCTTTTGTACTTGCGAACCGCCCACCGCACGATGAAGGCATCAATCGTGCGGAGTTCGGCGCGAAGCTTCGAGGGATAGAACCCACCATAGTAGCGTACCCATCCACCGAGGATGGGCCTTGCCCAGTCGGCTATATCGTGCAGGTCCAAGGGATCGACTCGGAACGCGGGATTGCCTGGCGGGCGAGCGACTCTCTGGCGGTGCGCGGTTTTCTGCGGCTGCCGATGGAAGAGCCGCCCCCGGATCATACGACGATTTCCCGGACGCGGCGCGTCATCGATCTCGAGAGCCATCGTGCCGTCTTCACATGGGTGCAGCAACGGCTGGTGGAGGCGGGATTGCTCAAGGGCAAGACGGTCGCCGTTGACGCCACCACGCTCGAAGCGAACGCGGCCATGCGCAGCATTGTGCGCCGCGACACCGGGGAGAGCTATCAGGAATTCTTGACTGGCCTCGCGCAGGCGTCGGGGATCGCGACGCCTACGCGCGAAGAGCTGGCGCGCCTGGACCGCAAGCGCAAGAAGAAAACCTCGAACCAAGATTGGAAATATCCAGGGGATCCCGATGCGAAGATCGCGCAGATGAAAGATGGCCGAACGCACCTGGCCCACAAGGCCGAGCATGCGGTGGACCTGGAGACCGGCGCCCTGGTCGCTGTCACCCTGCAGGACGCCGACCAGGCCGATACCACGACGATCATCGAAACAGCCATTGCCGCAGCTGAGCAAAGCGAAGAGGCGCAAG
>JBEKJC010000069.1:0-10994 GCA_050011435.1 Binataceae bacterium (SeqCode)
TCAGCTATCACGCTCGACACACGCTGCGACGGATGCGCCGCCGGCCCATGCTGGTCATGGCTTTCTGGCAGCAAGCCAACCTCTTTCCTCTGTAACTATATTATGCAAAACTCAATAAGAGAGTTCGTTGATTATCCTGGTGCTGAACCCAGCTCGTATTGTCTAGCCAGGATGGTTTATTTGGTTCGCGCTCCGCGTGCGCATCCAACTCGAAACTTTCGGCAATTTGAAACCCACTATCCTTGAGCATCCACCGATACGGGAGCAGCAGTGCTCCGAACGCAGGAAGATGAACCGCGCGGGGAAGAATGTGCTTGTGGTCGCGGCTCCATTTTGAGTACTCCATCACGCTCTTAAAAGTATACGAGTGAGGAGACAGGAACGCGGCGCTGCTTCTCAGACAAGGAGGCATCTGCTCCGGTGTGAGTCCCTCAAAAGACTCCTTTGCGATTCGCTGCTCGACATCGTCATCTCGATTCTCGGCGATCAACCGCAGCGCCAGACAGGAGCTGTTGGCCAAGGGATCATCGCACACACGGCCATTCCACTCGGCGTCGTGCCAGGGAACCCGGACCGAGACATGACGAACGTAGTGTGTTGGCATCTTTTTACCGGTGCGAATAGCTAACGTTGTGGCGGGACTATGCGCCAGCGTCAGTCAGCCTGGTCGAATCCACGCTCTTCGTGGAGAACGCGCCGGGCCAGCCGCCGTGTTTGTCGATCACCTCGTCGATTTCCTCCATCAGACGAATAGTTTCGCTCAGCGCGACGACGATCTTCTGGTAGTGGGCCATGTCATCTTTCGAGAGCGTGCGGCCCTTGCGGTCCTTGAGCCATTTCTCGCAGACCTGGTAGCCGCCGACGTGGAAGTTCCACACGGCTTCGGGTACGCCTCGGAACCCGTGCGTCTGTGACTTGTCGAGCCACACGGTCTCGCGGGAGTAGGAGACTTTCTCGACTTCGGGATTCGCTGGGCCGCTACAGGTGGTAAGAGGGTTTTCGAGCTTGGGTGACTCCAGCAGGTGCAGGGCAATGAGTTCGCCGCCGAGCCGGGCCAGCGCACTGAACAGCTCCAGACTGGACGTGAGCGGCAGACGTGGAAAATCAATCTTCAAAAACTCCGCGTATCTGGTCCGGTAGACCTGGCTATGAAACGTGGCGTACGAGTAGAAGAGAAGGGTCTCCGCGCTGAATCCTTCGCCTGACGTGCCTGTCTCTGGTGCCCATCTGCTTCCTAACTGCTCCTCAAGTAGTCTGATCAGCGTGCTCTCAACGTTGGGCCGGCGGCTACGCTGGCTATGGGTGAGGTCACGCTCTGCAACCAAAAATAGGGGAAATACGCATGATTGAGTTGTACGTTCGCCGCACTTTGTCTCCATCATGTGGCGAGTGATGAAGAAATGGTCCATTTCTCCAGACTTATTACTGCGAGCTGAAATCAGACCGTAGTTACTACCACCGATTAGGTGCCGCATCACCTTTTCGACCGGCCATCCCACGAACCCACGCGCATTGCCCGTGTAATAAATGAACCGGGTATCGAATGGTCGATAAGAAATAGGCTTGATGCGAGATCTATCCAATCCTGTGGTCCTTAGATCTCGCTGCGCCCACTCCACCTTCCAGTCACGAACATCTTCTGGCAAATCAAACTCGGCGCGCGCCTGGTTTGGTGTAAGCGACACAAAGCGCGACACCGTTCTCCACACGTCATTGCGCGTCCAACCAATTGTCAGGTCATCTCTTTTTGTAATCACTCCGGTGTTGTAGACAGGAAACACGTCCGGCAGACGCCAAAAGGCTTCATATTCCGTGCGAGTGTCTACATTCTGATCAACAAAGAGATAGAAGGGCGCCACCGGAGTCAGCTGTCGCCACTGGAGTCGCAAGTACCCTTTAGCGAGGAGCTCTTCGTACTTCCATCTTCGCGAACCCCACAGGTCAGCGCGTTGTATGCGCCCGTCGATTCGGTCTGCTTCGAGCCGCGGCATTCTGTTCCACAGCGAAATAGCGACTCCCTGCTGAATGTCGAACACGTTCTCGTCAACCGTCCCATCAGGAGCAGTTTCGCCCCGCTTGGTATTACCGTGTAGATCGAGGAGAGCCGCCGCCGAGAATGTCTTGAGCAGCGAATAACGCATTCCCCGAAACGTTGGATTGGCAAGGTATCCATGGTTCGTAATCATCCCGACCACGCCCAATCCTGCCTCTTGGATTTGCAACTGAGCCACGCGCAGAAATTTGACGTAGTCATCTTGCAGCCACCGAGGGTTTTTCTCCCCGAGAGGCACGCCGTCGATCTGATAGTAACTGCGCATGAGCGTGCCGATGTAAGTGAGATTCCCTTCACCATCAACGCTAGGGTTATGTGAAGCAGCCGAGTATGGTGGATTACCGATCACGACAGTGAATCGTTGGTGACGCTTGACAGCGTTGACCGCCTGAGCCTCGTGAGCGAGTGCGGGTACCCACTCTTCAAACTCGCGTTGTCTTTTGTCATCGCTCGCCGGTTCGAGGGAGTTGGTGAGATAGATGCGTGCACGCTCATCGCTCCCGAAGCGGTAGCCGGTCTCATAAAGCTTGATGCCGATCTTCATGTGCGCGATGGCGTAGGGGGCCATCATCAGCTCGTAGCCGTGCAGGCGCGGCAGGAGATGCTCCGGAACATATTCGTTCCACGCGGCGCGCTGCTGCCCGTCGGTGAGGCGCTGCTGTTTCCACTTGGCCGTGAGAGTTAGATAGATAACGTCAATGACCTCCACAAGGAAGGTGGCTGTACCAGTGGCGGGGTCCAGAATGACAACGAAGGGTTCGCTGGGCTTCACCTCGTCGGGGATTTTCAGGCCGGGGTGTTTTGCGGCCATGTCACTCCAGGTGGCGGTAGAGGCGAGGCCGTCTTCGAGGCCGAACTCGGTTTGCAGGAGTTCATGGACGCTGCGGACGATGTAGGAGACGACAGGCTGCGGGGTGTAGAAGACGCCACGCTGGATGCGTTTCTTCGCGTCGTACTCCTTTAGGAAAAGCTCGTAGAAGTAAATGACCGGGTCTTCATCGCGCTTGCGGTCGTCAAAGTCGCGGACGACGGCTTCCATATTCGTATTTGAGGAGTCAAGTAACTCCACGACTTCGCTGACCCCAAGCTCGTCGAAATCAATGCCGCTCCCTCCCCGCTCCTTTCGCTTGCGACCTCCGAGGTGCAGGAAGGTCTCCATCAGATCCTTGAGAAAAGGATTAGTAACCGGGATGTGTGTAGCGACTGCGTCGGCAGTGTCGTGGGCGGGATTCGCCACGCGGGCGGAAAGCAAGCCGTAGGCGATGGTCTGCGCATACATGTCCGCGAAGTCGTCTGCGCTCAGGTCGTGGATAAGGGCCAGCTGGAAGGCCTTCATAAGCTTCGTGACCGGCCCGTTCTCTGTCTCAATGTCCAGCACCGTTTTGATGCGGTCGCGGATGGCGCGGGCCAGGTCCGCGAGCCGCACAGCAAGCGCCTTCGAGGTGTTGATGACTTCGCGGTGTTGCAGCGTAAAGGCGGACCGCCATTGCTCGCGCCAGCGCTCGGCGTCCTTCTCGTCCTCTGGCCAGGCGAGCTTCGTGGTCAGCGTGTCAGCGACATCGTCGAGGTGCAGAGGCGTATCGCCGCTGTCCCAGCCAAGAACCTTCAGGGTCGGTAAGTCGGCTTTCTCCTCGTGAGTGGAGAAGTGGGCGAAGCTAATCTGCCGCGCCTCACCCTCGCCGTAGTTGGAGACGAACAGAAGGTCGTCCGCCTGCCAGGCCGCCCGCTCAGCACTATTGGCCGAAGCCCGTTTTTTCAGTACCACGCGGCTGAGCACACGCCGCAGAGCCACGACGGGCAACCGCTTGGGCTCGAACTTCACGAAGAAGATACCCCAAGGCTGATTGGCTGAAAGTGGTCTGAGGCGTTTGATCCCATTCTTTTCGATCTTTGCGGCGATCGCGGTGTCGATACCCAATTCCTCAGGCGTGTAGTCGAAGGTCAGCTCCTCGAAGTCATCGGTGTCGATAGGCCAATCCAGCTCATCGCGAAGAAACTTGATGAGTTGTGGGAACGTGCGGATGTTTCTGAGAGCGTCGCGTTGGTCCGGCATTCGGGTTAGCCCTCGTTAATTTCCATCCAGCACTTGAGCGCCGGCTTGACGCCCACCGGCGCATCCACGCGTTTCAGGTATGTATCCTTGATGTGCTTGAGCACGCTGGCCCGGATATCCTTGAGCGTCTTTTCCTCAGTGAGGCAGCGCCGCGCGGTGTTCGGCTTGCAGCGGAGGCTCTCGATAATCTCGCCGGGTTCTTCGAGGATCGTGCTCTTTCCCATGTCGTAGAGATACCAGCGTGTGGTGCCCGCTGCTTCGGTGAACTCGTTGGTTTCCTTGTCCAGCGCGGGCAGCGCGTAGCAGAAGAAAACGCCTCGGGTCCCCTTGGCGGGCCGCTTTCTGCCGCTGAAGAAGGCACCGGGCAGTCCGTTCAGGCGCTCGGCGAGTTCCGGGTGGTCCTGTGTAAGGGCCTGGTACTCAAGGTGCATTTCTTCGATCACAGTCTTCGTGCCCTCGTAGGCATGATTGAATTCCTTGAGCGCTGCGTAATCATCCTCGGGGGTGAACAGCTTCTTGCCCTCGATGCCGAGGGTCTTTGAAATCATAAGCGTCTTCTGCGTGACCTTGGTGTAGAGGGTCAGCAGAACATTCAGCTCATCGGGCGGGAGGAAGTTCCAGAAGGATACCTTGCCTCGGGACGCCGCGACCTCGGGGTGATCCTGGATGAGGGCCTCCTCGATCGCCGGGTTCATGCGCCGATCCACGCGGCCTATCCGCTGCATCAGGCGGACCGGGTTCCAGTGGATGTCGTAGTTAATCATTCGGCTTGCGTCCTGGAGGTTGAGACCTTCGGACAAGACATCAGTGGACAGTAGGACGCGGATCTCTTCCTTGCCTTGCTCACGGAGCTTTGCCGAATTGGTTCCGTTGTAGTACGGCGAGAAGCGCTGAAGGATGTCGGCGCGATTCCCTTTGGTCGCGCTGTCAACCTGCGCAACCCCCTCGATCCCGGCCTCCGTGAGCTGCTGGAACAGGTATCGGGCGGTATCTGCAAACTCGGTAAAGATGAGAACTTTCTCGGTCTCCAGTTCTCTCGACTTAAGCAGCCGGATGAGCTTTTTGAGCTTGTCATCGTGGCGAGGCTCAAATTTTTTGGCCTCTTCGAGAAAGCTCACAATCTGGTCGAGGTCGAGGAAGGTCTCCTGTAACATTTCCACGACTTCATATTCGTCGCGGCTCAGCTTGGTGACCGACTCAAGAAACTCTTGCGGGATGATGTCCTCATCTTGGTCTTCATCGTCGGCATCTTTCCAAAGCTCGGACTGCCGGTGCGCCACATAGTTCAGCACCTCCGCATTCTGGTGCTTCCACCGCTCAAGGCGATTCTTCTCGGCGGATGTCTCGCTATGCACCTCCAGGAACGCGAGCAGCTTTCGCATCAGGCGATCACAGGACAGCTCAAAAGCTGCGACGGAACTCTCGAAGCGCTTCAGGAACCCGGTGCGAATAAGGCCAACGACCTGCTTCTGCCGATTTTCCTCGAAAGGATCGATGCTCTTGTCATCTCCCTTGTAATACGCGAGGGGATAGTAAATCGGGAGAGTGAACAAAGGGCTCTTGCGCTCAAACGCCTTTTCCAACAAATCGAGCAGACGACCATAAGTTTGCCGGATCGAGTAGTCCGCAACGATCGGCGGCTTTCGCTCGGGAAAGACGGCCGCAGTTCGGTTCTCACGGATCTGGCTCTCGCGCGCATAGGCGCGGCTGCGCTGCACAACTAGGTGCTGGAATATCTCGTCCCCGGTCAGAGTTTCCTGGACTTCGGTCGGACTCTCCCCGAGGTCAAGTCCGTCTCCGCCGAGGCGCTTCCGAAGCGCCTTTTCCATATTGTTGAAATGGGCGCGCAAGTTATTCACACCCAAGGTCCGGGCAAAGTAGGCTTCATCTCTTCGGCTGAAGAGTTCGGTCATGTGCCGGAAATCGCTCAGCCGATTGTTGATTGGCGTCGCCGTCAGCATGAATAGCGTCTTCGGACGTACAGAGCCTTCGAGCAGGTCATAGAGCCGGTAGTAGCGCGACCTGTCGTCATCCTCACCGTTGCTGTCGCCCTGCCGTCCGGGATTGCGGAAGTGGTGCGCCTCGTCGATCAGGACAACGTCCGCAAGCTCCGTAATGCGGCGAAACCGCGCGGGGAAATCGCCCTTCCGGTTAAGGTCCGTATGACTGAAGACCGCGAGGTTGCTGAAGTCGGCGCCACCGCTCACGCCGCCGATATGAGCCAGCCAGTCGCGCAGATGTGGCTCCCAGACTGCCTCTTTTGCAGCTTTCGGCGCGAACAGAACGACACGCTTCCCCTCGTGCAGGATGAGCCGTTCGATGAGCATTAGCCCCACGAAAGTTTTGCCGAGGCCGACGCCATCGCACAGGAATGCACCGGCATGGTGGCGCGCAATCTTCATCAGCGCCCAATACGCTTCCTTCTGATAGCGATCGAGCTTCGAGAACATCTTCGAGCGGGTTTCTTCCCACTCGCTGGCCGTCATCTCGTGGCCGCGAAAGAATTCGTGCAGCGCCTTGGTATAGACATCGAAGGGCAGATATTCCTGCGTGTGACGCTCAATCGTTTTTAGTATCTCTGCGGAAACATCTTCTGCCTCAGCCCAATGCTCTTCGTACCACTCCTGCAGAACCGCAACCGGCTGGCCGGTGATCTGTACGTTGAGTTCGATATTTTCGGTCAGACCGGGGTAGGTAAAATTGGCAGAGCCGACGAGAGCTGAAGAGCCCACAACTTCCAAGCGAGCATGCGTGATGTATGCCTTGGCGTGGAATTTGTCCTTTCGGTACACGCGGCAGGCGATCTTTCCGGACCGGATCGCTTCGACGATCCCAGGTACACCGGTCAGAAAGTCGTTTTTCTCTTTTTCGGTCTCTAGGCTAAGGTCGAGCCGCTGCTTCAGTTTCTGCAAACCGGCAGTGAACGCGGCCTTGGTGCGGCGCGACACTTCGTCGCCCATGAGGATGCGAATTTGATCGACTTTCTGCCACTCGTCCTTGAGGGCCAAGAGCGCACCAATCTCGAAGTAACCGGTGGCGATGTCAATCGACTTGGAGATCTGGCACCAGTCGTGAAGGTACCGCAGAACCTTCCAGTCATCGTCGCTGTTATCGACGATAAAGAGTTCGCTACCAGTAGAGCTGCTTCGTCGCGGCATGACGTTTCCCGAGCCGAGATTTCGATTCTGAAGTCAGAATCAGGCTCCATGCATACACCTGCCGGGCCGCCTTTGCACGGTTCCCAGCCTCTCCGTTCTTTAACATGGGTGTTGGGCGATTCGGGGACGTGTCGCGAGGGTGTCGGCTGAGGTCTCCCCGACCGCAAAGGGTTCCCACCAATGTGATCGATTACTAGGCCTTGCGGGCCGTTCACAAATCCCGTGTCGATTTTCGCCACGGCCAGCAGCGTCGATCCATGCGCTCGCGCTTTCTGCGCTCGTCGCGATTCCGCTTCCGCGTCTCGTTCGTGGGCTTCAGCCACCACTCCCAGCCGCACTGCTCAACCCCTTTCAGCGGCCGCTGACGCTGTTGCAGGCGGAAGGCGGCGGCGGAGGCCCCGTCAGCCGCCTTCGCGAAGTTAACGTGACAGCTGGCAATCACGAACCCAGCGCGCAAATGGTGGAACATGCCGTGCGCTCGGAAACAAAAAATAGACGGCTTCAGGCGCCTGCTCGTAAGCCAGCTATTCTGGGGCTAATCGCGCGCGGGCTGTCCCCCATCGCTTCACAGAGACTTGCCTCCGGCAGCCCATCCGACGGCGAAGAGACCCCCCCTCTCTGCCGGAGTCTCAGGAGGAGAGTCCGCTTGCGCAGCCTCACCACCCAAGGGCGGCCACGAGATCAGCCCTGAACAATAGTGAGCGGTCTGTCCCGGAATCGGTAAACGGTTCCCGCTTGATCGGTGGAGTCCTGTGATCGAAATCCGGGACCGAATCAATCCGTTTCGACGCAACGGATCTCCAATCCGCAGCGCGCCGAATTACCGACTCGAATCAACAGCTATTTCGTGACTTGGACTGAACTTGGGCCGATCCCGCATGCGAAACGGCCGCCCGAGCGGGCTGATGAGGAGATTCGTCCACGCCGATCTGACGGCATGAGGCTCGCACGCGTAACCGAGCCGAAAAGACCGCATTCTCAATCCTGACTTTCGTTCCCCGAGAGGCATTCGAATGGCGGACATAGTATGGACGGCCTCGCGCCCGGACGAAGGTCTGATGCCCTGCATGCAAAGGGGCTTTGAGAAATGGCTCACTCGACAGAGGACTTGATGGATGGGCGGCATGATGGCCATGTGTCCATCGTTGCAGCCTTGAAGAAGGCGCGGAGGAGTAGAGCAATGCGAAGCCGCGGAATGGGTTACGTCTATCAACCGACGTGGCGCGATCAGAAGACACGAGAACCGAAGACGGCCGCCACTTGGTGGATCTCGTACTCGATACACGGCAAGCGCCACCGCGAAAACGCGCATTCGACCAAAGAGGGCGATGCCACGAAGCTGCTAAAACTGCGGCTGGGTCAGGCGGCAATCGGAATGCCGGTAGGCCCACAGATTGAGCGGACTACGCTCGGCGAAATCCTCAATATGGTCGAAGTGGACTACGCCGCGAACGGTCGCAAAAGTTTGGCGCGGGTCAAGCACGCTGCGACTCACCTGAAGGAATTCTTCGATGCGTGCGCCAAGGCGCGGGTCATCACGTCGGACCGGATATCGGCCTATCAAGCCGAGCGGCTCGAGCAAGGCGCGAAGCCTGCCACCGTGAACTACGAGCTGGCGGTGTTGCGACGGGCGTTCCGGCTCGGGAGTCGCGCGGGAAAGGTCGCGGCACGTCCCGAGATCCAGATGCTGCATGTCGAGAATACCCGCAAGGGCTTCTTTGAACCGGAGCAGTATCGCGCGGTCGTGAAGCACCTTCCCGAATACCTGCGACCCCTCGCCGCGATCGCGTACATAACTGGCTGGCGTGCAATGAGCGAGCTTTTGAGCCGGCAATGGCGCCACGTCGATTTGGCCAAAGGCTGGCTGCGCCTCGACCCCGGCGAGTCGAAGAATGGGGACGGCCGCGAATTTCCATTCACGCCCGATATGCGATCGGTCCTCGAGGCTCAGCGGGAAACCGTCAGGACGATTGAGCGCGAGCAGGCATGCGTCATCCCTTGGGTGTTCGTTCAACCGGATGGCAGCCGTATCAAGGACTTTCGCGGAGCTTGGCGCAAGGCCTGCAGAGACGCCGGAGTTCCCGGCCGGTTGGTCCACGACTTTCGTCGCACGGCGGTCCGCAACCTGGAGCGAGCCGGTGTCCCTCGCAGCGCCGCGATGAGAATGACCGGTCACAAGACGGAGGCAGTTTATCGCCGCTACGCGATCACCGATTCTGCTATGCTGCAGGAGGCCGCGGTTAAGCTCGCGGCCTTTCATGTGGCAGATTCGAGCAGTCCAAGTTGAGTTCTCTTTCGACCAGAGAGTAAGCGACGACCTCTTCAAAAAGAGCCTCGCTTTTACCTGAAAGGAAATCATGATTCGAAGAATGAGTGTATTTTTGCTCACGCTCGTCGCGATGGTGTCGGCCGTGAATATCGTTTTTGCACAGGCGCAGTCGCAGACTCTGTTAACGCGTCATGTGCGCGAAGCGGTTCTCAACGGGGAGGCTCAATGGGTCGGACATCTCCCCGCAACGCAGTCCATGCGCCTTGTACTTGTTCTGCCGCACCGCCACCAGGCAGAGTTAAATAACTTCCTGAAGGAACTCTACGATCCTCAGAGCGCGTCTTATCGCAAGTTCCTCACGGTGGAAGAGTTCACCGCAAGGTTTGGTCCCAGCCAGGCGGATTATGACTCCGCGATCGGCTTCGCGCAGGCGAACGGCTTTCGAGTGGTTGGCACCTCCCGCAATCGCATGAACCTGGATGTCACGGGGTCGGTGGCGAGCATTGAGAGAGCATTCCATCTGAGCATGGGCGTCTACCAGCACCCCACCGAAAACCGCACCTTCTTCGCTCCGGACCGGGAGCCCACGCCGGACTTGGCGGTCCGGTTGTGGCACATCACGGGCCTGGACAACTATTCGATCCCGCGCCCCGCTCTAGTGCGTCGCGATGCGAGTGTTCCGACTGTGAAGTCCGCCGCCACCACCGGCTCCGGCCCCTCGGATTCTTTTTTGGGCAGCGACATGAGGGCGGCATACTACGGTAGGACAGGTCCTCTCACCGGCAGCGGCCAATCGCTCGGGTTGTTCGAGTTTGCAGGCACCGATCTGACTGACCTGACGACCTACTATACAAACGTAGGCCAAACGAATGACGTACCAATCACGCTCCAGTCCGTCGACACCCAGAGCACAAGTTGCGTCTTTAAAGGCACCCCTGGCTGCGACGATACGGAACAAACCCTGGACATGACCCAGGCGCTTGGCATGGCCCCGGGTTTGTCCAGTCTGGTGATGTACATCGGAACTGGCGCTTTAGCCGGGCAAACGGTCGACGATTCCGGCATTTTCAACGCCATGGCCACGGCCAGCCCGCTGAACGCTCAATTGAGCTGCTCCTGGCAGTGGAAACCCTCGGATCCCACCACCGACGACCCCTACTTCGAGGAATTCGCGGCGCAGGGTCAGAATTTGTTTATAGACACCGGCGACGACGGTAGGTGGAGCTCGACCGACTTTTATTGGCCGTCGGATAGTGTGTATGTGACGTCGGTGGGCGGGACGGACTTAGAAACAACCGGAGCGGGCGGCGCCTGGGCCTCGGAAACAGGTTGGGAGGACACCGGCGGCGGCATTGGGCCGGACGACTTTCCGATTCCCTCCTGGCAGGTGACTGCGGCCGCGGGCTGCGCCAAATGTTCCCAAACTTATCGCAACGGCCCGGACGTTGCTGCAAATGCGGA
>JBEKJC010000070.1:0-10769 GCA_050011435.1 Binataceae bacterium (SeqCode)
CTCCACCTTCGCTCTCCTCTCCATCCCAAGCCTCCTGCCTCTTCAGCAGGATGCTCCGCTTTGTAGCGGGTGGGCCATTTTTCAGTATCAAAGTGGGCCGTTTCACCGTATCGAAATCATGTGGATCTGGCGAGCACTCCCACCACCGGCTTGGGAGCTATCAATAAAGCCCCATCGGCAACATTCATGGCGGCCAATCAAAACTTACCGACTTACGACCAAACCGGTTTCAACCTATATCTTAGCGTTGCGCCGACCGGCTCGCGCTCGATCTGTAAGACCGCGTCGAACTTTTGACCTGTCAGGTATCGTCAGACGCGGAACGCGTCTGACGATACCTCCACGACACAGAGTTTCCCTCTCCCAAGCTCATCCGCGTGCCGCCGATCCTTAATTTCCCGATAGGTGACAATGTCTTTCCGATCTTTCGCGGATCTTTCGCGGATCTTTCGCTATTGAAGAAACCATGCACGCGAGCTCCGATATCTAAGCGCGGGCATTTTTTGGGTCGATTTCGATTAGGTTCCCAAAAAATGAGATTGTCCCCTGCTCCCGATTGACGTAACATAAAGGACGTTATGTTACGTCGACCGGCGGAATAGGGGAGCATCGTCAGGTGGCTGAAGACCAGAACGAAATCATCCTCCTCACGCCGTCCGGCCCGGCGCTGCCCGCGCTGGTCGCCGCCGCCGGCCCGAGGGCGTCACGTCGCTTCGTCGAATTCTTCACCGCCAACATTCGTAACAAGAATACCCGCGAGGCCTACCGCCGCAACATCACCGCCTTCCTGGCCTGGTGCGATACCGAAGCCGGCATGGCCCTCGACATGATCGAACCGATGGTCGTCGCTGCGTACGTCGAGAAGCTACTCAAAGATGGATTATCGAAGCCCACCGTCAAACAGCACCTGGCCGCGATCCGCATGCTGTTCGACTGGATGGTGGTGGGCGGGATTCTGGCGATGAATCCAGCCTCCTCGGTTCGCGGCCCCAAATACGTCATCAAAAAAGGCAAGACGCCGGTGCTCACGCCCGAGGAAGCACGGCTGCTGCTGGATTCGATCGACGTGACCGAACCTTCCGGCCTGCGCGATCGCGCCCTGCTCGCCATGATGGTCTACAGCTTCGCGCGCGTCTCGGCCGTCGTCGGAATGAACGTCGACGACTATTATCAGCAAGGCAAGCGCTGGTGGCTGCGCCTGCATGAAAAGGGCGGCAAGCACCACGAGCTGCCGGTCCACCATAAATCGGAGGAATATCTCGATGCCTATTTGCGCGCCGCCGGCATCGCTGACCAAAAAGGCACGCCGCTATGGCGCAGTATGACCAAGGAGCGCGACCTGGGCGATGTGCGGATGAGCCGACAGGATGTTTTCCGCATGATCAAGCGGCGCTGCCAGCAGGCGGAACTCGGCGCCGCCGCCAACTGCCACACTTTTCGGGCCACAGGGATTACCGCCTATCTGCTCAACGGCGGGACGCTCGAGCACGCCCAGGCGATTGCCGCCCATGAGAGCCCGCGGACGACCAAGCTCTACGATCGTACGTCCGATGAAATCACCCTCGATGAAATTGAGCGGATTGGAATTTAGTCCTACGGGCATGCAGCGTTTTAACCCGATGGAAATCCCCGCTTTAGTGCGCGCCATAATCCGAACGGCTATTTTTGCCGCCGCCGTGTGCCTGGGGATTGTGTGGCTGGGTTCGAACCCAAACGCCCGCGCGCAGGGAGTGCCGCGTTCGCGCGCTCCGCGGACCGCGCCATCGGCGCCCGCTTATCCGCTCGACCCGCTCACCGCTAACGAGTTCGCGACTCTCAAGAGCATCCTCAGTAAGCAGGCATTCCTGGGCCCCAGGCCGGACTACGTATGGGTACAATTGCAGGAGCCGCCCAAGGCGGAGGTGCTGGCCTTCAAGCCCGGCCGCCCAATGCGCCGCGAGGCCCAGGTCGTGGCCCTTTCGCCGGAGCGCCACAACGCCTTCGAAATGGTGGTCGACCTCAACGCGAGAAAACTCGAATCGATCAAGGATCTGGGCAACCTGCAGCCGTTTTTTGCCGAGTCGGAATACCGCAAAGCGCGCGAGATCGTCGACTCGTCGCCGGAGATCAGGGCCGCGCTCGCAAAGCGCGGCTACAAACTCACCGGCAAACCGTCGGACCGGTTCTATGTTGATTTTTACGCCGCCGGGCAGGCGCCGCAGGCGAGCGTGAACGGCAAGACTATCCGCGCGATGCGGGTGCTGTTCGCCGACCGGCAGGGCGGGATTAACCATTACGGTCCCTATGTGGAAGGCCTTCAAGCGCTGGTGGACATATACGGCGGCAGGCTGATTGCGATCGAGGACACGCCGGGCGCCGTGGCGCATCAGTGGGTACCTGAAGATATCTTCGACCGGAAAGTGCTGGGACCACGCTTTTCGCAAACCGGGCTCAGTATCGCGCCGGCGACCATTCCCGATCTCAAGCTGGCCGGAAACCATGTGGTCTGGGGAAACTGGGATTTTCGCTTCAGCTTCAACCAGCGCGAGGGCCTGGTGCTTCATCAGATCAGCTACAACGACGGCGGCAGATTACGATCGATCTGCTATCGCGCGGCGGTTTCCGAACTGCTGGTGCCGTATGCGGACCCATCCAAACCATGGATCTGGAGGGAGTTCTTCGACGAGGGCGAGTATGGCCTGGGCGAGAGTTCGAGCGCCGCGACTCCGGGTGAGGATCTGCCCAACAACGCCTTGACGCTGGATGCCATGCTGCCCACGGAATCGCTCGATCGGTCGCCGGCTCTTGCCCAGCGAGTGTTTTTTTATGAGCGCGATGGTGGCGCGCTGTTTGCCCATACTCAGGGCGGTCAGAGTCCAGCCGGCAGCGCGCGCATTTATGCGCGGGCCAAGGAACTGGTGGCCGGTTTCGTCGCGACCGTCGGTAACTACGACTATGTGCTCAAATGGGTGTTCCGCCAGGATGCGAGTTTCGCCTTTGAGGTGGATCTGGATGGCCTGGACCTGATCAAGACGGTCGAATCTTCCCAGTGCCAGCTCTGCTTGCTCAAAAACCGTGCGGCGCTCGCCAAAAATGCGCCGGGGGTTTACACGGCCGGCGGCGATCAGGCCTTCGGCACGCTGGTTTCGCCGCAGATGGATGCCGTGTTCCATCAGCACTGGATCAACCTGCGGATGGACTTCGATATCGACGGAACCGGCAACGCGGTGGAGGAGATGAACACCCAACCGTTCCCCTTGGACCGCGCCAATCCGATGGGCAGAGCCTTTACGATCGCGGAGACCGTGTTCGGCACCGCCGAACAGGCGCGGCGCAATCTCAACCCGGCGACCAATCGGACCTGGATCATCTACAACCCATCAGTCCGATCCGCGCTGGGCCACTTTGCCGGTTACGAAATAGACGCCGCGGAAAACACCACCTCATGCCTTCCGGAAGCTCGCTTCGGCGACGACTCGTCGTTCGTCCAGAGGCATTTCTGGGTAACCCGCTACGCTCCGAGCCAGCTATATGCCGCCGGCAAATACCCCAACCAGGCGCCGGCCGGCTACCATGATGGCCTGTTTGAATATTCCGGAAGCGGCGGCGAGATCTATAATCAGGACGTGGTGATTTGGTATAGCCTCGGCTTCACGCATATCACCCGGCCGGAAGACTACCCGATCATGACCGCCGACAGATTAACCGTGAACTTCAAGCCGCGCGGCTTCTTCACCCGCTCGCCCGCCCTAGGCTACGCGACCATCGAGCACGATGCGCGCAGGTAATTCCGGATTAATGCTCTGCGGTACTTGAGCCTCGGGTAGCGTGCTCGCCCTGCTCACGCCGTCGGTTCGCTCAAGTTACGGTTTCGAGACAAATCCGGAAATCCTCGTTTAATGGCGCAGGGCGGTGAGGGAATGATTCAGGAGGTCGAAAATGAAATGGGGAGCCGGGATCGCAGCGGTGCTGGTGGTCATCGGATCTGTTGCTGCACTGACATCGTGTGGGCCGAAACCGCACAGGGTCGGTTCGGTCAACACGGAGTTCAAGCTCATCGGGCCGGATCATAAGATCGTCATCGAATCCTACGACGACCCCAAAATCGATGGTATCACCGTTTTTATCAGCAAGTCGCAGAAAGGCGGGATCAAAGGCGCGCTCGGGCTGGCGGAGGATACGTCCGACGCCTCCGTCGCCGTGCGCCAGACCGGTCCGATCAAAGTGAAGGAAGCCTTCGAGAACGGCGAAGACGCCTTCACCGAACAACGCTCGGTACTGTTCAAGCGCCTGCATGTCAGCCGGTTCTGGGACGCGCCGCATAAAAGTTTTGTGTATGTGGTGTGGACCGACCGGCTCATCAACGGCTCGCCGCAGAATTCAATTTCGGCGGTGGTTGCGCAGCCATGGGGGACGCAAGAACCTGATCTGTCTCTGATCGGACCTGCTGAGCAGCGCCGCCTCAATAACCAGTGCTTTTCCGGCCACGACCGAGCCCGTAAGCTGCTCGACGCACCCGCGGAAGACATCCTCAAAAGGCGTCCGTGACGCACCATCCTTGCCCCCTGCTCTATCACGGCATCCGCCGCATAAGCTCTGCGGTCTGCGTATCCGCTACCTGCAGAGCGGAAGGTAATGATCACGCTCCAACTGGGCCAGATGCTCGGTGATGCGTGGCCGCAGCTTAGAGGCGATGGGCAAGCGGTAATCGTCGGTGTCGACTTCCCGATCTCCCTAGCCGTCCAGGTAACCAGGCCCACACAGCCACCCAACTCGCGTGGTCCGGATTACCAGACACAATGGCAGCAGCAGTGAGGATTTTACCCCTACCCTGGTCAGGGTTGATGCGATCGGCGTAGGCCTCAACTTCTGGCACCATCTGCGTGACTGCAGATTTCCCATAGACCCAATCAATGTCGGCTAAGAGGCTGAGAACGAAATTATAGGTTGACTATCCGCAGAGGTAGATTCTCGAATTTTTTCGCGTACTTAGCGCCGATTTCTCGGGGGTTGGGTCAATTGAATAATGTCATGATTCATGATCGCGCGTCATCCCGGATAAGTTTTTCGGGAGGCACAGGCGTTGAATCAACTCGACGCCGATCAGAATTTCGAGATAAATCGCAAAAGCGGAGAGTGTCGCGGAAGGAGGCACCTGCTCCCAAGCAGTGGTTCTAAAGGGGATCAGGGGAGCGTTGTACGGGCGGCGCACGAGCCGAAACCTCACATGGCACCTCTCTTGCTGCTTTTATTCCTCGACGTAGGGTTAAACCCTCGCGTCGTACCGCGCCGCTGAAAGTGCGTCGCGAAAGAGAGAAGGGAGTGTATTATGAGCCGTCGAGTTTGTTTGGTAGTCGTGGCGTTGTCGCTGGTGTTCAGCTCTCGCGTTTGGGCTGCTGTGACGAGCGTGAGCTTCACCGGTATGCTCTCAAATGGTCCGACGCCCGTCGCCTGTAGCACCTCGCTTTCGGACTATGACCATTACTGTCCAAGCGGCAACTGCGAATGCGAGAAATTTACCGGCGTTCTTAATGGCTCATTGGTGGGCAAGGATCAAAACGCCCACCTAGCCGTGACAATTGATCTGGGCGCCACGACGACTGGTTCAGAAACAGTGGGATGTGTACCGTTCTTCGGCGTCATGAATTTCTCCACGACCCGCGAAATGGAGACCGACGATATTACCGGAACTATCTGCTCAAGTTTCAGCACCCCGTCGAAGGACACTGTTTCGGGCGGTCTTGGGATCGAAAGTTCAACCCGCGGCGAGGATGGAGGTTGGGGTACAGTAAGCGGAACCGTCAATCAGATGAATACGCCAGAGAGCTTGAAGATCAGCTCCAAGGTTCATATTCCGAACCCGTAGTTCGAGAGGAGGGGAGCGGCTCCACCGAGCCGCTCCCTTCCGTTTGAGTTTATTTAACGATCAAGCCGGCGAAGTCGTGTCCCTCCTCAAAACTTAATCCGCGCGAATTGGTTGGTGGTTTTGCACGTCTGGCGGTAGGTTGCCTTGATGGCGATGCCGACAAACGCAGCGCTGCCACCGGCGCGCGGCGAACCTCGAACCCGCTCCGCGCTGGTGTTGGAATCGTTCGCCCTGCGCCATCAAATTGCCGTGCTCGAGCGCAGCGGAACTCGTCGCCCCTGTTTTCGCTTTTGGGATCGGCTGTTTTGGATCTTGTTCTCGCGCTGGTGGCCCCAATGGCGCGACAGTTTGATCATCGTCCAGCCGGAGACGGTCTTGCGTTGGCGCCGTGAGGACTGGTCAGCGCTTTGGCGGTATCGATCACATGGTCGCTGGCGCGGTGGGCGTCCCAGGGTTTCGAGGGAGGTCCGCCATCTGATCGTACGGATGGCCCGAAGGGCTTGAGCAGCACGTAAAATCCGTCGTTGACCGTCGGCTCGGAATCGGAGTTAAAGCGTAAATCCCGGTTTACGCCGGTCCGTGTGTTGCCGAAAAGGAGCACCAGTGGCGCCGCCAGCTATTAACACTAGCGGAGCCGGAGAGTAAAAACGAAAGTCCCAGTTTCACGAAAGAACCCGACCTCGAGTTCGCGCAGGAGTTGAAGATGGCTGAGATCACCCACCGCTTCGTCGCTACGAATGGCATCAAGATGCATCTTGCAGAAGCCGGCGCCGGGCCGCTCGTGTTACTCTGCCACGGGTTTCCTGAGTCCTGGTATTCGTGGCGTCATCAGCTTCGAGCGCTCGGCGACGCCGGATTCCATGCGGTCGCACCCGACATGCGCGGCTACGGGCAGACTGATCAGCCCAAAGAGGTTGAGGCCTACGACATCTTCCAACTGACGGGCGACCTGGTCGGGCTGGTCAATGCTGTGGGCGGGCCGGCGGTGATCGTGGGACACGATTGGGGCGCATGGATTACGAAAGCCGCCGCCCTCTTCCGGCCGGATCTCTTTCGCGCCGTCGCTCTGCTGAGTGTGCCCTTTCTGCCCCGCGCCCCGATCAGTCCGAGCGCGTGGGAACAGCAGAAATATCCCGGCAAGATTTTCTATCAGCAGATGTTTCGCTCACCGGGTTCAGAGCAGATCTTCGAGGCCGATGTGCGCGGGTCGATCGTCAATGCGCTCTACTCAGCGTCGGGCGAACCGCCTGCCGACCAGCGCTGGAAATTCGCAATGGATCCCAAGGACATGGCGAACCTGATGCCGCCAGCGCCGAAGAAGCCGAGCTTCGTGACTGACGAGGACATCGAGTTCTTCGTCGGTGAATTCAGACGGAGCGGTTTTGCCGGCGGCCTTAACTACTATCGCAACGTCGATCGCAACTGGGCGCTGACCCCGTTTCTGGAGGGTGCGAAGTTGTCCCAACCAACGCTGTTTATCGCCGGCGGGCGCGACGGCGTCCTTGGCTTCTGGGGTGAGGAAGTCGACGCGATGGAGCGCAACGTGCCGCAACTGGTCAAGAAGGTTATCCTCCCGGGCCTCGGCCATTGGACCCAGCAGGAGCGCCCCGACGAAGTGAATCGGCTACTGCTGGAGTTCCTGCGTGGCCTCAAGTAGAAACGCCCGGCCCCGTCCTCTAAAAAGAAAGGAGCGCATTAGGCACCATCCGGGACGTAATGAACTCCTTTCCCCAAGTCTGAACCCTTAAGAGTCTGTTGATAAACGACCGATGCTGCGCCAAATAGACACTGATCTGTGGGTCGCCGAACGCCCTCACACATACTTGGGCGTGCAGCTCGAGATCCGCCTGACTGTGATCAGGCTAACCGACGGCACGCTATTCGTGCATTCGCCCGTGGGTCTCGACGGGCGGCCTCTGAGTCTGGCGATACGTTGATTTCCCCCGGACCCAGATGGAAATCCGCGCTGAGGATCATAGTGGCAGCATCGATTTCGATTCGGCGTTGTAGCCTTTCGCAACAGTGCGATGCTCAAGATATCTGGAGCGAGTTTAAAGATAGCGGGCGTCCTGGATGAAGACAGAGCGCATTTCACGCCGGGCGTTCAAGCTAAAGAGTTGGCTGGCCATCGATTACTCGCCGTATCCGGAGGAGCGTTCGTTCTTAGAGCGGGCGCAGAGCCGCCATGAGGGTGAGGTCGAGACCACGGTTGCAGTGCCTAGCGATCGGGAGAGCGAACGGGTATTCGGGGCACGGCTGGTGCGCCACGGGTTGCAGGCGGTCTGGGTGGAGGTAGTGAACGGCGGCACTGAACCGTTATGGCTGAACCGAATCCGACTTGACCCCAACTACTATACCCCGTTGGAGGCCGCCCACATCGCTCACTTCGCTATGGGTACGCGGCTGGTGGCATTCGGGGTCCTTGGATGGCTGTTCCTTCCGCTCCTTCCGCTTGTGCCACTTAAGGTCCTGGCCGCGCACGCCGCGAACCTGCGAATGAACGAGGTCTTCCGCGCGGTGAGTTTCCCCACAGCAATGATCCGGCCCGGGAAGAAGATCAGCGGTTTCCTGTTCACTTCGTTAGACGAAGGAGTGAAACGGGTTGACGTACAATTGCTGTGCCGCAGCCAGGTCCTGGACTTTCCGTTCACAATCGAGGTGCCGGGACTGGTGCTTCCGCATCCGGCAGAAGAAGCAGCAGCCGGCAAAGCCAAAGAACTCGACGAGGCAGCGCTCCAGGTTTGGCTTGAACGGCAACCGCGCTGCACCGGTAACGCGCGGGGGACCATAGAAGGTGATCCGCTCAATCTGGTTATCGTGGGCGACCGCGCCAGCATCCAGGAGTGCCTGGGCACTTGGGACGAGACCGAGTCGATCACTTTCGGCACCGCCTGGAAGACCGCCAAAGCCTTCGTGCTGGAGTCGCACTATCGCTACTCCCCGGTGAGCCCGCTGTACCTCGATGGACGCCAGCAGGACCTCGCGCTGCAACGCGCGCGCGTGAGCCTCAACCAGCGCCTGCATCTGCGGTTATGGACGACGAGCGTTAGTTTTGGCGGTCAGCCGGTCTGGATCGGCCAAGTCAGCCGCGATATCGGTGTGCGCTTCACGCCCAGAACCTGGAACCTGACGACTCATCAGATTGATCCCGACGTCGATGAAGCGCGGGACTACGTGCTGGATAACTTGTTAGGCACCGGCCGTGTCGCCCGGCTCGGCTTCGTCCTGGGGGTGGGAGCAGCGCCCGCCGTCGCGCCGCGTCGCAACCTGACCGGCGATTCGTACTTTACCGACGGCCTGCGGGCGGTGGCCGTGCTTTCCCGCATGCGCACAGCCCCCTCATTCCTAGCGAAATGGTCTGTGCCACCTTCTAAGTGAAGCTAGGCAAGCACCAACGCTCGGCTTAACCTGTCCCTACTGAAAACTCCGAAAACGGCGAAAAGTCTAGAGTTTTGGGAAGTCTCAACGTAGTGTCGCCGCATGCTCAAGCATGTGCATTCCATCGTGGCCGCTATCGCCCGCCGATTCCGTAGCCGAGCCGTTCTTGAACTGGAAAAACCTCGCTCTCCGTCATCAGCTGCACGGTGGCCGGCTTGACCAACACCATCGTGTCCAGACAGCGCGGCCATAACCGGCTGTGAGCATTTCGACGGTCAGCTCCACTGGCTGGCGCCCCTCAGCGATCGCCTCGATGATTCGCGGCGCGAGAAATCCGAGCGGAATGAGCCGCCGCACCGATCGGCTGTCGAGCCGTTCCCGCTTCGCCAGTTCGTTAACCGACCGTACCCGCCCAGAGAGCAGGTCGTCGGCCCATCACGGCGAATCGATCTTCCATTGCTCTGGAGCGCACAGGAGCAGGCGCTCGGCATGAAGTAGATTGGAGACGTTGATTCCTCGATCGAGTCCCGAACCTCAACTGGAGATCGGGGCCCGAGCGTTTCGACCAACCCGGACCCCGATCTGATTCGGACCCTCGACTAAACTACTTGGCGGCCTTCGCCTTCCGAGTCCGCTCGGCCTTCTTGTCTGGCTGGGAGGAAGCATAGCGCTTCTTGAAGCAGGCGCGGCATCGGGCGTCGCGTCGCTTCTTGAAGGACGGCGCGAGGTCATCGCTCCCGCAATATCTGCAGACCAGCTTATCCGTCGTGGATACCACCCGCGAATGCCGTAGCGGTCGCGCTAAGGCCTTCGCGGTTTTCGCGGCACGAGTAGCCTTCCGCTTGGCTCCGACGGTCTGCTTTTTCGCGGGCGCTACCGATTGATCGGTCCTCCCGCTTTGATTGACCGAAGCTGCCAGCACGGTTTCGGCATCAGTGTTCATGTGAGAATCTCCTTCTCGGGCAAGGGCTTGGTGCCCCTGCCGTACGTGAACACTCATCGCTCTGTCGCCGCAACGATGGAAGCGATTCGCCGCGTCTTATAAGTGAAGATTATCGCTGCTTCCGCGGCTGCCCTCTTTGGGGTTAATCGTCCCGACGCCACTCGTCTCCTACCGATGGACCTGAAAAAATCGGTCCGGGAGAGGAATCGCCCAATTTCGGCGATTCGTGCCGCCGGAGACGTTCTCCGGGTCCGTCCGTGGTGCAAATCGTGCGCACACGCGCGGATTTCAGGCGATTCTCCGCAATGCCCGAATCCCTGGAGACTGAGGTGTGGAGCCCAGTCAATTCGAACTCTCAGGCGACTTTGGAGCCCTTCGAAATCAGCAAGATTCGCCTTGCCAGAACGATAGGAACTCCGCCTTGGCCGGCCCTCTCCCATTCAATGACTTACGACCATGATTCGCCGCCCTGAACGCGAGCGCTCAGGCGACTGGATGTATGGCGCGAATCGAGCAATGTGTGGTGGTACCCGAGCAGGAGCGGGAGCTATGAGAAAGGCCTCGAAAGCGGAGAGAGACCCCCAAAAAATGACGTCACAACTG
>JBEKJC010000071.1:0-11591 GCA_050011435.1 Binataceae bacterium (SeqCode)
GCGCGCACCGACGAAAGGATCGGACGATTAAAATCTATCAGGAACAAGAATCATGAAACCCCAGAGGGTGGGCCAAATCTACGTATCAAAGTGGGCCAGACCGGATTGTCAAAAGCAAGGACCTCGAAGCGATGGGGGGCAAGGACGGGATGCGAGACCCGCGCTTCAAGGTGATGCACAAGGGCGAAGAACTCTCGCTCGTCACGCGCTCCAGCGATGGGCAGTTGCTCTTCCTCGCCAACATGGCGTCGAAGATGAATGCAAAGTCAACGCTCGGCAGCCGCATCGCCGAAGTCCATAACGGGTCGTCGCTTTTTACCGGCGACGCGGGTCAGGGCGAGAGCAACATTCGCCGCTGGCTCATCGAGAACGACTGGCTCGAAGCCATCGTCGCGCTGCCGCTCAACCTCTTCTACAACACCGGCATCGCGACCTACATCTGGGTGCTGTCCAACAGGAAGCCTGCGCACCGCAAGGGCCAGGTGCAGCTCATCGACGCGACCCAGTGGTTCAAGCCGCTGCGCAAGAACCTCGGCAAGAAAAACTGCGAACTCTCGCCCGAGGACATCGAGCGCATCAGCCGCACCTTCCTCGACTTCAAGGAAACGCCCGAGTCGAAGATCTTCCCCAACTCCGCCTTTGGCTACTGGAAGGTGACGGTTGAGCGCCCGCTGCGCCTGCACAGCCAGCTCACCCTCAAGGCCATCGAGACGCTGCGCTCTACTTCCGGTGACGAAGACGTGCGCGCCACGCTCCACGAGGAGTTTGGCGACGATCTGTTCACCAACTTCGCCGAGGTCTCCGCCGCGTTGGAGAAGCGGCTGGCCGACTGGGGTAGCGACGACGACGAAGGCGATGACGAAGAGGGCGGAAGCACGAAGAAAGGCGTACCCGAAAAGAAGAAAAAGAAACTGCTCGACCCCAAGAGCTGGGAGCGCGACGCCCGCCTAGTCGAAGTAGCCACGAAGCTGCGCGGGGTGTTGGGCGATACGCTCTTCGAGGACCACAACGTCTTCCGCGACCACGTGGATGCCGCGTTCAAAAAGGGAAACATCAAACTCCCCGCCGCCGACATCAAGCAGATCCTCAAAGCCGTGAGCTGCCGCGTCGAGACCGCGCCGCCCGTCATCGCCAAGGTGCACAAGCCCGGCAAGGTCAAGGCCGACCCGCTGCACGGCTTGTTCGAGGCGACGGTGGACGGCAAGCCCGCGATTGTCGAGTACGAGCCCGACTCAGACCTGCGCGACACCGAGCAGGTGCCGCTACTGGAAAACGGCGGAATCGAGGCCTTCATCCGCCGCGAGGTGCTGCCCTACACGCCCGACGCGTGGATCAAAGAGGATGCCACCAAGATCGGCTACGAGGTCAGCTTCACGCGGCATTTCTACAAGCCGGTGCCGCTACGCACGCTCGAAGAAATCAGCGCCGACATTCTGGCCATCGAAAAAGAGGCCGAGGGGCTACTGGACGAAATCATTGGAGGGGGAAAAGCATGAAGGACGCTCAGAAGCCCAATCACGTCAGTCTCATGGTCCTCGTGAACAGACTTCGCGAGGGACGTTTCGTCATTCCCGATTTCCAACGCGAATTTGAATGGAAGCCGTGGGATATCAGCGAGCTCATGCGCTCCATCTTCCTCGATTATTTCATCGGTAGCCTGCTGCTTTGGAAGGGCAACCCGAACAACTTCGCATCTCTCGCCTGCGAGAACATATATGGCTTCCAAGGCCAAGCGTCTCCTGAACACACTGTGCTGGACGGACAGCAGCGGCTCACGGCCATGCATTATGCGTTCATGGCGCCGAATGTGGCCGCGCCGAGTCGCGCCAATCGCTTCCTCTATTTCATCCGCGTTGATCGTTTCATGGAGGAAGCGTACGACGAGGCGTTTGAGTACGATTGGACACGCATGGGAGAGAAAACCCTGGACACCGATGTAGCGCAGTACGAAACGCACAAGTTTCCGCTGGCCGTCGTGGGCCGGGGTGACCGGGCCATTGTGAAGTGGTCACAGGGCTACGAGGACTACTGGAAGTCCAGAGAAGCTTCGGCACTGAAAGCTGGAGACGATACAGGCGCTGAGGTCGCTCGCCGGAACACCGAGAACGCTCGCCTGTTCGACAAGCATCTTGAAGGAATTACGCAAGAGTTTCAGATCTCCTACATAGAACTGGATCAGGAACTGGCGCTCGACAAGGTCTGCGATATTTTCACCCAGATCAACAGCCGGGGGATCCGTCTCGATGTTTTTGACCTTATCAATGCACTCCTCAAGCCCAAGGGACTCCAGCTCAAGTACCTGTGGCGGCAAGTAGCTCCGCGCCTTGACTTCGTAGAGACCGACCGAATGAACGTCTACGTACTCCAGGTGATGTCCATTCTTCGACAGGTCTACTGCTCGCCGAAATATCTCTACTACCTCTTACCCGGCCAGGAGAAGAAGGTACGCGAAGCCGATGGCTCGCTCCGCAAGGAGATTCTGGTTCCTGGCATCTCCGATTTCGAGAAACGGTGGGTCGAGGCGGTTGAAGCGTTGGACCGAGCGATCGGCCTTCTTCGCCATCCTCAGGAGTTCGGCGCCATTACGTCGCAGTATCTTCCCTACGTCTCAATCCTTCCGGCCTTCGCAGCACTTCAGATCGCTGCCCGCACCCTCCCGGCGGCGCGCCAGCTCGACGCACAGCGCAAGATCCGCCACTGGTACTGGGCCAGCGTCTTTACCAATCGGTATTCAGGGTCGGTCGAATCCACGACCGCCCGCGACTACCTGGACGTGAAGGTATGGTTCGAAGACGACGTAGCCGAGCCGGCGCTCATCGGCGAGTTTCGGGGACGCTTCAAGACGCTGGATCTCCGCAGAGAGACGAAGCGAGGAACTTCGGTCTATAACGGCATCTTCAACTTACTCGTCCTTCGCGGCGCCCGCGATTGGATGGCCGGCACGGTTCCGCAGTACGGGGATCTCGATGACCACCACATTGTTCCCAAGGGCTGGGGAAAGAGTCACGGTCTCGGCAGCACGATCGACTCGATTTTGAATCGGACGCCGCTAACTGCCGACACGAATCGCAAAGTCATCAACGACCGCCTACCAAACGAATACCTCCCGGAACTGATTGCCGCGAACGGCGAAGCCTCGGTACGAGCCATCCTGGAGTCGCACTTCATCTCCCCCGCGGCCTTCGACATCCTGCGGCGTGATTCCTTTGGTCCAGAGGAATTTGAGGCCTTTCTTGCCGAGCGGCAGCGCACGCTCCAGGACGCGATCGAGGACCTGCTGATCAAGGAGCGCCTCGATCTAACCCCGCAATTGCGCGAACTGGACACTCAGGTAGAGGTCGTGGAACTAGCCCTCCGCCGAAGTATCGATGAGGCCTTGGGTGGCGACGCGGTCAAGCTCCCCCCCACGTGCTCCAGAAGATCGATGAACGGCTCCAAGCTGCGGCCAAAAAGAATGCTGGGTTTGATCTGAACTACTACCAGACTCTGGGCGGAAAGCTTGAGTATGCAGATCTGCGCGAGGTTCAAGATGCGATCTTGAGCAAAGCGAACTGGCAGCTTTTTCAGACGCGCTTCGCCAACAAGGAGACACTGGCCAAACGATTTGATCAGCTCGCTGAGCTCCGCAATGGCATCCGGCACAGCCGCTCCGTGGACGAGGTCACGCGCAAGGAAGGCGAGGCGGCGCTTCTCTGGTTCCGGCAGGTACTCGGAAGATGATCGCCGACCTCAGGCCGTATCCGGAATACAAGGAGTCGGGCTCGCGCTGGCTGGCGAACGTCCCTTCGCATTGGGAAGTCCGTAAGCTCCGCACGCTGATTCGGCCACGGAATGAGCGCAACCGTGCCGAGCTTCCGCTGCTGTCGGTGGCTCGTGAGAAGGGTGTGTTCGTCCGCTCACTTACGGATGCCGGCGAGAACCATAATGTCATTCCCGAGGACTTGAGTAACTATAAAGTCGCGCGTGCCGGAAATCTCGTCATTAACAAGATGAAGGCATGGCAGGGTTCGATGGGGATCGCTCCGAGTGACGGAATCGTGAGCCCCGCGTACTTTGTATTCGACTTCGACATCGCAGACCGCGCATTTGGGCAAGCCCTTTTACGTAGCAAGCCGTATGTCGCACACTTTGGTCAGGCGTCTGACGGTGTTCGAGTTGGCCAGTGGGATTTGACGATCGCTGGAATGCGACAGATTCCGGTGCTCGCACCCCCACCCGCCGAGCAAGCGGCGACTGTGCGGTTTCTGGACTGGGCGAACGGGAGGCTGGAGCGGGCGATCAGGGCGAAGCGCAAGGTGATCGCGCTGCTCAACGAGCAAAAGCAGGCCATCATCCACCGCGCTGTCACCCGTGGCCTCGATCCCTCCGTCGCCCTCAAACCCTCCGGTATCCCTTGGCTCGGCGAGGTTCCGAAGGATTGGGAGGTAACCGCGCTTCGCCGGTATTGGCGAGTGACCGACTGCAAACACCTCACCGTGCCTTTCGTCGATGACGGGATCCCGCTTGCGAGTGTTGTCGAAGTCCAGTCCTTCTCACTTGATTTGAGTCGCTGCAAGCGAACGAAGCCGGATTGGTACCGACTTCTTGTTGAGGGCGACAGAAAGCCCAAGCGCGGTGATCTGATTTACTGCCGCAACGCTAGTGTTGGTGCCTGCGCCTTGGTGGAAACCGACATCGATTTTGCGATGGGGCAGGATGTGTGTCTCATGCGCTCACAATCGCAAAATCAACGATTCCTGAATTACATGCTTCACAGTACCTTTATGGATCACCAGTTGGAGTTGCTTCTCGTTGGCTCCACGTTCAAACGTATCAACGTGAGCGATATCAAAGCGCTCACCGTCTTGGTCCCACCGCGGAGGGAACAAGACGCGATCTGCGCATTTCTCGACTCCAGCCTATTGGCGTACGACAGTGCGAGTTCCCGCCTCGGACGCGAAATCGAACTTTTCCGCGAGTACCGCACCCGCCTCGTCGCGGATGTGGTGACCGGCAAGCTCGATGTGCGCGAGGCGGCCGCGCGTCTACCAGACGAAGCCGCACCCGACACCGCCGAGGACGACACGGACCTAAGCCTCGAACCCGAAGCCGCTGATCAGGAGGCCGTCGTATGACCACCGACACCAGCGAGAAGGGCCTCGAAACGCTCATCATGCGGCACATGACCGGTGTAAATGGTTTCGCCGTCACTCCAAGCCCAGTGGCGGAGAAACCAGACGATACCGGCACTGGCTACTTCGCCGGCAGCCCGAAGGACTACGACCGCGGTCAGGCGCTCGATGTGCCGCAGCTCTTCGCCTTCCTGCGCGTCACCCAACCCGAGGCGTTCAAGAAGCTGGCGATGGCCGATGACCCTAACGACATCAACCGCCTCAAGTTTCTCGCCCGCCTCTCGTCCGAGATCGGAAAGCGCGGCGTCATCGATGTGTTGCGCAAGGGCGTGGAGCACGGGCCGGGGCACTTCGATCTGTTCTATGGTACGCCGTCGCCGGGCAACGCCAAAGCCGAGGCTCTTCACGCCCAGAATCGCTTCTCGGTCACGCGTCAACTCGCGTACAGCATGGACGAAACGCGCCGAGCGCTCGACCTGTGCCTGTTCATCAACGGTCTGCCGATCTCCACCTTCGAGCTTAAGAACAGCCTCACCAAGCAGACGGTCGCGGACGCCGTCGAGCAGTACAAGCGCGACCGCGATCCGCGCGAGCGGCTTTTCGATTTCGGCCGCTGCGTGGTGCACTTCGCAGTGGACGACAGCGAGGTGCAGATGTGCACCGAGCTTGCGGGCAAGCGTTCGTGGTTTCTGCCCTTCAACAAGGGTTACCACGACGGCGCGGGCAACCCGCCCAACCCGAACGGCCTCAAGACCGACTATCTCTGGAAAGAAGTGCTCACCCCGGCGGGGCTGACCAACATCCTCGAAAACTACGCGCAGATCGTCGAGGAAAAGGACCCGCGCACAGGCAAGAAAAGGCGCAAACAGGTGTGGCCGCGCTATCACCAGCTCGGTGTGGTGCGGCAGGCGCTGGCCGACGTGCGCGCCAACGGCGCGGGCAAGCGCTATCTGATCCAGCACTCGGCGGGAAGCGGCAAGTCGAATTCCATCGCCTGGCTCGCGCACCAGCTCATCGGTTTGAAGCGCGACGACAAAGGGGTCTTCGACTCGGTCATCGTGGTGACCGACCGTCGCCTGCTCGATGACCAGATCCAGACCACCATCAAGCAGTTCATGCAGGTGGGCGCGACCGTGGGTCATGCCGACCATTCGGGTGACCTGCGCAAGTTCATCGAGGAGGGGAAGAAGATCATCGTCTCGACGGTGCAGAAGTTCCCCTTCATCCTCAAGGAGATCGAAACCGAGGGCGGCAGGACCTTCGCCATCGTTATCGACGAGGCGCATTCGAGCCAGGGCGGTAAGACCTCGGCGGCCGTGAGCGAGGCGCTCGGCGGTGCGGCGGAGGATGAAGACGCGGGACCCGACCCTGAGGACACGGTGAACGAGGCACTCGCCAAGCGCATCGCGGCGCGCAAGATGCTGACCAACGCCAGCTACTTCGCCTTCACCGCCACCCCCAAGAACAAAACGCTGGAGATGTTCGGCGAAGCCCAGCCGCCCGACGCCGAGGGCAAGGTCAAGCACCGGCCCTTCCACAGCTACACCATGAAGCAAGCGATCGAGGAACGCTTCGTCCTCAACGTGCTCAAGGCCTATACGCCGGTGGACAGCTACTACAAGCTCGTCAAAAAGACCGAGGACGACCCGGAGTTCGACACCAAGAAGGCGAAGAAGAAGCTGCGCCGATACGTGGAGAGCCACGACCACGCGATCCGGCTCAAGGCCGAGATCATGGTGGACCACTTCCACGACCAGGTGCTGGCGGCCGGAAAGATCGGCGGCCAGGCGCGCGCAATGGTGGTCACGAGCGGCATCGAGCGGGCCATCCAGTACTTCCACGCCTTCAAGACGTTTCTCGCCGAGCGCAAGAGCCCGTACCAGGCGATCATCGCCTTCTCGGGAGAGCACGACTATGGGGGCGCGAGGGTCAGCGAGGTTTCTCTCAACGGCTTTTCAAGCGGCGACATCGCGGCCAAGATCCAGACCGACCCGTACCGCTTCCTGATCTGCGCCGACAAGTTCCAGACCGGCTACGACGAGCCGCTGCTGCATACGATGTACGTGGACAAGCCGCTCTCGGGCATCAAGGCCGTGCAGACTTTGTCGCGCCTCAACCGCGCGCACCCGCAGAAACACGACTGCTTTGTGCTCGACTTCCGGAACAATAGCGAGGCGGTCACGTTCGCCTTCCAGGATTACTACCGCACCACGCTGCTCGCGGAGGAGACCGACCCCAACAAACTGCACGACCTGAAGGCGGCGCTGGATGCTGCGCAGGTGTATTCGCCGGAGCAGGTGCAACAGGTGGTGGAGTTGTTCCTCGGCGGTGCGGACCGCGACAAGCTCGACCCGATTCTCGATGCTTGCGTTGCCGTCTATGCCAGCACACTCGACGAGGACCAGCAGGTGGACTTCAAGGGCAAGGCCAAAAATTTTACCCGCAGCTACGACTTTCTTGCCTCGGTGATGCCCTATACCAAGCCTGAGTGGGAGAGACTTTCTATTCTGCTCAACCTGCTGACACCCAAGCTGCCCGCTCCGAAGGAGGACGATCTCGCCCGGGGCATTCTCGAAGCCATCGACATGGACAGCTACCGCGTCGAAAAGAAGGCGGCCATGAAGATTGCGTTGGCGGATGCAAATGCGCAGATTGAACCCGTGCCGGTGGAAGGTGGCGGGCACAAGGGCGAGCCGGAACTGGACCGCCTGAGCAACATCCTCAAGACGTTCAACGAGAACTTCGGCACGCTCTTCACCGACACCGACCGGGTCGCTAAGCGCATCCGCGACGACATCGCCCCCAAGGTCGCCGCCGACGCGGCCTATCAGAATGCGCAAAAGAACACGCCGCACACCGCGCGCATTGCCCACGATCAGGCGCTGGCCAAGGTGATGCAGCACCTCTTGAAGGACGACACGCAGGTCTACAAGCAGTTCGTGGAGAATGAGTCGTTTAAGCGCTTCGTCGGCGACATGGTGTACGCGCTCACGAGCCAGTGATGAAGGGGGCTGGGCTACCGCTCAGATCAATTTCGGCGTTGCTTTCTAACCTGATAAAATACGGTCAAGTTCGTACCCGTCCACTATGCTGGCGCAGCGGCTGATCGAGGAATACCTGGCGCTCGCCGGCCATGGCGTCGATTTAGCCGGCCCGCTCGATCCCTCCTCGGTTTATCGGAATATTGTGCGCAAATCCGGCATGGAGATCGGCATTAGCGCCGAAGTGAATGGGCTTTGCGTCCATTCGCTGCGCGCCACGGCCGCGACCAATGCGCTCTCGCACGAGGCCGATATCGCCAAGGTCCATGAATGGCTCGGCAACGCCAACGTTCTCCACGACGCGGCTCTACGACCGCCGTAAGATGCGGCCCGAGGATAGCCCTACGTTCCGGGTCAGATATTAGGGTCCGGATTATTGGGTGGTTTCCGCTTGCGCTTTTTTCTCTTAGTGCAGGAAGGGTGATCGTCGCGAAGTTGTACTCGTCAATGCGCTTGATGAGAGGCCTCTCTAGAAGCCAGGTCTTCGCGTCGTCGGGCTCCGCGCGGTGCGACAATTCAAGCTCTAACGCGTCTGCAATGCCCTTAATTCTATGACAGAAGACGATGTATGCGACGCCAGGAATTTTATCGTAAGGAACGGCAGGAATTTTATGTTTCCAATATGGACAGTAATAGGCGTCCGCAATGTATTGATCCCAGATCGGAAAGAAATCAGGAGCAAGCAAATGGAGCGCTTTCGCGCAACTGACGGCGCTTTCGCGTTCATTGGACGCGAGTCTCAGCGCTGTTGAAAGCGACGAAACAGCCTAGACACTTCCTGGTGATCGGCCTGATGGTCAGCATCCTGTAAGGTCGACAACCGCCGTGGGTGAAAAGCTTCAACCGTAACCCAGTTTTCTCGCAGGCACGTTTCTAGAGCTTCCGCTCTGAGTCCACCTCCGAAACGATAGAAGTTAGCATTCCATGTTAGCAGCAAAACGCTAAGAGCATCAGTGAGTTTTGTTGGGTCTGTCCACCATTCGCGAACTAGAAACCGAGACACGCGGTACATTGAATCGCGCGGCTCTTGAGCTTCGTAATCGCGACACCCACTTTCCAAGTTCTGCACTGTGATGAACGGCGGGGCATGAGCGTGACGGCGCGAATACTCCTGAATTTGAATCTCAATGGTCATGGTAACTCAGGTGGGTAAACTGCCGTAAGCAGATTTACGATAAATAAAAATTATATCATATATAGATAAATAGAAACATGGCGAGGCAGGACGGACGCATGGACACTCCACAGGATGAATTGCTGGCAATTGCGGATCGGGAAGAAACGCTCTCAACTGCTTTCGATGACCCTTCGATCAAAGATCCCATTGGCGCAGTGCAAAACGCTGCCGAAAGGGTCGGGAAAGCGTGGAGCGGGTCTTGGCTCGGGTATCAATCCCACATCTACTACGATGGTCTAAAGCCGGCGCCTGCCGGGGCTCATTTCAGCTCAGAGTGGGGATTTGAGAACATGGGCTGGATCGACGGCACGACTACAGGAGATTGGGCAGAGTTCTCTACTGATCAGATCAAAACCCGCATCAGCGAGTTATCCCGCAATCCCGATCTCGAACCTGTTCGTGAACTCGTCGCTACGGTCGCAAGACAATTCGAGAATGACAAATCAGAAGTCGCCTCCCTCCTGAGTGTGGAGCTTTCCCGTTCTTCCGATCCGTACCTGGAGTCCTTAAAAGAGGAATTGGACAAATTACGCCTCCTTTCGAAGGCTGGGGTGGTGAACGTCCTGCGGCCTTCGGGGCAAATAAGGTCTCGCGACAGCTTGGCTGCCACCCAAGGCCTTCGTGTGCCGCCCCATCTCGAAGTGCTGGCCGAAGTGTATGCAGTGCACCAGTCCAAACAAGTATGCGAACAGCTTAGCACTCTTGCCCGCAAGGCTGGCTCGCACATCGGCAGAAAATCTCGCCACCGCCACGCCGAAGCCATGGGAACAAACGTATTTATCGGCCATGGCCGATCCCTTCTTTGGAGGGAGTTGAAGGACTTCATTGAGGGTCGGCTTAGCAGCCCGTGGTGAAAGTGGTCGCGGCTGAGGAGTTGCCGGTGGTGGCGATCGGTGAGGGAAGCCAGCGCACCGCCGCCATGAGTGGGCGCGATGCGGAAATCGTGACCAGCCAGCGTCGGGCGATCCTGCAACCCGCGCGGCGTGCCGCGGCCGATCAGGTGGCGCATGACAAGCCCGAGATTGAAGCCCCCCGCATGAATCAGCAGGCGCTTGAGGATATTGGTGTGGCCGCGGAGATGGGTGCGGCGCATCCCACCCGTGTCGTACAGATGCGCGAAGGAGCGTTCGATCCGCTCGCCCCGTTGACGCATCAGGCGACGGCCGCGCGCTCCACGGAGCCGCCGCCGATTGGCATACACCGGGATCTGGGCCTGAGGCTCCTGCGACCAATCGCGGCGACCACGGTCCGGCTCCGCGACGTAAGTCCGGAGGCCAACGGCCTCCAGCTCGATCATAATCTGATTGCTGTGATAGCCCTTGTCCGCGATGATCTCTGCCAGCAGCTGAGGTGTTTGCACCGCAGCTTGCGCGTCTTCGATCTGCTCCGCCGCGGCAATGGCCGTTTCGATGATCGTCGTGGTATCGCCCTGGTCGGCGTCCTGCAGGGTGACGGCGACCAGCGCGCCGGTCTCCAGGTCCACCGCGTGCTCGGCTTTGTGGGCCAGGTGCGTCCGCCCATCTTTCATCTTCGCGATCTTCGCGTCGGGATCCCACGGATATTTCCAATCTTCGTTCGAGGTTTTCTTCTTGCGCTTGCGGTCCAGGCGCGCCAGCTCCTCGCGCGTAGGCGTCGCGATCCCCGACGCCTGCGCGAGACTGGTCAAGAACTCCTGATAGCTCTCCCCGGTGTCGCGGCGCACAATGCTGCGCATTGCCGCGTTCGCTTCGAGCATGGTGGCGTCAACCGCGACGGTTTTGCCCCTGAGCAAACCCGCCTCCACCAGCCGGATTTGCACCCACGTGAACACCGCGCGGTGGGTCTCGAGGTCGATGATGCGCCGCGTCCGGGAAATCGTCGAGTGATCGGGCGCGGCCTCGTCCAACGCCAGCCGCAGGAAACTGCGGAGCGCGAGCGAATCGGTCGCGCGCCAGGCAATGCCGCGTTCCGCGTCGAGACCCTCGAAGTAGCCGATCAGCAACAGCCGGAAGTAGCGCCCCGGCGCCAGGCTCGGCCGACCCATCACCGGTGCATAGAACCTGGCGCACTGGCCTTCGACGAACCGATCGAAGTTGTCGGCGTCCAGCAGCGCATTCAGCCGCGTATAGAAGGGATGCCCCGGCGACTTTGGCAGCTCCGCCGTCGCCACCCACAACGACCCTTGCTCACTCTGTCGGGTTCCCATCGCCATCCAACACATTGTAGTATTGTCGATCGAATCTGGCGATCCATCGCTCACTGACTTTCACCACGGGCTGTTAG
>JBEKJC010000072.1:0-9401 GCA_050011435.1 Binataceae bacterium (SeqCode)
CGCGGTGCGCATCGCGGACACCAGCGGCGGCAGCGGCGCGGCAAAATATTTGTATTCGCCGAGGCCGTAGCCGAAGCGCTCCATCACGACGCGATTGCGGAAGACCTCGCGGCAATCGTTTAACCTGATGCCCGTCGTCACCTGAAACACTCGCGAGAAGCCGCGGATCAACCACGACCTCCCAAACCCTAAAAGCCAAAGCAGCGATATCAACTCATCAGAACCCAGAAAACTCGTGACTACTCAGCATTTTTCCGCATCCTGTTAGAGAACGGCCGTTCCGATCTCCAACGCCAGCGCTAAAAGAGGTGGAAGCCCTGACGGTGTCATTGGACGACCGTGGCCGGCTTGACCAACATCATCGTGTCCAGACAGTGTGGAAATAATCGGTAGAGCCAGACCCAGAGCAAGCGGTCGGGCGCGCGCAGTCGGGGCCGACCCGGCCGTTGGCGGCGAAGAACCTGCAGCTGACAACGGAGAGTAAGGTTCTCGAATTCCAGAACGGCCCGGCTACAGAATCGGCGGGCAAGCACGGCGACGATGGAACGCACGTGTTTAAGCATTCGGAGAACGCTATGGCCGCACTTACCAGAACTCTAGACTTTTGACGGCATTTGGAGTTTTTAGTAGGCACGACCACTACATGGGGAAAATTGAAGCCGCCGGCATGCCAAAGCTACCCGGTTCGACATGCCGGCGGAGCGCAAATGCGATTGGCACTTGATGCTGGCGGCAGCCATCTTCGACGTTGACGGTGTCCTCCTTGCTTCACCGCACGAGCGCGCGTGGCGGGAAGCCCTTCAGGGCTTCGCCGAGCCGGACCGTTTCACTACTGCGATGTATCAGGCGCATGTCGCGGGCAAGCCGCGTCTCAGCGGTGCGCGCGCCGCTCTGGAGCAATTGGGCGTGCCGGATGCCGCGCAGCAGGCCGTCGTCTATGCCCAGCGCAAACAGAAGCGACTTGAGGAATTGATTGCGGCCGAGAGCTTCACCGCCTTTCCCGACGCAATCCGCTTCGTACAGGCGGTTAAGGCTCTCGGTCTGCGAATGGCGGTTGCGTCGTCCTCCAAGAACGCCAACCAGATGTTGCAGCTCATCCAGCTTAGCTCTGGGCAGACCTTGCTCGATGCCTTCAGCGCCAATATCTGCGGTCGCGACCTGCGGCAAGGCAAGCCGAACCCAGAAATCTTTCTCCTTGCCGCCGCGGAGTTGGGGATAGCACCTGGAGGCTGCTTCGTTGTCGAGGACGCACCCGCGGGCATCAGGGCCGCTCGCGCAGGCGGAATGACGGCGCTGGGGGTAGCGCGGCATCAGGACGCAGCACTGCTGCAGGCAGAGGCCGCCGATTTGGTCGTGAACAGCTTGGACGAAATTGCGGTGGGAGAACTGGCGAATGGGCGCCTCTGTCGTCGCCCTATCTGACAGGAACGGGAGATGGAAAACGCATTAACGCCTACCACTGATCCTGCCTGGGTGATTCACGAGCACGGCTACGATCCTCTACGCGAGCGCGGGATTGAGTCGCGTTTCTCTATAGGGAACGGATTCCTCGGCGTGCGAGGCGTTCCGGCGATCAGCGGGCGTGTCTGCGTTTGCTGGCCTCACCTGTACGTGGCCGGACTTTTCGACATACCCAATATCCCGCCTCGTGTACCAGCTCTTGTGTCTGCACCAGACTGGGTGGGAGTTACCTTACTCGTGAATGGCGAGCCACTGCTCCGACGCCCGAGTGACATGGCGTCGCATCGACGGACGCTGGACATGAAGCGGGGCGCGTTCCTTAGCACGTGGCATCCTCCGGAGGCCGGCGGCGCAGTTGTCCGGGTACGCTCGCTCCGTTTGGTTTCGCTGGTCGATCGCGGAACCGGACTGCAGATCCTCTGCGTCGAGATTGGTGGACAAGCTGAGATCACGATGGAAGTATCCTGTGTGGTGTCGGATTCCGCGCTCGAACCGGCGCTCCTTGCACGGGATCTCGGTGTCTGGCGCATTAGGAAATCTGGAAAGAGCCTCGCAATGGCGACCGCTATGGCATTGCAGCTCGACGGCCAGGATCTGCCGCCGCTCGCGGTCGACAAACTCAAATGGCGGTGGCGGTGGAAATCCATACCCGGCCAGACCGCATATCTCGAAAGGTTGGTTGGCTTCGCGCGCAGTGACGACCACAGCGACGATCCCGGACCTGTCGCGCAGAACGCAATCGGGGAAGCGCGACAGCTCGGCTGGCGTACGGTTATCCAGCGCCACGAGGCTGGTTGGGACGAACGTTGGCGTTGCAGCGACGTCGAGGTTGAAGATGACGAGGCGGCACAACAGGCACTCCGGTTCGCGGCCTACCATCTTAACAGCGCTGCCAATCCGGCCGATGAACGCGTTTCCATTGGTGCCAGGGCTCTGACCGGCGACGACTATCGCGGGCATGTGTTTTGGGACACCGAGATCTACCTGTTGCCCTTCTACACCCTGACTTGGCCCCGCGCGGCCCGAGCGCTGCTTATGTACCGCTACTACTCTCTTGGCGCCGCGCGAGCGAAGGCGGCTCGGATGGGTTGGCGAGGCGCCTTCTATGCTTGGGAATCCGCCAGTGGGGGCGAGGAGACCACCCCTGACCAGGCCATCGGCGCGGACGGCACCGTCGTCAAGATACTCAGCGGCAAGGAGGAAGAGCACATCAGCGCCGACGTTGCGTATGCAGTCTGGCACTACTGGCGGGCGACTGGGGATGATGGGTTCCTGCTCGATGCGGGTGCGGAGATCCTCTTCGAGACGGCACGTTTCTGGGCTAGCCGCGCACAGCTTGAAGCGGACGGCCTGCGACATATCCGGGACGTTGAAGGGCCTGACGAGTACCACGGGCACATTGACGACAATGCTTTCACCAACGTGATGGCCCGCTGGAACCTCCGGCGCGCAAGCGAAGTCGCGGCGCTTCTGCGTGAGCGTTGGCCCAAACGCGGGGCCGAGATCACGAGCGGCATCGCACTCGAGGATGAAGAGCTCGAAGAATGGAGGAAAGCGGGGGAAACCCTCGCGACCGGTCTCGATGTCAAATCCGGACTAATCGAGCAGTTTGCCGGCTTCTTCAATCTCTCCGAAATCGACCTCGCCCAGTATGCGGGCCGCACCACGCCGATGGATGTCGTGCTGGGTCGGGAACGGACGCAGCGCTCTCAGGTGATCAAGCAGGCGGACGTGGTGGCACTGCTGGCGTTGCTGCCAGAGGAATTCGATCGACCGAGCAGGCTCGCTAATTTCCAGTATTATGAGCCGCGTTGTGACCACGGCAGCTCGCTCAGCCGAACCACGCATGCGCTAGTCGCCGCCCGTTTGGGCGACACTGAGCTCGCGCTGCGCTACTTCCGCGAGGCTGCGTCGATTGACCTGGCAGACACGGCTGCGCGTAGCGCTGGTGGAGTGCACATCGCAACTCTGGGCGGCTTATGGCAGGTTGCGGTGTTCGGCTTTGCAGGGCTCTCTCTGCTGGACGACGCAATTGCCTTCGATCCGCAGCTGCCCGCGCGCTGGAACAGCCTCGGATTTCGCGTCCAGTGGCGGGGCCGCCAACTCAAGGTTCGGATCGAGAGAAATCTTTTCAGCGCGACGTTGGAAGATGGGGAACCGTTGAAGCTCATTGTAACTGGCGACGCGCACGAACTTTCTCGTGGACCAACGCTCCATATCCTCATGAAAAATAGCGCAACGACCCGAGCGCGGATTAGGTTTTGAGGAATTACAAGCCGAATGTATGCCGCGATCAGCGAAGCAGCGGCTTCATTCGGGCGCGCAGCGGCGTAATGAGCAAATTCGGCGGCTTTAAGGCGATCGTTATCTGTTGCGCCGGACCTTTTGGGTTTCTCGATCCCGAAAACCGCAGCCGCTTGCGTGGAGCGATGTGAATAAGGCGAGGAGCGGCGGCGACGACAAAGGCTATGGTCACACAGGCACCGCCGTGATCCATTCGCGGGCCGACGCCGCTTCGGATGTGGCAAAAACCCGGACCTCGCCGGGCATCAAGAAGCGGAAGACATTGACCGCTTGCCTGATCCACTCGACATCCGTGACGACCGCCACACGCTCCCATCGCGAGAGATGTTCGACCCCGATTTTGAAATCCTCCCACATCGCGCCGGGTTCCATCTTGGAGAATTGTGCCCCAAGGTCGTAGTAGCAGCGGATTTTTGGATATCGCTTGAGGGTTAGCTCAACTCGCGGTACGAGGGTGTCCTGATAATCGTGTTTTGTCACGACGCCGTGGGCCGCCGCCGCGACTATGTTGTCGGGAAAGTCCGTAAGAATCTCGATCATGTCGTCGTCCGCCTTGTTGTTCGTGGCCATTCATCATTCGGTTGCCTTCGTTTCTCACATCCCGCTCCATCGGCGGGCAGGGAACGGCTGCGATTGAATGCGCGTCGATGCTTATCCGACGATCCATTGCAGGGCCTTGCTTGCATGGCTTTTATCGTAGGCTCTTACCTCCGGATGCACGAAGATTCTGACCGCACCAATCAGCCAATCCTGCCATTCGTGCGCGGTGATGACCGCGATGCGCTCGATCTTCTTTTGGTGGTTTTTTACGAAGCCGGCATGATTTTCAAAAGCCGCGATATTCTCCCAGCCGTTGAATCCGGAAGCATCGATCAGCAATCTGATTTTGCCATGCTGACTGATGAGAGAATCGATTTGCGGCGCAATTTGGCGGAAGTCGTCAGCCTTCAATTTATCCGGCGCTATAATCCTCAACGCGTTGGCGGAGATAAGCTCTGTTTTGATCATGCAAAACTTCCTTGGTGGTTACGGTCAGTAAATTACCAGCGAATACCCCGCTGACGTTCGTCCTCTTGCTCGATTCGCCGATGGCTCGCCGACATGATGTCCCGGCGTGAGATAATTCCGATGACCTTGCGTTGTTGATCATGGTCCACGACCGGCAAGCGCCCGACTCCTTCGCGGACCATCAGTTCATTCGCTTCGCTGAGAGTATTATCGTCGAAAATTACAGCATGATTCTTGATGGTGAGAGCCCCGACCAGGTCCGCCGGCATCCGCGCCGGGTCCAGCAGGTCCCGGCGGGTCACTACGCCGGTGAGCTGTCCGTGGTCGTTCAAGACCGGGAAGCCTTGGTAACCGCTACCCGGCCGGCCTTCCGCGATCCGGGAACGAACCTCCGCCAAAGTCAGATGCTCCGGAAGAGAAACGACCTTGCGGCTGGCGACGTCGCGAACCAAGATCTGCGAAAGAAAATCGGCTGTATATTCCGATGGCACGAAGACGCCCCGCCGAGCGATCTTCTCCGTCATGAGCGTATTCCTCATGAGCAAACTTGAAACCATGTAGGCCGCCGATGAGCCACTGAGCAAAGGCAAGAGGCCAAGCGGCTGCAGGGTAGTCTCGAAGGCAAAAATTATCGACGTGAGCAGAGCGCGAGAGGCGCCCGCAAACATGGCCGCCATGCCCACTATCCCGGCGATGCGCACGTCGATCCCAAACTGGGGAAACAAGAGATCCGCGACGCCGCCAAGGGCCGCGCCGAGCGCGCCACCCATCACAAAGAGCGGAGCCAGAGTTCCCGCCGACGTGCCGCTTCCGAGGGCTACGGCCCAAGATACAAACTTGAGCATACAGAGCATGAGGAGCGCTTTCTCGGCGAGCGTTCCCGTGAAAATTCGGACGATATTGTCGTAGCCGACGCCCAGAGTCTCGGGGAGCACGTAGCCAACGACACCAACCACAACGCCGCCCATCGCAGGCCACCACATCCAGTGGATCGGCAATCGCGCAAACGTATCCTCGACTGCATAGACGGCGCGCGTCGCACCGACGGAGGCCAGGCCCACTATCGCGCCGATCAAGGTGTATGACATCAGGGCGATCATCCCTGAAGGTTGCAGGTGCTGCATCGCGAAAATTGGCCAAGGGGCTGAAGTGAGTCTTCGCAGCGCGGCAGCCGCTGCGCTGGCAACGGCGACGGGAATAAGAGAGCGGGGGCGAAATTCGAACAGCAGCAGCTCGACGGCCAGCAACACGCCTGACACGGGGCTTCCAAAAGTTGCAGACATGCCGGCAGCGGCTCCGGCCGCGAGAAGGATCTTTCTCTCGTTAGCAGTCGTCGAAAGAAACTGGCCGACGAGAGAGCCGATCGCTCCTCCGGTGACGATGATTGGGCCCTCGGCACCAAAGGGACACCCCGTACCGATGGCGATGGCTGCGGAAATTGGCTTGAGAATGCCGATTCGCGGGGCGATTCGACTCTCGTTTGCGAGCACGCGCTCCATCACCTCAGGAATTCCGTGCCCGCGTATTGCCTCGGAGCCATATCGTGCCATCAAGCCCACCACCACGCCCCCGATGACTGGGACGACCAGTACTAGCAGGCCGAGTTGGTTGGCCGCCGGGGAGACAAAGCTCGCTGAGAGTCGACCATAGAAGGACAAGTTGGTTACGAGGCCGATCAGCTTGAGCAAAACTACAGCGGCCGACCCCGCGGCCAGTCCGATCGCTGCCGCCAGGGAAGTGAGGACGACCGCGCGCAGGTCGAACGTTTTCCTATGGCTTGGAAAGCGCCACGGCTCGAGAGTGCGCTCCTGCGACCGATCGGCAATGTTTTCCCCCGCAGGCGGCGTTTGCGGAGGGTTCTGCTCAATCACGCCCTACTCCAGGGAGCACCGACCGCGTCGCGCGCGATTTCATTATGAATCCTTTCATCCTGCGCATCTCTTCATTTCTCTCTTAACAATGCTACAGCCTTCGCTCGACTCATTAGCGTGGTCGAGTGGCGACTGACCGCTTGGGCTTCTCCAAGGTCCGGATCACCAGCACCGGGCAGGCGGCGTGTTGTACGACCCTCTCTGCCACGCTGCCAATCAAGACGTGCGCCATGCCAGTGCGTCCATGAGTTGATATTACGATCAAATTTGCATGGACCTTCTTTGCGGCCTCAACTATGGCCTGGTAGGCGACACCGAATTCTACGAACGTCCGGCACTTGACGCCGCGCTCGCCCAAGCTCCTGCAGAGTTTCTCGAGTTTCTCTTCAGTTGCTCGTGCTTGATGTTTGAGGAGCGCTCCTGAGTCAGGGACCAACAACGGCGACTCGTAAAACCCACGCTCGACCACGAACAGTAAAATCAATTCAGCCTCATACGGCCGACTGAATTCAACAGCTTCGTCGAGTGCTTTCAGAGAAGATTCGGAAAAATCGATCGGCACCAAAATTCTTTCAATCGCCATCATTTTGAGTTCTCTACTCGCATCCATATTGATACGGACCAAATCGTCCTGTTGCTCTGAACGATTTTTCGGTCTTTCTCAGAGCGGGTCGGACGCCGTGAAAGTAGGGTTTGAGCAGCCGGCGTTTTCTATAATCGCCCAAATCAAAGCGGCTTTCAAAGCTCCCAATACTGCAGGGCAATGTCCGCTTCGCTGTTGGAATTGAGTAGCGGCGACATAGTCAGTTAAGCGGCATCCTGTGCTGTGTCAAGTTTTCCTTCAGCTCGATCGAGTTGAGCATCATGAGCGCGCAAGGCGGCGACCAGGGCGGGCAGCGCACGATAGCCGGTAAGCTTGCGAAAACCACGCTCGGCCTCGATCATACCGGCCGCGGTCCAGCGCAGCACCATGGTGCCGCCCTGCCAGCGTTTAACCCGGCGTCCGATTTCGCGTACCCGGCTGAACAGGTTCTCGATCAAGTTGGTCGAGGACAGGATGCGCTCAAGGTTCTCGGGCAGCTCCAAGCGCGTACCAGTCAAAGTTTCCTCGAGTCCCTCGCGCGGCGAGGCGGCGACGCCGGGATGCTGATGTTCGAGCTGACTTGCGAGGTTCGAGCAAGCGCCGCGCACGCTTGGCGTCACCCGTAGCGTAAGCTTGAACCATTGCACTGCGGACCCCGGCGCGCAGCCGCTCGGGCAGGGCCTCGGTGACATTGCGCTTCTTGTGCTCGCGGCAGCGCTGAATCAGCGCGCGGCGGCCGCAGGCATCGGCCACTGGCCGGGCGCGAATACGCTTACGTCTGGGTCGACGGGGCGCACTTCAACATCCGGTTCGAAGATGACCGGCTCTGCACTCTGGTCATGATCGGCGCGCGGGCCAACGGCGCGAAGGAGTTGCTCGCGGTCGAGGATGGCTACCGGGAGAGTGCCGAGAGCTGGAAGACGCTGCTGCGCGACTTCAAGCGGCGCGGGATGGCCGCGCCGGTGATAGCGGTAGGCGACGGCGCGCTGGACTTCTGGGCCGCGGCGCGCGAGGTCTGGCCCGCGACCCGCGAGCAGGCCTGGTGGTGTCACAAGCTCGTCAACGTGCTCGACAAGCTGCCCCCCACGGCTACAACCGCGCGCCAAGCGCGCGCTGCACGAGATGATGTACGCCGAGTGTCGCGCTGATTGCGAAACCGCACGTGCGCGTTTCGCGGCGGAGTTTCAGCCCAAGTACGCCAAGGCGGTCGAGTCGCTTACTGCCAATTAGGAGCGGCTGATTGCTTTCTTCGGCTTTCCCGCCGAGGATTGGAAGCATCTGCGTACCACCAACGTTATCGAGTCGCCGTTCGCCACCATGCGCTTGCGCGAGCGCAAGACCAGGGGCGCCGGTTCAAGAACCAAGGGACTGCTGATGGCGTTCAAGCTACTCGACATGGTGCAGTTGCGCTGGCGCCACCTCGATGGCGCGCAGCTATTGCCGCTGGTTCGTGCCGGGGTGAAGTTCGCCGATGGTGTCCAGGTCGCTCCTGCCATACCCATTACTCAGTCAACCGACAACCAACCCAGGGAAGCCGCCTGATCATCACCGCCCGATCCACAACATTTGACAATTACCCTCGCGAGTTGCCGGGCGATCTCCAGAGAGGATTCCGCCCCCTCATAGTATGATGGGAGCAAGTAATTTGAATCCCATCGAGGTGACCTGAGATGGTCAGCAGAGACGTTGCCGCGCTCTTCATGGAACACATGCCGGATGACGAAATCAGAAGCCTGCGGGACAGTATTTCCAAGGCCGAGGCAGAGCTTAACGCACCCAGATGGGAACGCCATCGGGAGCTGCATAGACAAATCGAGGAGCTGAAAGATAAATGTGAGGCGGCTGCGCATTCCTTGACCATCGTGCTTGCGGGCAAGGTCGGCACGCGGCGGCATTTGCTGAGAAACCTTAGAAATGAGCGCAGGACTTGCATCATCTGCGGGACCGAGGAGGTAGGTACACTGACCACAGGCTTTCTTCGTCGCTTCTTGTTCCGAAAGGCCGAGTGGAAATTTGAAAAGTTGATACGAGATGCCGCGCGTACCTTCAGTGATCCTGAGTGGTACCTTGAGACCTGCAGCATCGTCAGAAACTTCTCGTTCCCAACCGATGTCGTGCTTCAGCATGCATTCCCTCACCGCGTGCATTTTTCTTGCTGAGCGCGGTCGCTCCCG
>JBEKJC010000073.1:0-10445 GCA_050011435.1 Binataceae bacterium (SeqCode)
AGGCGGGGATCCTTGCTGAGCGACGGCCTCTACCGGCCTTGAATGACATCGGTCTCCCGCCTCGTCTTGCTCCTCCTTCTTGCTACGATCAGAATCCACATACAAGGATGGCAGAAGGGCAAAAGAAAGTGGCGGCGTGTCCGAAAACGCTAGTGCCCCTGCGTCCGATGGCAATTTCGGAGCGGTCTCGATAATCTTGATTGATTCGGTGGCGTGCCCGAACGGCCGCCTTCTTTCAGATAAGGAGATCGCGCAATGAAACAACCGCCCGTCTATATCCTTGGCGGCGCCCAGAGCGACTTCGCTCGCAATTGGGCGCGCGAGGGCAAGCACTTCGTCGGCGTCATGAGCGAAATCGTCACCGACGCCATCGCCAGTTCGAAAATCGAGCCACAAGAGGTCGAGACCGCTCACGTCGGCAACTTCGCTGCCGAGCTTTATTGCAAGCAGGGCCAGTTGGGGGCGTTTTTTCTCGAGACCAATCCGGCCTTCTCCGGCATTCCGACCAGTCGCCATGAGGCCGCGTGCGCCTCGGGATCGATCGCGATTCTGGCGGCCTCCGCCGAGATTGAGGCCGGCCGCTACGACCTCGCCGCGGTCGTCGGTCTGGAGCAGATGAAGACCGTTGACACTGCGACCGGCGGCGACTTCCTCGGTACGGCAGGATGGTACGAGCGCGAGTGCAAAGGCAAGGAATATCCCTTTCCGCGGCTGTTCGGCCGCCTCGGCGACGAGTACGACAAGCGTTTCGGGCTCAAGGACGAATACCTCGCGCGAATCTCGGCGGTGAATTATGCCAACGCGCGGCACAATCCGCTGGCGCAGACGCGCGGCTGGCCAGCCACCGAGGGCAATCCGCAGGCCCAGGCCAAAGCCAGCCAGGTAATCGCGGGCCGGATCAAGGTTCGCGATTGCTCGCAGGTGACCGATGGCACTGCGATCGTCTTCCTCGCGTCGGAGAAGTTTGCGGCCGCGTGGGCCAAGCGCAACGGCAGGCAGATCGAAGAGTTGGTGCGCATCCTCGGATGGGGCCATCACACGGCGCCGATTGAATTCGACACCAAGGTCGCCGAGAGCAAAGACGATCCCTACGTGCTGCCGCATACGCGGCAGGCGATTCTCGACGCGTTCAAGCGCGCCGGCGTCGGCGCGGCGACTGACCTTTCAGGGATCGAGACGCACGACTGCTTCACCACCTCCGAGTACATGGCGATCGACCATTTCGGCATCACCAAGCCCGGCGAATCGTGGAAGGCGATCGAAGAGGGCGTCATCGAGATGGGCGGCAAGCTGCCGATGAATCCGAGCGGCGGCCTGATCGGCGCGGGTCATCCGGTGGGCGCGACCGGCGTGCGCCAGATGCTCGACGCATGGCGGCAGGTGAGCGGCAATGCGGGCGACTACCAGGTCGAGGGCGCGAGGAAATTCGGCATCCTCAACATCGGCGGCAGCGGCACCACGAGTTGCGCCTTCGTCGTCGGTAAATAGGCAGCATCGATCGGTATCGACCTTGGTTGCGAGTCGGGGTTCAAATAGCCAATCGGCGGCGGTCTGAGAAAATCGGGCCGCCGCCTTTTTGTTTGCTGGCCTGTGCCCGGCCGACCAACTGACTAATAGTGCCAGGCGGAACGCAGCGGAGCCGAGCTACCGAGTCTGCGAGGTGCGTTTAGATTCCTCAGTTTATTGGGCCTTGCGGCGCCGATGCGTGCGGCTTGCGACGCCGGCGGCGACGCCGCTTGCGCCTCGGTCCTGGGGCGGGGCTCACTGCTGCGTCGCCTGCGGGGCCGCGACTCGCGACGCCCTCGCCACGCTTTGCGCGCGAATCGAGTCTGGTAACTCCCTGCATGCCGGGAACTGGCAGACTCGTCGTACCGCGAAAGCCCAGGCCGCCGATCGCGATCAAAACCGCTGCGGTCGGCCACATCACAACCACTGGCATCGTGAAGCCCAACGCGAACGCCAGGACCGCCGCGCCGCATGCCGCCAGGCTCGCGAATTCAAGCGCACGGCGATTGCGTTCGAGGTACGCGACACGCTCGGTCGCGATGAAGCCCATCAAGGCGATTACGAATGAGCCCGCCGTCAACGCCCATCCGAGCTGTGTCGAATAGATGTCGTGGGGCTTCAGGATGTGCATCGCGAGGCCGGCGATGCCCACGGGATTCAGCGAGCAGGAAAGGAAGCTTAACGCGAGCACCGCGTACCACACCGGACCTCCCGCGCGGAGGCATCCGGGACGGTCGGCAATTTGATTCGGGGTACTTGGTCGCATTGCGGATTCGAATCGCGCGGACAAGCACACAGCCGACGCGAAGGCCGCCTTTGTTCGATTGAGCGGCATTCACACCATCGGCACGCCTTGCCTTCGAGCCAATGTTACAATCTACTCGTCTGACCGTGCCGCGCGAAGACATTCGACTATCTGCGCGCGCGAACCGGACGCAGAGGCAGTGGAAGAAGCCGTATCGAAAGCTCAAGTGATACGTGAAGTTTCGCGAAACGCTCCCGGCGCGCGTGCCGGGTATGCCCCGGTCGCTCTGACCGGCATCGCGGGCCGCGTGCTGGTGAAGGAGGTCAACTGGCTCGGCGACCTCGTGATCAGCCTGCCCGCCTTGCGCGCGATTCGGGCAGCCTTCGCAACTTCGACTCTCACCGTGATGGTGAGGCGGGAGCTGGCGAGCTTCTTCGACGGCATGACCTGGATCGACGAAGTGATGCCGTACACCGTTGGGCGGCGCCTGCGCGGGTTACGGGACCAGCGCAAAATCATCGGTAAAATTCGCGAGCGGCGTTTCGATCTCGCGATTCTCTTTCCCAACAGCTTCCAGTCGGCGCTCTGGGTGACGCTGGGCGGCGTGCCGCGGCGCGCGGGATTCATCGCCGACCATCGGCGCGCGCTGCTGACTCATCGGGCGCTGCCCGAGGGCGATGCCCTGAGCGGCCATCAGCGCGGTTACTGGCTCGCGATGATTCGCGAGACCATGGGCATCATGCCGGCCGCGGGCGCCGAGGAATCGAAGCTCGAAGCTGCCAAGCCGCATTGGGAAAGAATGCGGGCGTGGCTCGAGGCCAACCGCATCAGTCCCGGCGCGCCGCTGATCGCGATTGCCCCGGCGGCTGCCTACGGACCGGCCAAGGAATGGCCCCTGGTCCGATACGCGGCACTGATCGATTTGCTGAGCGAGGAGGGCGGCGCCGAGTGTGTGCTGGTGGGCGCGCCGTCGGAGCGTGACCTCTGTGCGCAGGTCGCGGCGACCACTCGCTCAAACCCGATCGTCGCAGCCGGACAGACCAACGTTGGCGAGCTGATCGCATTGCTGTCGCTGTGCAACGGCTTCGTCGGCAATGATTCCGGCGCGATGCATCTGGCGGCGGCGCTCGCGATCCCGACGGTCGGCATCTTCGGCTCGACCAATCCGGAACGCACCGGTCCCGGCGGTCCGCGTGCCGCGGTCATTTATCATCGGCTTGAATGCAGCCCGTGTCTTGAGCGCACCTGCCGTTTCGGCCACTACAATTGCCTGCGCGAAATTACGCCGGGCGAGGTCGCGCGTCAGCTCGCGATGCTTGGGGCGTTCCGATCGGACACGCGGTAGTCATCGAAAATTTTGAGAGTCGCATCAATGAATCGCGGGAGCGGATGGAAATGAAACTTGGCGAGATAGCGGCGCAGCTGAGGCTCGAACTGCGTGGCGACGGCGCAATCGAAATCGCGATGCCCGCGCCGATCGAAGCGGCAGGACCTGGAATGATCACCTTCGCGGTCGGCGCAAAATATGCTGCGGCACTGCGCGCCAGCAAGGCCTCGTGCGCGATCGTGCCGGCGGACCTCGCGCATGAAGCACCGGCGGCGGCGCTCGTCAGCACCAATCCGGCCTTCGATTTCGCGCGCGTGCTCGGCCTCTTCTTTCCGCCATACCGGCCGGCGCCGGGTATCGATTCGACCGCGGTAATCGCCCCGGACGCGCGCATCGGCGAGGGCGCTTCGATCGGCGCCTATTGCGTGATCGGCGCGCGCGTGACGGTCGGGCGCAACGCAGTAATCCATCCGCACGTGACGGTCTATCCCGGCGTGCGCATCGGCGACGATTTCACCTGCCACAGCCAGGTTTCGATCCGTGAAGATGTGACCATCGGCAACCGCGTGACACTGCTCAACGGTGCGGTAATCGGCGCCGACGGCTTCGGCTTCGTCGAGCACGGCGGCGACTTGCTGAAGGTGCCGCAGGTTGGCACCGTGCTGATCGAGGACGATGTCGAGATCGGCGCGAATACTACCGTCGATCGCGCGACGATGGGCGCCACCATCATTCACAGAGGCGTAAAACTCGACAATTTGATTCAAATCGGCCACAACTGCGAGATCGGCGACTTCTCGCGGATGGCCGCACAATCGGGGCTGGCGGGTTCCGTGCGCCTGGGCCAGTGGTGCCAGTTTGGCGGCCAGTCGGGCTCGGCCGATCACGTGACGGTCGGGAATCGCGCACGCGTCATCGCGCAGGCGGGCGTGCACAACGACCTCGACGACGATGCCCTCGTGGGCGGCGCGCCCGCGATCGATCTCAAGGTCTTCCGCCGGATGGTCGCGGTGGAGCCGCGCTTGCCGGAACTCGCGCGGCGCCTGCGCGCAATCGAGCAGCACCTCGGACTGCGCCCGCGCGACCGCCAGTAACCGCGCTGGGGAGCGCGGCCGTATCCGTTGCGCGCGATTACTTCGGATCGGGCTTGGCGTCGCCGGGATTTGACGGGGCCGGCGGCGCGGCGGCCATCTGGCGCAAGCGCAGGAACGGCTCGAACAAATCGATTGGCACTGGGAAGACGGTGGTCGAATTGTGCTCGGTCGCAATCTCGGCGAGCGTCTGCAGGTAGCGCAATTGCAGGGTGATCGGGCTCTTTCCCATGATCTCGGCGGCTTCTGCCAGTCGTTGCGCGGCCTGGAATTCACCCTCCGCCGCGATTACCTTCGCGCGCCGCTCGCGTTCGGCCTCGGCCTGCGCCGCGATCGCGCGCTGCATGTCCTGCGGCAGGTCGATATTCTTGAGCTCGACCAGCACGACCTTGATTCCCCACGGCTCGGTCTGCGCGTCGATGACCTCCTGAATTTTCGCGTTGAGCTTCTCGCGCTGGCTCAACAAATCGTCAAGCTCGGTCTGTCCGCCGACCGATCGCAGCGTCGTTTGCGCAAGCTGCATCGTGCCGTACAGGTAGTCGCGCACCTCGGTGACCGCGCGCGACGGATCGATCACGCGAAAATAAAGCACCGCGCTGACCTTCACCGTGACATTGTCGCGCGTGATGACGTCCTGCGCCGGAATGTCGAGCGTCACTGTGCGCAAGTCGATCCGCACCGCACGTTCCAGAATCGGGATGACGAAGATTATTCCCGGACCGCGGAACGGATTGAGCCGGCCGAGCCGGAACACCACTGCGCGCTCATATTCGTTGAGCACTTTGAGGCCGCTCAGCAGCACGATCGCGGCGATTACGATTACTATTCCCACTCCGCTCACCATCGGGATTCCTCCGTTTGCACGCCGCCATCTGCGCGGGGTTTTTCAGGGTTAACGAATCTTCGAAGCGACCCACGTCGGCACATCCCCTAAGCCCGTCGCCGATTCGGGGCGCACCGTAACTTCGAGTCCGCGCACCGCGGTGATGCGCGCGTGGGTGCCAGCCGCGATTGGCTGGTCGCTGATCGCGCGCCAAATTTCGCCGTGGACGAAAAGTTGTCCCGGTGCGCCCGGAGCGACCGCCGTGCGGACCTCGCCGACCATCCCGATCATCCCCTCGCCGCCGGTGCTCGCGCGGCCGCGGCGACCGCGAATCGCGAGGTAGCCGATTCCCAGCACGATCGCGCTGAACCCCACGGCCGCGCCCGCGATGATGCCGCGGCTGACCGTCAGATTGGTTTGCGAGGTGTCGACCAGGAAGAGCGATCCGATCACGAAGGCTATTACGCCGCCGATGCCGAGCGCGCCGTAGCTGGTAACGAACAGCTCAGCCAGCAGCATCCCCATGCCGAGCACGATCAGGAGCAAGCCGGCCAGGTTGATCGGGATCAATTGAAACGAAGCGAGCGCGATCAGCAGACAGATGGCGCCGGCGACGCCGGGCAGGTAGACCCCCGGATGCGCGAACTCGAAGTAGAGCCCGATCACGCCAGCGAGCATCAGGAGGTACATGATGTTGGGATCGGCCAGGCGGTTGAGCACGTTTTGGCCGAGCGTCATGTGCGCCGGGCGAGTGGCGGAACCGGCAAGATCGAGCTTGATCGCGTGGCCGTCGGCCAGCGTCACGGTCCGGCCGGTCGCCTGCTTCAACAGGTCGTTGAGATCGTTCGCGACGATATCGATGACGTGAAGTTTGAGGGCCTCGCGCTCGCTGATTGAGCTACTCTTGCGCACGGCGTCTTCGAACCACGCCTCGTTGCGGCCGCGTTGATGTGCGATGGTCTTGGCGAAGGCCGCGGTGAAATTCTCGATCTTCTCGGCCCCTTTGCCCTCCGGAACATCGCTGCCGCTGGCCTCGAGTGGATGGGCCGCGCCAATCGTGGTGCCGGGAGCCATCGCGGCGATATTGGCGGCTTCCGTGACGAAGGTGCCGGCCGAGGCGGCAAAGGCGCCCTGCGGCGCAACATAGACGATGATCGGCAGCGGGGCGTTGAGGATCGCCTTGACGATCTTCTGCGCCGAGCTCAGCAGGCCGCCCGGCGTATCGAGCCGAATCACCAACGCGCTCGCGCCGCCCGCGTGGGCCTTGGCGATCGCGTCGTCGATAAAGTCGGCCGCGGCGGGATTAATCGATCCGTCGATATCGATCAGGTCGATCCACCGGGCCGGCGGCAGCGTGGGTGCGGAATCGGACTGGGCCCGCGCGTGGTGGGCCGGCGACAGCATTACCATCGCCGCCCACAAGACGAACCATATCGTAAGAGAATAGCTGCGGCGTTTCACCTTCTGACCATAACCCAGATTGCCCGGTCACGCGCGATCCGATCCTAGCCCCGCGTGCCGCGTTGCGGAATCGGCCGCCCGAGCACCTTCATCACTTCCTGAATATCGGCCCAGACCACGCGCTTCTCGGCGGGGTTGCGCAACAGGTACGCCGGATGAAACGTCGGCATCATCTTGATTCCGCGCACTTCGTGCCAAATGCCGCGCAGCTTGCTGATCGGCGTCTTGAGCTTGAGCACCGCCTGCACCGCGAAGGTCCCGAGGCCGACGATTACGCGCGGGCGCACGAGATCGATTTGTCGAAACAGGAAGGGCTCGCAGGCCGCGACCTCGTCCGCCTCGGGATTGCGATTCTCGGGCGGGCGGCACTTGATCACGTTGCAGATGTAAACCTCGGCGCGCGTCATCCCCATCCCGCGCTCGATGATATCGGTGAGCAACTGGCCCGCGCGGCCGACGAACGGCTCGCCACGCAGGTCCTCGTCAGCGCCGGGCGCCTCGCCGACGAACATCAAGTCGGCCTTGGGATTGCCCACGCCAAAGACGAGATTGGTGCGCTTCGGCGCGAGCTTGCAGCGCGAGCATTCGCCGATGAATTCGCGCAGTGTGGCGAGGTCGGCAGTCTTTTCGAGTTCGGGATAAAGGTAGAATAATTCCGTCGGCGCAGAGTGTGGTGGCGCATCTGTGGCAGGCGTGGAGGCGGCAGGGGACGGGGCGCGCGGCGGTGCGACCTGGGCAGGCATTGTGCTCGATCGTGACGCGGAGGCTGCGGGCGTCTTGGCCGACGCCGTCGAAGCCGCGACACTGCTGCGGCCTTCGAGGCCTTCCAAACCTTCCTCGCGAATCTGTTCGACATAGTCGCGCAACGATGCGAGCAGTGTGGCGCGGTCTGGCGGCGACTCGGGCGTGCTCATAAGATTAGTTCGCGCATGCGCTTGGCCCCGATAAAACCGGCGATGATTCCCACACCATGATTATAGCGGCGATAGTCAGCCTGGTCCTCGCGTTCGTGATGCTCGATGCCACGCCCGCGCTGGCGTGGGGGCCGGTGACCCACGTTGCCCTCGGCGTTCAGGCGCTCGCGACCGTTAGCACCCCCAACGGCCTGCTACAAGCGGCGCTCGCGAACCTGCCGGAAGTATTCCTTTACGGCAGCCTGGCGCCCGATATCGTGCAGGGGCGGCGCTTGCAGAGCCGCCTCCGACGCCATTCGCACAATTGGTCAACTGGACTTGGACTGCTGGATGCGGCGTATAAGGAGAACGAGAAGGCCTTCGCTCTCGGATATCTCGCCCATCTCGCCGCCGACGTGGTCGCGCACAATTTCTTTCTGCCGGCCCGCTTCGTGGGGCATTTCGCCCATGGAATCGGCAGCCACATCTACGAGGAAGCCTGCTTCGACAGTTTGCAGGAGTCGGACTACCGCGATCTACTGCTCAAGCTCTTGCGGCTCGATTTCAGTGCGCTCGACCGTATCCTGAAGCGCGCGATCGACTCGCCGTTGGTCGGCTTCGGGGCGCATCGGATGGTCTTCGATGGCGGCTTGCGGCGCATCCGCGAATGGCATCGCGTGATCAAGGCGATCAAGGGCGACGCGGGTATCGGACACGCCGAGGCGGAAGTGTTTTCGCGGGCGTCGCAGGGAGCGATCGCGGAGGCGTTGAAAGAGCAGGGGGCCGCGCCATGCTGCCGCTTCGATCCGATGGGCGCCGACGCGATCAAAAACGCGCTGGCCTCGCGCCGCAACCTTCAGCGCTTGACGCGAATCAGTCCGCAGGCGAAGAAAACCGCTCAAGACCTGGGGTCATCGATGTTGCACGACGTGATGACGCATCTGGGCCAAACACCCTTCGGTAGGGACGCCTAGCAGGCTGTTGAAAAAGGCTTTTCACAGCCTGCTTCCCCTCACTCGCTCTCTCCCCAGTAGGGGCGAGAAGATAAGGAAAGAAGCCATTTTTCACGCAGGGTGTTGAGTTGAAGGCGCGCAACGGCGAGGCCTTGGTCTTTGCGGCGCGGAGCATCACCAGCCGATCGAGGATCACGTCGGCCACTTCGTCCTTGAGCAGCTTCGGCGTGGTCTCCATGCGGCCGTCCGCACTGAGCATCGTCACGATATTGGTGTCGACGCCAAAGCCGGCGTCGGAGCGCGAAACGTCGTTGCCCACGATCAGGTCGAGTTTCTTGCGCCGCAACTTGTCGAGTGCGTGGACCTCGAGGTTCTGGGTCTCGGCGGCAAAGCCGATCATCAGGCGGCCAGCCTTCTTCGCCGCCAGCCGCGGGAGTTCGTCGGCGATTGGCGCGAGCTCGAGCGTTAAGCCGTTGGCGTCCTTCTTGAGCTTCTGCGCCGCCGGCTTGCGCGGGCGGAAGTCGGCGACCGCGGCCGCCATGATCAGCGATGAGCACCACGGGAAATTGCGCGAAGTCGCACTCAGCAGATCGCCGGCGTTTACTGCATCGATACGCTCGACGCCGTGCGGGGTCGCGAGCGCCGAGGGCCCCGCTACCAGCCGTACGGAAGCACCGCGCCGCCATGCCGCGCGCGCGATCGCAAAGCCCATCTTGCCGGTCGAGCGGTTGGAGACGAAGCGCACCGGATCGATTGCCTCCTGAGTCGGTCCGGCAGTGATCAGGATACGCTCGCCGGCGAGGTCCTGCGGCGACAGCATCCGCTCGATCTCATCGACGATCACCGGCGGATCCATCAGACGGCCCTTGCCCTCGTAACCGCATGCGAGCGCGCCCGCGGACGGCTCGATTATCGTCGCTCCGCGCGCACGCAGCTTCGCCAGGTTCTCCGCCACCGTCGGATGTTCGTACATGTGCACGTTCATCGCGGGCGCGAACGCAAGCGGACAGCGCGCGGCGAGCAGCACCGTAGTGACGATGTCGTCGGCGATACCGGCCGCGGCCTTTGCGATCAAGTTGGCGGTGGCGGGCGCGACCACCATCGCGTCGGCGCTGTCGGCCAGCCGGATATGTCCGATTTCGGGTTCCTGCGTAAGGCTGAAGGTAGCGGTCGCAACCGGATTCAGGCTGAGCGTCTGCAGCGTAAGCGGCGTGATGAACTCGGTCGCGTTGCGCGTCATCATCACGCGCACCTGCGCGCCGCGCGTCACCAGCAGGCGCACCAACTCGGCGGCCTTGTAAGCCGCGATGCCGCCACTGACACCGACGACGATCGTTTTGTCCTTGAGAATGGACATCGTGAGCAGATTCTACCTGTGGATTCGCGCGAATTAAAAGCACCGAGAGATGGTGAAGAGCGGCGAAACCTTTGAAAGGTTTCACACTTCCCACAATGAATTGGATGCTCGGTTTTGCGAGTGCGCTCGAGGAGACCTGACGTCGAAGCGTAAGCGTTTGGCCCCTGGAGGGGGGAATGTCCGTTGCGCTGTTGGAATTGAGTAGCGGCTGCATAGTCAGTTAGGCGGCATTCTGCTTCGTGTCAAGTTTTCCTTCGGCGCGATCGAGTTGCGCATCGTGGGCACGCAA
>JBEKJC010000074.1:0-8906 GCA_050011435.1 Binataceae bacterium (SeqCode)
TTCCTCCGTCGCTCTTGTCACTCTTCCTCATGGCGGCTTCCTCCTCTTACCCAGCCCGATCTTCCGATCGGGCGAGGATAGCCGCCACTCAATTTTCAACAGTCTTCAGGACATTGCCTGTTTGCGCCGAGCGATGCGCAGATTGCCGCAATCGCCGATCATCTGCGGGCAAGTGGATTGGTCGTGGAACCATCTTCGTCCCCGTTCCTGCTGCGCGCGAGCGGACCGAGCAGCGTGGTGGCGGCAGCATTCCGGACTACCCTCCGCACTTACCGCAATCCGAAGGGGATCACTTACTTTTCGAACGCCTCAGCAATTCAGCTACCCACAAGTTTGGCAGTAGGAGTTCTCGGTGTTGTAGGTCTATCGAATACCGTGCGCATGCAATCTCAGGTGGTGCTTCCCTTGAAACAGACATCTCCGGCTTCAAGTTGTGAGGCTCCATATCCGACCACCACACAGCTATTCGATGCAGTCAATGATGGCACACCGTTTCCATTCGGTTATGGTGGCGGTCCGGGATGCAATGGTTTGACCCCGTCCCAGGACAACTCGATCTATGGCGCGCCAAAACGGGGACCCAAGGGCAACGGGGCCGGCGTTAACCTGGCGGTGTTCGAGCTCTCCGCATACCAGCACGCTGACATCGCGACGTGGGCACGGTACTTTTATGGCGGTGCTTATACGCCTCCGCTTGTCGACATCACCGTTGATGGCGGCCCTCTCAGTCCCGTCTGTCCAACAAGCGATACCTGCCCCCCCGAATTCAATGGGTATTCTGGAGACATCGAGGTCGACGCCGACATCGAGATGCAGCTCGCGATCTCACCGGACGCCCGCCATATCCTCGTCTACAATGCTCCGAACGATTTTACCGGGCAGACCGAACTGGATGAGTACACGAAGATCGCAGAGGATGACACTGCTGATGTCATCAGCTCTAGCTGGGCCGTATGTGAGAATGACGCTGGGCCTGCGTACGCCGAAGCTGAGAACCTGATCTTCGAGCAGATGGCTCTTCAAGGGCAGAGCGTGTTCGGGGCCGAGGGTGACACCGGCGCTTTCTCGTGCATCAGAAGCGACGGCACAACCATTGTCAACGTTCTTGACCCCCCGGCCCAGCCCTGGGTGACGAGCGTTGGTGGTACTTCCTTCGAATCATACAATCCATACACGAACCCACATTTAAACTATCCGACAGGAGTGGAAACCGTGTGGAATGTCGACGACCTGTGTAACACGAGCCTGAACGAAGGCGGCATATCAGGGTTCGAATGGTGCGCCTTAACAGGCGCGGGTGGTGGCGGGAACAGCCAATTCTGGGGCCGCCCTATTTACCAATATGGGCCGGGCATCACTAACCCATACACGACCTACGGCAATGGGACGACGCAATGCTCGCTAGCGGCACTGGGAAAGCCGTGCCGGGAGGTTCCAGACGTGTCCGCTAATGCCGACGAGTACACCCCCTATGCCGAATACTGCACTGGGAGCATCGCTACCCCCTACAGCACTTGCGCTACTATCAGCGGAACACCGCCTGGCTGGTTCGGCATCGGAGGCACCAGCCTATCATCGCCATTGTGGTCGGCGATCATCGCTGACCACGACAGCCTCGGGCACGTCCGGATCGGCAACGCAAACCCGCTTCTTTACTCACTGTATAACCGAGATTCTGACGGGTATTTCAACGACATCACCGGATTTGGGCAAACAACCAACAATAACGGTTTGTTCCCGGCCACCCCTGGATATGATCTGGCAACTGGCATCGGAACGCCGAAGATGGGTGCCTTAATCACCCTTGTTCCGCAGCAGTAGCAGGGCGCGATTTGATCAGGGTCCGCAGCGGCGCGCGAACGTCAGTTCCCGTACCAGTCTGGTGAATGGCCCAATCCGCTTTCAAGCTGTGAAGGCTAGAAAAAAGGACATCGGTTGTCGATTCTCAAAACCTCGTCCACGCAGGCATAAACGCAAATTCAGGCGCGACAGGAGTGTCAGAATGCTCGAGCTCGAACGGAGGGTTCGGCGGATTGACCCAATTGGATCGGTCGTATTGGAGCGCAGGCGGCTTAACCAAAGCCGGTACGGCTTTGACCGCGAGAGTCCATAGAAAGCGCGACACCGGTGACGCCCGAGTATATCTACCAAGTCCTGGTCATAGCGGAGGGCGAGGGCTTGATTGCGTAAAAAAGTGCGCCACGATTGTCCCGGCCGCCGGTTGGCCGGTGGCATATAGCGCGATACGGTGGCCTGCGAGACAGTGAACCCGAGCATCAGCAACTCGCCGTGAATCCTTGGCGCTCCCCACAGAAAATTCTCGCGCGTCATGCGGACGATGAGTTGGCGAATCTCATTGGAAATTCTGGGCCGGCCACCGCGCCAACAACCACGTGAGCGATAATCGCCACAGCCCCGACGAGCCCTCACGGTACCAGCGCGAGACCGTCTCGGGCTGGACGATGATCAAGCTGTTGCGCCCTTGGGACCACCAGCGCAAGAACAAGATCCAAAACAGCCGATCCCAAAGGCGAAATCACGGGCGACGAGTTCCACTGCGCTCCAGCACGGCGATTTGATGGCGCAGGGCCATCGATTCCAACAGCAGCGCCCCGTCCAAGTTGGAAGTTCGCGGCGGGCGCCCCCGGCGGAGTTGCATCGCCATCAAGGAAAGCTACTCCCACCCCGATTCAGATCACCAATGAACCCAAACCGATTAAGATTTGAGGAGGCACAGGTGGCCGATAACTGACGAACTCTTCGCTCCCCCCTCGGGTAAGAGCCTCCAGTTCAGGTCAATCGCCCATTATCGATACCTCGCAAAATTCACCTCGAAGAACGCCCACGCCCTACCCAACCGCGATTCGCTATCTGCCTACCGTTGCGGCGACCCCGTAGCGCTTGGCCAATTCGAGGTTGACCTGCAGCACGTTGACCATCTTCTCGCCGACGAGGCCGTCCAGCGGCGCGAACGCATCGGTCTGCAGAATCCGATCGATCTCGGTGCGGACATCTGCGGGGTTACGCTTCGCATCGGTCGCCCATTTCGAGGCGACGCGATCCAGTTGGTATTCGGCATTGTCGAGCGTGATATGCGGATCAAGACCAGAGCCTGAAGTAGTGACCATGTCGCCAGGCACGTTGGCGAGATCGGCTTCCGCATGGTCCTGTCGCCACATATCGAAGAAAATCGATTGCACATCCGAGCCGCTCGCGACGGGCTGGATCACCGTCTGGCTCTTCCCACCAGGCAATTGGGTAGTAACAGCCGACGGAAACTTTCCGGGATACTCTTTCGAGAAATTCTCAAAAAAGATGACCGCCAGGTCCGACGCTTGCGGCTGTGGGGTACCGGGGTTCTGCTTGACCCAGTCCGCCACTTCGGCCTTATGCGTCTTCGCCCAATCAGTAATGTACTGAGCATGAGACGGATCGGCGCTCACCCACGATTGCGCAAGCTCATTATGATTGTCCGCCCATTGTGCAACGAGATGCGGCGCGCCTTGGTAGCGATCCTGCTGAAACCACGCCTCGACGTCGTGCGCTACGAGTTGTCCTTTTTTTGGCCCGCTCGCGTACATGACGATCGGTCCGAGCATCCTCGCGACTCGATCGCGCAGTAGGTAGTTCGATGCGGCAAGCGCAGACGATGCGGAAGCCGAGCCATCATAGGAAGCGGCCGACGGGCGCGGCCAGAAATACTCATCCTTGGTGAACGGCTGCGCGATCAGCAGCGAGCCGACCGGTTTACCGTCCGGTCCGGTAACCATACTGGCATTGGCGGAAAACGGAAAGAATGTTTGCCCGATTGCCCACACGGCCAGCGGATAGATCAAACAACAAATGACTACCGTGGAGCCCAACAGCCAGATACTCTTGGTTATGTAGATCTTCATCGTTGTAATCCTCACACGGTGATTGCGTCAGGCAACCAGGTGCATCGCGCTCAAGGCGACATCGATAAGCTTGATGCCCGCAAAAGGTAGAATCACACCGCCGACACCCCAAATGAGCAGATTTTTCCGCAGCAGAGCGTCCGCTCCTAGTGGCTGATACTTCACGCCTCGCAGTGCGACAGGAATCAGCAGAGGAATTATGACGGCGTTGAAGATAACCGCTGACAGGATCGCCGAAGTGGGCGAATGAAGGTGCATGATGTCCATCGCCTTTAGCCACGGCAGCGTGCCAGCAAAGAGTGCTGGCACTATCGCGAAATACTTCGCTACGTCGTTGGCGACTGAGAAAGTCGTCAACGCGCCGCGAGTCATGAGAAGCTGCTTGCCGATTTCCACAACCTCGATCAGCTTGGTCGGATCAGAGTCCAGATCGACCATGTTGCCGGCTTCTTTCGCCGCCTGAGTGCCGGAGTTCATCGCCAGGCCGACGTCGGCCTGAGCCAACGCCGGTGCGTCATTAGTGCCGTCGCCCATCATTGCGACGAGCTTGCCGTCTGCCTGCTCTTTACGGATATAAGCCAGTTTTGATTCGGGTGTGGCCTGCGCAACGAAGTCGTCGACGCCGGCTTGTTTGGCAATTGTTGCGGCGGTGAGAGGATTGTCGCCCGTGATCATTACTGTGCGCAGTCCCATCTTGCGAAGCCGCTCGAAACGTTCGCTCATTCCGGGTTTCAGAATATCCTCGAGCACGACCACGCCGGCGATCTTTGCGCCGTCTGCCACAACAAGCGGTGTAGCACCTTTGGAAGCGACCGAATCGACTGTCTGTTGCAGCTTGGCGGGGATGATCCCGTTTCTTTCCTGTACGAACGCCATCACCGCATCAGCTGCGCCCTTCCGAATACAAGCCCCGTCGGGCATATCGATACCGCTCATCCGCGTTTGCGCGCTGAAGGCGATAAACTGTGTGCCGTTCGGCGCGATTAAGTCCTTTCCGGGAACACCCAATGCCTGCGCCGCGCGGACTATGCTCCTTCCCTCAGGCGTTTCGTCGGACGTAGATGCCAGTCCGGCTAGTAGCGCAAGCTTCAGTTGAGAGTAATTGCCGACCGCCTCAAACTCGGTGGCGTGCCGATTGCCGACCGTAATCGTCCCTGTCTTGTCGAGCAGCACAGTATCGATATCGCCCGCTGTCTCAACCGCCTTGCCACTTTTAGCGATAATGTTAGCTTGGAGCGCGCGATCCATCCCGGCGATTCCGATCGCGGCGAGCAGCGCTCCAATTGTTGTAGGAATTAAGCAGACGAGCAGCGCAACCAAGGTCGGAACGTCGGTGCCGAGGCTCTTTAGCGGCTCGCTGATTCCCAGGTAGCTCATCATGTACTGTTCTGCATTCCAGGCCATCGGCCAGAGCGGAATTACTACGATCAAAAAGGCGAGCGTCAGTCCGGACAGCGCCAGGGTGAGTGCGATCTCGTTAGGCGTCTTTTGTCGAACGGCGCCTTCGACCAATGCAATCATCCGATCGAGAAAGGATTGGCCCGGCTGCGCCGTAATTCTTACTACGATTCGATCTGAGATAACCCTCGTACCGCCGGTGACACCGGATCGATCACCGCCGGCTTCGCGAATGACAGGCGCGGACTCGCCCGTGATTGCTGATTCATCGACCGATGCGATTCCTTCGATAATCTCACCATCGCTGGGAATCACTTGGCCTGCGGTTACGACGACGCGATCGCCGGGTGAAAGATTGGTCGAGAAAACTTCCTCGACAGTATTTGAACCTTTCAATCGGTACGCGGGAGTCTCGCTGCGGGTCTTGCGCAGCGACTCGGCTTGCGCCTTGCCTCGTGCCTCAGCAAGAGCGGTTGCGAAGTTGGCGAACAGTACCGTCAGGAATAACCATAGGTCTAGCGCGATAAAGTATGTGATCGGGACTATGCTGGCGGAAGTGCTCACAAGTGCCTGAATTACAAAAAGCAACGTGAGCACCGCACCGATCTCGACCACGAACATCACAGGGTTGCTCCACTGGATGTCGGGACGGAGCATTACGAACGACTGTCCGAGTGCCTGCCGAACTAGTTCCGGTTCGAACAATTTGCGGCTTCTGATGCGGTGCGGCGAACGTGGATGTTCGGGCGTCTCGATCGTGGGTATGGATTTTACAGCTGCTCCCATTTTGGGCTCTCCGAAAGCGCGATGCTTGACAACAGTGTTCGAATAAACGGCGTTGACGACTCTTTGTTCCGCCTACCCGCCGAAAGGAATCGGCCCTAAGTGCTCGGCCATCGGCCCGAGCGCTGCGACGGGCATGAACAACAGGGCACCGATGATTACAATGGTGCCGAATAAGAGACACGCGAAGGTGAAGGTGTCGTCGCGCAGGGTTCCGAGGCCGAAGGGCGTACTTTTTTTCATTCCGAGAAAGCCCGCCATCGCTATCGGCGCAATAATCGGTATGAAGCGACCAAACATAATGACGAACCCTGCTGCAATATCCCAAGGAACGGCCTCGGGCGCCGGGCTCGGATTGTTGTTCAAGCCATAGGTAACGCCTAGTCCATCGAAAGCGGAACCATTGTTCGCCGAGTCCGACGAAAACTGGTAGACGATTTGCGACAGTCCGTGCGCGCCCGGATTACTCTCAGCCTTTATCCCCCAACTGGTGGCGGCAAATAGTCCTGCCGGCAATAGAATCACCAGCGGGTGGATCAGCAAGGCAATCATCGCGAGTTTCACCTCGCGCGCGCCAATCTTCTTCCCCAGATACTCGGGCGTCCGACCGACCATTTGTCCCACTACGAATATGCCAATGATCAGAAACAGCAGCATATTGATCATTCCGACGCCCTTCCCGCCATAAATGCAGTTCACCCACATCCCGAAGAATGGCGCCAAGGCAGCTACCGGATTGAGACTGTCATGCTCGCAAATTACCGCTCCGCACGTGAAGTCGACGGTCGCCGCGGCGAAGGTCGATCCAGCTGAGGTTCCAAAGCGCAATTCCTTGCCTTCGAGATTGCCGAGATGCTGGTCCACCGGTAGACCCGCCACCGCAGGCATAGTGATTATCCGCTTGCCCCCCGGTGCAGTAGCGCTCGGAACCTCAAAGGTGCTGCTCTGCGAATGGGCAATCAGGCCGGGATTCGGTTTGAGCGTGTCGAAATAAATCGTCCATAGAATGGTACCCGCCAGCAAAACAAACATCACCGAAAATATGACGACCGAGTGGCGACGGCGCCGAAGCATGGCTCCGTACATGAAGACCAACGCCATCGGGAACCACATCATGGACGAAGTCGTCAGGAAGTTTGACGCCGCATCGGGGTTTTCAAACGGATGCGCCGAATTCATTCCGTAGAAACCGCCGCCGTTCGTGCCTAGCATCTTCATCGGTACAAACGCAGCTAATGGACCCGTCACGATCGTTTGCTGTTTCGGCTGTCCGTTGTTGTCGGTTCCCATAGCCGCCGGTTCAAGCGTTGAGACCTGGTAATCGCTCTGAAAGGTCATCGGCATTCCCTGAATCAGAAAAACAATACTGAGGGCGAAGACGGCAGGTAGGAACGTGTACATTACCACCCGCCACATATCCAAAAAGAAATTGCCGACATTCGGGTCGCTGCGAAAAGCACGTATTATCGCAGTCAACGCACAGAATCCGATGGCCGCCGACAGAAAGAACATCGGCAGGCAGAAAAATAACTGGGTGAAATTCGAAAACGCTACGTCTCCGGAGTAATGCTGGATATCCGTGTTGGTACTGAATGAAATTACTGTGTTAAAGATGGTACTCGGCGACAGTGCTCCCAGTCCTCTGGGATTCAGGGGCATCCACGGTTGCAGCGCCAAGATGAGATACCCGAACGCGTAGAGAACAGTGTTAAATACCAATAGTGCAACCGCATACTGCTTCCAATTCTGCGGGCCGCTGTCCACGCGCTTCTCGCACCATTTGAGCAGTCGTGGCGCGTGATAGCGACCGTCCATGATCCACGCCAGGTATCGCCCGAGTGGGACAGCGATAATCACGCTGACTACAAGTACGGAAATTGGTAATAGCCACATGTCGGCAATCCTCTTTTATGTGCGAGATGCTCGCTAGAAGCGTTCCGGCCTAATCATCGCTGCTAGCAAATAGCAGAACGTAAAAGCCGCGATCATGGCAGTCAGATAAATCACGCCATGCTCCTTAAATCTTTTCGCAACCAAGCAGGAATACGTAGCAAAGCCCCAAGCCGATCAAGCCGAGCACGAACGTCAGAGGCAACCATGTACCGAGATCCATTAGAGTCTGTCCTCCGGACATTAGATAAGGCAAGCTGTGTACCACATCAGGTTGCCGCGGCTCTCTATCATCGGATTGAACTTTGCATTATAGACGCGGCAGTGAATGTTGAAGTAGCTACTGACTGAGGTTCGAGACTTAGTGCACCATGCATTTCTCAGAAGCTTACTTCACTTCAAAATGCAAGATTTTGCTCTTTCCACCACTGATTATCTATTGAGCAACAAGCTGCCTACGTCGCGCGCAGTCGCCCATGGGCCGTGCATTCTTTCGGAGTTGGATGAGCGTCATCGCCGGAAGCGTCGCCAGCAGGCAGGGTGCGTTGTCCGTCGGCACGGCTTGGAGATCTCGAAGAAAGAGCCACGAAAAGACCGAGCGGAGGTCTGGCGAAAGCTACTTTCGAGCCCGGGCGAATTCGCTGTGCAACTGAGTCCGGAGGCGGGTTGTTGCCCCGAGGTGTGTGCCCTGGTCGATGGTGTCAATGCGCTGGTCTAGCAAAAGCTTGAAGTTCGGCCAGAGCGATGCAGAAGGCGCTCAGTTCAAATAGCTGCTTTGCGGCTGCGGAAGATGTGTGCGCATTCGATGGTGGTAATCGATGCCGCACGTCGCGATCTGGAAATTGGCGGGCGGGCCCGAATTGCTCGGGCCCGCCGCGCCTCAGCTCGACCCTCTATCAGGTGCGATCAGAACGAATAGACCGCTGCCGCCATGAACGT
>JBEKJC010000075.1:0-8823 GCA_050011435.1 Binataceae bacterium (SeqCode)
CGACGCTTATTTCAATGATTGATGAGCAGCCCAACAGTCTTGACCTGACTTTTCGGACTGCTCGCGTTGCTCGGGAGGCGGCCAAGTCGTGCGGGTTCGTGGAAACGGGCGCGCGGAGGACCTCAACGGCGGGTTACATCAACCCGTTGGGGAAGTTGCCGAAAGTCACCAATGGTGGCAACTTCGTCTTGAGAGCTACACGCTATGATGGAGAATCGACGACCGGCGTTCGAACGCTTCGAGGCCAGCCTCCTCGCGTGTCCGAAATGCAATCGGGCAGTGAAGGTGCGCAAGCGCCTGCTGCTCGTCCTGCCCGAGGGCGACAAGTACGAGTACGTCTGTACCGATTGCGGATCGACCTGCGGCACCACCGTGCAAAAAAATGACCCGCCGGATCGCAGGCTGATGTGACGGCGGTTGGGAGACTGCCCCTTCCTCCAGTAAACGAAGGGGCGAGCCTCCTTGCTGATCCTTCGCAGGCTCAGGATGACTTTTTTCAGTGATTGACGCTCGCGTTGCTCGGTATCCGGCCAAGTCATGGCGGCTCGCCATTTACGGCGCCCGAAGTCGGCTCGATCTCGCTCAACACCAGCACTTCACCCGGGAGTGAGGGGAGTTAGCCCATCGCCTGGGCCGAGGTCGGTTCGATCTCGTACAGCACACGCACTTCGCCCGGCTGTGAAAACGGATACTTGTCCTTGCCGAGATATTTTTTGGCGAGCGAATCGATATGCGCGTTGGCGCCGCTCTCGGTCACACTGGCGACGCGTCCGCGGACCTGGATGTAGCGATAGGGATTTTCGGGATCCATTATCGCAATTGCGACCCGCGTACCCGCTTTCATGGTGCGCGCCTTAACCCGGCCGCGCGCCGTATTGATGCGAATCTTGCCGCCGGTGTAATCGAACCACACCGGTGTAACTTGCGGCGAGCCGTCCTTCATTACGGTCGCGACGTTGGCGAAAGTGACCTTCTTGTTCAACAGGTCGAGGTAGCCGTCTGGAATAACCGCCATCGTGATGCTCCTCTATTGGATCTAATCGTGTGGACCTCAGTATCATCTTCGCGGACGGCGCCGCGAGATCAATCTTTACCTCCGCCGTTTCGCGGTTCCAGTCAAGGGTTTGGTGCGAGTGTGTTTCGGGGGATGAAATTTGACTCTGCGAATGGTATTGGTTAATAGCGAATGCGAGAAATGTGGGGCGGCCGGGTGGCGTGGCTGGTCCCGGTCTGCGTAAATCTCCCGCTAGGAGCTGATCACCATGGCGCTGTTTACCAAGGAACCGGACAAAAACGTCAGAATCGATCCGAACGCCCGGGTTCAGCCGGCCCCGCAGTCGATCACTCCCACCGTCACCACCACCAATCCGTTGCCGAGCGAGAAGGCCGCGACGCCGCTGCGTCCGCCCGCGATTGCGCCCGTCGCCGAAGCCCGCGCCTACCTTGACGCCGGCTCCAAAATCAGCGGCAAGCTGTCGTTTGACGGGCCGACGCGGATCGACGGTCAGGTCGATGGCGAGATCACCGGCAAGGACAGCCTGACGATCGGTGAGTCGGCCGTGGTTACGGCGCAGATCAGGGCCGCAGCGATTATCGTGGCGGGCAAGGTCAGCGGCGACATCATCGCGAGCAATCGAATCGAAATCCGTCCGTCGGCCAAGGTTATCGGCAACCTGACGGCGCCGATTCTGGTGGTGCACGAGGGCGCTTTGTTCGAGGGCCACTGCTCGATGCAGCCCGAGGCGTCGCAGGGTGCGAAGGTGACCGTGTTCGCCAAGGATGAGCGCGTTACGCCGGTCGGCGTCCAGAAGCAGGCCTAACTTTCATCACGGGCCATTATTAGCTTGACATTCTCATTCGGGGATGGTTCCACTGTTGGGTGGAGTTGACGTCCTAACATGCACATTCCGCCGGACTGGGGTGTCTTTGCCACCCTGCTCGTATCGTTCCTTGCGTTCTGGGTGGTATTTGGCTCGCTTTTTTTCGGTCCATTCCTTAAATTACTGGGCGAACGGGAACGTCGGCTCAAGGATCTGACCGATCGCACCGAGCGGCTGCTCCAGGAGGAGAAGGCGGCGGTGGCGGAACGTGAACGGCAACTGGCCTCGATTCGGCGCGACGCCATGGAAAAGCGCGAGACCGAACGGCGCCAGGCCGAGACCGAAGCAGCCCAGACCATCGATGAGGCCCGGGCCGAGGCGCGCGGCGAGCTTGACCGGGTCAGGGTCGGAATTGAAAAAAGTATCGAAGCCGCTCAGGTTGAGCTCCAGCAGATGGCGCGAACTCTGGCGGCGGAACTTGCGCAACGCGTACTGGGCCGCGCGGTCAATACCGGCGGCACTCTGAACAACTGAATGAAGTCACGGATTGCGATAGCGGCGGCGCTGCTGGGCGCGGCGCTGACCCCGACGCTTGCGATAGCGGCCGAGGGCGGCGGCGAGGAGCGCGGGTCGTGGGGTGCTCTGCTTTTTTACGTCATCAATTTTCTTCTGTTCGCCGCTATTTTGTGGAAGTACGCGCTGCCGGCCGCACGAAATTTCTTCCGTGATCGGGCGCTGGGAATTCGCGACACCTGGTCGAAGGCGGAAGCCGCCTTGCGCGGGGCGCAGGAACTGGCCAATCGCGCGGCTGAGCGGATGGCCCGGCTCGAGGCCGAAAAAAACCAGATTGCCTCCGATCTCGCCGACGAGACCGTTTTCCAGATCGGACGCATTTACGATCTCGCACAGGAAGCCGCCGCGCGCATCAAGCGCGACGCCGAATTGGGCGCGGCCGCGATGGGCGAGAACGCACAGCGCCGGGTTCGCGAAGCCTTGGCGCATGCCGCCGGAAGTCTCGCCCGCGAGCTGGTCGCAAACAATTTTCAGCCGGGCGATCAGACGCGCCTGCTGCAGGGCTTCGTCGAAAAATTGGGCGAAGAGGCCGGCCGATGAGAAGCTCCAAGGTCGCCAAACGTTACGCGCGCGCCCTGATGGGCCTGTCGAGCGACCACGCTCAGCTCGAAGCCTGGGGCTCGGAACTCGAGCGCCTGGCACGGATCGTCGATTCGCCCGAGGTCGCGACGCAGCTCGAATCACCCGCCGTCACCCATGCCGATCGGATGGAGGCGCTGGGCAAGATCGCCGAACGGCTGGATCTCAGCTTTCCGTTGCGTTCGTTTGCGGTGGTGGTCGCGAGCCATGGGCGCGTGCGCGAGGTGGCCGCGATGGCCGAGACTTACGCGCACATGCTCGACGATCTGATGGGCCGGGCGCGCGCGACGTTGACCTTTGCCTACCAGCCGACGGACGACGATCTGGCGCGGGTGGTTGCCGGCCTCGAGGCGATTGCGCATAAGAAAATCATCCCGACAACCAAAATCGACGCGTCGCTGGTGGGCGGCGTGATCGCCGAGCTCGAAGGAAAAATCTACGACGGCAGCCTCGCCACCCGGCTGGCCGACGCCGAACGGCGTCTGAGCGGCTAGGCGCGGCACGCGGAAACATTTATGGCGGAAATCAGACCATCTGAAATCAGCGAGATCCTGCGCAACGAAATCAAGGGATTCGAGGGCAGCGTGGCGGTTCGCGAGACCGGCCGCGTGCTCTCCTGCGGTGACGGCATCGCGCGCATCTACGGCCTGCAGAATGCGGCCTCGGGCGAGCTCCTCGAGTTCCCTCATTCGGTGTACGGCATGGTGCTGAACCTGGAGGAGGACAACGTCGGCGCGGCGCTGTTCGGCGATCCGCAGGCGATCGGCGAGGGCGACGAAGTCAAGCGCACCGGCCGTATCGCCGAGGTTCCGGTCGGCGAAGCGCTCCTAGGCCGCGTGGTCAACTCGCTCGGCCAGCCGATCGACGACAAGGGCCCGATCAAAAGCACCGAGACCCGCCGCATCGAGATCAAGGCGCCAGGCATCATCAAGCGCCAGCCGGTCAAGGAGCCGATGCAGACCGGCATCAAGGCGATCGACTCGATGCTGCAGATTGGGCGCGGCCAGCGCGAGCTGATCATCGGCGACCGCCAGACCGGCAAGACCGCGCTCGCGGTCGACACCATCATCAATCAGAAGGGGCAGAACGTGTTCTGCGTGTACGTCGCGATCGGGCAGAAGCGCTCGACGGTCGCGCAGGTGGTCGAAAAGCTCAACCGCTACGGCGCGATGGAGTACACCACGGTGGTCGCCGCGACCGCGTCCGAATCGGCACCGCTGCAGTTTATCGCGCCGTATTCAGGTTGCACGATGGGCGAATACTTCCGCGACAGCGGACGCCATGCGCTGCTGGTGTACGACGACCTGAGCAAGCATGCGACCGCGTATCGCCAGCTTTCGCTGCTGCTGCGCCGTCCGCCCGGACGCGAGGCCTACCCTGGCGACGTCTTCTATCTCCATTCACGCCTGCTCGAACGCGCGGCGAAGCTTTCCGCGGAGATGGGCGGCGGCTCGCTGACGGCGCTGCCGATCATCGAGACCCAGGCGGGCGACGTCTCGGCCTATATCCCCACCAACGTCATCTCGATTACCGACGGCCAGATCGTGCTCGACGCCGACCTGTTCTATTCGGGCATCCGGCCCGCGGTGAACGTCGGGCTGTCGGTTTCGCGCGTCGGCTTCTCGGCCGCGATCAAGGCGATGAAGCAGGTGGGCGGCACGCTCAAGCTCGACCTCGCGCAGTATCGCGAGATGGCGGCCTTCGCGCAGTTCGGATCGGACCTCGACCCTGCCAGTCAGCGCCTGCTCCATCGCGGCGAGCGGCTGACCGAAATGCTCAAGCAGAACCAGTACGATCCGCTGTCCACCGACAAGGAAGTGCTGATCATCTTCGCCGCCAATGAAGGCTATTTCGACAAGCTCGAGGTCAGCCAGGTGAAGCCGTTCGAGCGCGATCTCTACGCCGTGTTCGAGGCGCGCCACAAGGACCTGCTCGACGAAATCGCGGCCAAGCGGGAAATTAGCGACGATTTGCGCAAGCGCCTGATCGCGGCGCTCGACAACTTTACGAACACGCGGGCGCCCGAAGGCGGCGCCACCCAGGCGGCCTAGCTCCGCCCGCGCATAATTAACGGATGGCGACACTCAAGGCGATTCGCCGGCGAATTTCGTCGGTCAAATCAACCCAGCAGATCACGCGCGCGATGAAGCTCGTGTCGGCGGCACGACTGCGCCGCGCACAGGAGGCGCTGCTCAACGCGCGCCCGTATCACGAGACGCTCAAGCGCGTCGCCGACTCCCTGCTCGGCTCGGCGGCCGAAGCGATGGCGCCGGCGGAAAATGCCCGGCGCGTCGCGCTGATCCTCGTGGTTACGTCCGATCGTGCGCTCTGCGGCGGCTACAATGCGAACCTGCTCCGGATGGCCGAAGAGACCGCGCGCACGCGAGCGGCCGAAGGCCTCGAGCCCAGATTTTTCGCGATCGGCCGCAAGTCGCTCGACCATTTCCGGCGCACCCGCGCCGCGATCGACGGCGACCGCATCAACAATACGCCGCGGCTGGCCACGGTCGGGCTCGCGCGCGATCTCGCCGCCAAGGTGATTTCCGATTTCCGCACGGGCGCGATTGCCGAGGCCGGTGTGGTGTACAGCGCCTTTCGATCGGCGATTTCGCAGCGCCCGACCTACGACAAGCTGCTGCCGGTTGAAGCGCCGCAACCGCCTGCCGACGGCAGCGCCGCGATGCCCACCGATTACACCATCGAGCCGAGCGCCGCCGAACTGCTGCCGGTCGTAATGCGCAGCTATGTCGAGGCGTCGATTTTCCACGCGCTGCTCGAGGGCGAGGCCAGCGAGCATGGCGCCCGCATGACCGCGATGGATAGCGCGACCAACAACGCGGTCGATATGATCGCGCGCCTGACGCTCGAGATGAACCGCGCGCGCCAGGCTCAGATTACTCGTGAACTGATGGACATTGTCGGCGGCGCCGAGGCCCTGCGCGGCTAGCGGCATCCACCGATTGCAAAGACTTATAGGAAAACGACTCTCGCCATGAGTGCACAAGCAACAGGCCAAATCAGCCAGGTTTTAGGCAACGTTATCGACGTCGAGTTTTCCAACGGATCGCTCCCGCCGATCTTCTCGGCGTTGCGCGTCAGCAACCCCTCGATCGACGACCGCGTGGGCAACCTCGTGCTCGAGGTCGCGCAGCATCTCGGCGAAAACACCGTCCGCTGCATCGCGATGGATACCACCGAAGGCCTCGTGCGCGGCATGGACGTGACCAACACCGGCGCGCCGATCTCGGTGCCGGTGGGCGAAGTCACGCTCGGCCGCCTGATGAACGTGACCGGCGATCCGGTCGATGAGGCGGGTCCGATCAGTTCGGCGCTCACGATGCCGATCCATCGCGAAGCGCCGCCCTTCGCCGACCAGGCCACCGAGGTCGAAATCCTCGAGACCGGCATCAAGGTCATCGACCTCATCTGTCCCTACTCGCGCGGCGGCAAGATCGGGCTCTTCGGCGGCGCCGGCGTGGGCAAGACCGTTACCATCATGGAACTCATCAACAACGTCGCCAAGCAGCACGGCGGCGTCTCAGTCTTCGCCGGGGTCGGCGAGCGTTCGCGCGAAGGCAACGACCTTTACCGCGAATTGCAGGAATCGGGCGTGCTCTCCAAGACTGCGTTGGTGTACGGCCAGATGAATGAACCGCCCGGCGCGCGTGCCCGCGTCGCCCTCACCGGCGTCACCGTCGCCGAATATTTCCGCGACGAGCAGGGCAAGGACGTGCTGCTCTTCATCGACAACATTTTCCGTTTCGTCCAGGCCAATTCCGAGGTTTCCGCGCTGCTCGGCCGGATGCCCAGCGCGGTCGGTTACCAGCCCACCCTCGGCACTGATATCGGTGAGCTCCAGGAGCGCATCACGACCACCAAGAAGGGTGCGATCACCTCGGTCCAGGCGATCTACGTGCCCGCCGACGACTACACCGATCCCGCGCCGGCCACGACTTTTTCGCATCTCGACGCGATCACGGCGCTCGAGCGCAAAATCTTCGAGAAGGCGATTTTCCCGGCGGTCGATCCGCTCGCATCGACTTCGCGCATCCTCGATCCGCAGATTGTCGGCGAGGAGCATTACGATGTCGCCCGCCGCGTGCAGCAGATTTTGCAGCGCTACAAGGACCTCCAGGACGTCATCGCGATTCTGGGCATGGACGAGCTCTCCGCCGACGACAAGCTGACCGTAGCGCGCGCGCGCCGTGTCGAACGTTTCCTGTCGCAGGCGATGTTCGTCGCGGAGCCTTTCACCAACATCCCAGGCACCTACGTCTCGCGCGCCGAGACCGTGCGCGGCTTCAAGGAGATCCTCGACGGCAAGTGCGACGACCTGCCCGAGCAGGCGTTCTACCTGGTCGGCACCATCGATGACGCGCGCGCCAAGGCCGAGCGCCTCGCACGTGGCGAAGCGCGCTAGCGCCGGTATCCAACGATGGCCGAGACCTTCCAGTTCAAGCTCGTCACTCCCACCGGGGTACTCTTCGACGGCGCCGTCGAGCAGGTGACGGCCGTCGGCGCGCTGGGCGAATTCGGCGTGCTGCCGTTGCATACCAACTTCATTACCTCGCTGGTGCCCGGAATTTTGACGTTGAAAATCGGCGAGGCCAGCTATATCGAGTTCCTGCTCGCGGGTGGGCTGGCCGAGGTCAAGGACGGTGTGATGACGATACTCGCGCTGGAGGCCGACGCCCCCGGCACGGTTGACAGCGCCGCGGCGGCAGGCGAGGTCGTGTCGGCCGAGGTTCGCCTCGCCCAGATGAGCATGTTCGATCCCGGTTACGAAGACGCGGCGCAGGCGCTCGCCGTCGCCCGCGTCCGGGCGCAGGTCAATCAACTCCTACGCGCCCCCCACTAGATCTCAACCTTTGATCCCGGCCATCTTCCCGGAAACGCATTCGCGAGCGGCATTGTTGCCGCGGCCGTTGGTTTTATGGGATTGCAGGCCGGCGCCGGAGCCGATCTCAAATTGTCAACCACAATTACGTATTGACAACTTTACCTTATTTCGCGAGTAACCAGAGTTGGATGTTCGAGTTCTTCCTTGCTTGGCTGGACTGAGCACTGGGGATCAATTGCTCCGCGCACACGGTTGCTGGATGGGGGGTTCGCGGAGCGTAACCAAAATCGGAGGGAACGGGAATGAAAAGTCTGGCTCGAGTGGTAGCAACAGGTCTGTTGCTGCTGGCTTTACCCGCGCTGGGGTGGGCGCAGTCAACCGACCGCAGCGAAATGGATCAATGGGTGAAAGACACCCAGAACCAGGGCGCGGCGCCGACCGACGGCAAGATCACCATGGCCAACTGGGCGCAGTACAAGAATTTCATGCCGTTGGGCATGCAGAAGCTCTTCCAGGGCGTCTATTTCTGGAAGATGCCGGCCGACGTCGAGATGGATATCGGCCCGGTGGTCAACAACACTTTCCTCCCGAAAACCTGGGTTGAGGCGACCGAGAAATACGGCCCGCAGACCCAAGTGGAAGTTCTGCCCAACGGCCATTACGTCCTGAAGAATTACCATGGCGGCACGCCTTTCCCGAATCCGCAGGACCCGAACAAGGGCTGGAAGATTCTCGCCAACGTGTTCTGGGCGTTCCAGCCTTCGGTTTACGTGAACAGCCCGAATAATTTCGGCGCAATCTGGTCCAACGATCGCTTCGGCAACTCCAACACGACCACCATCGACGTGGTGTACCGCTGGAGCGATTTCAACACCGATCCCGGTTTCCCGGTCACGCAGACCTACGCGCCCGGCACCTGGTATACCGAGTGGCTGATGGAGGAGACGCCGGAACAGGCGCGCTACACCGCGTCGCTCAACCTGTTCTTCGTCGATCAAGAGAAGAATCCCT
>JBEKJC010000076.1:0-11871 GCA_050011435.1 Binataceae bacterium (SeqCode)
GGGTTCTTCCAGTACTGCAACCATCTGAAAGAGGTTCGCGCACGGATGGATGCTCACTTCGCGTTCACCAACAAACCGCTGACATCAGAATGATGTAGCTATTGCGGCCCATTGGTGTCTGTGCCCCGCAAAAATCAGGCGGCTTGAGCGAGCAGGCGCATGGCGTGCGTGCGGCAAGATTCTGAATTGCTCATCGGCCGGCGTCAGCATAGCGCGAGATCAGGCGCCTCAGGTTTGCACACCCAGGTCTGATGCATCTCGCCAGAGGTTCTTGAGGGTATGCCCGGCGACTTGGGCGGAAGGCTTTCGCAAAGAAGCCGAGACTCGAGGAGTCGAGGCCGCGGGGAGATGATAGTGACAATCCTGGCTGCTCAGGTCCCCGTCGCGATCTTCTCTTGGTAGACAAGAATTTCGACCCGGCGATTTATACGCCGACCGCTCGGTGTGCTGTTGTCGGCGACCGGCTTGCTCGCGCCGTAGGAAACCACGCGGACCTGCATCGGGTCGAGACCCTTCTTACCGACCAGATATCCGGCGACGCTCGTAGCGCGCCGCTGTCCGAGCTCGTAGTTGTAGTCCTCATGACCGACGCTGTCGGTATACCCGGCGACCACGAAGACACGCTCCGACGCCGCCGACCCGGAGTTGGGTGTTCCCTCGAGGTCCTCCAAAAATCCATCGATCTCGCGCTTGTCGTTCCCGGTCAAGGCAGCGGATCCAAACGCGAAGGTCGGCCCCTTGCTCGAATCCAAGACCAGTCGCCGCTCAAGGTGGAGATTGTTCAACTGGGTTTCGAACCGCTCTTGCTGGCCCGTGATCGGGCGCAACTGATCATTGACCCAGGCGCGGGTGGCAAGGCATCCACTGGCGGTGAGAAGCAAACCCGCCGCCGCGAAGGTCCGCGCCACGCCCCAGATGGCTCCCCAAAAATGACCATTCTTCACGCTTATGCCCTCGTCGGGTACCAGATGAAAAATGCGCAGCAGAGAGGGTTGGTTTCTTGTTACGGCCTGGAGATTGTGGCTTGTTGGCATCGTTCAACCTTCGAATCGCGTTCTCATTAGGCGCCGACTCAATCCCGCGATCAGAGCTACGCAAACCGGGTGCCGTAATGTTGAAGGGGAAAATAGTTAGATAAGCGCACTCTTTGGGAAAGCCGCTCGCTTTTCTTACAAGGAAAATTGAAAATTTTACAAAAAGCGACCAACTCCCCGGCCAAGGCCCTCCTGCGCTTGAAGCGCGACTTCGTGATCATCGTAGACCTTGAGGCCCGCGGCCCCAGTGCGCGCGACCCTGACACGGGCGTACGTGTTGCAGAATTCCGAATTACTGATCGGCCGGCCGCCGGCGTCGGCATAGCGCAAACCCAGCCGGGGCTAGATTCCCACACCCTGCCTCTATACATCGCGCGCGATAGCCGAGTGCACCGATCGTCACACTCGCCTCGGTCTCGGGATGGCCGGTTTTCACTCCCCAAAATTCCCCTTTGAGTGATCGGCCGTCCCGCTGAAATATTTGCAGTAGCAATGCGGTCTATAGCTATCACCGAAGCAATTGCCGGTGGGATCGCTCGCTCGCGCTAATTTACATATGGCGGCCTGGCCCTCGGGACAGGTCACATTACAGTCGCCGCAATAGCTGTATATTGAGCACGAGGAAGAATTCCGACTCGATGGTGCTGGGGTCGGCGCTTGAGCCCTGGCTGACGGCATGCTGGAAGACAAAACGGCGGTCAACACGGTCACAAGCAAAGCACGCAATATCATGTTTAGAGCCCCCTCCTGATATTGAGTTCCAAACATTAAGTTAGGTTTTGACTAAGTACAACCCTGCGCCGCCGCTGCCGCCATCGACTCCTGCGGTCTCGACTGTGGGGGAAGCTTGCCTATGGTTAGATCGCAGCGATTTACTTCTCGCCCCAATTCAGTAATCAATTCTTGCAGCTGCTCAAATTCCCCTTCAGACGAGTTTTTTGGTAGGGACAGCGGGGGAAAAACCCCAGCTGAGTGAGGTTACTAGCAAAAGCGCTTCGCATGCGAGCGGTCACCACGACCTGTGCTGATCATCGGCGTTTCTAAGCCACGCTGAGGCCTCGGCGGTCTCAAACTGGCAGCTTCTGCCCGTTTCGGCGAATCGCGTCACTCCGTTGACGCTGACGGGCGCGGCCTAGTGGCTCTCGTACATTCGGTTGGTTTATGCTACGTCAGGTTGCATGGACGGCAAAAAGGCCCGTGCGATCCGGCAGCGGCTCAACCTGACTCAGCATCAACTGGCTGGGCGAGTCGGCGTTACCCGCAACACGGTCACGCGCTGGGAATGCGGTCTTGCGCGTGTCAAACAGAACGCCGCGATCATGCTCAAACGCCTCGCGAGGGCATCTCTCTGATCGAAACCGGCGGCCGAGGGCTTGAGAACTGGCAAATAGATGCACTTTGGAGTAGAGAAAAGTTATCTATAGTTCAGTCCGGGGAAGGCGGCTGCGATGAAATTTATCCGTATCCTGATGCTGCTGTCCGCTGCGCTGCTGTTCGTTTCGCCTTACACTCACGCGCAAAGCTCGCCGCTCGTAAATCTCCAACAAGTCAGTTGCGATGTCGGATTGGTTAATCCCCAAGGCCAAGGCTGTTGCTCGTGGCATGGCGGCGAATGCGGATGTTCTAACGGACGGGACGTTTGCTGTTACGGCTCGTATAGCCCTACGCGCGGTTGTCATTCTGCCGGACTGCAATTAGCGGATGAATACGTTCACGGCTACACTCGGAGCGATGGCACCTATGTTCAGGGGTATATGCGTAGCCCGCCGGACAGTAATCCCTACAACAATTACAGCGTCCCTGGAAACACGAACCCCTATACCGGCAAATTTGATCCGGGCAATCCCGACACCTATTTGCGAGATTATTATAATCGCAATAGCGGAAGTTCGGTTGACAGCGGAAGTGGCGATTCCGATTCGGATTCAGATTCGGGAAGCGATGGCGACGACAACTAGAACGCTGCCCCAGGGAGGCAGGTCACCCATTATTTTTGAGAGGCGGCAATTCGGCGTCACAATCCCAGCCAATGAAGTATGCCCCACACCGCTCGATTCAAATCACCAATGAATCCCGGCCGATTAAGATTTGAGGAGGCACAACTACCACCGCAGCCGCACGCATCTTTCACTCGACAAGGATTGTCCGGACCCGCGCCCGGTCACGCCGCCCGGGGTCGGAAGAGTCGTCGCCTTCCCGCAAGTCAATGGCCTGCATCACCGCTACGAACGTCTCGCTGCCTGATTCTTCCGCGATTTTTGCTTACCGATTGTTGGACGGCTGCCGCTGCATCTCGTCTGACGATCGCGCGATCGGGCTTGTTCGATCTCAATAACGCGTCGAACATTTGTACTCCAGAGCGCGGCCCGATTCGCTCTTTCATGCAAATTCAAAATCAATTTCTCGCCCCTCAAAGAAATGGCTTTGAATGGTGAGCGATGGGCAATCATCTTGGCGGGTGGGGAGGGGAAGCGCTTATCTTCGCTGACGCAGCGGATAGCCGGCGATGGCCGGCCGAAACAGTTCTGCCGACTGATCGGGCAATCGTCGTTGATCGAGCAAACGCGAGATCGCGTTGCTCTCTCCATTGCAGACGATAACATCCTGGCCGTGGTGACTCGCGCGCACGAACGTTACTACGGAGCGCTGCTTGGACAGATGCGGCAGCGGAATCTGGTCATTCAGCCAGACAACCGGGGTACAGCGCCGGCGATTCTCTATTCGCTTCTGAGATTGTCAAAACTGGCGCCCGCCGCGTGCGTGGCAATCTTTCCTTCAGACCACTTCGTAAGCGAACGAGCGCCAGTTCATGTGCCACGTTGATATGGCCTTCGACGCCATCAGACTCCGACCCGAGTTGACGGTCCTGCTCGGCATCGCCGCGAACAGCGCCGAGAGTTCATACGGCTGGATCGAACCCGGCCAGCCTTTGGGTGCGGAGCATGCTCAGATTTTCGAGCTTCATCAGTTCTGGGAGAAACCTGCTCCGGAAATGGCCAGGCGACTGCTGGATCGCGCTTGCCTTTGGAATAGCTTTGTGATGGTCGCACGCTTGTCCACGCTCTTGGGACTCATTCTAAAGACCGTACCGGACCTGTTCCGCTCCTTTGCTCGCATGAGTCCGATTCTCCTGACGAGTTCAGAGGAGCGATCTATCGATCGGCTATACGCTTCCATCGGTCACGCGGATTTTTCGCGCGACGTGTTGGTCAGGCGCCCAATCAATTTGGCCGTCCTTCCAGTCCAAGGATGTGAGTGGAGCGATCTGGGCGAACCAGATCGGGTAGTCGAGCTCTTAAGGCGCCAGCGAATCCAACCTCGATGGAGCGCGGCCTAACCCGATGGTGCCTTGCCATTTCCAAGTTGCCGGGAGTAGTGATCATCGTGGATGTTCCGTCTGTTATCCAACGCGTGAATGCCGCACGAGCTGTCTGTTCGTGTCCGCCGATCGACCGGCTGCCCAAAGGCGAACGCAGAAGCCCATGTTTCTGTCCCTTAGGCCGTGCGCTGCGAAAGGATCTGGGTGATTCATTTTTCCTGGCCGTCGGAACTCAGCACTTACGAGTTGCCGCAGTCGATGGGGATGCGGGAGCGATAGCATCGCGAATCCGACAGGCGTGGGGGCTCAACGAGGCGGAAGTCGGTCGCGAAGGCGAGCAGTTTGTCATGGTCCGACTGCCACCGGAGTTGAGGCAGTTCGTCATTGATTTCGACGCCGGCAAGTTGCCGCAATTCGAGGGTAAAGTTGATCAGGGTGAAGTGCGGCAACTTCACGCTCTGGCGAAGCATTTGTGGGATATAACAATTGCGAATTTACGCGCGATGCGCTCGGCAGGCTTGAGTCGCAAGAAAAAGACTGGTTAACCACTTTCGACATCGCAAAATGCAGCATGTCGATTCCGCAGGTGTGTAACAAACTCTGGGGATTCTCAATGAGTGAAGCTGCGTCATCGAGTTCGATTCCCGAACAGGCGAATCTCGACTGTCTGATCGAAATGCGGCCGGACTTTGTAGTTACACGAAGCGGATTGTGATCCGCAAAAATTAGATGACCGTCACGCGGCGCAGTCCAGCAGGCTGTACTCGTGGTGAAGTCCGTTCAAGACGGAGTGCACCACCACACAACTGGACCGGTCGAAGCGATGTCTCTGGCGTTGAAGGTGGACGGGTAGATCCAGCGGTGGATCGGGCAGGCCAGGTCCCAGAGAAGTGTGTGGTCGGCCGTGATTGTAATGCGGTAGCCACAACCGCAGAGTTCGTTGCAGATGGTCCTCGTTTAACGAAATCATCCAGTCGAGACACTCCCGCCGAAGGGTCCCGATGACCCTTTCGCAGAGCGCATTTGCCTGCGGGCTTCGCACGGGTGATCTGATCACTTTAAGACCCACGTGCGCTATCGAATCGTCGAGTCCTGTGGAGAAGATTGCGTCGCGGTCATGGAGGATAAACCGGTAAGTATGGTCCGACGGGATTGCCTCGCGCAGCTGTGGGAGGGTCCAGGCTGCGGTCGGGTGGGAAGTCACGTTCAGGTGGATAATTCGGCGGGACGCGTGTTCCATGACCACGAGCACGTAAAGCATTCGGAAAGTGGCGCTTGCGACGACGCAGAAATCGCAGGCGATGATGGCCGCGGCGTGATTCTTGAGAAAAGTTGACCAACGCTGATCGCGGTGAGGCCCGTTAATCGGTGCGGCCGGCAACTTTGGCAGATACTTTCGAATCGTGCGCGGCGACACACGCAAGCCGAGTTTCAGCAGCAATTCATTTGCAATTCGCTCCTCGCCCCACGAGCGACTGTGTTGGAAGTCAAGTCGCTGGATATGTTGCCCACAGGGTCCACAGGCTCCGGGATCGAGGGAAACCTCCCGCCTGTGGACTTGTGGGCAACGCTTCTGCTCCGCAAAAACTAGCGGCCTGACTTGAAATGGGCAAAATAACGGCCAAATTGAAGGATGGAGATCAAAATCAAAGGATGTCGGTGCGTGATGGCATGCTGCCTATGTTGGCTGAACCCCCTTGCCGATCTGCTTCGCTTGCTGGCCCTCGGCTTGCGATCCAAAACTTCGCTCGCCGCCGAGAATCTCTTCCTGCGCAAACAGCTCGGTTTTTACCAGGAACGCAGAATCAGGCCTCGGCGAATCGACAGTTCAACGCGCCTGACGTTGGTGTGGCTCAGTCGCTGGTTCGAATGGCGAAACGCACTGGCCATCGTAAGGCCCAAAACTTTCATCGGTTGGCACCGCAAGGGCTTCCAACTTTTCTGGCGTTGGAAAAGCCAATCCGGTCGACCACGGATTCCGCTGGACCTCCAACATCTGATTCGCCAGATGGCCTGCGATAACCCCTCGTGGGGCGAGGAACGGATCGCGAACGAGTTGCTGCTGAAGCTCGGCCTGCGCGTGTCGCCGCGCACGATCCGGAAGTATCTGCCAAGGTCGCCTGCACCGGGCGGGAACCCTCGCCGTGATCAGCGTTGGTCAACCTTTCTCAGGAATCACGCCGACGCCATTGTCGCTTGTGACTTCTGCGTTGCAGCCACCGCCACTTTTCGAATTCTTTATGTGTTTGTGGTGATGGAACATGCCACTCGTCGAATGATTCACGTCAACGCGACGGCCCATCCCACCGCAGCCTGGACCCTCCAACAGCTGCGCGAGGCTATACCTTCGAACCATAGTTACCGGTTTATCCTCCACGACCACGACACCATCTTCTCCTATGGATTCGACGCGTCTGTGGCCGGTCTCGGCCTTGAAGTCGTAACGACACCGGTTCACAGCCCGCAGGCCAATGCGCTGTGCGAAAGGTTAATCGGGACACTGCGACGCGAGTGCCTGGATTGGATGATACCGTTGACCGAGGACCATCTGCGACGAACTCTGTGGTCGTGGCTGCCGCACTACAATCGCGGTCGACCACATACATCGTTAGGACCCGGTCTTCCCGTTCCAGGTCGGCATTGCCCGGTGCAGGTGCAACGCGAGCGGCATCGTTTCGACCGGCCAAGCCGAATTGTGGCTCACCCCGTCCTGAACGGACTTCATCACGAGTACGGCCTCTTGCCTCGCGCTGCATGACCTTCGTAGGGCTTTGGCGGACGACGATGCAGCGTGACTCTCTCAAGGAACGATGAAGGAGCAGATCCCGTGGCACGGTGTGTTGATTTCGGTACAACCGCGGATCCGCTTGAGCCGATCGTTTGATCAGCGCAGCCATACGTATCTGGGCTACTCTCTGACGGTACGCGGCAGCGTCGGAACTGAGGCCCGAGAATTTCTCGTCGGCGTCGGGCAAGGCGCTCACGCCAGACACCAATTCCGCGCCGGAGACACCGTATCCGGTGATGCGCTGCCAGTGGTTGATCCGCGGCTCGAGACGGTCGAATTCTATAAGATCAGCAATCTGAAAGTCAGGGGACGCGAAGCTGAGGAAGAACCGCTGGCGCCGCCGTGGTTAGGTGTTCCACCACCGCTTGCGGTTTACCGGGAACGCGGTCATCGGCGACTTGCAGCACGAACCTACCAGAAACAGTGCGCATGCTGCATCTGGGGATGCCAGATGCCGGTCGAGATGATTATTGATCAGTGGGATCCGAGTAAGCGCCGCTACCGAACCGAGACCTTCTGCTACGGTCCTCGGAAACTGCCCTCTCTACGAACCCGGACCGGCACGCAAGGTTCCCGGCCGTCGGGGAATGACTTACACCGAGGAGGATTGGGTTGACATTGAAGCGACTTCCCGCCGCCGCCTCGACGAGTAGAGTAGTCACGGCCCGATTGACCCCTGGATATCCTGGTCTAGACCTTACGCAAGCGCGTGCCCTTCACAAGGAATGGTCCTGATCAACACCCGAATTTTTGCGGAGCACAGGCCAAAGTCTTCGCCAGAAAAGCTCCAGCGGCAAAACAGGTCTGGACAAAGCCTCCCCCCAAAAGGATGTGTGTTGTTTTGCACGATTGAAGGTCAGTTTAGTCCCTAAATTCCGATCTTCTCGACCTCATCAAGTGTGATCTGGTCGTCCGTGCGGTCGTAGAGCTTGGTGGTGCGGGGACTCTCGTGGGCGGCCATGGCTTGGGCGTTTTCGAGGGAGCCGGCATTTTCGAGATAAGCGGTGATGCCCGTGGCGCGGAAAGTGTGATTGCAGACCGCCGTCGGAATGCCGGCGTTCAGCGCGCGGCGCTGAAGCATGCGCCAGGCATCGGACTGCGTCATCGCCCGGTCAGTTAAAACTCCTGTACGTTGGTAGGCAGTGCGAAAAAGCGCACCCTCGCGATCGCCGGCGATGCCGGCGGCCTCGACGTGACCGTTGATGTGCAGGGGCATAGCTTGAAAATCGCGATATCGGCGCTCGAAGTCGGTACCCTCGCGTAGTCCGTTGCCCCCGAGAACGCGAAGAATGAGCCGCATTGCTTCGTCGCAGAACAGAACGGCTTGCATTCCGGCCGAGGTCTGCCGGAAGTAATCCCCTTCAGTCGGTACCACACGGGCCGCGATCCGCGCGTCGGTCTCCGCCATCGCGGCGTACACCGTATCCGTCGCCGCGTTGATGAGGGCGCGGGCACGGCCGAGGTTCACGTGGATGGTGGGTTTCTCGACCATCCTGGTCCCGAAGATCGCGATCCGATCCCTGATGTTCTGTGCGGTGTCGTCGAACGAAGCTTGGGCCACACCCGTCGCCATCGCGCCGAGCCACATCACCGAGATCGCAACCCAGTCTTCGCGATAACGGTGATGAATCATCGGATAGTCCTGCCGCCGGTAGAACGCGCGGTACTTTGCAGGTGAGGGCACAACGCGTTCGCGCGGTACGTCAACGCCATCATAGTAAATATGATCGGTGGCAGACGCGCGGAGCGCACTGCCGTTCCACGTTTCCTTAATTCGCACCTTCTGGTGCCGAAGATCGACGAGCGTGAATTGGGGCAGCTTGACGCCGTCCTTGACAAATACAACGCCGGCCCAATCCGAATATCGACCGCCGGAACCGAATGCCGCTACCCCGGACAGGATGGTTTTGCCGCCGTCATCGACTGCAGTCACCTCGGACGAAGCGCCAGCAGGAAAGCAGACCCATTCGCGTTGCGAAACAATATCGGCCAAGAAGGGCGCATTCGCTGGGCCAAGCACTCCGGCGAAATGGTGAAAGACACACAGATGATTCCACAAGCACCACGCCGTCGAGCCACAACGCGGAGCGATCGCGCGGAGCTCATTTGCGATCGCGACAATAGATTCCTCGAGGCCCGCAATCTCGCGGCTCGCGGACATCCGCATGATGTCGTTCTTCTTGATTGCGGTAATGACGCCCGAGGAGACCGAGCGTGTTCGATCGGCCTCTGAGGCCTGCGCCGCGATGTCGCCGAGGAGCGGCGCAATGTACTTCGCCTCCCCGTGAACCTGGCCGGTAGTGGTGAAGCTGTGATCGTCGCCAGGCATCGTTAATCCTCCGTGCGGCGCCGTTCGCGCCACAGGTACCCCTCGTAAACGTTGATGGGCTCGCTGATACCCTTGACCGGCATCTGCCTCAACCCGCGCGCAACTCGAAGTAACCCTCGACCAGTTTGCGCGTATGTTCGCTCACGGCGATCGAGCCGGCTGGCGCGACGGTCTGCAGCGACGCGACGCGAGTCATTCCCACCGAAAAGATAGAGGTTGCCCCCGCCGTAAGCCCTTCCTTGAATCGTCAGAACAGTGGCGTCCGTGGCGGCAAACCGAAGGCAACCCGGCCAGCCTCTTCCATCATTACGCGACGGGTGGTTATGTGGGTTGCGGCTGCGTTGACGTCCCTGAGCGCCCGCTCGAACGGCGCCGATTCATAGATGGCCGTGCCTCCGGCTGCACGATAACAGAGTTGCACTGCCTCGACCGCGCATTCGGCGGCGTGAGCGACGCTGCGTCGCACACGGGCTCGCATTTCGAGCGGCACTGACTCACCGGCCACCACCTTCGCCCAGAGCGCCCTGAAGGCTTCCTTGACGGTAAGTCCGTTGGCTTCGATCATCGCTTCGGCCTTCGCCACTGCGTACTGAGCCTGAGTTTCATCGCGGAGATTCGTCCCGGCCATCGCGACGGTCTTGGTGCGAGCAAGCGCTTTGAGGCCGTCGAGGGCAGAGCGGGCGATCCCGTTCATAACGCTGACATGGTTGTAGCCAAAGTAGGTCGGCGGCAGATGAAAAATCGGATAGGGATGCTGCGACTCCGCGCCGAAAAAGCGAATAGCCATATCCTTCGGCACGAACGCTCCGTTGACTTCGAATTCTGTACTGCCGGTTCCGCGCATTCCGAGCACATGCCAGGTATCGAGGACGTTGCAATCTTCCTTGGGCATCAGGAATCCGAGCGCGACCGGGGCTCCCGCCGCCGACCTTCGCATCTTATCGCCGTCGAAGACGAAGCAGTTGGCTACGACCCACCGCGCCTGATGAATACCGCTCGCCCAGGCGAAGCGGCCCGTGACCCGATACCCACCCTCGACCTCGACCGTGCGGCCGGGTGGCGACGCGGAGGCAGCGATACACGAATCGGGGCTTGCGAAGATAGCGCGGAGCCGGGCCGGTGACAGGTCACCGAGGATGACCGGTGTGCTCGATCCGATGGAATAGTTCCAGCCGACCGAACCGTCGTACGAGGAGACCTCTTCGACCAGATCGTAGTAGGTGATCGGATCGATATCTTCGCCGCCGAATTCATGGGGCAGCAGCAGGCGGTAGACGTTAGCTTCCGCAAAGGCGCGAGCGATTGCTTCGGGCAGGTGATGCAGCCCGTCGCCTTCGCCGCGATGCGCTTCGATCGTCGGTCGCAGTGCGCGCGTGCGTTCCCATATTCGCTCGATCTTGTTGTTCATCGCGTGACTCATTCCGCTTAATCCGGGAATCAGCTTTGTGATATCAGTTAAGGCCTTTTTCCGCCACGTCAATCTGACGGTTCCCAAACCAAAGGTAGGGGAGCCACGGCTAATAGTGAGTGTGCGCATGGCATGCCCCCCAAGGGATTTTCGCCAGCCATGCTGCGGATCAGATGTTGGAGCTCCGGCAGAATCCGCGGCCGGCCGGATTGGCATTTCGTGCGCCAGAAAAACTGGAAGCCCTTGCGGTGCCGCGACTATTTTGCTGACCAATTCAGTCTTGGCGATATCTCGTTCATACCGCCGTTGGCGAATCTCGAACGCGCCGGTTATTCGATCGCGGACGGCTTCCCGAACTTGAAGGCGTGGTGGTCGCGGATGAAGGCACGGCCAAGCTTTGACAGGAGCTGGCCGGACTGAGATTTCCGGCGTGGACCGACCCCTTGCGGTTCGGTCTCTTCGCCACTCAAATTGGTTACGTTTTAATTCGTTCGATGCCACGCGGGTAATTTTTTCGTGGGCAGTATAAGTAGCCATCTGTGGCCCTTGGCTTCCGAACGCCGCGCAAGACGGCTAGCATCGACGAGACGGCAAACCCCCTTTCGTTTTCTGTAGTCTTGTTCAACCTCTGGAGAAAATAATGCCCAAGAAGAAAACCGGCAAACCCGAAACATCCACTCCTGTGCTCAAACAAACCCTGACCAAATCGGCACTAATCGATCTGATTGCTGAGCAGAATGACATCCCCCGCAAGACAGCTATCGGTGTTTTCAATACGCTCGAATCCGTGATGTTAGGTTCGGTACGTCCGCGCGGCATTGGCGAGTTTACTTTGCCTGGCCTTTTTAAGATAACCTTGCGCAAGGTTCCGGCTCGCAAGGCCGGTACGCTCATCCGCAACCCGGCCACGGGGGAAATGATGAAGGGTGCCGCCAAACCTGCCAGCGTACGAGTAAAAATCCGCGCCTTGTCGAAGTTGAAAGGTGCCGCAAT
>JBEKJC010000077.1:0-8581 GCA_050011435.1 Binataceae bacterium (SeqCode)
CGCTCGACTCCCTGGTACGGGTCGGTCGCGCTCGACATGAAAATCGTCGCGTCGGCCAGTCTGCCACTGTGCGCGAGCACCGCCAGTTCCCGCTCCAGCAGTTGCGGCAGGTTGGTCTTTGCGATCACCCACTCGCCCCATCGACCGGCGTGGGCGTGTGCGACCGGCAACGCTCGCACGTAGCAGAATGGGCATCCGCCGCCCGCGCCAAACGCGCATCCGATATACGGATTCAACGAGTAGGAGAAGCCGCGCAGAAAACCGCCGGTCGGCGTCAGCGCCCGCTTCGCTTCCTGCTCGAAATAAGTCCGCATCTCAATTGCTCGCCTGCGCGGTGACTCGTGATCTACAGAGGCCAACGTTCACCACGACACAGAGCGCAGTTGGCCTCGATGTACTGTCACAGGGGCTGGGTCCATATAAATAATGCACGAAGATGGCGAACCATAAATAATTCATGAAGATGGCGAACCGCACAAATTGGCCCACGCAACTGGTGTTTGGTTCCTTGCTCGAGCTGATGAGTCTCGTGGCGTTGGCTGCCGATAAGGAGCAGCCGGTGGTCGTGCCGGAACTTGTCGGCGGTATCTCATCTACCACGGTTTTTGCGAACCGGGGTTTTTTCGGCGCGGCGCACGCCTGCTTCAAGCAGTATCCCTACAGTGAATTCCACGCTGCCGCTGGCGAACGTCAGAAGAACTGTCTCGCCGACTATATGCAACGCCACGGCGCGACCGCACAGGCGATCGCGTTTATGCGTGCGGCGCCCGTCCCCGCGGCGATCGCGGCAGTGCGCGTCTATGGTGCCACGGCGGTGGTGTACGCCAGCATGTTGTGGGCTGATGGTGCTGACGGCTGGGCGATCGTCAGCAAGTCCGGCGTCCTCATGCCGCTCTGGCAACCGCCGGCGATCGACGACGACCCTGCGTATCGCGAGTTCCTGCACGTGCATCCGGGCGTATCACTGTGGAGTGACGAAATCGGCTGGCAGCTCTGAGCTTTGTGGCCATTGTGCTCGAGCTTCCTGCAGCGTACACGATGATCGTCGCACTCTTCTGGGGCTGCCTGCTCCTGAGCGCTATCACCTATGCACTGGCTCGGGAGCGAGGCGCGAGCCCTTTACCGGAAATAGCCAAGCACCTCGGGGTGGCATTTTTGGTCATCGTCACAAGCCGGGTTATCGGCGCGTGGATTAGTCGTCACGTCCACTGACACGGCGCGGCATGACTAGGTTCCACCGGAAGCCCGCACCACAACTGCGATCGACGACAGCCAACCGCGAGCGCCCAAGTGGAGGCTGCGGAGCTCAGCGAAACCAAAGTATCGGCCGGGCCTCTCGGGGGGATGAACACGTCGGCATGATGGGGAGCATCAACGGGGGAAAGTCAAAAAAAGTGGGCACTCAGTGGGCACTCGAGCCGATCGTCCGGTTGTGCCAAGCGCCGTAAGTGCCTAATAAATAAAGGGTGGAGGAGGACGGGGCCCGGTGGCCCCACCGGTCTTCAAAACGCGTGCGTGAGGTTCTCCTGCCTCCTATGAGGTCAGGCTGCTAGCGAAATCGCGATGTTTCTGCGATTCAAGGTTACGGTGGATGACGCTGTGGGAGCTAAGAGTGGGCACTCAGTGGGCACTGCGAGTGCTCCGAACGACCCGTTGATGGCCAGGGTGGCCGGTCCGTTGGACATCGCGCGAAAAAGCCCAACGTGACGAGGGCGATGCGGCACAGGGCTTCACGGTCGCGCGGAAACGGCTGGCGTCGCGACTCGATGCCCCAGACCGCGCCGCCGTCAACCTTGAGCGCCTGTCTTTGATCCACTTGCCGCGATCGGTGACCAGAAAGAGCACGATCGCGGCGCACTCGCTGCCGTCCCTCGGATAACCCAGCGGAATCATGTCGTGCCGACGTCAAGCGAAGCCCAGATCGCCCTATGGCCGCGAGTCGGGCGGACCTCGGTTCGCTGCGTACTGACGGCACAATCAGCTATGAAGAAACCAGCCAAAGACCGCATACGGGAAGAACGGATCCGCAACGAAGTTATCGTGGACGCTTATGGGCCGCAAGAGCAGGCGATGGGCTGGTACTACTACCTCGACGGCAAAATGCATTTTCCTTTTCAAGCCCGCTGCGCTGTCACCCGAACAGTGTCGCCGCTCCGGAAGGGAGAGACTGTAGAAGTCCGGCGCATGGCTCCGGAAGAGGCCTGTTCGAGCGACATGCTTGTGCTGATTCGCTGGCAAGGTCGGAGCCTGGCGGTCCCCTTGTCTCAACTGGCTGCTGTCGACCCTGACAAAGCAACCGCCGAGGCCCTCAGCGACTGGCATTACTGGGTAGCCCAAGGCTACCTGTTCTGACATTCGCGGCCTGCACCATGAATCACCAAACCTCCCCGGCTTCGGCTCCACGATAGAATCGAACCCATGACGAGACGTCAATCGAAATCGCAACCGACATGGACAGATGTAAAGTCAAAGCTCGCTAGTCTGAATCGGACCGGATTGCTGGGCCTGATCCAGGATCTCTACGCTGCACAAAAGGATAATCAAACGTTTCTTCACGCCCGCTTCGACCTGGGGGAGAATGTCCTGGAAGCATACAAGGAGACGATCGACCGGTGGCTCTGGCCTGACGTGCTCCGGAAACAGGATACGTCTGTCGCCAAAGCCAAGCAGGCCATTTCCAATTACAAGAAGGCCGTAGGCGATTCCGCCGGAATGGCAGAGCTGATGGTTTTCTATTGCGAGTGCGCCGCCGGGTTTTGCAGCGACATCGTAAATGACGACGAGAGTTACTTCGCCGCGCTGGTGCGCATGTTCGAGCAAGCCCTCGTGGTTGCGGATAAATTGCCGGCCAATCGCCGGGACGCCTTGGTCGCCAGGCTGGATCGAGTACGTGGAATCAGCGAAAAGTTTGGGTATGGCGTCGGAGACAACATGGATTTCATCCTTGCGAAGTACAGGTAGTTGGGGGGCCGACCAGACATCCGCCTGTGAGCGGCACTTCAGCAAGTCGACGATGCCGAGCAAACTGAACAGGTATGGCAGCGTGTCCTCCAGCGAACGGTCGAGGGTCAGGACGTTGCCCGTAACCTTCGCCTGCCGCGAGCGCGGATCATCCTCGGCCGCGATTTTGAAATAGTCGTGCAACAGATCGAGCACCACAAGATATGCGGTTGCCGCGCGACACCGAAAAGGTCTCCAGCACCATCCAACCCGCATACTCGGATTGAGCAGCGCGGCACTTTTTCTAATCGCTATCCGCTGACGCCTCCCCAGGACGGTTGAGAGCCGCCGGTATTCCGCCTCTTCGGCAGCTTAGCGACTAAGTCAGTTAGTGCGGCTGTGGCATTACGAGCGCCGCCGAATTGCGCGTGTCAGGATCGACGCGCACCAGATAAACGGGCAAACCCGATCCTTCGACCGCGATATTAGTTCTTCCGGCACAGCGGCATCTGGCCACCATCGCGTCGTTGATTCTAATAAAGTGATCGAGATTAAAAGCGATGTCCGGCAGATTGCGGCTCGCGACCTGGAGCTCAAGCGTGTGGCGTCGCAGGTCAATGCGATCGACGAGGCGTATGTCAGATACGGTAGCGTTAGTCATAATCCAGCGCTTGAATTCGACTTCATTCATCGCTCGAATTGTCGGATATCGTTCGCTGATTGCGGCAATCGCTGGTTGCAAGTGACGGTTTTGGTTCTTGCTGCGTTTTTCGTCCTGCTCGATCGTTCCCCAAATCTGCTTTGACCATCCACCAATGGCACGTTGATCTGCTCCGGGAAACGTCTGGTAATGAATGACGGCACCTTCCGCCTCCGCGAAATCGTCGTCGGTAAGGGCACGGTGAACCGCCGCTTCAGTGTCGGCTCGTTCGACGGCATCGATGCTTGTGACGATCGGCGCGCTGGAGGTTCCCGGGTGGGCGGCTGCGAGGGCACAGGTCTCGCGCTGCTCGGCGCGCGAATACTCAGGTGGTCCCAGTTTGAATTCCGTCAGGCAAAGACCATCCGCCAATTCGCGCTGATCGGACGAGGAAAGTTTGCCGGATTTCGCAGCTGCAACGAATTTCTCGTGAGCCGCGGCGAAATTTCCTTTTGCGAGATCAGCGCGGCCAGCCGCGATCTCCGAGTTGACGCATCCGGTCGCGACGACCGCGAACATAATGGCAATGGTGAGTGTCAAGGCGCGCGAGAACCGGGTCAACGTCATAAAGGAGGCCCGGCCCCGGGCGTCGGCGCAAACCATTGGCTCACCCTCTGGCGTAATACTCACTTCCGCAAATTGAGCCGGACTTTTCATATTTGGATCCAGTCCCGGTGCAAAGGTGTCTTGAGCGCGATGACTTGATTCCGATTGCATCCACATTTCCGGCCTCTGTAAATGGGGCTTTGTGCCTACCGCGCGCCGCGATCGATTTCCGCGCGTCTTCATGGTTTCTCTGGGGAAAAGATCCTTATGGGACTATCGGTCTAATCGGCTCGCATTATCGAAAAGGAGATCGCGGGAAAGAGAGGTTTTCCGAGGCTGGGGCAGGTGGCCATCACAAGCGCAGCAGCATCGACTGGAGCGCATTTCTCATTTCGTCCGCGGGCAAAGAGATGCTGCCACCGTGTCCGGCGAGTACGTATTCGAATTGGAATTGCAGCAGGCGCTCGAGCGAGCGCTTTTGATGCTCCCAGGAGTACCAACAGTAGTCCTTGAATGCGCTCAGCGCCGACGTCTCAAAGTCCCAGTTCAGGGAATCACCGGTGAAGAGAAATCGATCCGCCACCAGGTACGCAACGCTCCCCGCGGTGTGTCCGGGCATTGGAATAGTTTTTACGCCCGGCAGGATGGTTCGCGGCGAGTCTCCAGCAATTATATCGCTCGCGAAGGGCGCCGCGCTCCGATCCGCCTCATGAATCCACGTCGTAGACGCGAATTTTGCAGCGTACTTATCGGCGTCGCAGACGTCGTCGCGATGGGTCAGAAGGACGGCGGCGATTCCTCCATGCTCCTCGAAGAAGTTCGCGAGGCGCCGTATGTAGCGCGGCGAATCGATGAGGAGGTTGCCCTCGCTGCGCTCGACGAAGTACGAATGCGCTCCGTACGAAGCGCGCGCATTGAACCCACAGCGGAAAACGCCGCGTGCAATTTCCTCGGGATAGTAGGGCTTGGGCGGACTTCCTCCGCCAGAGCGCTTTATGGAGCCGGTGGGACAGACGAGAGCCGCCCTCCAGGCGGCGTCCTCTTCGGCGGCACTGGACGGCTGGCGCGCGAAACGAACCCGGTCGCCGTCCCAGACGATCAATTCCGGCGCGACGCTGACCGACGCGCCGCATCCGATGCAACGGTCGTCGACGCGCCAGTCGCGACGTTCATCTGCCTTCTCCATAGCGATTGCCTTCCCGACCCTGACTTTGATCAAGACTCGCTTGGGCGGCGGCGCCTCGATGGGTCAACTTGATATCGTCAGCCATTCGCGGAATCGGACAATCCGACACCCGTGAGCACGAGCCGCGCGTTCATGCCACCCGTTACTGGGCGACGTAGCCGCCCGGTTCCAAGGGCGGTCGCCTGGTTCCAGAGGGACACTGGGCACTATGACGACTTCGATACCGGCACGTTATCGTTTGTAATCGCGCTAAAGCGATCGGCGGTTTCTGCGAACTCGGCGAGCAAATCGTAGAAAATCTGACGGACACTCCGCGACTCCGTCAATTGTCCGATGATCTGGCCAACCGGATATGTAACCACGTCCTTGGCTTTCGCATGAGTTACGCGACGCATCACCTGGTAGGTGAGCGCCGCCTGCACCGGGAAAGCGAGCGGTGGCGGTGCACCCGGCTGTTCCCACGCGTCGGTCCATCCGCTGCGCAAAATGCGGCAGTTCTTTCCGCTCCAGACCTTCGACAGGATAGCCTCATTCGATTGTGCCGCTAAAAGCCGTTCTTTCAATTCCGGTGACACTTCGCTTTGCTGCGAGGTGAGCCATAACGAGCCGCACCAGACGCCTTCGGCACCCAAAGCGAGAGCGGCAGCCACTTGTCGTCCGCGCCCGATACCGCCCGCGGCCAACACGGGCAGTGGGGCGACGCCATCCACAATTTGTGGCACCAACACCATTGTGGAGATGTAACCGGTGTGACCTCCCGCCTCCGTTCCGGTCGCCACGACGAAATCCACGCCGGCGTCGCGCTGTTTAATCGCATGATCAAGCGTACCGATCATGGCGCACACCTTGATGCCCAAACCATGCGCTCGATCTACGACTTCCCGTGGCGGAGGCCCGAGGGCGCTCACCATCAGTTTGATCGGGTGTTTAAATGCGACTTCGAGCAATTCCTGGGCGTGCTCGACCGGCGATTTCGTCGCCTGCCGGGTCTCCATGTGGGTGGATACTTCGGCCTGTTCGGCTGGCAGTGGGGCGACGTTGTACTGTCGCATGACAGCTTCGGTCCATGCGTGAACGGCCGCGGGGATCGGCTCCGCGCGACTTGACTCCTGCGGCTGCGGTTGCGGCACGCGAGCGGCACGGGCTCTCGCCGATTGGCGCGGGATCAGCACATCGACCCCGTATGGTCGTCCACCTATATGTTCGTCAATCCACGAAAGCTCGATTTCCAATTCCTTGGGGGTAAAGCGGGTCGCGCCAAGCACCCCGAAGCCGCCGGCTTTCGAAACCTCCACTACGACATCCCGACAGTGACTGAACGCAAAAATTGGTGTCTCGATGTTGAACATCGTCGAAATTCTCGTTCGCATATCCCCCTCCAAGCTAAACCACTTTAGACAATCAGGTAACGGGCTCAGAAAAAGCGGGTGGTCGTGGACAACCTCCGCTGAGAGCAAGGAAGCGTTTGGCCAGATCAAGTGTTGTCAAGTCGTGCAAATATGGTCCGATAATTTGAATGCCGACGGGGAGCCCGTTGCTCAGACAGCCTACCGGGATAACCGTCGCGGGCAGATGGCATGCGCCTGCCGGCGCCATCCATGCCAGCAGATCCAAATAGGGCCGTTGCTGACCGCCCACCCATACGCTTCGGCCGGCGATGGGCTCCGAGTGATCATGCGCAATTGCCGCGCAGGGCATGACCGGCAGCAGGATCGCGTCCCACTCGGTGAAGAACTCTTCCCAGCGTTTACGCATCTGCAAGCGCCGCTCATTATGAGCCAGCCACTGGCGATGTCGCATCGCCAGGAGCCGTTGGGTGCGTGCGACGCCGGTGTCACCACTCGCGACGGCGTAATCTTCGATCCGGGCAGGTGTCACGGCGCCGGCCAGCGCCGCTTGCAGCAGGGCAAAGAACGTATCGAACGCCTTCTCCAGTGTGAACGCGGGTCGCGCCTCATGATCAACGCGCGCACCAGCGCCCGCGAGCGCGTGAGCCGCTTTTTCAAGAAGCTCACGCGATTCCGGCTCAACTCGGCAAGCGGGATCATCAAGCCACGCCGCCACACGAAATCGTTTTAGCGTCCGACTGCGCGGTGGCGGTAATTTCAGCCGCCACGCCGGATGCTCCCAGCGATTGGGGCCGGCCATAATATTGAGGCTGAGTATAAGATCTTCCACCGTGCGCGCCATCGGTCCCGCGACCGCGAGATCGGCCAGCGTCAGCGTTCCTGGCGGGCCCGGGATCTGTCCGTGTGCCGGCACGATTCCATAACTCGGTTTGTGGCCGACCACACCCGACATGTGCGACGGCAGACGAATCGAGCCGCCAATGTCGCTGCCGAGTTCCAGCGGAGTAAACCCGCACGCCAGCGCCGCGGCTGCGCCTCCGGACGAGCCGCCGGGAGTGCGCGAGTGATCATAGGGATTATTCGCCGTGCCGAAGACTTTGTTGTAGCTCTGCAAGTCGCCGGCATAAATTGGCAAATTCGTTTTTCCGAAGACAATCGCGCCGGCTTCGCGCAGGCGCGCGACCGGCCAGGCGTCTTCCTGCGGGATGAATTCAGCTAGCTCGGGGGCCCCCGAGGTCGTGCGCATTCCCTTGGTCTGGAATGAATCTTTGATCGTTATGGGCACCCCGTGCAGTGGTCCCCGGACCTCGCCGCGCGCCAACGCGGCATCTGCCGCATCGGCTTCGGTACGAGCCCGTTCGGCATCAATGGTGACGACACTATTGATCGACTTATCAAGCGCCGCTACGCGCGCCAGGAAATAGTCAACGGCTTCCCGACTCGAAAGCTCTCGCCGGCGAATTTTCCTCGCGATTGCGACTGCACTGGAATAGGCAAGCTCAGACATGGCGGGCTAACCCTTGCGAGATCGTTAGCTTAGCGCAGATTGCGTGACCGGCGATGATGGATATGAAGGCGTGCACGAGAATTAATCCATCGTCGGAAGGTCCGGCTATGCGCTTATTATAATTGGTCGAGCAAGGCCTTCGCATCCTTGAGGTCGGCGGTGTCGAAGCCTTCGGTGAACCAGTTGTAGATGGCGGCGAGCATCGTGCGCGTCTCATCGCGGCGACCCTGCTCGTGAGTCGATGCGGGAAATCGGTTTGACAATCCACTTGCGACTTTGAAGATCAGCGTGGCGCCCTTATTCGTCACTTCCAGCGCTTCCGCAGGCGTAATGACCACATTTCGTGGTAGACA
>JBEKJC010000078.1:0-8569 GCA_050011435.1 Binataceae bacterium (SeqCode)
TCGCGAGCTACCGTGAGGCGGGCGGTCAGGTGGATTTGCAATTGTTCGAAGGCGAGGCCGAGGGCTTCTTCATTAGAAGGCCGGATACGCCAAACGCCGCGAGGGCGATCCAGAAGATCATCGAATTCGTCCACGAGCACGCGCATTAAGCAGAGAAACAACGCCTGCCCGAGGCGATATAGCGTTGGGCAACGACTGGGAATTCTGTCGTGACTCTATGCACGCAACTCGAGGCGATTTTCGACCGCGTTGACGCCGAGGATGCACCACATGTTCCGCAGCGCGCCGCTCCTGGGCGTTCGCAACCAGGCCCTTGAGCGATTGCGAGCACGCGGAGCGGCGAACCATGAACTACCAGCAGGTGCAGTTGCGCTCGGAGGCCCGCGAGAAGCTCCTGCGCGAGGCAACGGAGCTCGCCGACGCTCGCCCAAGTGGGCGAGCAACCGGGCGCGCCGGGCTCCCGGCGCGCCCGGATGTGCAAGCGGCTCTCGCAGAGCGGCTTCGATGGTGCCGCTCCGCGTTGCCATCGCGGCGGCTAACTTTCCATGCGATCCGCAAACTTTGCCGCGGGGCGCGGCTCCATCACCACCGTCCGGTCGTCGCGTGCCTGCAAGTCATCGTGCTGGCCGCAGCGCTGATGACGTTCGCGATGGCGCGCGCCGGAACCGCTGAACGCGCGCCTGCTGTCGAAGGGCGAAACGCGATGCATGAGATTTTCAGGAAACGGCACGCCGTTCGCAGCTTCCAGTCGCGCGACATCAGTCGCAAAGACCTGCAGGCGATTCTAGCGGCGGCGGATTCCGCGCCGTCGGCGGGCGGATTGAAATCGCGCGAGGTGCTCGTGGTCTCGGACGATGAGACCAAGCACAAGCTGGTGCAGGCTGCGTACGGGCAGGAATTTGTCGGCCAGGCTTCTGTAGTGCTCGTGTTCTGGTCGGTGCCATCGCGGTCCGCGGCTAAGTATGGCGCAAGAGGGAGAGACCTGTTTGCGCTTCAGGATGCCACCATCGCCGCAAGTTTCGCGTGGCTGCAGGCGGTGGCGTCGGGTCTTGGCGCGTGTTGGGTGGGAGCCTTCAATGACGACGCAATAAGGAGCATCTTCCAAAACAAAATTGAGCGCGACTGGCGTCCGATCGCGCTTCTGCCGATTGGCTATGCTGCCGAATAGCGAAAGAACGACCAGCGCGGCGGCACCCGCGATGTCGCGGCGGCACCCGCGATGTCGCATGAATGGCTATGAACCCGACAATTCTGGCCGGCTCGGCGAACGCGCATCTGGCCGATTCGATCGCGGAACTTCTCGGCGTCGCCGCGGGCCGCTCGGTGCTCACGCGCTTCCCGGACGGTGAACTGCGCGTCGAGATCGTGGACACCGCCCTGTGGCTGGAGTTTTGAGGAGGCAGAAGGGAGAAGTTGCGGGATACGAGGCGATGCACATAATCCGGAAGGGGCAGGCGCGGTGGGTCAGAGACGATGATGTTCGCCAACAGAATCAGTTCATCGACAAGCTGTTCGATCTGGCGGCCTGAGACCTCGCCGCCCAGTTCCTCTCGGGGCCTCTTTCATCACCGTTTTAAAAGTTGCAACACTTCCACCGGGACTGGATCATCGAAGAGACCCAGACCCGAATGGCCCAATCGGCCATTGACTTTAGATTTTTCACGCAGCCCGCAGACTCGTCTGCTCGTTCCGCTTCGCCCAGCTAGCGAAGTGAGGTTCGTACCGCGGCGGGTTCGCGCGACGACGCTTGCGGCTTACGACTTTTGCGCCCAGCCGGTCTCGTACGGCGCCGCAACCCGAATGATCGCGCGCAGATGCTGATACTTCCACTCGCCATTGATCTCGACGTAGTCGTCTTCATAGCGGCACGCGCTCCAGCGAGCGTCGCCTTTTTCGCGGAAGGTGAAAGGTCCCAGCAGATACCAACTCGCATGGGCGCGATTGCCGCTGATCACAATCTGGGGATTGAAGACGTTGTGCTGCGAGAAACTGATGAGCTTCTGGAAGCCGGCAAAGAGTTTACGAATCGCCTCATAGCCCTGCGCCTTGCCGAAATCGCCCCCTTCCCAGATGCCGTCCTCGGCGAACAGCTTCCAGATGCGATCCGGATTGTGGTCGTCGTCACAAACGTCGCAGTAAAGCGCCTTCAGCTTCTTGATCGCCTCGATATCTTCGAGCTCGGTAATCCGTTTTTCGAGATCGCTGGCCATTGGACCAACCTTCCTTAAGGATTTGCTGTAGCGAACTTAAGCCCCGCGCGCGATTCGCGTCAATGTTGGCCGCGCTTCGCAGAATCGAAAAGAAGCGCGAATTGATGATGCAGCGCGCCCAAAATTATGCCTGAGATCAGGATATTGCGGCACTTTTCAACTTCGACAAGGCGCGAATTTTCACTCGTACACTGGCGGGCTTGGCGGCACCCTTCATCATTTCCCCCGTGGCCGGGTTGCGGATGAGCGTACCAGCCTTGCGAGCCGGAACCTTGCGTAAGGTTATCTTAAAAAGGCCAGGCAAAGTAAACTCGCCCACGCCGCGTGGATGTATCGAACCTAACATCACGGATTCCAGCGTATTGAAAACACCGATAGCTGTCTTGCGGGGGATGTCATTCTGCTCGGCAATCAGATTGATCAGCGCCGATTTGGTCAGAGTTTGCTTGAACACACGAGTGGACGTTTGGAGTTTGCCGGTTTTCTGTTTGGCCATTATTTTCTCCCAGCGGTTGAACAAGACTACAGAAGACATAAGGGATCTTTCCGTCTCGCCGATGCTAGCCGTCTTGCGCGGCGTTCGGAAGCCAAAGGCCACAGATGGCTACTTATACTGTCCTCCGGAAAAATTACCGGTGTGGCTTGAAACGGGCTAAATTATGACCGCGTCAAAGGGAGGACAGCAAGAACAAGAACATTGGCCCATGCTAAACTCCTGTCTGCATTGGCTGAACCTTTTTGCCGATCTCCTCGGCTTCCTGCTTCTCGGGTTACGATATCTAAAAGCTCGCTTGCGGCCGAGAATATCTTCCTGCGCAGACAGCTCGCGTTATACCAGGAACGCCGAATCAAGCCCCGTCGGGCTTCCCATCCAATGCGCTTGATCCTCCTTTGGCTCAGCCGCCAGGCAAATTCATCAAACATTTCACTAGGAGCCTGTCCGAGTAATAGGATTTTCAGGATTTTGGCGACAACACCGAATGTTAATGGAGGTTATAGACAACAATAGTCATGTCTCAAAGTCGCGAATTTGCATTACTCGGACAGGCTCCTAGAAAGGCGAGTGCGATTGCGGAAAAAACGGGTGTGCGGGCCTTTACGCGGCGTTAGCGCGGGATTTTGTTAATGGCCTTCTCAATATCTATTAGTTGGCTGTTGAGAGTACCGTGAAAGCCTAATTCTTTTTTCAACTCGTCCTTTACTTCCCGAACATCGTTGCAAATGGCGATCTCATCCAACGTGCCATCAAGTAGAAAGGCCACTACTGAAAAACCAACTACGAGCGCCCAAAACACGTTTTCCATCAATAGGCCGATCTCCTTCTACCGGTCAGTTCAACGCCTCGGGCGTGGCCAACTTCGCAACTTGACTGAGTTCGCTGGAGAGCCAGTTGAGCAATTCATTTTCGATGACGGCCTTTGCCAGTCCGGCCCGACCCGCCTGCTCGACGTGCTCGCCGCTCCGATCGGGCCGAACAGTCGGTCTTCGCGTTTGCCAGTTCGCCGACGAACCGTTCAACAGTTGCCGGCGCAAGTGGCGTCGCCGTCGCGTGACTGAGCAGCGGGGGATTCTATTGCTCCTGACGGACCGCCAGAACCGGGCACGGAGCGTGGCGCAATACTTTCTCGGCAATGCTCCCTTCGACGAGCCGTGCCAGCCCACGCCGGCCATGAGTGACCATCACGATCAAGTCGGCGCGCAACTTGATCGCGAACTCGACGATTACGTCCGCCGGCGGCCCCATCGCGTCGAGAATCTCCCATTGCACTTCTGCCAGATGCTGCTTCGCAATCTCGGTCAGCTTCTCGCGATCGATGTTCTCCTGGCGCTTGATGAGATCCGCATACCGGGGAATGCCGCTCACGTCGAAGTCGACCGGGACGATGTGCAGAACAAAGACGGTGGCGCCATTCTGTTGGGCTAGTTTCGCGGCGACCTCAAGTGCCTTCAGCGAGCTCTGGTCGAAGTCGACCGGGGCGAGGATTCGTTTAAACGGGAAAGCCATTTCATTTCCTCCAGCGCATGGCCAGAAACGCAGAACAGATGGCGGAACAGCCGGAACAGGAATGCCGCCAGCATGATCGAGGCGTGCAGCTTCAGAATCTACGCAATCGCGATCTTGTGCACCGTCTCGAGTTCCAGGTCGGACTCGTTGGCCATTGACGCGGTGCAGTAACCAAGTAGACGCCTTCCTTGATGCACGCCGAAGATGCACGCCGAAGCGTCCTGGTCCCCGCTCGGAGTTCGAGACCCATGTCAATGGGCAACGGATTCAGCGCTTGGATGAATCACCCAGCCGCCGCGTGCCCTCCTTTGAGCTCACTGAGCGCCCATCTTCCACAGCGGATCGTTGGCGGCGTCAGGCAGCCGCTTCGGATCGAACAGGCCTACAGGCGCCTCCTCGCCGTACTTCACGCTGGACACGTCGATCTCGCTGCTGCCGCCCATTTGCACATCTTCCATCACGATTTTCATGATAGTTGGGATGTTGTCGATGGTGGTGATCTTTTCGAAGTGCTCCGACTTGTACAATTTGCCTTGAAGGTCGTAGTAGTCGCGCTCGACCGGCAGTCCCGTGTCGGTGGCGACCCAGGTTACATCTTTCGAAAAAAGCGGATTGTTGGCAAGAACCACTTCCAACTTGTAGGCCTTCACGCCGTTGTGAGTCTCGATACCGTCGAACTTCCACGGGCCACCGAGACGGGCGAAGCCCCAATCCCCGTATGTGAAGTCGGTTCCGCTGAACGGCTCGTAGTCGGCCGCCGGCGTGATCTCCTGCGCGCGGCGAACCGCTGGCAAATACGAGTATCCGACGGCGACCGCGCCGGGCTTCTCCTTGGCCAAAAAGGCGATTCCTTTGGCGCCAACCGGGTCGAGAACCACCGTCAGCATCGAGTCGGTGTCGTCCAAATGAGCGCGGGCCTGCCCGACGGTCCATTGCGCTGCGACTCCTTCGCGGCTGTTAACCTTCACTGTCATGACGCGCACGCTGGGACGCGCGGGCTCCAGCGCCTGCTTCATGCGCTTCACAATGGAGGCCGCGTCGGGCTCGGCCGCCAATGCGTCGGCTCTTGCCGCGAATGCGAAAGCCACAAGGACAAGGGTTGCGATTGTAAGATTTAGAACGTGCCTCAAGATCTTCGCCTCGCTTCTTTGAATTCGCCGGGTCTGAATCACTCGGCGTCGCGACAAGTACCCATTTCGAGTCCACTCGTTAAAAACTGCATGCGTCCCAGCAAGCTCCGCATCTGCGCGACGCGCGCCGACGGCGCGTCGTCGTCCGATGATTCAGAAGCGCCCTTCGCGCATCCCCTCGCCCCCGCGAGGAGTTCGAAACCCTGTCACGGCGGCCAGAGATTCCGCGCTTGGATGACTACCCAACCCTCGCGCGCCCTTGTTTAAGCTCGGTTTCCGCCTTCAGCCAATCGTCCACCTCGCTGCCGGGACCGCCACTACGGGCGCAATAAATTTCGTAAGCGCGCTTACGGATCTCGTGTTCTGTGAGTATCGGTTTCTCTCCAATGCCCGACTGTTGTTTGGCCTCTTTTTTCGCTGCCATTTCGGTCTCCTTCTCGTATTCGCCGCGACTCCGTGTGTGGATACACGCGAGGCTCGCCGCCACTGAAGACGCTCTTCCAAATCCATGTCCAGAACCACCCGCTCGGCCAATGCTTGGCGGCTTGGCCCGTTGGTTGGTGCCGGTGCGCCCGGCCCCGACCACAGACTGTTGCTCGGCTATTTCGCGGCAACTGTCGGTCCAGCCGAGCACGTGACCTTCTTGCCTCAGTTATGAGTATGCATTTCCCCATTTGAGTTAGTCGCTTAGCAGCTAAACCTAGGATTCTCTCCGTTGATCGCGCGCGGGCGGCTCGACATCCCTCACCTCCGCGGTCGAAGGTAGTCCGCGATCGCGTTATAGAGCCAGGCGAGTATGACGCCCCCCGATCAGTCCATCGGGAGTTGCCCACACGAGTCCGATGAGACTGCCCAAGGGGCTAATGCTGTAGCGGCCACCCATGAAGCGACCCTAATCGGCCAGGTTTACCGCGGACACATTTTCCGGCATCGGATTTTCCTCCCTAGTCACAATTGCCGTGCGATCATCGCCGCCACGTCAGCCAGACGCGATGCGTAACCCCATTCGTTGTCGTACCAGGAAAAGACCTTTGCCATCCTGTGCCCCAGTACCTTTGTCAACGGGGCATCGAAGATCGATGAATGCGAATTCCCGTTGAAATCGGTCGAGACCAGGGGTTCCTCGCAGTATTGCAGGATGCCTTTGAGTTCGCTTTCAGCCGCCCGTTTCATCGCGGCCTTGATTGCGTTCTCGTCCGCATCCTTCTCGAGCATTGCGGTGAGGTCCACAACGGAAACGTTGGCGGTTGGAACGCGAACCGCCATGCCGTCGAGTCTGCCGTTAAGGGCCGGGACTACAAGCCCTATCGCCTTGGCCGCTCCCGTCGAGGTGGGCACCATCGAAAGCGCGGCGGCTCGCGCACGTCGCAAATCCTTATGCGGACCGTCCTGCAGCATCTGATCGTTGGTGTAGGCATGCACGGTGGTCATGAAGGCGTGCGCAATCCCGAAGTTTTCGTGAAGCACTTTCGCAATTGGCGCGAGACAGTTGGTCGTGCATGAAGCGTTCGAGATAACGTGGTGGCGGCGGGATCGTACGATTCCTGATTAACTCCCAAACAGAGCGTAACGTCGGCGCCATCGCCGGGCGCGCTTATGAGGACCTTGCTCGCCCCGGCGGCGAGATGGAGCGCGGCCTTCTCGCGTGTCCGGAACTTGCCGCTGGACTCGATCGCAATCTGCACGCCCAGCCTGCGCCATGGCAGCTTCGCCGGATCATGCTCGCTGAGAACCTGGATCGCCCTTCCGGCAACGAAGATCGAGTCGCCTTCAACCTTCGCCTCGTATTTGAGTGCGCCGTGAATCGAATCATACTTCAGAAGATGGGCGAGCGTCGGCGCATCCGTGAGGTCGTTAACGGCCACCAATTCGAGGTCTGGGTGGTGGAGCGCGGCGCGAAAGAACATGCGGCCGGTGCGGCCAAATCCATTGATCGCAATTTTGGTCGGCATTGCGAAAAATCCTTCCTGTTCGGAGCTGCAATAAACCTGGCTGCATTCTTTGTGCCGATGTCAAGGGCGTTTTCTCTCGCGCTCCTAGATTGGGGAGCTCATACCAGGGTTCACGGCCACGTTAGAGATCGCTCCGATGGCTCCTTCCCTGTGTCCTTCGGAAACACAGCCGTGCCCTTCGGAGTCAGTTTGGGATGCCCCGTGGAGTCAGCCAGAGTCGCGTGTCCGAAAACCCGGAGGCGGATGTCGCTGGCCTTCATGCCGACCTCGGCCTGGCAGCGCTGCGCCCGCATAATCTGTTACTCGGTGTGACCCGCCTCTGCATTCGCCTCGTATCGTATTTTTCGGATTTTGGATAAAGGTGCAACTTGCTTCGTAAGCTTCAATTTTGCCGCCGATGCGATGACTCTCCTCCGAAGCGCATTTGGCCTGAAGCGAATTAGCGACCACCGGGCGCCGTGTCCGCAGGCTGCCACAATCTGCGTGCGATGAGCGGCGCGCGCATGATTGTACTTAGGTCTGACCAAATACCGGCCTATTTCGCCGTGCTGATCAGTGGCGAGCCGTATCGCGCCGCTGCGTGAGGGTTAAGTGAGGTTGCTTGAAGGATCGGAAAATGGGCTGACGGATCGAACCGGCACACTCAAACCCTGTCTTTTATAATGGCCCTCGAGGCCGACCATTTGTTAAGGAGAGTGTGAGCGGATTTCCCATTTGGGCGCACCATAAAAGGGTGACGCCGGATAGATGTTTGCAATCGATTCTCGTCAGACCAGGACCCAAAACCTTCTTGAAACGGGGGAGCCGTCCATAGATGTAGAAAGTGGCGTCCGAGATCCCGTGCCGCCGGCATACCTCCGGCGTCTTCGCTCCCGCTTCATGCTCGCGTAAAATCCCGATGATCTGCCCTTCGCTGAACCGGCTCGCCTTCATTCGTCCGTCTCCTCCCGGTGGCGGACTCTAACTCATTTTCGTGCCGATTTTCGGGGCGCAGACCAAACATGCCTCTCGCCGAATGATTCACGTCAACGCGACGGTCCATCCAAATGCGGCCTGGACCCTCCAACAACTCCGTTTCATTATCCACGACCGCGACGCGATCTTTTCCTCCGAGTTCGATGCGTCTGTGTCCGGTCTCGACCTTGAAGTCATAACTGATTTCGATACGGTGAAACGGCCCACTTTGATACTGAAAAATGGCCCACCCGCTACAAAGCGGAGCATCCTGCTGAAGAGGCAGGAGGCTTGGGATGGAGAGGAGAGCGAAGGTGG
>JBEKJC010000079.1:0-8180 GCA_050011435.1 Binataceae bacterium (SeqCode)
TCTCGAAGACACCCTTCAATTCATCTTCAGTGAAGCCTTTTGCCATTGGTCATTTCTCCGTGTTGAGATCATTCAGAGTTTAGTGCTCGTCGCGCTTGTCGAGGACCGTCCCGGTTCCGGTGGACGGGCTATTCCAGTGACCAACCCATGATGCCGGTTCCGGTGGACCAGGGTTTCAGCGGCTCATACGCAAGTTGTAGCTACCAAAAACTCCGAAAGCGGCCAAAAGTCTAGAGTTTTGCGAAGGGTCGACGTAGTGTCGCCGGCATGCTTAAGGATGTGCGTTCCATCGTCGCCGCCATTGCCCGCCGATTCCGTAGCCGCGCGGTTCTGGAATTAGAGAACCTCGCTCTTCGTCATCAGCTGCACGTTCTTCGTCGCCAGCGGCCGGGTCGGCCCCACCTGATCGCGATCGACCGCCTGCTCTGGGTCTGGCTCTATCGATTATGGCCGCGCTGTCTGGAAACGATGGTGTTGGTGAAGCCGGCCACCGTCGTCCAATGGCACCGTCAGGGGTTCCGCCTGTTTTGGCGCTGGCGTTCGCGATCAGGACGGCCATCAGTAGAGCGCGAAGTTCGAGATTTGATTCGGCAGATGAACGCCGCCAACCCGCTCTGGGGCGCACCTCGAATCCACGGCGAATTGCTCAAGCTCGGCATCGAAATCAGTCAAGCGACGGTTGCCAAGTACATGGTGCGAAGACGAGGGACGCCGTCACCGACCTGGCGTAGCTTCCTGCGCAATCAGGTGGCGGGTATCGCCGCTATCGACATGTTCGTCGTGGCATCTGCCTCGTTTCGGTTGCTGTATGTGATGATCATTCTGGCCCACGATCGCAGGACGATTGTGCGCTTTGATGTTACGCGGTATCCGACCGCAGGCTGGTTAGCGCGTCAGATGACCGACGCATTCCCATGGGACACCGCTCCACGCTATCTGCTGCGCGATCGCGATTCCTCGTATGGCGAGAACTTCCGCAAGCAAGTCGATGCGATGGGGATCACAGAAGTCGTCACGGCACCACATTCACCTTGGCAGAACGCATACGTCGAACGTGTGATCGGTTCGATTCGCCGTGAGTGCCTCGACTACATCGTAATCGTCAACGAGCGCCATCTGTGCCGCGTCCTCTCGTCGTATGTCGACTACTACCACCGAACGCGCACGCATCTTTCACTCGACAAGGATTGCCCAAACCCGCGCCCGGTCGTGCCACCCGGGCTCGGAAGAGTCGTCGCCATTCCACAAGTCAGTGGCCTGCATCACCGCTACGAACGGCTTGCCGCCTGATTCGTCCCCGATTCCTGCTTACCAATGGCTGGACGGCCGCCGTAAGCCGTCGTCTGAAGATCTCTCTATTGGGGGTTTTTCAACCTCGATCAGAAATCGGCCGCCCTAACGATTCTGATCACAGCCCGATTCACTCAGGCGCATCAGCTCGCCCACAATTCTCGCGACCGCTCACAATTTGGTTCGAATGAAATTCTTAGTAGCGACAGCGCGAAGGCGACCGGAATACCGATGCCAGAGCCTTGTCAGCCGTTTCGATGGACATGTCAAACGCTAGTTTGTTGTCACTCTGGCGAGAGACTTGGCAGTATCGGCATGAGTGCTCGCATCTCAGAGAAACCACGAATATATGTAATCCGGTGAAGTCGGCGAGCCGCTGGAGTTTTGTGCGCACCTTGAGCGACAACAAATCCATTGCCACTGATGAGTCGCGGTCTATGATAAAATGTTTTGACTTCAAATCATCATAAAGTCCATCCGTGGCGGGAAGCTGGTGCCATCGCACTAGCGCTTCCAACGTTGGCCGCTCAAGCACAGTGAATTCGCCAGCTTGGTTGGTCAGAACATATTCACAATCATTAAGTGAGGTAAACCGGAAGGGCAAAAGCTGGTAACCATCAACCAAGGGCTGCTGGTAGACCGATAATGGCTGAAATTTACTCACCGCTTTGCAGCCCAGTCTTGGAAAGCGCGAATGCCAAGACGGCGTTGCGGATTGCTTCTGTCTCTTTCGAGATGACCGATCTCAGATCCTGGTCAAGAACCTCGTTCTTGAAAGCGGCCACGATTCGTTCGGCCTGCTCTTCTTCTTTCGATCCCGAAATAAATTGGAGGACGCATTCGATCTCGCCGGAACGAGGAGTTATGTCAAAAGACAGCACATCCGAAAAGCGATATGCGGCCTTCTTGATCGTATCAACGCTGTAAATCTGCGAGGAAAAGATGAGCGTCCGAGACACAGAACTTGCCCCCACACCGCGTTATTTAAAACAGCAAATCAACCGCCCGACACGTGAGATGAATGCGACTCGTGCGACGCGTGCGACTCATGATCAGCCAACCGCAGTTGACCCCCACCAGCACTGCGCGTGAGGATGAGGTGATCCGTAGCTGTTGGGACAGACGCCTCGGTAGTCGTAACTGCCGGCTCAGTCGATGCCTGCGCCGGAATCACTGCGCCACCGAGCAATGCAGCAACCGAGACCGCAAGCGGGGTCAGAAATTTACGCTTGTTCATGACGCTCTCCCAGAAGATTGGTGAAGCCTAGCACTTTTAGCCGAGACGTCAACGAATGACGGAGATGCCCAGATAGCGGGGAAGCGCGCCCTCTACAACAACCTGAGCCATAATGAAGAGCTGGCGCTAAAAATTGACGAAACGGTCAAGAAAACGCGGCCTGACGGCTGGCGCGGGAATCAACCGAAGGAGAACACCATCAAGGCGGCGATACTACCGCTTTTGGGAAACGACGTGGCCGAGGTGGAGCGCATCTTCCTCATCATCAAAGCGCAGATGGAATACTGATGGTTACGCAGCTTAATCTGGGCGAAATTGCGGTGGACGTGGTGTTCAAGGACATCAAGCACGTCCATCTCACCGTCCACCCTCCTGCCGGCAGGGTCAGGATTTCGGCCCCAAGACGTATGGGCCTCGACCCCATTCGCGTCTTCGTGATTTCCAAGCTGGACTGGATCAAGAAGCAGCAGACAAAGCTCCGAGAGCAGGAGCGCGAGACGCCGCGCGAATATTTGGATAGCGAGAGCCACTACGCATGGGGAAAACGCTATTTGTTGAAGATAATCGAATGCGAGGAAGCGCCGTCAATCGAATTGAAACACGACCAAATGCTTCTTCGGTTGCGTCCGGGAGCTAATAACAAAAAGGCGCAGGCGGTCGTGGAGGAATGGTACCGCGAGCAAATCAAGGAGGCTGTACCGCCCTTAATCACCAAGTGGGAATCGGTGATGGGCGTGAAGGTGGCGCGGTTCTTTGTGCGGCAGATGAAGACGAGATGGGGGAGCTGCACCCCGCGCAGACGCAGCATCCGTATCAATACCAACTTGGCGAAGAAGCCGCCGGAGCTTCTGGAATACATCGTCGTGCACGAAATGGCCCACCTGATCGTGCGACATCACAATGGCCGCTTCACGTCGATCATGGACCGGCTTCTGCCCCATTGGCGCCTGCACCGACGGGAGCTGAATTCGGCACCGTTCGGGCACGAGACTTGGAGATATTGAAGAAGCTACGCCAACCGTGCCGATCCACGCCCCAAACGCGGCCCCCGACCCCTATCAAACCCTCGATTCCCGCCCCCCAGGCCCTCGCTGCGGGCCTTGCGGGCCTAAGGATGGGCCATTTTGTGGCGATCCAAGGCTACCGAGGCGCTGCGGGGCTTAAAATGGCCTGATTTTGGTTCGCCTGACCGATCAGGTTATAAACGTGAATTATTACAGACTCTAAAAGAAATGCGAGGATTTGATTTGACGATGGCGAATGAAACAAACAGCAACCTGACCCCGGAGCAAATGGCGGCACGGATCGCGGAGCTGGAAGGTCGGCTCGCCAAGGGCAGCAGTCTGAGCTTTAAAGTGTCTGAGAAAGGGGCCGTTTCGGTATACGGTCTCGGTCGCTTCCCGGTCACCCTCTACCTGGAGCAATGGGACGCGTTGCTCTCACATGCTGCCGAACTTCGCGAGTTTATCGAGGCGAATAAGTCGAGACTGAAGACCAAGGAGCAGACGAAGAAATAAATACGATGTGTGCGCCCTGGACGCGAACCGTTCTGCCCCCTTCGCTACGCGCCGAAACGCCGTGGACCAAAAGCGGGCTAAAACCTTGACGACGGATTACCGTGCTGCTTGCGCAGCGACTTGGAATCGGAGAGTCAAAGCGGGAATCTCGGATTACTCTGAAAGCTCGGCGCGGCGGACCAAGCTGGCTTCAAACCGATTACCATTGAGTAGGGGACTGAATGAAAATACAACTCGTACACCGTGTGTGGACTTTCCCACTTATCTCACTCGCGGTGCTTTTGTTTTCCTCGCCCGTGTTGTCGGCTGGCGATGCGCCGCCCCCATTGAGCCCCCGCTTTCTTACCGCGCCAAATCAATTGCCCGCGTTGCTGAATAAGGGCGGGGTGATCCTGCTGTCCGCGCAATCGAAGGACGAGGTGGCGGAATCCGGCTTCGTGAATGATGCGATCCCTATCGATGTTGATGATTTGACTACGATGAGTGAGGAGCCCGGAATCTTCACAGACTTTGCAGCGTGGGCGCAATATATTGGCAGCTTCGGAATCGACAATCGACGTACCGTGATCGTGTACGACGATGGTGAGTTGAAGTTTGCTTCGCGGGTGCGATTCCTCCTCAACTATTTCGGAGTTCGCCGCGCTTACCTGCTTGACGGTGGCTTCAATGCGTTGGCTCCCCTGATTGCGGACGGACGGCTGTCGATCACGCCGCCGGGTGTTCCGGTCGAGGCTTCGTTTGATGTCAGGATTCAGAACCGTCCGATTCATCTGGTGGATCGCGATACCGTCGCCGCAGTCGTGGAAAGTACATCGGTCGCTCTGGTTGATGTTCGCACGCCTGCGGAGTTCGCCGGATGCCTCCTGCTGCCGGGAATTACTCGTGGCGGCCACCTACCCGGCGCTAGGAATTTGCCTGTCGAACAGCTGCTAACGCCTCAGGCGGACAACGATCTGCTGGGATTTCTCGACCGGCCTGCGAAGTTGAATTCGATTTTTCGCCGCTTCGGCCTTAGCATCAATGATCGGATAATCGTCTACTGCATGGACGGAGCGAAGTCATCGCTCGCGGCAGGCGCGTTGATCGACGCCGGATTCAGAAATGTCTCGCTTTACTATTTGAGCTATCTCGATTGGCAGTCTGATCCGGCGGATCTGGTCGAGTCGATTGGTCCCTGTCCGGATTAGAAAAAGGACAATGACAAATTAACCGGAATGTCCATGTATGGCCCCCCTCCAAAGGCGTCTTGAGCGTGATGCATGATTCCGATCACATCCGTCTATTCCGCTACCTCATCCAGCAGCGCCTTCGCCCCTTTCAGGTCGGCGGTGTCGAAGCCCTCGGCGAGCCAGTTGCAGATGCCGGCGATCATCGCGCACGCTTTGTCGCGGCGGTCCTGCGATGCGAGCAGACGTGCGATGCTTGTTGTCACCCGCAATTCGCCCGGCTTGCGCGCAATTATTATTTTAGGAGCCCTTCTTCTGGCGCTCCGCCCAACGCCTCTTCAGCGCTAATGACAACCGCCTTCTGTGCTCCGGAGTCATGCCTCGGCGTTTAATCCCCTCGGATGCGGCTCCATTGTGAGCGGTGTCGCTCAACCTCTTCTCGCCAAGCGTCGAGGCCGACCCTTCGAGCGCCTCAATAGCTCGACTGATCCTTTCTCTCTCCTGCTTCAGTTCCGCAACTATTCTGGATATGTCCAACGCTTACTCCTTTTGGTGTCTGGCCTGAGTTAGGTTTCCCGCCCCGCCGAATTGACTCAAACACAACATCATTTCACTACCGATTCGGACTCGTAAATTCGGACTGTCAACGCCAGACTAAAACTGCATCGCTTGGCCGGAGCAAAAATGCATCAGTAAGGGACACGGTGGGTCGGGGCGGACGCGTGGGCGTGTACCAGGCGTTATGGCAGATTTTGGCCCTGGTCGCGAAGGATCGCGCTCATCGTGGCGGCATTCATGATGCCGAAATTCTCGCAGCATTTATTGAAGATCGCGTATGCGCGTCTGACGCTCTGTGCTTCCAATTTGTGCAGGCCTCGCGCGAGCGACTGAAGGTCTCGCTCCGAATACAGATGAAGCGTTCGGCTGCGGTGATATTGCGCTTGAACCAGTTCTCGCACTCGATTCGGTCTACGAATCGACGACCTCTCAGCCTACGTCTATTTGGGTTGGTCCTTCGGCTGGCCTTCGGGACTCGCCGCCGAGGGCGTCGGTATCTCCGAGCGCTTGGCTTGGGAAGGCGCCGTCGTTGGCTGGCCACCACCGCGCACGATTGCGGCGGCGCGATGGGCCGACTCGCGCGCCAACTTGCGCAGTTCTTCGCTCCGGCTCTTAAGATCAGCGGTCTTGCTCGCGAGTTCCGCCTTCAGTTCCGCGATCTTCGCCAGCGCCCCTTCGTGTAACCGCTGCCGTTTGCTGGCATCGCGGACCGCCGAGGTGAGCTGCGACGCCAATTTCCGTCCCTGCACGCTTAGCGTCTTGATCTGTCCGCTCAGTTGCGCGCGCGCCTTCTTAGCTTCCGCCACCAGCAGAGCACTGAGCTCGCGCGCGTTCACTTCGCGCTCCAACCTGAGCGTCAAGTCCGTGACTTTTTTCCTCAGTTGATCGAGTTCACGAGTGACCGAACTTCCCATGCCGCGCTTTTCAGTGGACGTGTCATTTACTGCCATGATTGACCCTACTCGCTATATGGTATTTGTCAGCAAGCCGAGATCAGCTCCTGAATCTCCCACGTTAGACCCGTCTACTTTCGCGCTGCAAACGCCAACCGAAACTACCCTTGGGCGGCACTCTTGGAGAACGGGGACCAGAGTGGCGCGGGCATCATCTCTCGATGCCTCGCTATTTTTTTAATCGCGCGCCAGCTCGATTTCGTTCGCCGCGAGCTGCTTCACCGCGATTTGACGGCTCATGGCCGAAGAATCATAGGCCGGCTGTCGGCGCTGTTCGTCCGCATACACCGTATCCAGCGCCGACAGGTTCAGATGGTCGACCACATCGCTGACGAAGTAGACCACATGATTCTCCGGCAGGCACTCGCGCAGGCTCGGAGGTAGTAGAAACTGTTGATCCGGATGGTACGGACGGTAGCTCTTACCCATAAACATGATGACATTATGCACTACACTGGTCCCTATTTCCCCAACATCAAATGACTATTTCTCGGACGGACTCCTAGGGTTCCAGTCGCAATAACTAATGGAAGGATCTACGCGAACGATTGGTGCTTTACCGCCGGACAATCGCTTCGCATAGATCCGCCCTCCGCCGGACTGCGTCCGGCACGACAAACTCTATTGGTCTGAGCGCCATTCGGAGCCGGCGAAGACAGTATCGGGATCGGTCTCGATCCACGTGAACTTATTTCCCGATGGCGCAATGAAATCATTCTCGTGATAGCCGGGACTCGTCTCGGTCCCGGTACAGTTGGAATTGACGGTATAGGCCCCCGTATAAGTGCCGCTGGAAATTGTGCCGTCCGTACTCGCAGTGTAGCTGCCAGTCACTGTGCCCTTGCCGTCGTAAATTTCCCAACCACTTTCAGCATACGGCGCCCCGCTGGAGGTCCCGGTCGCCGTATACACATACTGCCCGCGTAACGTCGACAGCGAACAGGGAAGCACTGGCGCTGACGGGAACCATGGGCCGGCAAAAGCGAGAGACCCTGTGAGTAGTCCGATTCCTATGCACAACCCAGCTCCAATCCCCCATCTACGAGTTTGAGTCATTTGGTTCCTCCCTTCTATACTTTCGCCACATTGTCACATGGACAGAAATATGACAACAACTCGGCAGACCGCACAACAACGCCACGCGGTACGAGGGTCACCACGCGCCGCGCCGATTTCCGAATATGCTTGCGTTGGTGTATCTGACGCCATCGACCGTACCGTCTTCGAAGTCTTCCAGATCGCGGCTGTTCATGATCATCGAACCATAGGCCGGTGCGCCCCGGCGGCGCGCGACGTGAAACGCCTCCTGCTGGCGACACGCCTGTCCCTCCTAAGAATTCCGGGGAATGTCCGTTGCGCTGTTGGAATTGAGTAGCGGCTGCATAGTCAGTTAGGCGGCATTCTGCTTCGTGTCAAGTTTTCCTTCGGCGCGATCGAGTTGCGCATCGTGGGCACGCAA
>JBEKJC010000080.1:0-8119 GCA_050011435.1 Binataceae bacterium (SeqCode)
ATTCTTCGACATCGCGGAGCGACAGCGAGTACCGCAGATACCAGCGCACGGCACAAAGAATCAGCTCCGGCGCCGTCTGCCGCCACTTGAAGATTGCCGGTCGGGTTGTGTGCTTCACGATCTTTTCAGATTACCGCCCAACATCGCCAAACTTGCAACACATCCGGTCGGATTGCTAATCCGACGTGCTGGGTAATTGGTACCGAGGAGGAAAGAGGCCGCAAGAACTTAACCGCCTCACGCATCGCCAATCTAACATCGCTTTCTGCGGTATTACCGTTGCGGAATCATCGGGCGTGAAATCGTCCCCTCCACTGGGGCCGCAGGGTACACCGTGGACCAAACCCGGTTAAAAATCACTGGAGCAAAGCTTGGCATTCGCGGAGATGACAAGATGTTTCGACCACATCGCTATCTTGTAATCACAATAACGCTAGCTTGTGTGATCGCGGCGGGAAGATACACACTCGCAGCGTCGGATGCTCAGATCGCACGCTTGCGATCTACGTCATCGGACGATGATATTTCCCAGTTCACGGGGTTGGTCGCCGCTCGTGGACTGGCAGGCGGTGCAATGCCAGATCCGCGCGCATCCGTGCAGATTCCGTTGCCCGTACCTGGCGTCGGCGTCTCCGAATCGATCGTCACGTTGAGCGGTACCGGGGAGCAGGTAAGCAAAGCGACGACCTGGAAGGAGCCTCTCGGCTCGGGTTTTCTGGAATTGCAAGAAACCACGGCGGCAGGTGGACAGACTACGGTCGAATACTGGGTCCTCACGTCTGACCGTCGCCGATGCTTACTTAACGGTTACGCTCGTATGGCAAGGATGGGAATGATCGGCAACTGCGCCTTTGGAGTTCGCCGCCGTTCCCGAACGATGTCTTTCCGAGCCGCCTACCGCCCAGCGCGGTTCTGCTCACCCTCGATGCAATGGAGCCTGGTGCTACCGGCAAGCTCAACATGATCCTTGGGCGATATGGATACATGACATTTGATCTCTGGGCACAGGACATAGAGCAGACCACGGTCCCTGCGGGAACCTTTCAAACGCTCAAGGTAATCATGCGGGTTAATGCGGACTCGGTTATGAAATATTGGCCGGCATTTCTGAGCCGGCTCGCTCAGCCGTTCTTTCCGCAGAATATCCTCTACTACGACACCGCTTCGCCATATCATCTCGTAAAGTTCATCGGTTCCTTCGGCTATTTGGCGCCTAGGGTGACCGCTCAGGTGACCAGAGTTTACATCGCTTCCGCACCAGCGCGAGACGGAAGATGACGATCCAAGAGCGTCCGCAGCTGACCAGCACATTCGCTTTACTAGCGATCATAGGGTCCTTTCTCTCCAGTTGCGGCACGATCCCGAATGCTGTGGCGCTGTTACACACCAATCCGCTCTATCTCGTGGTTCCGAGTTTTGTTGGACCGGAAGGTCCGTTAACTGCGCGGCAAGCGCAGCGGGTCATAGCTCGCCTGGGGGAACATCAGGAAATACCCAGCGATATTTTGCAACGGCACCTGGCGTTCGAGCAGGCGCTCACTAATGTTCCCTTGGCGGTCGGCAACAGAGTAACGTTGCTGGAAAATGGCACAGCGACATACCGGGCAATGCTGGCGGCGATACGCAGCGCGAGCGAGACGATAAATGTCGAAATGTATACATTCTCAGATGGACCGATCGGACAAATGTTTGCCAACGCACTAATTGAGCGGCAGCGCCATGGGGTACAAGTCAGTCTGATGTATGATGAACTCGGTTCATTCGGAACGCCGGCCAGCTTCTTCCAATCGCTGCAGCAGAGCGGAATCGCGGTGAAGCAGTATCGCCCGGTGAATCCTTTCGAAGCGACTCTCCCCTGGACACTCAGCCATCGCAATCATCGCAAAATGCTCATCGTCGATGGCCGCATCGCATTCACCGGTGGCATCAACATATCGGAGGTTTATGCCAGCGGCCTGAGCAGCAGCGCCCGTACAACGCCGCAGACATCCTGGCGCGACACGGACATTTCGGTCGAGGGACCTGCAGTGGCACAATTCCAACGTCTTTTCATGGATGAATGGAAGTATCAGCAAGGACCGCCATTCTGCTCTTGCAACTACTTCCCAAAAATCGAGCGGCAGGGAAACCACATCGTGCGCGTGATTGGAAGTGTTCCGCAACGGTTCAGCCTGATTTACGTCACCTTGATCTCTGCCATTGTTAGTTCTGAGACCAGCGTCTATATCACCGACGCTTACTTTGCACCTGACCATCAAATGCTGCATGCCCTTGAGCACGCGGCCCGCCGTGGTGTCGACGTGCGGCTGTTGCTTCCAAGCCAATCCGATGAGCCGCTGATCGTGTCGGCCGCAAGGTCGCATTATCACGCATTACTCAAAGCAGGCGTGAAAATCTACGAGTGGCAGGGTGAGGTGTTGCATGCGAAAACAGCGACCGTGGATGGCGTATGGTCGACGGTGGGCTCATCGAACCTGGATTGGTGGAGCATCGCTCGCAACAACGAAGTTAACGCGATTGTTCTCAGTCACTCGTTTGGCGACGAAATGAGTCTGATGTTCCGAAACGATATGGAGAACTCCAAGCAAATCGAACTCGACCAGTGGGATCATAGACCACTGCTCGAGCGCCTTGACGAAATCATAGCGGGGATCGCTGAACCGCTGCTCTGATTTTGGCATTTGCGGGAATCACTCGCGATTAGAAGTTGCTCTTCCATCGGAGACAGTGGCGGCGGTTGACGCTGCCGACGAGGGTCGCCGCCTGGTCGCTGATCGCTTACAGCAACGACTGATAAAACGTTGCGGGAGGTGCGGGGAATACGCGAGACCGAAACAAATTCACGTTACGCCCAGATAATCTAAAAGATTCCGCGATACGGAGTACCTAACGTGATTAAGGCCCGCGTAGTACCCTTCGCGACCCTCGGCGGATAGGGTGTGCTCCGCAAAAATTAGCGGTCTGACTTGAAACGGGGAAAATAGCAGCCAAAGTGAAAGGAGAGATCGAAAAGGAAGGAAATCGGTGCATCATGAATTATTGCGCGTGCTGGCTGAACCTGTTTGCCGATCTGCTCCGCTTTCTGGTCCTTAGTTTACGGTCCAAAACTTCGTTGGCCGCCGAGAATCTCTTCCTGCGCAAACAACTCGCGTTCTACCAGGAATGCAGAATCAAGCCCCACCGGACTTCCCATCCAGCACGCTTGACGCTCCTCTGGCTCAGCTGCTGGTTCGATGGGCGAAGCGCATTGAGGTCGTACCCCCAAAACCTTCATCGCATGGCACCGCAAGGGCTTCCAGCTGTTCTGGCGTAGGCAATGCCAATCGGGCCGGCCGCGGATTCCGCCGGAGACTCCAACGTTAAGCGAAGCGACCCCTTTGCGGGGTCTCAGCCGAGCCGCGGAATTTACCCGCCTATCGAAGCGGCCGCGACACCCGCCCGATCGCAAGATCGAGTCAAAAGTCGATGCGCGAGAGCGTGCTGTACTGCGAATGTCCCCATATGCAAAGCACCCAAACCGTGCGACCGCTCGCGCTGAGAAAGAACGGGTTTTCTCCTATCGGAATCGGACTCCCCTTAATTTGGTTTGTCCGCGGATCGATTTTGAGGACTGTGCCATCGCCGAAATTGGCCACCCACAGCGCTCCGCCGCCCAATGCAAGACCCAGTGGGCGATGGCCCACCGGGATTGTCGCAACCACCTGGTTGGTCGCCGGGTCGACTCTTGAGACCGAGTTATCGCTTGAATTTGACACCCACACCGCTTTATCGTCCGATGCGATAAGGTGCCGACCTTGACCCACGCAGATGGTTGCCACGACCTGATTCCTCTTCGGATCGATTCGCCAAATCTCATTAGTATCAAAACTTTCGACCCAGACCGCTCCGCCATCTGCGGCCATTGCGACCGGCCTGCCCGCAGTGTGGATCATGGCAGTGACCTTGTTCGTGGCAGGATCGAGGCGCCAGACTGACCGATCTTTTTCATTGGCGATCCACACTGACCCTCGCCCCAAAACCACATCTAATGGTCCTCGCCCGACGGGTATAGTTGCTACGACCTCATTGGTCTTCGAATCGATCCGCGAAACCGTGTCGCTCGCCCAATTTGGCACCCATACAGCGCCGAGGCCGAACGCAAACCCTTCCGGTCGTTTTCCTACAGGAATTAAGGCTCCCGGATAATGACAAAAAAAGTTCCGGGCGCGGAATCTGTCGCTAGTGCAGGCTGTGCTTGAGCATGGCGTGTTCAGCCAGGCGCTCCAACTCTATATGCAACAGGGGAGCAGGCCACTCCGCGAGCAGGTTGAAACCATCATGAGAGCAGCCAACTTAGAGGGCCTTGGCAGAGAAACCACCACCATACCCCGCCGCGCGCAGACAGTTCTCGCGTGGATGGATTGGATTATTGAGCTTACCAGACGATAGGACGACAGGATAAAGCGAACCGCCAGTGGCAAAAAAAATGTCATCTCCTAAGGCCGTTACCCTTATTCTTGGTGCGGGATTTTCATATTGGGCGGCCAGCCTTCCTCTTGTTCGTTCTCTGTTTGATTCGAAGATCGACATTCTGAACGATCGGGAGGAGCGACGGTTGAAGAAAGTCGAAATATTCAAAGCCAAATGGGACAAAGATCATCCAGGTGTTAATCCCGAACAATTTATAGAGCACATACTCAGAAACGGGACTGTTAGCGAGCGCAAACTGCTTCTGTGGTATATAACGCGGCGGCTATCTGATCCGTTTCTGGCAACGATTACGCGCGGAATACAAACACTAATGATAGATGACTCGCGGAAGACCCGTTTGCCTGAAATACGGAAAGCTACCGAGTTTTTTGAGTATGTGGGGCATACTTCATTGGCTGGGATTGTGACGCCGAACTACGATCTGCTTGTCGAATATTCGCTTGGAACGAGCAGTTTTAACTACGGAATGCTCGGAAAGAAACTATACGGCAGAGGCAAAAATCATATCTTCCCCTGGCAGGGGGCGTGGCCGACCCTAAAAGGTGCTTTACCCGTTGCCAAGGTGCATGGCAGTCTGTCTTGGATGGAGGATGGCACACACTTTACTGATGGGCGATGCGGTTTGAAAGGTAAAGCGCACATAGTGCCCCCTATTCCTGAGAAGGCACGTCCCCCTGAATTAAATGCTGTATGGCAGCTTGCTGAGCGCATTTTAAAGGCTAGCGCGGCGATCTTAGTATTCGGCTTTGCATTCAATCCCTACGATAAAGCATTGCTTGAACTCTTAAAATCAGGAGACGATGTAAAAAACGTCCTTCTTGTAGATCCGCTTCCGAATGTCGATGCCGCTCGGAAGATATGGCCGGGATCTCAAATTAAAACGTGTTCACCACCCCCTGGGAGTTGGAGTGACATAAGGGAATGGCTAGATGGCGTCTAAGTCGCCGGACGTGTCGGCCCGCATCGTCGATCATCTCCTGCCACTCATAAGCTTCTGACCATCCGGCCGGAGTGATCTCTTATCCACCGCCCAGAGGAAAAGGTCTTCCTCGGACTTTACGTCAACCGGACGTTGGTGCGGTTTCCTCCGAAATCCGGGTGGATTGGCCTGCATCCCTAAAATACCCGCGAAATGAAGTAGAGTCCGTCATCGAAAGGAGACGGACGAATGAAGGGGAGCCGATTCAGCGAGGAGCAGATAATCGGGATATTACGCGAGCATGAAGCCGGCGCGAAGACGCCTGATCTGTGCCGGCGGTGCGAGATCTCGGATGCGACTTTTTACATCTATGGACTGTGGTTTGTCAAAACCTAGTCCACGCAGAAGTAAGCGGCAAATTCAGGCGCGACAGGAGTGTCAGGATGGTCGGGTTCGAGCGAGGGTTCGGCGGATTGGCGAAGACCTCAGCTGGATCGGTCGTATCGAGGTGCAGACCGCGTGACAAAGCCGCGACGGCTATTGGCCGACCTGACCACCTGAGCCGGCGCCAAGTGCGACGCCAGTGACGCGCGAGCATGATACGGGGGACTGCGCATCGGTACGGTAACCTGACTACGATCGCGGAGCGCTTGCCATGAGCGGCCCGACAACCTCTGCGGTCGCCGTGCCTGATACCACACGTCGCGGTGGTGCCGCGCGGACCAAGGAGAAATTGCTTGAGCACTGGGAGCGGCCAGTGGGTGGCCGTAATCGTGCTGCATCGTCCCCGGTCGACTTCTCGGAATCCTGGTCATGGCGGAAAGCGAGGGCTTGATTGCGTATAAAAGTACGCCACGAATCTCTCTGGAGATTCTGGGCCGTCCACCGCGCCAACGACCACGTGAGCGATATCGCCACAACCCCGACCAGCTCTCACGGCGCCAACGCAAGACCGTCGCCGGCTGGACGATCACCACGCTGTCACGCCAACCCGGCCACCACCGCGCGAGCAAAAGCCAAAACAGCCGATCGCTAAAGCGGAAACGCGGACGACGCGTACCGCTGCGCTTGAGCACCGCGATTTGGTGACGCAGCGCAACCATTTCCAACACCAGCGCGGTCCACGTCGGGGGTTCGCTGCGGGCGTCCCCGGAGGCTGCTGGGAGCAGCATCGCCATCAGCGCAGGCTACTCCCGCTCGATACAAATCACCAATGAATCCCGGCCGATTAAGATTTGAGGAGGCACAGGCGGTGGAACGCCGCCACGATAAGGCGGTCGTCGCAAAACTCCAAGGTTTGCGGAGCATACGGAATTGTGAGTAGCGACAGCGATGCCGCGCGCGTTGAATTTACTCGCACCGGTTGACAAATACAAAGTGTAGGTGATTACTATGAATTGACGCGCAAGTCGGGCTCAGCGACACGGAGGTGCGCCATGGCAAGACGACCAGATCCTAATTTCGGCCGCACAATCCGGACACGTCGCCGCGAGCTTGACCTCACCTTGGAGGAGGTAGCTCAGCGAACCAAGGCCAGCGCGGCGTTCATCGGCCACCTCGAATCCGGGGCACGCGGGCCTTCAGATAAGATGCTGGGCAAGCTTGCCGCAACATTGCGATTTGATACGCGAGAACTGTTCTTCCTCGCGAAACCGGGTGTCGCTGAGCTGCTAAGATCCGACGCCGCCACACCGAGTCTCGCGACTTGGGATGCTTTTCGCAAAAATGAGGCTCTGCACAGGGCGAACAAGATCACGGCGAGCGAAATGCAGTTTGTGGTACGCAAAAACTCAACGACACTCACGCAGCGCGGGCCAGGAGGCTATATTCATGGTGGAGTCCATTGAGTACGGCGTGCGCCACAACTCCGCTTGGTCGGTCGAAGCGATGCTTTTGCCGTTGCAAGTGCACGGTGAAGTTTAGGGGCGGATCGGGCAGGCCGGGCCCCAAAAAAGAATGTGGTCGGCCCCGATTGTAATGCGTTAGCCAAGACCGCAGGGTTTTTCGAAGATGTTCCTCGGTCAACGGAATACTCCAATCCAGACACTCACGCCGTAGTGTCCCGATTAGCCTTTCGCAGAGCGAATTCGCTTGCGGGCTCCGCACCGGTGTTTCGATGACTTCAAGGCCCAGGTGCGCTAACGAACCATCGAATCCGGTGGAGAAGATCGCGTCACGGTCGTGAAGGATAAACCTGTACGTGTGGTCCGAAGGAATGACCTCACGCAGTTGTTGGAGGGTCCAGCCGGCGGTGGGATGGGCGGTCACGTTGAGGTGAAGAATGCGGCGTGAAGCATGTTCCATGACCAAGAACACGTAAAGCAACCGGAAAGTCGCGCTCGCAACGACGCAGAAGTCACAGGCAACAATCGCTTGAGCGTGATTCTTGAGAAAGGTTGACCAACGCTGATCGCCGCGCGGGTGGCCGGCAGGAGCCGCTGGTGCTTTTGGCAGATACTTCCGGATCGTGCGTGGCGACACGCGCAGGCCCAGTTTCAGCAGTAACTCGTTTGCAATTCGCTCCTGGCCCCACGAGGGGTTCTCGCGAGCCATCTGGCGGATCAGATGTTGGAGCTCCGGCGGAATCCGCGGCCGGCCAGATTGGCATTTCCTGCGCCAGAGCAGCTGGAAACCCTTGCGGTGCCAACCGATGAAGGTTCTGGGCGTCACGACCGTCAACGCGCTTTTCCAATCGAACCAGTGGCTGAGCCACACAAGCGTCAAGCGTGC
>JBEKJC010000081.1:0-7670 GCA_050011435.1 Binataceae bacterium (SeqCode)
GCCGCTCGCTCGGCGCCACCACCAACCTTGCTTTCGGCCGTCCCCGCTCCATGCTGCTCCTCCCTGATAGCAGAGACGTCGGGAGCCGACCAATTATTCATGTTATTTAGCGAACAGGATACTAGCTTCTCAACCCTTCTCCATAAAAGCCATGTAGCGCTTCGCTGAAACAGGTGGGGGTGGGAGATTCTCATTAAGGGCAACGAATGCCCAAAGTGTATAGAAGTTCCCAAATCCCTTGGCATATCGCGATACGGCCTCCCCGTGCCTGCGTCGTCCTCGGTCCGTCTCGCAACTGACGTTGGCTTCCCAACCAGCATTTGTATTATAAGAGCCGAATTAGTGACTGTGCGTATGAACTTGTTAAAGTTTTCTAAAATTTCGCAAGTTCCAACGCCTCGGGGCAGAGGAGCGTGCGGGGCGAGAGAGTCTACCAATTTTCGATCTACAGGTTGGACTCGCGCGATGGTCGGCCGCGGAAAGGAAGCGAGCTTCGTTCTCTGAAGCCGAACCCCTTCGCCTTGTTGGTCTATTTGCTAATGCGCCCAGGCGAACTTGCGACAAAACATCGATTGCATTGCGCGCTGTGGCCGGAAGTGACGGCAGACGAGGCTCGGCTATCGGTATGCAGCCGCGGAATCCGCCAAGCGCTCGAGTATCGAACGGCGCGCGGGGAAAAAGGGCCATTGGGGGGAAGCTGAACGACGATTCGGCATTGCGGTTCCTGTTGATGCCGCCGTCGATCGAATTTTTGGGATTCAAGCACGGAAATATGGCGTCCCCGACGGGAGTCTAACCGGCGTTCTAGACCTGGGGATTTCCTTAGACGTACCTAAGGCAGGGCGGTTTTGCGCCGCAAACGGGCGCGGAAGAGAGAACCTATGGACCGATTGGCAAGCTGTCAAGTATTAGGTCGGGCACTGGCAATAGCCACGGTGGTGGCAGCGATCGCGTACAGCGGAGGCGCCAGCGCACAGACGCTCCCAAGCTCTTTCAGCGGTTTGGCTGATTCGAGCGCGGGCTCGGGCATTTGCGGCAACGCAATCCCCCTGTCCAGCACGAGCTGTAAGAAGGATGACAGTAACAATATCGAGATCGGTGCCAACGGATGCGGCCCGAGTGTTTATGTCGATAAGAGTTACGTAGGCACTGCCAACCAGTTTAACACCATTACGATCGATTCCGGCGCGACGCTCTGTTTTCCCGATGCGAACGTGAAAATGGATGTGGGCACCATCCTGGTCAATGGCCTGCTCCAGATCGGCCAGAAGACTCATCCGATCGGGATGACCGATGCGATGACGCTGGTGACGCTCAACTTCGTCGGCAAACGTCCATGCGCCGCGGGGACGAACTGCCCCAACTTCAGCAAAGGCATCGAGGTTCTAAGCGGCGGTTCTCTCCAGATGTACGGTCAGAAGGGCGTCCCGCCCAACGGTCTCAACTGGAGCTACCTTTCGCAGCCGGCGGGACCGCCGAAGGAATACGGCAAGGGCACCCAAGTCACGGTGCCGGTCAGCACCGACGGCGCGGACACGCTGCGCCTAGCCGACGACGTAACTCAAGGCACCGGACGCTGGCAGAACAATGACTGGATTACCGTCGGCAGCACCAGCTTCAGCCCCTTCGATACCGAGATCGTGAAGATTGCGGGCATTAGCTCGAAGCCGGCGGACAATCCGACCGGCAGCGATGTCTTCCTGTCGACGCCGCTGCTTCGCTACCACTTTGGCAGCATGGCGCCGACTCCGAGCAAAATCTGCATAGTCAACAACGTGCCGACCTATTACGCCTGCGGTGACTCGACGATTCCGAGCCAGTGCAAGAACAATCAGTGCATCTCACAACCGAGTCCCATTAATTACAGCGACCCTGCCGCACAGAACTTTGGCGTCGACGAACGCGCCCCGGTCGCGCTGCTGAGCCGCAACATCGCGCTGACCGCAACCATCGCCGGCACTGACTCGGCCAATATTCACTGGGGCGGCGAGACCAAGGAACTGATGGGCTTCAAGGAGGTCTCGATCCAGGGCGTCGAGATGCAGAAGTTCGGCAAGGATCAGCTCGGTAGCTATCCGATCCATTTCCACATTGACGGCGACGTCAGTGGAGCGACGACGCTGGTCGATTCCAACAGCATCGATCACAGCTACGACAAGTGCGCGACGGTGCACTCGACGCAGAACCTGGCAATTTCGAACACCGTATGCGTCCGCGCCGTGGGCCATCTCTTTTATGAGGAGATCGGCGACGAAAAAGGTATCACGTTTCAGAACAACCTCGGCATGGGCGCGATGAGCAATTCATTCGATGTCAACGCCGGCAAACTGACTCGGGACAAGATGATCGACACCTACTGGTGGAGCGGGGATTATTTGACCAACGATAAGCCGGGCGGTCAAAATATCGGTTACGACGGCTTCAACATCCCCGACATGGACGCGACCACCAATCCGACCCATGGCAGTTGTACGTCATTCCTGCGCAATGGCGCGTTGGGCGGTTATTTGCCGCCGCAACCGACCGGAGGATGCGCGGGCCTTAACCCAGATAGCCCAGTCTACATCGAACCAGCCAGCGGCTTCTGGATCCTCAATCCGGCCACGCAGTTGATCGGCAACATCATCGACGGATGCCAGGGAGTGGGCGTCGGATACTGGTATGTTACGCCCAGGAATAGCGGGACTAGTCCAAAAACCGATTTTAACCAGTACATCCCGGTCGGAGCGTTCCGCAACGACCGCGTCAGCGCCTGCTTCGATGGACTATTCGGCGAAGGCGCCTATAGCGTATCCCAATTCTCGTTGCTCCATCCGACCACCAACAGCGGGCCGGGTGGTCGCAATCTGCTCGCCGAATTCGACGGCCTGACTGCGTCGCGAATCCGCGATCGCGGAGTCTGGATGCGAGACCAGTGGTTCGTAATCAATCACGGCCGTTTCGCCACCAGCCGCGACAGCGCCTCGCTGCTGACCGCCGGCGGAGTCGATGGCGCGACGCCGGGCGACTGGATGCTGACCGAGAACTCGGTCTTCGAGGGCATCAGCCAGAACAACGCCGATCGCTTTGGCCCCTGCCCCAAGCCCGACACCTCTTTCCAGGGACAGGAACCGTTGACAGGCTGTGTTGATCGGACTCCACCGCCGCAGAGCGAGACGCCGCACAGCGGGGATGAGATCGGCAAAGGCTATCCCGATCCCAGTTGGAACATGTTCGGCTACATGATCTACGACGGTCCGGCGCGGTTGGTTCACGACCGCTTCATCAATTTCAAGCAGGTTCCCGCGCTGACCACTGCCGATCAGAGCGCGCTCGACGCCTGGGCGACGGCGCATAAATTGAAAGACATCAACGGCAATAACGTGCCCTGGGTCTACGAAGGCGATGCCGCGTTCGGCTGGTTCCAGTCAAATCAGAGCAGCTACCCCACGCTGGCGAACACCTCGCAGTTGAGCTTCGTCAATACCGATTTGCGCCATCAGGTCTATACTCAGCTTGTCAACCTGGGCAAAGACCCCAACAATCCGACCTCTGGCTTCGGCGACGGTGACCAGAACACCGCGGTAGTCGATCTCGACGGCACCTTGGCCGGGTTCGCCGCGGCTGACGCGAGCAACAATGTCAGCACGCGCTTCGACGGGGCCCATCCGATCTCGCTGAACGGCCTGGTCATCAACGCGACGAGCAATTCGGTGGACGAGTGCCTGGCGACGGGCAAACAGGACGCGGTGCTTGAGAACCGGCCGACCGCGCTGATGTCGCCGTCAAGCATGGCGACGCTGGAACTCCAGATGCTGTACCCGCCCAGTACTGCTGAGAACCCGCCGCCGCCTGGTCTGCAGAAGCAGGCGATCACCTTCACCAAGGATGCGCTCGATTTCGGCGACCACGACAAGATGACCCTCACCAGCCGCAACGCCTTGGGCGTATGGGAGCCCAAGGTCACCAGCGGACTCAGCTACACTGTGAATGCCTCGATTGACGCGGCCGACAAGGGCACCGCGGCGGGAATCAACAACATCCTTGAGTTGGGCATCGTGGATGCGTACAAGCCCAGTATCGGGCCGACCAATCCATTCTATGTCCGAGTAGGTATCTGCTACGCGAGTGCGAACGGCAAACCCGCGAGCGCATCGTCGTTCACGGTCGCGCGCGGCTACCATTCATACGGTGGCGGCACGGTCGGCGCCGGCCCCGATGACCTCGAATTACGCCCCTACTATAACAAGCTGAATAATCTATACACTGACTCGAAATCGAATCATCAGAATTGCGACAATCTCGTTGGTAACAACCTTTTGCCCATCAATGTGCCAATCAACCTTCGATGCCCGTCGAATCCCATCCCTGCCGCGTGTCCCTACAAACCCACCGCGGGTCCCCCGGATCCCTACACCGGATGCCCCGCCAACGGCATTACGCTGAATACGTCGGGATGCACCGCGCCTTTGCAGCCGGTCACCGACAATCGCGGGCAAAAGGCTTGCCTCTGGCCGACAGACACTCTGGTCCCTGCCACGAGCCTGAATAACGCCATGGACCCGACTCGTCTCACCAACCCGGATGGGACCTACAATAGTCTCGACAAATACTACTACGATTCAACCACGGGCTGGTTGTTCCTCTACGTGGCCCAGCAGGATGCCAACCCGGTGGGTCCGTCGCCGCTCGCCAATTGCAAGGACCAGTCGCCTTCGGATCCATCATGTCCAAACAACGCGAGCGGCGAAGCCTATTACGTCTGTCCGGCCGAGGGTTGCAGAGATTATGTAATCACAGTCACCGATAGCAGCTATAAACCGGGCGCGTCGACATGCCCCGATCCCTATGTTGCGGGCTTTGGGGCGCCCGAGCCGACCCCGCCCTATCACATGGTGCTGTCGGCCACGCCAAGCACCACCGTGGTGCGTAACCCGATGCCGGATCCCAACTTCCCGCATTACGCGGCGACGTCGGCGACCGGTCCTATGTGCACTAACACGCAGGGACAGTGAGAGGGGGGGGCGGTGATGAAGCGGACGTGGCTGCTGTTTGTAGTGATGACGGTAACCGTGGCCGGATGCGGCGGCAGCGGCGGAAATTCGCCGGCTCCGCCGCCCGCGTCAACGTTTTCAAATGCGACCAACGCGAGCCTGGAGGCGATCGACTGCAAGCGCGAGCTGGCCTACGTTCCAGTCGTGCCGAGCGGCACACCGAATGCGACGGTTGCGGTGCTCAACCTGGCAGTCGATCCTGACACCACCAACCCGCTCGTAACTCTCGTTAATCTTGGCCACGGCGGCGAGGCCCGCGGCTCCGCCATTGCGGCCAAGCAGGGATTGGCGCTGATCATCAGCGGCTCGGTGGTGGCGACCGGTTTTTTGGACGAGATCAACGAGAGCGACAACTCCATCGTCAGCGGCTCACCGTTTTCGTTTCCGATCGGCAGCCGGCCGCTTACCAGCGACGGGATCGTGTCAGATCCGATTCATAACAGCGCGCTGGTTTCTATGATCTCGACGCCGGTCACCTGCCCCGGCGGGAGCTCGACCGCCTGTACCGGGATGGCGAGCTTCAACCTTGGATCGAATAGCTTCGGTGCTTTGTTCCAGTTCAACACTTCGGTGAGCAATTTCGGCCTCGACCCTATGGCGCAGGTCTCTCTAGGCCCCTCCGATCCAATCGACCCGCTGATGTATGCGATCAACGTTGGTGGGAGCGCAGCCTGTACGCTCAGCGATGACAGCGTGGCGACGCTCAACGGCGACGCCGAGGGTGCGGCGGTCGATCCGACCACCGGGATCTGGGTAATTGGAAATTTCGTCGACCCTTTCACCACGATCATTAACCTTCGCGGCGCCGCTTTCGCCGGCACGCCGCCCAATTGCACTCTGAACGAGTTTGGTGCACCGCCCTCGAATTCGCTCAATTTCGATACCGGCGCCGATGACTTCCTGCCGGGCGTTGCGATCAATCCGGTGACGCATGAGGCGGTCCTAGTCGGCCTGCTCGATAATACAGTCGCGCTCATCAGCCTTCCAAAAACGCCAGAGAAATTTATCAGCGACTCGCATTTTAGCGCCGTGAATTCGGTTTTGCCGCTGGAGCCCGATGGCGTGCAATTCGAGGCCTCGGTCCTGCCCTATAGCGTCGCGATTGATACCTGTCATAACCGCGCCTACATCGTGAACAGCAATGAAACCTTCATGGCCGAGGTCGACCTCGACAAGCTGAAGACGGATCCGGGCGCTATCGCCACTGCGCTGCCCGCGGGCAATTGCGCCGGCACCTCGACGACGCTCGCGTGCGATAATGAGAACGGCGTTAGGTTCTTTCCGCTGCCGACGAGCGTAAGCGCCGGAGAGAAAATCCCCCAGTGAAGCAGCCGGATAGACCGGTTGCGCCGGAGTAAAAATCCGGCAGTAGATGGCCTTTTGCCTGGAGGGGCAGAGGGCGGGGGATGAAAGGCGTGGAGCTATACGTTGAGGTACGACGGGCGCTGTACGTGGAGGGGCTGAGCCGGCGGGAAGCGGCGCGGCGATATGGGATCGACCCGCGGACGGTGGCGAAGATGCTGGCGTTCTCGGTGCCGCCAGGGTATCGGCGGAGCCGGCCAGCCGAAATCCCACTCCGAATCGAAATCGCTCAGTTCTTCAGCTGTATCCGGGAAATTTTCGCGAAAGAAGAATCCTACGCTCAACAACCGATCAGAACTGGAAACGATCTCGGAGCGAACCTAGACCAGCATCTTGGTCTCTGGTTCGATACCGACTGGGCTTACCTCGATGAGGCGGCTGAGCCATCTGCGGGTGGCGCGCGAGCGGCCGGTGGCGACGAATCAGACCTGGGCGGTTGACTTCATTCACGACAGCCTGCTTAGTGGCCGCCACTTTCGCGCCTTCGCCGTGCTCGATCAGTGGAGCCGGGAAAGCCTCGCCATCGAAGTCGACCTATCGCTGACTGGCGAGCGCGTAACCAGAGTCCTGGAGCGACTGCGCACCACGCGTGGATTGCCAATAGTGATTCAAGCCGATAACGGTCCCGAGCTGCGCGGCCGGACGCTCGACCAGTGGGCCTACGAACATGGCGTACGGCTGCAGTTCATCGAACCGGGCAAGCCGATCCAGAACGCCCACATCGAGAGCTTCAACGCGCGCTTGCGCGACGAATGCCTTAACGAGCACATTTTCGTGTCGCTCGACGATGCGCGCAGCAAGATCGAAAACTGGCGCATCCAATACAATCGGAAACGCCCGCATTCGAGCCTGGGCAACCTGACCCCTGAGGAGTTCGCGGCACAAGCAGCCAATCCAGGGAGCTCGGCCCTCGCGCGCACCGCTTGGCCAGCAGACCAAGAGCTGGCCGGCGCGATGCAACGCGCTCCGGCCTCGGATCCAAAACCAGATCGTTTTTCGACCGCCCTCAGATCATGAAGGGCGGCCGGAAAAACTTGGGATGAAGAAAATGAACCTAAACGTCGGTCGACACTAACCTACGAATGGGATACCGAATGGGGTAGGGCCAAGAGCGAGCGGGAATAGAAGAACGCCGGCAACCTCATAAGCGCTTCCTTCGTCCTGCCCGGCCCGCTATTTTTCACCGCCTGTGACACTCCAGCCAGTTGCGAGCCGTTCACTCAAATATCGGCGATATCTTCGCCAGCACCTCGTCCATGATCGCGTCTGGAGTGC
>JBEKJC010000082.1:0-9408 GCA_050011435.1 Binataceae bacterium (SeqCode)
CTTGCGTGCCCACGATGCGCAACTCGATCGCGCCGAAGGAAAACTTGACACGAAGCAGAATGCCGCCTAACTGACTATGCAGCCGCTACTCAATTCCAACAGCGCAACGGACATTCCCCTACGATTGACAGTAGCATTAAACAGTACAACACGGAGTCTAAGAGTAGCGTGCCTTCCATCGGCAAGTACGTGGCCGGGGGAGTGGTTGCTCTAGGCGAACTCTATATCCGGAAAAGGCAAGCGGAGGCCCTCAGATGGTACGTTAGTAGCGCTGATCCCATGGTGGAGAAATTGACAGATGATATGTCTACTTACCTGTCCGACTTCAGGAACCAAATCCTGCCATATGAAGAATGTGAAGTGGGTCAAGCACTATGCGTCCGCCAAAATAAAATTGTTCAGATGAATGAACGCCAAGTCGAGCAAATTCGCTCAGCGGTGCAAAGCAAGCTATCACACCGGCGACACCCCGCCAACTTTGCAGCCGAACAAAAGCCCGAAAGCCAAATAATTTTCGATTTCAAAGACGATTTAAATAAAAGTTGCGCCCCAAGTTGCTCTGATGAGAGCAGTTTCTTTGTTTCGCCGGAAACTGCTGAATTGCTGATCGAGACTCGTGTGAAGGTAGCGACTGCACAGCACACTATTGATTCTGCTATCGACGCGACCAGGCAACTAGCCAAAGCGCACAAGGCTCTTAACTCCTCGTTGCAACAGAAAGAGTCGTTAGCGGATGCGATCCAGCAGATCGAGCAATTTGTGCAAGCTGTATCGAAAGCCAACGCCACTGCAAAGGCGAGCGCCAACGGTTCAGCGTCCAATCAATCTGGGTCGGATGCGACCACCGCTGCTGGCTCAACGAGCGCCGGCTCGACTAACTAGGCGAGGGGAAGCATCTCTAAGGAGAAACCGAAATGGCAAATACGGAAATCCTGGCTGCCCTGGCGAAGGTTCGAATTGCGAAAAATGCCGTGAACAAGGCCAGATCAGATCCCTCTCTCAATCTAAGTCCTGCTCAATCCACCATGCTGGATGACACCTTCGACGCGCTGACCGATGTCGAAGATAAACTCATTTTGCAGGACATTCAATCGTGGATCAGCCAGATCAAAAGTGATGGCATCCAACTGGCGAGTCTCAGTTCGAAGATCAAGGCCACGATTGCAAGCCTAGGTCAGGTTGCTACATATGTTCAAGACGCTGCGACGGCTATTGGCGCGCTGGCTTCGGCACTAGCAGCTGCATACAGCGGCGGCCTAATCCACTAACTTATTACCTAACATGAAAAGACAAAGTGTCCCGCATCTTTACCTTGAGCGCCGGTAAAGAGCGCGGTCACTACCCCACTTACCTCGAAGCGATAATGCATGACAAACTTGGCTGCCGGATAGCTGTTGAAATTTTGGTTGGCGGCGATTCTTGCCAGATCGGAATGATCGGGTGGGTTTAAGAGGAGAACGCCGCCATGGGAAAGACCGACAGGAGCGCTGCCGAAGTGCAAGTAACGACACGCAGCTGAAATTGCCGCTGCACGACCGGATCCGCGAAGCGCTCGGCACCGCGACGATCGCTGGGGTCGGGTTCGTCGTGAGGCACTGGAAGAGAATCGAACCGTGCTCTGCGGGTCGCCCTATCGGCCGATTCGCAGCGGCTCGGTCGTTGACGCGGACTGCCTCGCGATGAAACTGCGACGCTGCCCGCCGGTCGTCCACGCGCGCCATCTGCCGGGCGAGCTGGTTGAGGTCGGCGGCGGTCTCGCGCGCCACGAAGACGGTGGTGTGCTAGCGATGCCTGTCGCTGCTAAAAATTCCATCTGAGGCGGAATTTAAGCAGGGGCGAGAAATTGATTTTGAATTTGCATGAAAGAGCGAATCGGGCCGCGCTCTGGAGTACAAATGTTCGACGCGTTATTGAGATCGAACAAGCCCGATCGCGCGGGGAGGAATCAGGCGGCGAGACGTTCGTAGCGGTGATGCAACCCATTGACTTGCGGGACGGCGACGACTTTTCCGATTCTCGGTGGCATGACCATGCGCGGGTCCGGGCAATCCTTGTCGAGTGAAAGATGCGTGCGGCAGCGGTGGTAGTAGTCGGCATACGATGACAGGATCCGGCGCAGATGGCGCTCGTTGAAGATTACTATGTAGTCGAGGCACTCGCGGCGAAGCGAACCGATGACGCGTTCGACATATGCATTCTGCCAAGGTGATCGCGCCGCGCTGACAACGTCGGCGATTCCCATCGCATCGACTTGCTTGCGGAAGTCCTGGCCATACGAGGAATCGCGATCGCGCAACAGATAGCGCGGAGCGGTGTCCCATGGGAACGCTTCGGTTATCTGTCGCGCTAGCCAGCCTGCGGTCGGGTTCCGTGTGACATCGAAGCGCACAATCGTCCTGCGATCGTGGGCCAGAATGATCATCACATACAGCAGCCGAAACGAGGCGGATGCCACGACGAACATATCGATCGCGGCGATCCCGGCGGCCTGATTGCGCAGGAAGCTGCGCCAGGTCGGCGAAGGCCTACCTCGTCTTCGCACCATGTACTTGGCGACGGTGGCTTGGCTGATCTCGATGCCGAGCTTGAGCAGTTCGCCATGGATCCGCGGCGCACCCCAGAGCGGGTTGGCGGTGTTCATCTGCCGAATCAAATCCCGAACCTCGCGATCCAGTGACGGCCGTCCGGATCTCGAGCGCCAGCGCCAGAACAGGCGGAAGCCTTGACGGTGCCATTGGACAACGGTGGCCGGCTTGACCAACACCATCGTGTCCAGACAGCGCGGCCACAATCGGTAGAGCCAAACCCAGAGCAAACGGTCGATCGTAAACAGCCGGGGCCGACCCGGCCGTTGGCGGCGAAGAACATGCAGCTGATGACGGAGAGCGAGGTTTTCCAGTTCAAGAACGGCCCGACTGCGGAACCGGCGTGCGATAGCGGCCACGATGGAATGCACATGCTTGAGCATGCGGCGACACTACGTTGAGACTTCCCAAAACTCTAGACTTTTTGCCGCTTTCGGAGTTTTCAGTAGGGACAACCGGCACGAGTGGACGAACAAGAGCCACTACGTCCAACACGGGCTCAATCCATTGGGCCGGGAGAGTGCCGAAGAGCTGCTCACAGCGCTGCTGGAAGATGCGGTCGAAGTGCCGCTCAAACGTCTCATTTTCGAGCGGACTGGCGGTAACCCGTTCTTCATCGAGGAAATCGTACAGGCGGATTTGCGCGCGGGCGAGTTCATCTACGAGCACCCCGCCGCAACCGCAACATGCCGGCAAACAGCCGCCGCGTCGGGTGGCTCTCCGCCAGGAACAACCACTAGTACCGGGCATGTTGGATGAGCCGTCCGCCGGTCTTAACCAACCGCTGCTGCAAGCTCGTCAGCGACCAGATAGCGACCCGCGTCGGCAGCGCCAGCAAAAGGAAATCCGGGCCGAGAAGGCACAGCATGTCGTCCATGTAGTTACATCGCCATTGGCGGTTTCTTCCCCACGTGACCGCCTTTGGCTTCGCAAGATTTCGCGTCGGTCGTTATGATATAGCCTTTACCCGCACACGAATTCTTGCCTTTGCAACTATTCGTGGCGGTTTTGCACGCGCTCTGCCCTTTGCACGCATTCGCACCCAGGCACTTGACTTGCGCCGCCTGAGCCGACGTGCTCGGCGTCTCCGCCGCGTTTACCGTGCTCCCGATAAATGCCAACGCCACCGCCGTCGCGAGCATTGCTCCTACTGCTCTCGTTGTCTTCATTAGTTTAGTATCCTTTCGATATTTGTGGATTCCTTACCCTGTTCAAATTCCCGAATGTTAAGCCGGGATTTCCCTTTTGACTCTCCGATTCCAACTCGCCGTGTAATTGGCCTCGATAAATTCGCGAAGCTCGGAAGCGTGAGAGAGCAACGCGTCCCATTGCTCCACGTAAAGGGTGACCGGGAAGCGACCGAGACCGTATACCGAAACGGCCCCTTTCTCAGACACTTTAATGACGATCCCATCAACCAATCACGCCGGATTCAAAATATTCGACCGTGATCAATGATCTCCGCCGCGCCACCGCGTTGTGTCGCCTGCGCATCATGATTGCGGTTGTTCGAAGCTCAATCTTGGTCGAGCGCGCTGACCCGTTGCCGCTCAGCCGCGATATACGCCAGCAGCTCGCGTGCGAAGTTGCCCGCCAGTTGCACCAGCGCCAGATCGAGTGGAACCATCAGTTTTTGCAGCAACAGCAGATCTCCCGTCTCAGGATCGCGCGGGGCAAACCCGCAGAAAAAGAAGCCCTGGCGTTCCAGCTCTTCACACAGCGCCACACTGGGCGGCTGCTGTAACGGTAGTTCGGCGAAAATCACTTCCGCGCCTTTGGCGCGCAGCGCCTGTTCAGCATCGCGAACTTGTGCGCCAGCATCGGGACCGGCGGCCAGCACCTTGATACGTCCCTGCTTGAGCTGAGAATCGTAACTGGAGTTGATCCGGCAGCCGACTGCGGCCTGCTCAGTTTCGGCTGGCGTCGGGAACTCTACCTGCCGCTCAACGCCCTTGAAAACGCGCTCCGCGAGCGCGCCGTGACGCGTCGGAAGATGGAGCGTCGCTGGGCCCGGGGTGTTTGTGTACTTGAAGTAGGTGATGAGACTTACCCGCTGCGGAAAATCTTTGAGCTGGTGGGCCTCGGCTGGAGAGCTGCCGAGCAGAATTGCCGTCGGCTGCGCCTTGGCGCGCTCTTCGGTCAGTTGGCTGAAAATATGATGGGTCACGGCGTTGCCGTATATCCCGAACAAGCCTATTTCCCGGCCTTGCTCATCGAGCATCTCCTTCATCCGGTCGAGCAGATGATGGTGGCGATGCTCGGCCAGCACCATCGCCTCGCCGATTTCCGCGTAACGTCCCAAGTCGGGCCGCTCAAGCGCCGAATGACCCACCACTTCCCGGCTGCCGTGCAGTGCGACCACCGATAACAGCTGGCCCGACCGATTCATCGAAAGCAGGCGCTCGGGATGGTAAACCTCGGCATGTATGTAATCAGGTCCGTTGACCCGCACAGTCAGCTCGGGAATCGCGGCGGCGTCTTGTGGCATCAAGCGCCTTACTTCGTAATCGGAGATTTCCATTTTCAGCCTCAACTCAGAGGGTTATATACACTTGCCGGCCCACCTTTGCACGGCCCCGAGAACCAGCAGGAAGTTCTGCGCGGCGTGTGGCAATCCGCTGTCCCGTAGTTGTCCGAAGTGCGCCAGGTGAACGCACGGGCTCCGAGTTCAATACTCCCAAATCTCGCGCCCGAGCGGCGCGGAATTTAGCTGTGTGTGGTCCGCAAAAACTTGACGACCTTCAGGCCGCGCGGGCCGAGAGGCTGTACTCGTGGTGAAGTCCGTTCAAGACGGGGTGCGCCACCACGCGGCTGGGCCGGTCGAAGCGATGCCGCTGGCGTTGCACCTGTGCGGCGCGGAACAGGAAAGCCGGGTCCTAACGATGTGTGTGGCCGGCCGCGATTGTAATGCGGTAGCCACGACCACAGGGTTCGTCGCAGATGGTCCTCGGTCAACGGAATAATCCAATCGAGGCACTCCCACCGAAGAGTCCCGATGAGTCTTTCGCAGAGTGCATTCGCTTGCGGGCTCCGCACCGGTGTTGTGACGATCTCAAGGTCGAGGTGCGAGAGCGACTCATCGAATCCGGGGGAAAAGATTGCGTCGCGGTCGTGGAGGATAAATCGATACTGTGGCTTCTCAAAACTTAATCGGCGCGCACGGAGACGCGGGAGCTCGCCGGGACGGCTCGTTTCGATAGCTGACGAGTTTGACGCGCCCGCCGTGGCACGGACCGGCGTGACGAATTTTCGCACGACTCTGCACTAACGCGACACCTCGAGTCAGCTCGCGGTCACGGTAACGGAACACCCAAGTTTGACGCGGTGGACTTCGGATCGGAAGAGCGGCCCCAGAACGGCGGCTATCGAGCGCTTTCCCGCCGAACCCCAAGGCGCCGCGGTGTGATGCACCGCGATCGCACTGCGCGGAGCGCAGACTTGTTCTTCGAACGTTGATAGTCGGCTGTTGATAGGCAACGCCGCGCCTGCGCCCAACCCATAGCGCTGCGATTCGTGCACCCCCGGATCGCTTGAGCTCAGCCCAATCGGACAGAACATGCAGGCGCGCGTATCCCTCGACCGCTCCTCGGAATACTGGGCGAACGCCATGGCTTGGTTGCGCAGAAAAGTCCGCCACGACTGTCCCGGCCGTCTGCTTCGTGCAGGCAGGTAGCGTGACACGGTGGCTTGGGAAACGCTGAAGCCGAGCATCAGCAATTCACCGTGGATCCGCGGCGCACCCCAGAGAAAGTTCTCACGGGCCATCCGTACGATCAGATGTCGGACTTCGCTGGAAACCCTGGGTCGCCCACCGCGCCAAAGCGCTGACCAGCCCTCACGGCGCCAACGCAAGACCGTCTCGGGCTGGACGATGATCAGCCTGTCGCGCCACCGGGGCCACCAGCGCGAGAACAAGATCCAAAACAGCCGATCCCAAAGGCGAAAGCACGGGCGCCGGGTTCGGCTGCGCTCCAGCACAGCAATTTGATGGCGCAGGGCGATCGATTCGAACAGCAGCGCGGTGCGGGTCCGGGGTCCGCCGCGAGCAAACGGCAGCGCTGCGTTTGTCGGCATCGCCATAAAGCCAAGCTATCGCCAGCCGTTCGGAACCACCAACCAATTCGCGCGGATTAGGTTTTGAGGAACCACAGGCTTCGGTATCGTTTCGGCTGCTGTATGTCATGGTGATCTTGGCCCACGATCGCAGGAAAATTGTGCGATTTGATGTTACACGGAACCCGACCGCGGGCTGGCTATCGCGACAGGTAACCGAGGCGTTCCCGTGGGATACTGCTCCGCGCTATCTGCTTCACGACCGTGACGCGTCGTACGGCGCGGAATTCCGCAGGCAGGTCGATGCGATGGGGATCACTGAAGTCGTCACGGCACCACGTTCACCCTGGCAGAACGCATACGTCGAGCGAATGATCGGCTCGATTCGCCGCGAGTGCCTCGATTACATCGTGATCTTCAACGAGCGTCACCTCCGCCGCGTCCTCTCCTCGTACGTGCACTATTACCACCGAACGCGTACGCATCTTTCACTCAACAAGGATTGCCCGGACCCGCGTCCACTCATGCCACCGCGAAACGGGAGAGTCCTCGCCATCCCGCAAGTCGGTGGCTTGCATCACCGCTACGAACGTCTCGCCGCCTGATTCGCCCCATCTCCTGCTCGCCAATATTGTTGTGTTTAGCCGGAACGCCGCCGCCCGAGGAATCTCTTGTCGATGGTTTCGATCTCGAACCCGGCCTGGCCATAGGAGGTTCCACTGGCGGCCGCGTTTCAATCCGTTCAATTCGACATCAGTGACAGCCATTTCTCAAATTCCGTTCAGACGGAATTTTTGATAGGGACAACCACCGCGAGCGGGCCACAACCGTCAGACTGGCGCCGAGTTGACGCTGGAGCGGCTATCGGGCAAAAAATTTCCCGGTTGCAAGGTCAAAATGGAAATTCCGGTTTAAGTCGACGTCCTTCCTGGTAGGCGAGTGGATAGGGGCCTTACCTAGTCGCACGGCAGAGTAATCTCAGTCAGGCTGGCTAATCGGGGCACTCTCCAAACTTGCACGTCAGGCTGCTTTCGGTCGCATTGGTGTCGCGCAACAGTCCACGGGAGTCGAATACGAACAGTACGTTCCGCGTTGTGATCGTAGTCTCAGCACCACTAGCCCACCGAGCGTATGCCATATGACTCTGCGCGTTCCCTACGGCCTTTTTGGAGGTGTAAGTCAATGTCAGACCACCATCAGTGTTCCGGGTCGTTTGCTGCGGTTGACCGAGTTTGGCCTGAACCTCAGACACAGTTGTGACGCCCTTCTGGAAACTGTCGATCTGAGCCTGATCGACCTGGGTTCCGCTCGTCTTGGCCGCGTTCGAAGCCGATGTTGTGGTTGCCGCAACTATGTTGGGGATGATGCAGCCTGACAGGAGCAGACCGCAGCCAACGAGGACGACGGGCAGGACGACTGGTTGCCAACGCATTCCCTTATCCTTTCCTTAGACTTGAACACCCGTCTTAGAACGGCGAGGCTATGATCCCCGGCCAATCGACAGCGATACTCTCAGACGGGCGTGTTTGTTGCGTGAGCCAGCCTACTTGAGGGCGGTACCCTTTATTGTGAACTTTTGGTTTTTTTCTGTACTGTAATTGCCGCCGCACTGGGCAACTGCGCCGCCGCCCGTAAAGACGCTGGTCGTATAAAGGAAGCATCCGCCATTCAAAAATCCTGATACGGTGAAGTTGCTTCCACAGTCTGCACCGGTGAATGCGATACTCTCTTTATCCTTTGAACCGTCGACCTCTATGTCACCATAGGCAGGGTCGCATCCGGCCTCATACGCACTATTTCCGTCACCGTAATCGTCGGTCTCATAGACGGTCACCGCCCCGGTGCCGGCCGAACCAGTGGCCGTCCCTGTGTACGTGTAGCAATCGCACGAACCGGAGCGACAGATATCGGCCAATCCTTTCCCTCCAGTGCAGAGTCCTGTGGTATAGCCCGGCGCGGCGAGGATCGACAAAGTAACGCTGTAACTCGAGGGTTTAACCGTTTTGGAGTCCGGCACTATCCCCTCATCCTGCTGTTCCGGTCCATGCCAAGCTGCCCAGGCGGGCGTGACACAAAACGCGGTGGCGAGCATCGCAGTCATAAGGAATCTGAATTTCATTGGTCCCTTCCATTATCGCGATTCTGTTGCGCGGCGCTTAACGAGTATCGAGCCGCGGATTTCACGAACGGCACGAGCAAATCGCATCGATACGACCACCGGCGCGAACTGTGGCCGCCTCGGGGCGGCCTTTGAATATCACAAGAAATAAATCGAAAATTTCCTGGACACGCCTCGTATAAGGATGTCAATAGTCAGCCCTGCCTTGTAGTGCAAGCGATTGGGGCTTTTCCTCAGTTTTGGCTGGGGATGGCTCACAAAAGCCAAGCCGATCAGTGTAGGGTGGATGTGTTGCAACTTTGACGGGGGTGGCTGGTAGGCTGAGACGACCGTGAAGCAGACAACCCGACCGGCAATCTTCAAGTGGCGGCAGACGGCGCCGGAGCTGATTCTTTGTGCCGTGCGCTGGTATCTCCGGTACTCGCTGTCGCTGCGCGATGTCGAAGAGTTGCTCGCCGAGCGCGGTCTGGAGGCGGATCACACGACGATCTGGCGTTGGGTGCAACGATACGGTCCCGAATTGGAACAGCGACTGCGGCGTCATCTTAAGCCGACCAACAAATCCTGGCGCGTTGATGAGACATATATTCGAGTCCAGGGCCGTTGGTGTTACCTCTACCGGGCCATCGATTCCACCGGTGCCACCATCGA
>JBEKJC010000083.1:0-7551 GCA_050011435.1 Binataceae bacterium (SeqCode)
AGCTGGGTCCAGTTGGACTCAATATCCAGGCCATCGGCTCCCCTCGATCGCTCCTCGCATGCTCGCGGTGACCGAACGCCATGGCTTGATTGCGGATGAAAGTGCGCCACGATTGTCCCCGCCGCCGGCTGGCCGGTGGCATATAGCGCGATACGGTGGCCTGCGAGACCGTGAACCCGAGCATCAGCAACTCGCCATGAATCCGTGGCGCTCCCCACAGAAAATTCTCACGCGCCATGCGGACGATGAGCCGGCGAATCTCCCTGGAAATTCTGGGCCGGCCACCGCGCCAACGTCCACGTGAGCGATATCGCCACAACCCCGACCAGCCCTTACGGTGCCAACGCAAGACTGTCGCCGGCTGGACGATCACCAGACTGTCACGCCAACCCGGCCACCACCGCGCGAGCAAAAGCCAAAACAGCCGATCGCTAAAACGGAAACGCGGACGACGCGTACCGCTGCGCTTGAGCACCGCGATTTGGTGACGCAGCGCAACCATTTCCAACACCAGCGCGGTCCACGTTGGGGGTTCGCTGCGCGCGTCCCCGGAGGCTGCTGGGATCTGCGTCGCCATCAGCGCAAGCTACTCCCGCTCGATTCATATCACCAATGAATCCCGGCCGATTAAGATTTGAGAAGGCACAGGTTGAGCTTTCAACTCAAAGGCAAAGAATACAGCGAAGAGAGCGAGGCCGCCGTCAGGCGCAGGATCAACGCCCTGCTCGACTACCTCGAGTCGATCCAAGAAAAATAGCGCTCGCCGAATGCGACGTCACGCGTCCGGGGCCGCTTGCGAAGTTGCCTCGACGCGCGTGGCGGCGCAGCAGGCCTATCTCGCGTTGGCTGCCGAGAAGAGCGTGCCTTTCACTTGCGCGATCGCCAAGGTAACTACAGCGCCGCAGATCATCTCGTCTGCGATTGGGTCGTTTACGAATTGCAGTGAGGGTCTCGCCCGCCACTTAACGCTGCGTGGGATCGGTCACTACGCCGCCGAACAGGAACGCGCCGGATTGCTGCTCCGCGATGGCGCAAAAGAAAGGATGGTCGACGACCATCTCGAAGGGCGGCGGGCTGGCCACGACCGACATCGCAATGACACTGACGCTGGTCGCCGCCGCGGCTTCGGTGCCCTCCTCATCAACCTTAACGTAGGTCTTGTGCTCAACCTCGCTGATTAGCAGTGGCGGTGGCGGCGGATGGATTCGCGAGAAATCCGCTTTCTCATTAAACGCGATATCCATCCCCATCGACTCGAGTGCGTCGTCCAGTCGCTGACTGTAAGTTGATTCAAATTTCGGCAGGACGATCCGACCCTTGCGTTCGACGAGCTTGCCAGTCCATTCGCTCCAGTGCGGCTGGTCGAGCGCGCGCAGAAGGTCCGGCAGGCCGCCGGGCTTGCGCGGGAGGAATACGTACATCGCGAACCGACCGTTGCCGTAGGATAGACGGATCGCCTGAAAGACGTCGTTTTCGAAGTATGGGTACTCGCCGGTCTGGATCATCATCGGCGCGTTCACGTTAGCGCCGCTCTGCAAATGAAAAGTCCGCGGCGCAGTCTTTTTTGCGTCGAAGGGAACGCTCCAGCGGCCTTTGAAATAGACCGCATCGGTGAGGACGAGCACGGTTGCGCGGCTAACGTCCCGGATGATGTCGGGAATCTTCGCGTGCGTCTTCTCATTGACCCAGGCGTTGATCGTATCCACCGCGGTCTGTGGATTGCCCGCGAAATCGAGGCTTTCCACCGACGCGTCGTAAGAATCGCGGTTCAACTTAAGAAAGTTCGGACTGATCGGAAAGCCCGTCTGTGTCCACAACGCGTTTGCAACTTCCATCTGCACCGCGGGGTCGGCCTTTTCGATAGTATCGAGCAGCGACCGACTGTTACGGTTTAAGGCTTCGTCAGTGAGCGACGCAGTGCCGAGGGTCTTCGCGATCGCGGTCCTGGTGTCGCCAGCCGCACCGTTATAGGTCATCGTGAGCGCAAGCGAGACGCTGAGCGGCGAAACGATCACGTTCTTGCCGCTTCCGTCGGTGAGCCTGCGCAGCAGACGAAAACCGAAATCGTTTATCGGGGTTGAGACATCCCCGATCACCCCAAGAGTCGGCTGCGCCTCCGCGCGTGGGAGCGTTGCCGCGAAAATCGTCGCTGCCCAGAGGATCGCAACCAGGGCGGTTCTCGACGCCGCGCGATTTGCTCTGTCGCCTGCCCCCATATGGTGACAGTACACCCTATAAAACCCGATCGGCTACGGCGCTTCTTCATCACGGCCGAAGACGGTAGTGCCCGCGGGCGGGATCGGATCAGCGAGTATCTGGCCTTTTCGGCAACATTGCTGCTCGCGTTCGGAATCACGTTCGAGATGCCGATCTTCGCCTTTTTCCTGACGCGCGTCGGCGCCATCGAGTACCGCATGATGATCCGGTACTTTCGTTATGCGGTGCTGGCGATTTTTGTCGTCGCGGTGGCGCCTACGCCGCCCGACATGATCTCGCCGTTCCTGCTGGCGATCCCTTGCTCGCACTCTATGGCCTGAGCATCGGCGTCTCGTAATTTTTCCGTGCGGCCGAGCCGATTGTTACCGACGCCGCGGAAGTTCCGCGCACCGACCCAGCAGGATAAGTTGAATTGTGCGGGGTCGAGAATCGGCAAAGGCAGTTAGTCGTGCGCTCGTCGCCTTGACCCGGGGCGCGCGCATTCAGAGGCAGAGACATCCATGGCGACGCTTGAAGATTCTCCTGTCGCGACCGGTGGACCCGGCATTGCGCCGCGCTGGACCCATAGCGCCAAGGACGTAATCGGGACCGCGTACTCGACCGCGAGCCGCGTATGGTTCACGGTCTCCCACGGCGTTATCAGCGAGGTCTACTTTCCGACGCTCGACCGGCCGCAGATCCGAGACCTCCAATTCGTGGTGAGCGACGGCGAAACCTTCTTTCACAACGCCCACCGTGATCTCGAATCAACCACCGAATACCTTGGCGAGCATGGGCTCGGCGTGCGCATCACCAACGCCGATCCCGAGGGCCGCTACCGGATCATCATGGAAGTGATCGCTGATCCGCATCAGGCAGCGGTGCTGATCGACACATGTCTGGAAGGTGATCCTGAACTGCTGCCGCGGCTGCATCTATACGCCGTGCTGGCGCCGCATCTTGAAGTCGGCGGATGGGGCAACAACGGCAACGTCGCGCGCATCGCAGGGCGCGAATTCCTGACCGCGCACAAGGGTGAGACCTGGCTCGCGCTCGCCGCGACCGTACCGTTCGTGAATCGCTCATGCGGCTACGTCGGCACGACCGACGGCTGGCAGGATCTCGCCAGCGATTTTCGGATGGATTACAACTTCGCCGCCGCGAGCGACGGCAATCTCGCGCTCACCGGCGAGATCGACTTGAGCGCTGGTTATCGCTTTACGCTGGGCCTTGCCTTCGGCCGCACGCTCCATCGCGCGGTAACAACGCTGTTTCAGTCGCTCGGGATTCCCTTCGCGGAGCATCGCTCGCGCTTCCTCGAACAATGGGATCGCGCCTGCCGCCGTCTTCATCCGCTGGACAAGTTCAGCGGCGACGACGGCATGCTCTACCGGCGCAGCCGCGAACTCATCCTCGCTCACGAAGACAAGCATTACGCCGGCGCGCTTATCGCTTCGCTCAGCATTCCCTGGGGCGAGGCGAAGGGCGACGAAGACCTTGGCGGTTATCATCTGGTGTGGACGCGCGACATGGTCAACAGCGCGACCGGGCTGTTGGCGGCGGGCGATATCGTGACGCCGCTACGCGCGTTCATCTATCTTGCCTGCACGCAACAAGCGGACGGCGGCTTTCCGCAGAACTTCTGGGTCGACGGGGAGCCCTACTGGAGCGGCATCCAACTCGACGAAGTCGCCTTTCCGATAATCCTGGCATGGCGTCTACGCAGAGCGGGCGGGCTCGCGGATTTCGATCCCTATCCGATGGTGCGCGCGGCCGCCGGTTATCTTATCGCGCATGGATGCGTGACGCCGCAGGAGCGCTGGGAGGAGAACGCCGGCTATTCGCCGTCGACGCTGGCGAGCAACATCGCCGCAATGATATGCGCCTCCGGTTTCGCCACCGAGCACGGCGATGAGGCGACCGCGCGCTATCTCGCGGAATTTGCCGACTTCATTGAAGCGCATGTTGAGTCGTGGACGGTGACCAACAACGGCGTCCTCGTGCCGGACATCAAGCGTCATTATGTCCGTATCAATCCGCAGAACGTGAATGCGCCGATGCCTGACGAGGATGCGGACCACGGTATGGTGCCGATTCGCAACCAGCCGCCGGGCTCGCGCTGCGAGTTCCCGGCGGCGGAGATTGTCGACGCCGGCTTCCTCGAGCTCGTACGCTATGGTGTGCGCAAACCCGGCGATGCGCTCATCCAGGATTCACTGCGCGTCGTGGATGCGACGCTTAAGACAGACTTCCCAGGTGGGCCCTGCTGGCGCCGCTACAACTACGACGGCTACGGGCAGCGCGACGGCGGCGGTCCATTCCTCGGATGGGGCCGTGGACGGCCCTGGCCACTGCTGACTGGCGAACGCGGCCATTATGAACTCGCAGCGGGACGCGACCCGGAGCCGTTTCTCCGCGCGATGGAAAACTTCGCGACTAGGACGCGGCTGTTGCCCGAGCAGATCTGGGACCAACCCGATATTCCGCGCGCGATGCTCTATTACGGCAAACCGACCGGCGCTGCGATGCCTCTGATGTGGGCCCACGCGGAATATATCAAGCTTTTGCGGTCGCACGCGGACGGCGTGGTCTTTGACCTGATTCCCGAAGTAGCGGAGCGTTATCAGCGGCCGCGGACACGCAAGCCGCTGGAGGTGTGGAATGCGAACAGCCGCCAGATCGCGCGGGTCCCCGCTGGCGTCACCCTGCGTATCCAGGCACCGCGGCCTTTCTCATTGCATTGGAGCCGCGACGGATGGACGACGAAGGCCGACACGCGCTCGCAACCCACCTCGATCGGAATCAACTTCGTCGATATTGAAATCCCGGGCGACGCGCGCACGCCGATCCTGTTCACGTTTTTCTGGCTCGACGACGGCCGTTGGGAGGGCCGAGACTATAAGGTCGAGGTCGCACAACGCTGAACGAAGTCGCGGCCAACGGCGAGCGCGAACAATCGCGTCGCCGCGTCAACCGTCCGCGTCGAAACGGCGCAAAGCGAACTTCGCCGCGAGCGAATCGATCAGCACATTCACTTTCTCAGTCAATTCGCGCGCGAAGTAGAGTTTCAGGTGATGTGGACGAGGGTCTTCCGTGCGCAGCGTCGCGTTTCTCGGGGGATGCGCCGCCGGATCGATCAGCACAGCGAGTTCGGGCGCATCGATCTGGATGTAGACACACCCCATCGTGGCGGGGTCGCTCGCCTCCTGGCGGATAATCTCGGCGATATCGGCAAAAAGCTCGAAGGAGTCTTTGTACGCGCGATAGACACTTTCCATGGCGGCCCTCCCCGTAGCGGCCAGAGGTTTACGCCACAAAGCATTTCAGCGCATCGGTCATCAATGCGAACTCCTCTGGACCGTTGGCGGCGCCGAAGACGTATTCATCAGGGCGGATTGCGATCGCCCGATTGGGCGTCAACCATGAAGCGAGCAGGTCCTCGACGTCCTCGGCGACGATCACATCTGCCTGCGCCTTGGGGCGGGTGCCGCTCGGCTCGAGAATCAACCAGCGGACACCAAGCTTTTGCCAGAAGGCAGCGGCGTTCTGTCCGAGTGCGGAACGCACGCCGCTGCGCGCGATTATCGTAAAGCCGTCGGCGAGCAATTCGTTGAGCAGCACGGTACCGCCGCCTGGGACGCGCACAAGTGCTTGCGGTAGAAGATTTCCGACGATGCGCCGCTCATCTTCGGCAAGTGGCGCGAAGGCAAGGCCCTCGCCCAGCGGCGGCATCGAGAAGTCGGGCGGCCGCTGCCGCCCGGCGGTGCCGGGCGGCCCGAGATAAGCTTCGTCGCGGCGGCGCGCAATTTCAGGGTCGACGGTCTGGATTATGCGGCCGAGCTCGATCGATTTTTCCATCACTTTGAGGACGTGGGGCCGGCGCTCGGTCTGGTAGGTATCGAGGATCGAATCGCGCGCAAGCCCCTTCACCACCAACTGGAGTTTCCAGGCAAGGTTCGCGACGTCGCGGATTCCCGAACACATCCCCTGCCCGAGAAAAGGCGGCATCTGATGCGCGGCGTCGCCGGCGATAAAGATGCGCCGGTCGCGCCATCGGCGCGCGGCCAATGAATGAAACGAATACACCACCGCCCGCACGACCTCGGCATCCTCGGGCGTTATCCAGGGCGAGAGCAATTCCCACACGCGCTGCGGGCGTTCCATTTCCTTGGCCGTCTCGTCCGGCATCAGCATGAACTCCCATCGGCGATGTTGACCTGCGGATCTGACGTAGATCGCAGGTCGCGACGGATCGCAGATCTGCTGCGTTATTTCGGGCAGCTTCACAGTGTGCTTCAGGAAGATATCGACGACCAGCCAGAACTGGTCGAAGGCGTAATCCTCGAGGGTCGCACCGATGGAATCGCGCGTGAGACTATGCGCGCCGTCGCACGCGATCAGGTAGCGCCCACGAAACGCCGATACGCGGTCCGTGGAGAGGTCGCGCGCGGTTATCTCGGCGCGTTCATCGGATTGCGAAATCGTTTCGACGCGGGTCGCCAAGTGAACGTCTACATGCGGGAAGCGCTGCACACCCGCGCGCAGGAAGCGCTCGAGGTCGGGTTGATAAAACCAAAAACCGCGGGCCCGCTTGCGCAAGTCGAGTCCGGCCCGTTCAAAGAAGCGAAACAGTCTGCGTCCAGCGGCGTTGACGAAATCTATTCCGGTCGCCGGCCTTACCGCAGGAGCGATCTCGTCGGCGAGCCCGAGCCGGCGAAAGAGCCGCATGATCTCGTTGTCGAAATGGGCCGCTCGCGGAAGATGATAGACGGAAGCGGTCTCCTCGATGACGGCTGTGTCAAGCCCGTAATAGCCTGCGAGATTGGCTGCGACCGAACCGACGGGCCCGTAACCGACAATAATCAGGTCATAGAAACGATCGGCCATCAGAAAATCCCACCCGCCGCCGGCGGACTATCGTCGGCATATGCCAACGCGCATGCGGATTAGTCCCTGATTTTGCTCTAACACGGACGCTAAAATCGGCCAACCCGCGGGTGGCTTTAAGAAGGCACAACTGCCACGAACTGATATGGGTAAAAATAAAAGGGTGAGGCAGTCGTTCAACTCGGATTTTTGGGATGCGAAGGCAAATGAAAAACGCCCGACTAATACTCTCGACCCTCGCGCTGCTGCTCGGGTTGCTCATAGACGCGCGCTCGGGGACCCCGATCCGATTCATCGCTCGATCTGAACTACTTCGCGGACTTCGCTTTCTTAGGGCGGGCAGCCTTCTTGTCCTGCGGGGCCGAGCCGTAGCGCTTCTTGAAGCAGGCGCGGCAGCGGGCGTAGCGTCTCTTCTTGAAGGACGGCGCGAGGTCATCGCTGCCGCAATATCTGCAGACCAGCTTCTCC
>JBEKJC010000084.1:0-8038 GCA_050011435.1 Binataceae bacterium (SeqCode)
CGGCCGGAAAGATCGATCTTTTGCGCACGCAAAAAGCGCCAGACATGTTGGACATGGATGTCGCCGAGAGCCTTTGTCAGCAGCGGCCCAGTCCAGTTGGCGTAGCCAGCAGGCGGCTTGTGATCGAGCAGAGCCAAAATACGCGCATTGTGCTCCGGCCCATATTTAGGCTCCGCGCCGCGCTCACCCGTGTCGTCGAGCCCAGCAATGCGTTTGGCGGCGTAACGAACCCGCCATTTGGACGCTGTGCCAATCGTGCAGTGCCGCGTCGCCGCGCCGTCGCTTGCCAGCAAGATGATCCGCGCCCGAAGACGAAGGCGGTGCTCGCCTTTCGATGCGCAAACCGTCATGCGCTCGCTGCCGAAATGGTTCGACCACTACAACCAGCTTCACCCGCATCGCGCGCTGGGATATCGTTCCCCGCGCGAGTTCATCGCTAATAGGTCAACCAAAAAGGTCGTGGAGCCGGTGTCCGGAAATTAAGGGGCGACAACACCGGTCCCAATACTAATGGCGGCTGTATGTTCCAAAACCACAGGACGGGTGTGTCTTGATCACGACCGATAACGCCCTATTTCGAATCATCTAAGGAGAGCGCATACCAGAGATCTAGCGCGCCAGGCGCATAAACAGGGGAACACCAGATGCTATCGAAGCTACAACTCACGGCATGCCTGGGATTGTTCCTTTGTTCATCAATTCACAGCGCGTCGGCAGCAACAAAACAAATTCCCATAGGACAACCTACAACGCAGCCACAATGCCACAAAAACGTTCGACGGCGTTATTCGCAGCCCAATTTCGGACCTCGCGATCGATCATGTGCAAGCCGACTTGATTGTCAGTGGCTTTTCTGGCGCTCCGAATGTTGGCAGTGTCATATTCACCAAAATTACCCCCGATGACGCGACTGGCGATGTCGCTTACTCCTTGGCGATCGGAGGTCACAGCAGTGTGACCCAAATTCACTACACTCTGTTCATAGGCACCACGGCCGTAAGCCCATGGCCCAAGCCAGTGTCTGGGCCCCAGGGCCCCGCGGGACCTGCTGGTCCCCAAAGCCCCATGGGACCTGCTGGCCCCCAAGGCCCGGCTCATCCCGCCGAAATGGTGGACGCAGACGGTGGAATGAAGATTTGTAGGGTGCAAAGACCAGAGAGTTTACCCGACACCCCGGCCGGCGCGTTACACGAAATGGCCGTCCCGCAATACGCGAAGGACTGTGAAGGGGTGGCGGCATTATATCAGTCTGAGAACGCTAGGGTTTTCAGTATTGGGTGCTTCCTGAAGCAAGGCTCGTCGTGGGTGGACGCCGTTAGCTTTAGCAGTGGTCAGAAGCCGAATCCTAATTGCGGTTGGTAGGTGTTTGCGCGCGTACGGACGTATGAAGGAAGGCCCGTGGCTGGCGTCGCGGCTGGCCTTCTGGGCGCGGGAATCGCTGGCGCCTCGGGCTACGGCTATCCCGGCTACGGCTATGGCTATGGCGGCGGGTATGGCGGCGGGTATGGCGGCAGTTCGTGTTGGCAGTGGGACGCGGGCGCCGGTTGGGTGTGGGGCTGCTGATAAAACGAGCGCCTGGTTCAGCGGCGCAATTGCACGCGAGGCCACCGGCAGCTACCGGCCTCGCGGCGAGTTGCACGGGCCAGTCGGGGGTGTGGCGGAATGAGGGGGCGCGGAGCGCTCCGGTATGGAGGCGAATCGAAAATCAGCAGTGGAGTGCCGATCAACGCCGGTGAGATAGGCTGAAATGAAGGTGGCTGAACGCCATCAGCAAATGGAATGATGTGATGAAAAAATAGGCCCATGCGGGAATGCTGGGGTCGGACCTTTCTGCACAAACTCGATCGTGCGTTTTTACTCGCGTGAATATGCCCTGCTGGCCGGGAGGCTCTCAGGGGGGAGTGAGGCTCGGTCAGGATAAGGAGATGCTAAAATGTCGATTGGGACTATCCTTCTCATCATCTTGGTGATCGCGTTGTTGGGCGGCTTTAGTGGAATTGGCGGCGGCCCTTTTTACGGGACTGGCTACTATGGGGGCGGCGGCCTTGGTCTTGTGCTTATTGTTCTGTTGATCTTGGTTTTGCTCGGCAAGCTTTGATCCAGCCAAGATCATTAGAAAGCCTCGCTTCGGTGGAGCTTTTTGCTGGGCAAGAATGGATTCTTCGATCCTTGGGGTGATGTCCATGGGTAGATGTCAGCTTGGTCTGCCCCGAAAAGTTCTCTAGTGGCGGGGACAAGCTTGATTTCTACCCCGGCGCACTTTCGCCGGGGTCACAGTTATTTATGCGGTCGACTGCTTGGGGTGCGGCATGTTGGCGTCGAATATTTTCGCAAAATCGCGGCGGGATCGCGTCGCATTCAGTGGGGAAGCGCTCAATAAGCGAATCTCCATTGTCGTGTATGGCGGGTTTATCTGAGAACTGAAGGAATCGACCCAATGAAGAAAAATGCCAAGGAATTCCGCGTATAGCCAGGCTTTCAAAATTGAATTGACTGGAACCGAAAAAGAGAAATTCATGGTGAGCTATTCTGTCCACGTTGAAAAAACCAACGTGGACACAAGTGCGCAAGAGCCCGTGGGTGACTTCCCTGGTTCAGACGGAACTGCTCGCCCGAGCGCCGAAGGAATTGGAGACGACATAAAGAGCAAATTGGCCCGACGCTCATCGACAAGGGGCAAAGGCGCTTCAGGCTTGTCCTGAAAGCCCTAGTCTCGCAATATGAGCCCGAAGCAGCGGCGGTCTAAGAGGGATGTCGGTTAAGGCCAAAATCACGTCCCGGGCGTCTCGGCGCCACGCGCGCGAAGAGGAGAAGTGACGATGCATGTGACTATCGAACAGGCTGAAAAGGCGATCGAGGCGGCAAGGAAGTGCGCGCTCGAACTCAACACGGAGATGTGCATCGCTATCGTCGACTCTGGCGCCAATCTCAAGGCCTTTTACCGCATGGACGACGCCTGGGTCGGCAGCATAGACATCGCGATGAAGAAGGCCAAAACGGCGGTCTTTTTCGGCATGCCGACGGGTCAGATCGGCAAGCTCTCGCAACCGGGCGGCCCGCTCTTCGGCATCGAACATTCGAACGACGGGCTCATCACCTTCCCGGGCGGCCTCCCCGTCGTCGATCGCGACGGCGTCATGATCGGCGCCATCGGCGTGTCGGGCAGCTCGGTCGAGAACGATCATGCGGTCGCGCAGGCGGGAGGCGCCGCCATCGGCGTTTGCGATCTGCCCGAGCATCCCTGGCGCACCTGAACTGTTGTCTGTCCGCTCTATCTCACGCTGAGAAACCAATTTTCGCCTTTGAGTGCACGCTAACAATTTCACACCGAGCCTCGGCTGGTGACATCGTAACGGCGGCGAGAATCCGCACCCTTCAGCATGGTACAGTTGCGTCCGCTTGTCCTCGGAAAGCGCACGCGAAGTAATATGCTCCCATGTTTCGGGTTCGCGCCAGTTGCGGACACTCGCCGCAGCGGTTAGGAGGTCGCCATTCGTGAACGGCGAACCGATAGAACGTCCCGGCCGCTTCACGCACCGGTTGGCAGCGAGGCGAGCAGGTTCTCTATAGCGTCGACTTCCATCGGCTTGACGAGATGATGATCAAAGCCGGCTTCCGCGGAGCGTCGACGATCTTCATCTCGCCCCCAGCCGGTCAAGGCGACAAGAACAAGGTCTTTCCCTTCCGGCAGCAAGCGAATGCGGCGCGCCGTCTCATACCCGTCCATGCCCGACATCCCGATGTCCATGAGCGCCAAATCGGGCTTGAACTCAGCGACGGTCGCGAGCGCCGCCTCGCCGTCATAAGCGACGCGAACGTCCGCGCCCATTAATTGTAAGAGCATGACGAGACTGTCGCCGACGTCCCGATCGTCGTCGACGACCAACAGCCGATGCCAGGCGGGGGTGGGGGAAGCGACGGTCGCCTCGCCCCCAATCCTCTCGTCTTGCGAAGGGGCGGCGGCCAAGGGCAGGCGCACGACGAACTCGCTTCCCCGCCCGGGACCGTCGCTCCGAGCCTCGACTTGGCCACCATGCATTTCAACAAGACTGCTTGCGAGCGCCAAACCAATACCCATGCCGCCCTGCTCACGGCTCTTAGCGCGGCTTGTCTGAAAAAATAGGCCGAATACACGAGGCAGCATTTCGGCCCTAATGCCAATCCCATTGTCGCGTATGCTGACGACGGCTTCGTCGCCGTCCCGCTTCGTCGAGATTTCGATGCGTCCTCCCGGCGGCGTGTACTTGGCCGCGTTGTTGAGGATATTGGCGAACACCTGAGTGAGACGCACTGGATCGCCGTCGACGGTGAGCGGCTGATCTGCGAGCGAGATGGTCACCATGTGTTGCCCTGCGTTGATCACCGGCTGACTGGTTTCAATGGCCTGACGCATGGCGTCGCGTAGATCGACATGTTGCCTCTTAAGCTCGATTTTGCCTGACGTGATGCGCGCAACCTCGAGAAGATCGTCGACGAGGCGGATGAGATGGTCAGCCTGCCGGTCCACTATCGCGATCAGCAAGCGCGCTCGGTCTTTGGCGGCAGGATCGTTGTCGTTCAACCTCTGCAGCGCAGAAACGGCGTTGCGGATGGGGGCGAGCGGATTTCTCAATTCATGCGCCAACATGGCCAAAAACTCATCCTTGCGCTTATCAGCCTGCCGCAGCCTCGCTTCCGCCTGGGTTATGTCCTCGATATCCGTACAACTGCCGGCCCATCGAAGAATCTGACCTTCTCGCCCACGCTGCGGCTGCATCCGCACAAGGAACCACCTGTAGGACCCATCAGCCGAACGTAGGCGGTGCCGCATTTCGCAGGGTTCGCCTGCTTGCAGCGCCTCCGCCCAAAGCCGCGCCGAATCTTGCAAGTCCTCGGGATGGACTGCTTTAATCCACCCCGCGCCGGCTGATTCCTCTGCCGTCATGCCAGAGTACGCGCTCCATCTTTCGCTGGAGAACGTATTCCCACCCTCGGCGTCGCTCTCGAAGGTCATGCTCGGCACGGCTTGCGTCAGACCCCGGAAGCGCTCCTCGCTCGCGCGCAAAGCTGCTTCCGCCGCCCTGCGTGCGCTGATTTCTTCGACAACCGCGCCAAACCCGGTGATCGCGCCGTCGTCCCCGAACACCGGATGCCAACTCGAGTTCCAATATCGCGTGGCACCGGGTTGCGAGGCGGTTTCGTCCACGAATTCGATGTCGGTCACTGCCTCCCCTGTCGCAAGGATTTCCTGCGTCACTTGCTCCACCTTCTCGACAAGCACCGGCACCAGCTCCGCGACCGTCCGGCCCAGATGCGCTTCGACAGGCTGACCATGCATCTCCGCGAGTCGTCTATTGATGCGGAGGTATCGCAGATCACGGTCGAGCAGACACAGGCCGATCGGCGTGTTTTGGTAGACCCAGTCCAATTCGTCGCGTTGCCGCCTGACCTCGGCTTCACTTTTCCGCAGCGCCGCTTCCATCTGCTTACGCTCGGTGATCTCCTCCATGGAGATGACCACGCCTCCGACCTCGCTGTCAGCGTTCTGCCAGGGCCTCACCTCCCAATCTAGCCACTGCAAAGTGCCGTCCGCGCGCTCGAAGCGATCTGCTTCCGCGGAAACGACCTCGCCTGCGAGGGCGCGGCGATGAACCTCCTTCCATCGCTCTGGAATTTCGGGAAGAACATCGTAATGCGAGCGGCCTAGCACCGGCCCCCGCAACCGGTGATCGCTTAGCCACCGGCGGCTCGCCGCGAGATAACGCATTTCGCGGTCAAACATCGCAATGGCTGCCGGCGCATGCTCAATAAAAAGCTGAAGCTGCAGAGATGCCACGGCCTGCCATTTCCCCGTGCTTTACTTCGCCACCGGAGGGAGGGAATTCTCAACGGTGACCTTAAATCCAAATCGGAATGCATTCAAAGCTTGAACTGGTCATTTAAAGGCAAACGTGCATGTCCTCTATGGGTCACAAGCAAATCCTTTCAGCGTCGGCTATGGGTCAACCTGCGTCACGAGCGGTTCGTTCCAGCGAGTCCGCTGAACTTCCACTTGCCGCCGCTACTTACGCGTCCTCAGGCAGCAGCGGTGCGCCAGGACCGGGCGTTGACCGAAGTCCGGAAGCGGCTGGTGGTTGCACCGAAACTTAGAGCTTGGCCTTGCGTCTCGGCACAAGATGCAGAAACCGCGCGAAGCGCCTCTCGGTCACGAATGCCAGGCTGAAGAGCTGAACAAAGTTTTCGGCCTCGATCACTTCCAAGCCAATGCGCTTCGGCACAAGCTCCTTGCGCGTGTGGAACAGCAAGTCCCATATCGCGAGCACGATGCCGTAATTGCTATCGTGTTCGCTGCGAAGCGTAGAGTGATGGGCGCGGTGCAAGGACGGCGTGATGATGAGGTGTGAGAGCCATTTCTCACCCGGGAATGTGGTGTTCGCGTGATGGAAGAGCACGAAGAACATACGCGCGACCTCGCATACGACCACAACCTTCGCCGGAACGCCAAACATGACGGTGCAAAAGCATTTTATAAGGACCTCGAGAAATTGGTCGAAAACATGGAATCTTAAGCCCGTCGTGACGTGAAAGCTTTTATCGCTATGATGAATTTTGTGGAAGCGCCAGAGGAACTCGTTTTTGTGTCCGAGGAAATGCCAAACGTAAACCGCGAAATCAAACAGGACAAAGCTCAAGAGCCATTTGAGCGGGCCATCTTGCATCGAGCCGAGGAGCCCATAGTGGGAGTAGTTGGCCGCTACGACAAGGAGACTCGATAAGGAGAGCGCGCTCATAATGACATTGTTGATTAAAAACGCTGAGGTGTTTGTCGAAAACGATTGCTTCAACTCCGATGAGGGTGTCTTGAGGTAGGGGAAGTATTTTTCTATCAGCAAAAGCCCCACGAACAGCAGCACCACCCCGCCGAAAAGATAATTCTCGATACCTGCAGTCGCGCTCATAGCCGCTCTCCTGAGAATCTCGCCAAAATTCCGTTCCCGATGCCGTCACGCGATGAGCATCGAGATTTGGGTTCGACCTTCGCGCTTGTCCAGCCCCTGTGTCTCCAAATAAGCTAATTAGATTTTCCCCTCATTGACGGGAAATGGCGGGAATTGACGGTTTCAAGTCGTTGGAGAACATATATGGCAGGGGTTAGAAAAACCTATGATTGGAAATCAAGGAGAAGTCCGATGCTCGGTCTCGGAGAGTGGAAGCCTGTCATAGGGCGAGCCGAAGATGTCGTGAACTCGCCAATCACCATGACATACGACTTCGTGGCCAGCAATTTTTTTAACAACTATCCAAAATGGTGCCCTCAGGTGGTGGAATTAGAGATGTTATCCGAGCCACCGCTCCATCCGGGAACCGTTGGTCGACAGGTGACGCGTGATCGCGGCATCGACAGCGAATCGACTTTTGAAGTGACCGATATTTCTTCACCGCAACGCATCGAGATAAAGGGCAAGTCCGAACCGTTCAGAAGCGCCTATGAGTTCGCCAAGGAAACCGACGCGTCGACCCGCGTGGCATTCACCTTCGAGCTAAAAGAGTTGGACTTGGTCATGCGGCCATTCCAGAAGCTGATCAGGATTGCTTTGCAAGAAGGGGCGGTTCAGACAGTCGAAAATATCAAGCAGCTTCTTGCGGTCAGCGCCCCAAATTCGTCCGTCTGAGGCCGTCGCGAAACGCCTTGCCCCCCCTTTTTCAAAGGAGAACAATAATGTTCGTGGTTCAAAAAGATAGCGGCGTCATCCCCCATGTGCTGACCCAGATTCTTGATTCATGCGTTAATGGCGTCACGCTGTCCGATCCCGATCTCGAAGACTCGCCGCTCGTCTATTCCAACAAGGCCTTTGAGGACATGACGGGCTACGCTCACGATGAAGTCGTTGGGCGCAACTGTCGGTTCCTGCAGGGCGCTGACCGAAACCAACCCCAGTTGGCATCGTACTCGACTCCCATTTAGACCCCGATGGATTTCAATTCGTTAACAGGAAGTTTCGATGACAGGAGCTGTTGGAGGAATGCGATTATTTGAGCGGGTTTCGCGGATACTGTG
>JBEKJC010000085.1:0-7369 GCA_050011435.1 Binataceae bacterium (SeqCode)
CGGATAGCCGGAAAGAATAAATGTATCGATACCCAGTTCCTCATATTCCCTCAGGCGCAGCGCGACGGCCGCGGGATCACCGACCAACGCCGTCCCCGCGCCGCCGCGCACGAGTCCAATCCCAGCCCACAGGTTGGGGCTTATCTCGAGTTCGGAACGATCGCCGTTATGCAGTTCCATCATGCGTTTCTGACCGACCGAATCGTAACGATTGAAGATCTGTTGCGCGACCGCAAAGGTATCAGAGGTAGTGTATTTCAGTAGATCGTCCGCCGCCCGCCACGCCTCCTGCGTTGTTTCCCGCACCACTACGTGCAAGCGGATTCCAAATCGAACCGTGCGACCAGCGGCGGCTGCGGCGCGCTTGACCTGTCGAATCTTCTCGCCGACCTGGTCGGGAGGTTCACCCCAAGTCAGGTATACGTCGGCATGTTTTGCGGCGACCCCGATCGCGGCGGGCGATGAACCGCCAAAATAGATCGGTAGCCGCGGTCGATAGCCGCGCTCCAGCTGCAGTCGGCCGCCCACGATTCGTAAATGTCGGCCTTCGAAATCGACCGTTCGGCCCGCGAATAACTGCCGCCATATATCGAGGAATTCGTCGGTCAGAGCGTAGCGCGCGTCGTGATCGGCGAAAATCCCGTCGCCCGCGAGCTCCACCGGATCGCCGCCAGTGACCGCGTTGATGAGTGCTCGGCCTTGCGAGTAGCGATCGAGCGTCAGCGCCATTCGCGCGGCCATCGCTGGCGACATCACGCCGGGTCGTATCGCGACCAGAAATTTGAGCTTCCGGGTCGCTGAGATGAGTGAAGACGCAACGACCCAGGCGGACTCGCAAAAGGACCCGGTCGGAATCAATACGCCCTCATATCCGAGCTCGTCGACCGCCTCCGCTATCTGTCTGATGTAAGGAAAGGTGCCTCGCCGGCTGCTGATACTGGTTGCGAGATATCTTCCGTCGCCATGCGTCGGCAAATACCAGAATATCTCCATGCTGGTCCTCCTTTCTTTGGGCGGTGTCGCCACCACGCGGCCCTCAGTCGCCCTCGGTTTTGGCAGCTAGTCGGAAAATGAGTGTGAGGGGTCTGCCCAAGAACCGTCGCGCGCCCCTTGCAGGAACACATGCTGCGCGCGGGCCGGCAGACCGGCGATTCATGAACTCGACGCGGGCAAATTCTCTCGATGAGACCTCAGACCGATTGGTTCCATCGACGAAGCGAAGGAAGTCGCCGATATTGTCAATCGCCTCCAACAGGTGTGCCTCTCCTGCGCCCTCCGCGTCGAGAGGAGGGTTTAGCGCTGAATTTCGGCCACTGCCCTGAAAGCGTTTGAGCTGAGGCGGCATCTTAATCATTAAGCTCAATCGATTTACTCGATTAATTTTAGCCTCGTCGTAATCGGCTGTCAAGAGATTGAAGATTTGCCTTGATCCAAATGGCTTTCTGGCCTCGGGCGGGGAATCGTATCGAGGCCAGTCGCTTTGCCAGACCTCGTCGATTTTTCGTTTAGGCAGTTGACACGAATCGAGGATGCAAATATACAATCTCAGAAATCGAGTAAATCAATCGATTTAATTAGGATATGGAGGAGCACAGATGAGATCCAGGGTCGTTCGCATAATTTTGAGCTTCGCGTTGTCCGTACTGCTGCTGCCGTCAATCGCGCTGGCGCAATCGACGGATCGGAGCGAACTCGACGAGTTTCTCAAGGCAACCGCGAATCAGAGTCAGGAGCCGCCCGTCGGCACCAAAATCACGATTGCCAATTGGCAGCAGTACAAGCAGTTTCTGCCGTTTGGGATGACCAAGCTGTTCGCAGGCCAGTACCAGTGGAAGATGCCGCAGGACGTTGAAATCGACATCGGCCCAGCGCGGTATGGCAATCTGCCGAAAACGTGGATCGAAGCGACCGAGAAATACGGCCCGCAGGACGGCGTCGAGGTGCTGCCTAACGGCCATTTCAAGATCAACAATTACCATGGCGGCGTGGTATTCCCGAACCCGGAGGAGCCGCACAAGGGCTTCAAGATTCTCGCCAACGTGTTCTTGGCTCATGCGCCAGCGATTTTTGGTGCCGGCCCCGACAACACCTCGGCGATTTGGTTCGTGGACCGCTTCGGCAATATCTCGGAAGACACTTTCGACTTTATTTATCGGCAGAGCGGGTGGGACACGGACGCCGGCTTTCCGGTTGACGAGGATTACGCACCCGGCACCTGGTACACCGAGTGGTTCATGGAAGAAACTCCCGAACAGGCGCGCTACACCTCCACGCTCGCGCTGTACTACAAGGACCAAGAGGCGCATCAGGTTCCGGACAATTTCGTCTTCGTGCCCGCGCTGCGCCGTTCGCTGCGGCTGTCTGCGTCCGCCCGATGCGCTCCGCTGTTTGGCAGCGAGTGGACCAATGACGACGCGAAGATTAACGGCTTCAACGGCGGCACGGCAATTTTTGACGCCGACTATCTAGGCGATCGCAAGCAAGTCGAGTTGGTCCAACTGAACAATTTGAGCGGCGATTTTCCCGGCAGCTATGATATGCCGCTGGGCTTTCCGAAGCCGAGTTGGGGTAAATGGGAAGTTCGCGACGCCACCGTAATCGATGCCCATCGCATTCCGAGCGAGGCGCGCGGCTACTGCTATGGCAATCGGGTGCTCTGGGTCGACAAGGAATTCTGGCTTCCGTACTGGGTCGATCTCTTCGATGGCAACCACAAGCTGTGGAAGGTGGCGGCTTACGAGAATGCCACCGGCGACGTTCCGACGCTCGGCCACGTCTGGGTGGGGGTCGCCGCGGTTAACTGGGACTTGCAGAACACGCATGCGACCATTTGGAGTCCTTGGGGAAATCCGCAGCGCCGCGGCCATTATCTGAACCGCCTCACGCCGAAAGAGTATCAGAACGGTGTCAAGTATGGCTCGCCCTCGGGCTTGATGGAGATCATGCGCTGACGACCTCGAGTGGGTATTTGGATTGACTAGTGAGTTGGCAGTACGGAGGGACAGCAATGACCAGGGAAATCAGGCTCAATGCGTTCGATATGAACTGCGTCGTGCATCAGTCGGCGGGACTCTGGCGGCATCCGCGCGATCGTTCGGACAAGTACAACAGCCTCGACTACTGGATCGAGGTCGCGGAAATTCTCGAACGAGGTAAATTCGACGCCTTGTTCATCGCAGACGTGCTCGGCGTCTATGATGTGTATGGCGGTAACGTTGACGCCGCGCTCGAAGAAGCCACGCAGATTCCCCTCAACGATCCGGTCTTGCTGATCCCTCCGATGGCGCGCGCGACAAAGCATCTGGGCTTTGGCGTGACCTGCACACTTTCGTTCGAGCCGCCGTATCCGTTCGCGCGCCGGATGTCCACGCTCGACCATCTGACCAACGGGCGCATCGGATGGAACATAGTCACTGGCTATTTGAACAGCGCCGCCAAAGGCGTCGGCCTCGACGGTCAGAACAGCCATGACCTCCGATATCGAATCGCCGACGAGTACATGGAAGTCATGTACAAGCTGTGGGAAGGCAGTTGGGAGGACGGCGCAATTATTCGCGATAAAAAGAGCGGCATCTTCACCCGGGCCGACAAGGTCCACAAAGTAGTACATGAAGGCGAATACTATCGGGTGGACGCGATTCATCTGTCGGAGCCGTCGCCGCAGCGCACGCCGGTGCTGTACCAGGCCGGCGCGTCCAACGCGGGATGTGAGTTTGCGGCGAAGCATGCGGAATGTGTATTTCTGCTCGGCCCGTCCAAGCAGGTCGTCGCACCGCGAGTGGCGGATATCCGCGCTCGTGCCCGCCGGCATGGGCGAAATCCCGGTGATATCAAGATCTTCACGCTGATGACTGTGATTGCGGGCCGTACCGAAGCAGAGGCGCAGGCGAAATACGACGAATATAAGTCCTACATCAGTCACCGCGGCGCATTGACGCTGCTGGCCGGATGGACCGGCATCGATTTTTCCAAGTTCGAGCTCGATGACGTCATTCAGTACATCAAGAACGACGCTATCAATTCCGCAGTCGAAGCCTTCACGGTCGCCGATCCGAAGCGCAAATGGACCGTCGAGGAAATCGCCGAGTTCGTCGGTATCGGCGGCATGGGTGCGATCGTGGTCGGCTCGCCGGAATCGGTCGCCGACCAGCTCGAAGCGTGGATCCGCGACACCGACGTCGATGGGTTCAACCTCGCTTACGCCGTGACTCCGGAAAGTTTCTCGGACTTCGTCGATCTGGTGGTGCCTGAGCTGCAGCGGCGGGGAGTCTATAAGCGTGACTATGCGCCGGGCACTCTGCGCGAAAAGCTCTACGGATCGGGACGCACGCTATTGCCGAACGACCATCCGGCCGCCGTCTATCGCCATCGCAGAACCCTTCCGATTAGTGAGCGCGGCGCTGCGGTTAAGTTGATCTGAGAAGCGCGATCCCCATACGTTGCGTGATCACGCGGACGATCTAGGGCGTCTTGCCGCTGAGCTGCCCCATTGGAAGGGTTACGTAGATTTCAACGCAGGTCGAGCGTTGCTTATGCTGGGCGAAGTTGAGGAGATCAAGGCTCAGGTCCGCACGCATCTCTCGCTGGACAAGAATGCACCGGATTTTCGGCGTCCACAAAAAGCTCGGCCCCATCGCAGCGATACCAATCCTCGGAGGACTACATCATCAGTACGTCCGCGTTTAGGTTTTGACTAAGCACAGCGATTCGTTTGAGCCCGAAAATGTATTTTATCGTGTTTGAAAATCGGAGGAGGTTGGACTGAATTTTCTCTCCTGAGACGACGACTCGGACGTTCGCGACCCGGAAACGGCTCACTCTTCGCCGAAAAATCGGCGCTTGACGGTTTCGCCCAGCGGTATCTCGGGGCCGCTCACGAAACCGTCCGGCACGCGCTCCGGCTCCTGCGCGATCAGCGGGAATGCCCGCTGTGCTCCGCAAAAATTAGCAGCCTGCCTTGAAACGGGGAAAATAGCAGCCAAAGTGAAGGGAGAAGATCGAAAACGAAGGACATCGGTGCATCATGGACTGCTGCTCGTGCTGGCTGAAGCTGTTTGGTGATCTGCTCCGCTTTCTGATCCTTAGTTTACGCTCCAAAACTTCGTTGGCCGCCAAGAATCTCTTCCTGCGCAAACAGCTCAGTTTTTACCAGGAACGCAGAATCAGGCCTCGACGGATCGACAGTCCAACGCGCTTGACGCTGGTGTGGCTCAGTCGGTGGTTTGATTGGCGAGACGCACTGGCCATCGTAAGGCCCAAAACTTTCATCGGTTGGCACCGCAAGGGTTTCCGGCTTTTCTGGCGTTGGAACTGCCAATCCGGCCGGCCGCGGATTCCGCTGGACCTCCAACATCTGATTCGCCAGATGGCATGCGATAACCCCTCGTGGGGCGAGGAACGGATCGCAAACGAGTTGTTGCTGAAACTCGGCCTGCGTGTGTCGCCGCGCACGGTTCGGAAGTATCTGCCAAAGTCGCCGGCAACAGGCGGCAACCCTCGCCGCGATCAGCGCTGGTCAACCTTTCTCAAGAACCACGCCGACGCCATTGTCGCCTGTGACTTCTGCGTCGCAGCGACCGCCACTTTTCGAATTCTTTATGTGTTCGTCGTGATGGAACATGCCACTCGCCGAATGATTCACGTCAACGCGACGGCTCATCCCAGCGCAGCCTGGACCCTCCAACAGCTGCGCGAAGCTATACCTTCCGATCATGGTTACCGGTTTATCCTCCATGACCACGACGCCATCTTCTCCGATGGATTCGATGCGTCTGTCGCCGGTCTCGGCCTTAAAGTCATAAAGACGCCGTGCGCAGCCCGCAGGCCAATTCGCTGTGCGAAAGGTTAATCGGAACACTGCGGCGCGAGTGTCTGGATTGGATTATCCCGTTGACCGAGGCGCATCTTCAAGAAACCCTGCGGTCCTGGTTAGCGCATTACAACTGCGGCCGGCCACACTCCTCCTTGGGGCCAGGCCTTCCCGATCCGCCACCAAATTCCCTCGTGCGTAGACAACGCCATCGGACATCGTTTCGATCGATCAAGCCGCGTCGTGGCGCGTCCTGTATTGAACGGGCTTCACCACGAGTACAGCCTCCTGGCCCGCGCTGCATGATGGTCATGGAGTTTTTGCGGACTATAGCCTGATGATGTATCCAAAAGCTCGATCTTGTGTCCGAAGGAAGCAGCCTTGCAGTTATTCTTCTGGGGTGCGCGCCTCAACGGTACGGATAGCAGACAATCGACCCCTGGACGAGCGAATTGCGGCGCCACTTGATGATTACGCGTGAAAGTTAAGCCAGGCTGGAAAAGGTTGCGCCTGCGAACGAAGTCTCCGAATAGACTCGACGTATGCGCCAGGCTGAAGAAGAGCGCGACAGGGAGCTCTCAGCACCTATTTGGGATTCATTCCAGGCAAAACACTGCATGAATATGCTGAGTTTCTGCGCACTTACATGGAAGCCGTTTTTTGAGACAGCAATCGCAAATGCGTTACCCACCTTGAAGCGACAGGCAGTGAGTTCGATTCTAAGTTCGCGTATGCTCTGTATCCGACGGTTCCCCTTCCGGCCACGGGAAAAGACTTGCCCGAAATTTACCTGAATTGACGGCGGTTTCGTCCGTCGATCGGTACTGAAATTGCTTGAGTTCCAAGTATAGGCTTGGAGTGATTTAAGCTACCGCGCCCTCCTTGCTGAAGGAGTGGAATCATGAAGCTTGATTTTGAGATCGCTAACGATGGGACCATCGTTCTGTTCACTCCGCTCACCGAACGGGCACGCCACTGGGTCGATGCGAACGTCGCGGAAGACCGGCTATGGTTCGGTCCGTCTCTGGTAATCGAGCAGACGTTTGCCCGTGTGCTGGTAAATGAAATGTTCGCCTCCGGGTTGCTTTTGGCCAGCCACCAGGAGATCTACGCGCACTGAAGATCGCGCCGTTCCAGTCACTGCGAGGTTCGACCAACGGAAACCCGCACAAATACGGTTGCGTTGCGATTCAAACGGCCGGTACGTATTCCGTTGGCGCGCATTTTGGCGCGCTTGCAAATCCTCGGAATCGAATGTACGGACACGCTCCGTATCCAAGATCGATCAGTTCAAGGTCGCCTCTCTGTGTTGCGCCCGCATGTGGCCGGACGGCAACGTCGGATTGAAGAGCGCGTTGAGGTTATGCACCTAATCTTGTGAGTAAACCCTGCGAGCGGGCTGCCCATTCATCGAGCAGTTTACACCACCGGCGTAGCACTAATGCCTGAGGTCAGGATATTGCGGCACCTTTCAACTTCGACAAGGCGCGGATTTTTACTCGTACGCTGGCAGGTTTGGCGGCACCCTTCATCATTTCCCCCGTGGCCGGGTTGCGGATG
>JBEKJC010000086.1:0-9817 GCA_050011435.1 Binataceae bacterium (SeqCode)
AACGAGGCGGACGCCACGACGAACATGTCTATCGCGGCGATACCCGCCGCCTGATTGCGCAGAAAGCTGCGCCAGGTCGGGGAAGGTGTCCCTCGTCTTCGCATTATGTACTTGGCAACCGTGGCTTGGCTGATTTCGATGCCGACTTTGAGCAGCTCGCCGTGGATCCGGGGCGCACCCCAGAGCGGATTGGCGCTGCTCACCTCACGGATTAGCTTGCGGACTTCGCGATCCACTGACGGTCGTCCGGACCTTGAACGCCAACGCCAATAGAGCCGAAATCCTTGCCGGTGCCATTGGATCACCGTCGCTGGCTTAACCAGCACCATCCTGTCCAGGCACCGCGGCCACAATCGGTAGAGCCAAACCCAGAGCAGGCGGTCGATCGTGATCAGGTGGAGCCGACCCGGCCGTTGGCGGCGAAGAACGTGCAGCTGATGACGAAGAGCGAGGTTTTCTAATTCCAGCACCGCCCGGCTACGGAATCGGCGGGCGAGAACGGCGACGATGAAACCACATGTTCAAGCATGCCCAGAACACTCTGGCGGTGAGTCCCAAAACTCTAGACTTTTAGCCGCTTTCGGAGTTTTCGGCGGGCACAGGGAGATGAAGGGCCGCGCACCGAGGGCTGCCCCGGCGCCTCACGTCACAGTCTGCATTTTGACTTAATGCGACACCAGTATAGGAACCGCCGCCCTCTCCAGGACGGCCTGCGTCGTGCCACCAAGCACGAATTCCAACAGCCGCGGATGGCCGTAAGCACCCATGACCAAAAGATCTGCGCCGAGGTTCGTGACATGTGCCAGGAGCACGTCCGTGACGTTCTTTTCGCCCGACAGAATCTCCGTCGGCTCAGTTGGGACGCCGTGACGCGCGAGATGCGCTGCTGCCTCGGCGGCGTTTGCAATCGGATGGACATGACCTTGTCGATGGGGATCGACCGCGAGAAGCGAGACCCGCTCGGCTGTCTGCAGGAGCGGCATGGCATCATGGACGGCACGTGCCGCTTCGCGGCTGCCGTCCCACGTCACGAGGACATGCCGGCCGATATCGTCGAACGCGCCGCGTGTGGGCACCACTAGGAGCGGCGTTCCCGCATGGACGACTACCTTCTCGGGAAGCGAAAAGGCCGCGAGCGTCGGCGGATTCTCGGTATCGGATTGGCCAAGGAGAAGCAAGTCGGCAAACCGCGCCCGCTCAGCCAACAGCCGCGCCATGTCACCATCGACCGAGTGCCAGGCCGTCAGAATGTCGATACTCTTTGTCGCGTCGCGGAAATTCGCTTCCGCGAGTATGGCGGCTTCGCGGGCATTCTCCCGGTAAATCTCGGCGATGCGCTCGACAGCGCTCGGCTTGAAGTAGGGCGGCACATCGGGCTCGGGCACGACGTGCAAGCCGGAGAGGCGCGCGCCGAAACGACGCGCGAGCGTAAGGCCGAGGCGAAGGCGGACAGCGGATGCGGGTGTCGAGTCGACGTGAACCAGAATGTCCTTAAAGTCCATGCCCAGAACCTCCCTTACGACGTCAAGAACATGACCGTGACCGTTACTGCCATACCCACCGTGGAAAGCCACCCTATCTTTTCTGAGTAGTCATTTCCGAGATTTCCCTCGAAGGGGCCTCCCGGCGTGTAACTACCTGTGTGTGCCGGGCACTCCCGGTTAGGCGGGTGAAAGCGGGGCACGGCCCGACGCCGAACGTCGCCAGCCTCTCAGCGGCTTCGAGCTCCTGGATCGGGTTGCCGTTCGGCTCAAGGGGCGTTACTGAGCCGCTATGGTCGTCGACCCGAAAAGCCCACTTGCACCGAACGCAATAGTATAGATGCAACTGGCCCCTGGAGGTTCCGGACTTTTCCAAAGCCCAGATCGCAAAATTGTGTCGCATCTCGGCAGCCGAAAATACCGGACCTGTCGGCCAAGCTTGCTTGTTGTCGGTCTTCGGCTTGCGGGAGTTGACCAGCGTCAAACCGCGGAAAGGAACCCTTTTGTCTGAGCCTACTCGAGTAGCGGCGACATAGGATTTGAAATCCACTGCTTTACACGTTCCTCTCAAGAGTAAGGCATTTCCCATGCCGACCTCTTGCGCCGAATTGCACTGCAACCTACGAAGATTTCCGGAGCAATTCACCAGAACATTTCAAATTGCAGCAATAGTTTGCTGGCTCTTGAAAGGCTCGGGAACCGGGCCGGGCTTCTTTTGCAAAATAGCGACGCGGGTTTCCAAATCCGGTGCTCAAATGGCTTACCGGGAACGCGGTCATCGGCGACTTGCAGCACGAACCTACCAGAAAAAGTGCGCGCGCTGCATTTAAGGATGCCAGATGCCGGTCGAGATGATTATTGATCAGTGGGATCCGAGTAAGCGCCGCTACCGAACCGAGACCTCTGTTACGGTCCTCGTTCCTGTGCTCTCTACGAATCCGGACCGGCACGCAAGGCTCCGGGCCGTCGCGGAATGACTTACACCGAGTTACACCGAGGAGGATTGGGTTGACATTGAAGCGACTTCCCACCGCCGCCTCGACGAGTAGAGCGCGTGGCATTCACAAGGAATGGTTCTGGCCACACCCGAATTTTTGCGGACTACAACCACCAGCTCGGTCTTGCTCACATCGATCCCAACATACACATCCTCATCCATCACCCTGCTTCTCACTGCGCATCCTACCCGTCCTTGTACATGCGGGCTCGTACCTTGCGCGCGGCCAGATACAAGGTTTTGACCAAGCACAACTGCCCGCAAGCTCGCGCTGCTGGTTTACCGCGCGCTCTCCGGCAAACTCGCCTACCGCGATCCCGGCGCCACCGCTTACCTAAAACTCAATCGCGCCCGCGAGCTCAAGTCCCTGCACAAACGCGCCAAACTGCTCGGCTTCGAACTCGTCGATCGCTCTTCCGGCGAGATACTACTGGATCCTGTTTCTTAGGAGGAAGGACAGGTCAATCGAATGCTTCGGCGCGCTTACCCGGAAACGATGATGGGCTCTGCTTCGACTGAGGTCATCCTTAGCACTAAACCTCTTACCGAGTCGCCCGCCGCTCGTGCATGTCCATATGACTAATCTCCTTGCCATCAACCATAAACATCACCAGTTCGGCGATATTGGTCGCGTGCTCTGAGATTTCATTCAAGTCCTTTGACAGGAAGGCCAGTTTGGTATCGTGCGCAACTCGATCGGGATCTTTTGCCACCGAGGTGAGCTGCGCAAACACCGCGCAATAGAGCGCGTCAAACTCGTTGTCCTTCTCAAACACTCGTTTGGCGACCGAACTGTCCGCTCGGGAAAAGGCGGTCAGGCTGCCGCTCACCATCGCGAGCGCGAGCGCGCCCATCTGCGAGACTTCAGCATGCGAGGATAGCGGATCGCGCTCGTCGCGATCGTGCACGGCCTCGCAAATGTTGACCATGCGGTCGCCGATTCGCTCGAGTTCGGTGGTAATCTTCATCACCGCAGTTATGAGCCGAAGGTCTCCGGCCACCGGTTGATGAAGCGCCAGGAGCTGCATACATATTCCTTCCAAATCAATATCCATTCGGTTCACGTTGAATAGCCGTGGGACACTACGGCTGTGGCGGAGTGAGCGCGGCGGTGGACGGCAAACGACACGGTCTCGTGGACCATTGGCTGCATCCCATCCGTGAGCTCTTTCATCAACACCGCGACGAGCTTGACGCAATCCCGGATGGGCGCGCTCGCCTCGACCGTTTGTGCGAACTCAACGTAGTCCGACAGGTGCGCAACGTCGCATCCGACGTTTTCGTGCAGGAGGCATGGATGCGCCGACAAGACCTCTGCGTCCACGGCTGGGTCTATTCGCTGGCCAACGGCTTGGTGACCGACCTTGATATATCGATCGGCCGGCCAAAATAAACAGAAGCGGCCGGAACCATCAGTTCAGGATTACTGAAGTCACTTAGCGGAATTTCGTGCGGAAGCGCGCAGTGCGACCGTCACGTCGTGATCGCTCGACGAGGCCTGCCCCCATTCCTCTCCCGATCTCGGAACCGCGGGGTTCTGTGCTAAATTCTTGGGCCGAAGGAGCGATACCAAGAACCCCACCACAGAATCAATCTTGTGGTCACGATCAGGTTCACTCGCAAGCTTCTCAAATATCTTCGCGCCGGCGCCATTGACACCGAAGTTGCTCCCACCACAGTTTTGGGCGACTGGTACGCGAATATGTTCTTCACAAGGCATCTGCGACTCGTGATCTGTGTGAGCGAACGTTCGCTATTGCCAGTGTTCGTCGAGGCAAAGGACCCATCCACCTTCGCAGAAAGGTTATGTGAGTCCGCTCAAGCAGTCATGGAGGGCATCGGCGTAGCACAGGGTGTCATCGAACACGAAGTGCACGAGATGTCGCAGGTCCGGATCCGCACTACTTCGAGCCGTCGAGTGCTGGGTTCGTTGAATGAGCTGAGCTTTCTTTCGCGTCATTCCATCACCCGGCGACCGCAGTTGGATTTAACTACGTTGGCCACAGAAATCGCCGAAACACCTTAATCACTAATCAAATATGAAAGCCCCAAATCAATGACGCTGGCACTATTGCGAAATCGATCAGGACCCGATCACTGCGTGATATCCGACCACAAAAGCAGAAAAGCTGTGCGCGCCGTGCGAGCGACATCGGGGGAACCCGCATCCCCCAAGGCCTGCCACAAGCCCACGGTGGGCAATCTCCGGGTCGTTGCGGCTGACGCAGGGCGACGCTTAAAGTTAAGCGTCATGTGTTTGCAGGCCGCCGTGTTAACAGCATCGGGCCGTAAACAATCTCGAACAGCCCGAACGCCGCGATCCAGCAAATGGCGGATAATGCGAGCAGGAGCAACATCCCGCCGATGTTCCAAGATGCCGCGATCCGCATGATGGCGGCGGCGTTGATCAGAACAAAGATGACAGCCGTCGATCGGCTCGCTGTCAGCTCGCGCCCGGTATGTCCGAGCGTGACGCGAGGCATCACGGCGAGAATCATGGTGCCCATAGCGCCTGCGGTTAGAGCGTGAATCGCCGAGGCAACCGGTACCCCGACATCGAGCAGCGAAAGTCCGAGCAGGGCGACGCCAATCACCACCCAGCCATAGCCGATATGCAGGATGAACAGGAGCGGTTCGGCCAGGGTCGCGCCGCCGGCCCAGCGGGCAAGCCGCCACGCATTGAGCGCGGCGGCGAGAAGCAGAATCACGCCCGCCAGACGGAGATCGGGAAGCACGGCCCAGAGAATGAGCCCGACGTTAAGCACGCCGACCGCGGCGAGGTCGGCCGCGCCGGGAGGCGTCGGCAGGCGCGTGCGATGGCGTTCGAGTAGCCAGTTGCGCGTAAAGGTCGGGATGATGCGCCCGCCGATGACGGAGATCAGCATGATCGGGGCTGCGAGCCCGAGCCGCCAGCCCAATCCGCCGGGTACGCCGAAACGGAGAGATTCAAGGTGCATCAACAGATCGGCGACGACGAAAACCGCGAGCGGCGCTGTCATTAGCAGATTGCGCCAGCTCCGGGCCGCGATGATTTCACGGGCCGCTACGGCGAGCAGAGCAACCGGGAAAGACAAGTCTCCCCCGATCGCCAGCCACGCCGGAAGCACGGCTGAAATCAAACAGACGATACGCCCCAGCATCCAAAGGCCCGTGAGCAGCGCTAGCGGGTAGCCCCGCACCGGCAGCCGATTGGTCCAGTTCGGAATGGCGGTTAGGAGGAATCCGCCGACCGCCGCCATCACGAAGCCGAACAGCATTTCGTGGATATGCCATGTCAGAGGATCGAAGCGGGTCGGCAACCGCACATATCCCAGGAACATGGCGAGCCAGACGGCGATGCCCACGATGGCCCAGCTTCCGGCGGCTAGAAATAACGGCCGGAAGGCGTAGCTGAAGACGGCGGGCAGCGGTAAGCGGCGAGCGCGCTCTTCAACCGTGATGCTCATGCTGTTTCCGTTTCCTGCCAACAGTTTTGACCGGCCTCGTGCGCACCCGGAGAGAGCATACGACGTGTCACCAAGGTTATTAGTACTCGCGAGTGAAGGCTCTTCGCGAGTAAGCGACGATCAGCATCCGTGATAAGTACTCAAGGGGTCTTTCGCGCCGCGTGATAACAAGCACGCTCGGCCCAAAAATTCAGCTTCGTACTTCGGCTCGGTCGCGCCGCGAGCTGGCTGAGCGTCACCGGAACACTGATCCGCGCGACCTTGGGGGCGCAAGATTTCGCCTGGGGGGCGGCCGTAGAGTTTCGTCATTTACGGCGACTCATGGGCGGCGATCTGACTGGCGCTATTTGGTCACCAAAACCTCCCCGACCATTCGGTCCTTTTCATGAGGAATGCAGGCGTAGAGATAACGTCCGGGCACCGTAAACGTGTAGCTCCAACTCTGCCCCGGCGCTATGAAACCCGAATCGAAGGGTTTGGCATCCGGCGGGAGCGAAACGTCGGCCTTGTCTTGAACGATGCTTGCGTCCGTGGTCACATCGTGAACCACTTGCCCGGTATTCCTGAACTCCACGGTCGTTCCAACCTTCACGGTGATCTTTTCGGGAACGTACCGCGCGGGTTTGTCGGTCATGGTGACCACGACCGGATTCCCGGCAGCCGATACTAGCGAGACCAGGCTGGAAAGTACCGACATCGTCACGGCGGCGAGGAGCATAACCATGGACAGGTAGGGCAATTTTCTCTTCAATTTTTCCTGCTCCTTTATTCTCGCGCCGCCGCCCGGTCACGATTCAGCGCGAAACTGGGACTCCAAAAAGCTCGGATGGGCCGTCATAGGAAATTGCAAGGCTGCTCGATTATTGGGCCGGCTCATTCAACTGAGTATCGCCGCTCGTCATTGCTTCAGGCCCCTGCCGATAGAACACGGACCACAGTGAAACGATCCCGACTATGCATCCGCTCCAGAATAACATCCAGAAGGTAAGCGTGCCTGAAGAGACGATGCTCGTCCCAAAATACAGGATGAGCAGGACCAGGCCGAGCACTACGTCAGTGACCGCGGGCCACTTAAGATAATCGATACGAAAAGCCGCAAGCCCCAGCAGCAGCAATACAATCGCTGATAGCGCAATCACCCCCGGGTGCGAGTGCACCAACCGCGGGTCAAGCACCGCGACCCATACCAGCCAGAGTCCGAGCAGCCCTTCGAGCAGGCTTGGAATCATGGAGCCTCTCCTCGTTTCGATGAATCCGTCTCAAGTGACGCCAGGTAAGCGGTGGGATCGCCAGGTAAGCGATCGCGCTGGCAGCGATCAGGAGTTTCCACCACGGGCCGAGCGGCGTTGCAAATACGATCGTCAACATGAGCAGAAAGTGCAGCAGGTAGAAAAAATAGCCGGCGGATTTGAGTGGCGGCCGTTCGAGCAACACGCCGAGGCTATAAAGGAGCCCGTAGACTCCGGCCAGGAGTACAAACGCGCCTAACAGCAGCGCGGTGACGATGAGGGCGTTAGGCATCAAGCCGCGGCCTCTCTGGGCTCGATCGTCGTTTCCGCCGGTTTAGCTTTACCGATGGTGAGCATGTCGTACATCAAGATTATGTAACCGGCGGCAAAGATCAGCCCAAAACCAAAACGCGACCACATCCCCTCGATGTACCAGGGCCGGTGCTGCAAGGCGATGAAGGCGCTCCAGGTGGAGCCGCCGAGGGCACGCTCGAAGAACGCCTGATCCATGCCGGCCACGAGCAGCCCTCCGACCATTCCGAGCAAACCAACGTTGAGCAGAGCGAACGACCATTTCCAAGCCCAGCCGTCGAGTCCGGCGCTCTGGCGGCGTTTTCCCAGCGCCAGATAGATGACCGCGAAGATTCCGCAACTATAGGCTCCCCAAAATGCGAAATGAGCATGTGAAGCCGTCCACTGGGTGCCGTGTGAGTAAAGGTTGATCTGCGGCAGGGTCATCATAAAACCCCACACACCCGCACCAAGAAAGTTGCCGAACGCCTCCGCGAGCATCCAGTAAAACGCCGGTCGATTGCCGGTCTGCATCCGCTGCCTGCCGGCGTCATAGATCGCGTGGATGACCATGCCCAACAACGGCAGCGGCTCGAGCGCGGAGAAAAATCCGCCAACGCCCAACCAGTAACGCGGCGTGCCGATCCAAAAGTAGTGATGGCCCAAGCCGAGGATACCGGTGCCCAGCACCAACGCCACCTCGACGTAAAGCCAACTTTCCACTACCCGGCGTGACGCGCCGAGCAATTCCATCAGAGTCCAGGCCATGATGCAGCCGATCAGAACTTCCCAGGTCGCTTCGACCCACAAGTGCACCAGCCACCACCACCAGAACAGGTCCTGAGACATATTGGTCATCGCGGGAAAGGCATCGAGGTAAAGCACCAGCAGCGGTATCAGGTCCAGAATCAGGACCGTCAATATGCCGCTTCGACGCGAACTCTTCAGTGCGGTAGCCACCACGTTATACGCAAATACGGCCCCTACGATAACTACCCCGATGGCCGCCCACCGTGGCGCCTCAACGTACTTGCGGCCCTGGTTGATGAACCACAGAGAAAACTCGGTAGAGGAACCGTACTGTACGAAAATGAAGACCACTGCGACCACGGCAATGACCGCGCAAAAAATCCAAAACGTGACCTCTCCCAGAGCGATTCCTTCGACTTCTTGCCCGGTGTCCACAGGCAGGAACCAGTAGACGGCGCCAAAGAATCCCATCAGATGCCAAAGGATGAGGGTATCTATGTGGAGTATTTTGGCAGTGTTGAAGTTAAAGGTATTCAGTAGAAAGGAAGGGTTGACGTAGTAGGTTGCAGAGATAGCTCCGAACAGCACCATCACGCCGAACAGAACCATCGCCGCCGTCAGATACTTTAGCGCAAGCCGCTGTGAACGGTACATGAAGGCGCCTCCGCTTGGTCTACTTCGCAGGATTGCGACCCGCGCAGTCAGGAAAGCCGTTTGTGTCAACCGCCGACATCCACTTCAGGTATGCAACCACGGCCTGCGCCTCTTCATGGTCGATATGCAGGTTCGGCATCACGTGGTATCCAACATGAAAGGGATTCATCAGGAAATTGATGATCGCGTCGCCGCGTTTTTGGGCGGAATAGGTCATCCACAACGGATCGAGCCAAGCCTTGGTGAGGTCTGGCGCGTAGTAGGCGCCGTTACCGAAAAACGTGTGGCAGCCCATGCATGCACGACTTTGAATCACGAGCTTGCCCTTGGCCATGAGTTGAGCCGCCTGTGTTTCGTCGTAGCGCTGGCCGAACAACAGCTCTTCGCCTCCCACTTCCGGCACGCACTCATGTTTATCTGTGTCGTACTCGTAGCCGATATGACGGTTGATCACGGCGTATGTCGGTACGTGTGAGCCGCCAGGCCCGATGGCTTTGAGACTGTCCACGGTCAGAATGGCGAGGACGGCGCTCATGAACAAAGTCGCGGCTATGGCGCCCGCTCTCCAGAAGCGCGAATCGGCGGTGTAGCTGCCAGGCGCCGCCACCTTCTCGATAGGGTGCTCTTCCATCACCCGCCTCCCCCTCAGACGATTGGTTTTTGGAACAGGTCAAGTACCGTATCCTACCAGCCAACCCCGCCAAAGTTGCAACACATCCCGCCGAACTCATACCCGGAGGTCGAGGGTTCAAATCCTTCCCCCGCAACCATCAATTTTCCAACCCTTTCCTGACGGGCCTTCGATCCCCGGCCTTCGATGCCATCGGACTGCTTCAGGCAAGCTGCTGCGCTTCTCCATTTTCCTTGACGACGCAGGCCCAACGAGCGCAACCTTGCAAGATAAACTCGCCCGGATTCTGTGGAGTCTCTCATGGCAGCCAATCCAACCAAGACCTATGAAATCGATGT
>JBEKJC010000087.1:0-10871 GCA_050011435.1 Binataceae bacterium (SeqCode)
GATGGGAGTTCGGTGAAGATCACTTCGCGATCGGCTTTTCGACCAATGACAGCGACCCGGCCAAGTTCCAGGGCTTCCACGCCCCCCACGTCCTGGTCATCGCCGACGAGGCCGCGGGCATCAGCGAAAAGATCTTCGAGGGCATCACTGCGGTGCTGAAAGGCGCGCACTCCCGCCTGCTCGCCATCGGGAATCCCACCACGCTTGAGGGCTGGTTTTACGAGGCGTTCAAATCGGAGGGCTGGTATTCCATGCATATCAGTGCGTTCGATACTCCCAACGTCACCCAAGGGCGGATCGTAATGCCCGGTCTGGTGACCGCGGCGGATATCGAGCAGGCGCGCATCGACTATGGTGAAGGCGCGTCCGTCTATCAGGCTCGCGTCCTGGGGCAGTTCCCCGACCGCCTCGACGACACCATGATTCCTATTCGCTGGGTGGAGGAGGCCGGCGAACGCGAACCGCCGATGGAGGGCGAAATCGTGGTCGGCGCGGACATCGCTCGCGGTGGCAATGATTCGACGGTGTTCGTTGCACGCTGCGGCATGAACGCCTTCATCGCGGTGGAATACAAAGGGATCGATACGATGGAAAGCACCGGGCGGCTGGCAACCTTCTGTAGGGAGGTCAAGGCGCAGCGGGCGCAAATCGACGTGGTCGGACTCGGCGCCGGCGTGGTCGATCGGTTGGCGGAACTAATGCCGGAACTGGAAATCGTCGAGATGAGCGCCGGGAAAAAAGCCCATGACGAGGAGCACTATGCGAACGCCGGCGCGGAATGGTACGCAGGACTGGCCGAAATGTTGCGGGACCAGCGCGCGGGCGGCGAGGTTTTCAGGAACAAGCGTGTGATTGGGGAGTTAACCAGCCGCAAGCGGCGCATGCGCTCTGACGGCCGCTACGAACTCGAGCCTAAGCATGAGGCCCAGAAGCGCGGCGCGCGCTCACCGGACTGGGGTGACGCCATTGCGATGTGCTTCGCGCTGCGCCTAAAAACCGGGCCGGAGGCATTACGAGAGTATTACTTTGCCCACCTGGAGGAGGACGAATACGAAGAGTCCCCGCCGATGAAATACGTGCTCAACCGGCAGACTCGCGCAATTGAGCTAGTGCCAGTGACGAAGGCGGCGCCGCCGACGCAGCCCGTGCCGGAAACTCCCCGGCGCAAGACCCCGTTCGAGATCTACACGAAGAATCGTAAGAACTCGGACAAGCGTCGGAGCCGCGGCGTCTCGCCGGAGAGCCCCTCACCGATTGCTGGTTTTGAGAAGTGTCCAAAGTGCGGCAGATACCCGGGACCTACTGAGCCGGCGCTCTACATCAACAAAATTCCGACCTGGCACGAGAACTGCCGACCTACACGTATTTAGGCCACGGGCGCGGCCGACGACTCTGGCGGTTCGATCGCCGTGTTTCTGCTATTCGTCACATTGTTCTGCAACGCCGTCTGAGGCATGAAAAAGGTAGGGCCGAAAGATGAAAACAGGCAGGCGCTTGATCCAGCCGAAGTCAATCCCGACTGGCTGATATGCTTGAAGTCCGCCTTGGGCAAATTCGGGATAACTGCCCTCGGAAGACCACAGGTCTTTACGAGGTCTTCTTTTTGCGTTCGGCCCAACGTTTCTTCATCGCCAGCGATAAGCGCCTCCTGCCCTCCGGGGTAAGACCGCCACGCTTCTTTCCTTTCGATACCGGCGGACGGGAAACTGCAACGCTTGTCGTCTTAGCAGTCCGTGAAGAGTTGGTTCCTTCCAGCTCTCCGATGGCTCGACTGAGCCGATCTCTTTCCTGCTTCAGGTCCGCGACTATTCTTTCTAAATTCAAGATTGGTTCCCTTCCTGTCATATTCACTAGCTTAATGTAGCCCGCCACACCATGCTGCCAAACGCTGATCGGCGCGCCACCGTACCATTCGCGGCTCGGCATTCGCAATAGTTAGGACCAATTTTCGACAACGCCTTCGTAGGGATCAGTTTTACCTGCGAACCAATCGGCGTGGAGAGTGAGACACATATTCCGGCGCGGTTTATAACTGGTGAATCGGGACGTACGCTCCCGGTCGCGCGCTGGGTGCGCAGTCTTCGAAACTACCTCCGTGAATTATAGTCTCAGCGAGTGGTCAGCAGTGGACCGGCACGGAAGCCGGAGCAAAATCGAGCGGGCGGACCGGCGCGTGCCCAAAGCGCGAATTCTAAAGCTAGTACCATCAGGAACGAAGCTAAGCGATGTGAGCCTCAACGTAGAGATGTTAGCCGCACTTTCGGCTTCTCTCATGGCGGTGTTTTTTGCAAAGCACCGCAGGGCGGGTCAACAACCGGCAGATTCTACTTATAATTGGTGGGAAAACGGGATGCAGGCCAGCGAGCGTGAAAGGCCATCCGCATATGTTCCGGGCGACATTCGCAGTCCGGCTGTTGAATAAGGGCGCTTCGCTCAAAGATGTGGCTGCGCTCTTGGGAAATTCAGTAGCTATCGTTTCGAAGCATTACGCGCCTGGGTACAAAGCCGACAGAATCGGCTTCAGGAAGTCTTGCGCCGGACATTCTGAATCACGGCGCATGGGCTGGGCCTCATTCTGTGGACATTGTGGAAAACCGGACAGGCGCGTACTTGTTCCGGCTGGGCACACTGATAGCTTAGAGATGCGGCGAGGGAAACTCCGTCAGATAAAGCCCGCGGTCTCCAAAACTGCGTAAGCTCTGACCGAGTCCGGCTCCCTCGCCGCAACCCAATCCTGCACGAAATGCTTGCTCGTTGGAATATCCGCCGTATTGGCTTTAGACAGTCTGTGGAGAAACGAGCCGGAGCTGTGAATTTATGTCTCTGTGATATTGGCGTAGCCGGTGCAGGTCCGCGTTCCTGCCCTTTCTACGAACCTGGACCGGCACGCAAGGTTCCCGGCCGCCGGGGAATGACTTACACGGAGGAGGACTGGGTTGACATTGAAGCGACTTCCCACCGCCGCCTCGACGAGTAGAGTAGTCACGGCGCGATTGACTCCCGCGATACCTGGTCCAGACCTTGCGCAGGCGTGTGCCCTTCACAAGAAATGGTCCTGGCCAACACCCGAATTTTTGCGGAGTTGACATGGGCCACCGGCCCACCCGCGCGGCGATGAAAATCAGATAGAGTCACGCAGGCATCTCATGATGTCCCAGAGCACGCATTATCGCCGACATTTTCAGGACAGCACAGTTACTCGTGCACAACGACAATTACCGCGCCGCCGCCTGAGCGGCTGAGAAATCTTGCCGAGCGTTGCGAAGGCTATCTGCGATGATGGCGAACCGGTCGGACCGGCGTTTTCTAAGCCTGCAGGGGTTCAAGGCCGTAAAGGCCGCTGGAGTGATACGGAGAAAACGCGCGGATTTCCATCATGGCCCGGAGCAGCGAGGGCTCCGTTAAGAGGCCGGATACATGAATGCAACCGGATTTATCAATCAGAGCAGAAACCTTGCGCACGGGGCTGGGTCCATACATGAACCGGCAGCGCGACCATTTCCAACACTAGCACGGTCCACCTTGGGGGTTCGCTGCGGGCGCCCCCGGAGGCTCGTGAGAGCTGCATCGCCATCAGCGCAAGCTACTACCACTCGATTCAAATCACCAGTGAATCCGGGCCGATTAAGATTTGAGGAGGCACAGGGCCATTTTTCAGTATCGAAGTGGGCCGTTTCAGAGTATCGAAATCAACAGCTTCCCCTTGGCGAAAATCCCGCTTGCGCTTTACGGGGTCGCGTGTCGGCTGGAGGCACAATCGCAGCGCGCAGCCGACCGAGAATTCATCTTGCAGCCTCGTGAAGTGCGCGCTTGAGCGCGCTATCCCGGTCGGCCTTGAATTGCTTGGACACCATCGCCGACGGGGCGAAGAGATCGAACCCATGAAACGCCCCAGGATAAACGTGGAGCTCAGTCGGCACGCCCGCCTGGATTAGACGCTGCGCATACTCGATCCCAGGTAAGCTTTCCAGCCCAGGCGGTTGGCCTCGCGATTCCACATGCGCGGGTCGGTAATCGCATAGCTGGCCGGGGTAACATTACGATTGTCGATCATGGGGTAGATGAGAAGTTGGAAAGCGACTTGCACTTCTCCACGATCACGGGTCAGCAACGCCAACCCCGCAGCCAAGCCGCCCCCACCGCTGGCGCCGCCAATGGCGATACGAGATGGCTCAACGTCAAGCTCGTCGGCATGGCGAAACAGCCACTTTAACCCGGCATAACAATCCTCGACTGGTGCGGGAAACGGATGTTCCGGCGCCAATCGGTAGTCGACCGATACCGCCACGCAGCCGATTCTCTTGACTAGTTGCTTCATGAGTCGGTCGTCTTGCTCGATGTCTCCCATCACGTATCCGCCGCCATGAATCCAGTATAGGGCGGGAAGCTTGCTCGGCTGATCGTTGGGCCTATAGACGCGGACCCGCACCGCAGGGTCGCCTTTAGGACCGGGCGCAAATTGATCCTGGCTGGTTACACCCTCGACCACGGGCAAGTTCGCCAGCAACGCGGTCACCATTTTTTTCATCTTGGCCCGGGCTGCTGGAATCTTACTGAGATCCAGCGGGCGGTCAGTCGGCAACGTCTCCACCACGACTCTCAGCTCAGGGTCTAATTGCTCGACGAAGTTCATAGTTGGATCTCCCTCAGCGGTACTTCACCGATATCGCAAAGGTTATCGCACGATTCAAAGAAAAAATATAAACGGCGACGACCTGCCGAAACTCCCCGGCCCGCTCGCCCACCTCCGCTCGGAATGCTTTTGGCTTCTCACCCCTGATCCAGCCGAACAGGCACGGCTCGTGCTGCCACAAATACAATGAATATGTCAGGACGGCCCGGGTCTTGACCCATATTATTTGCTGATGCACGAAAGCGCCGAACTCGTTCCAAATCGATTCGAGCATCATCTGTCGGCGCGATGCGTGCCAGCAGTACCAGGCGGCGTTCCACGCGATCGCATGCCGTATCGCCGCACTCACGAAGCCGCGATAAAGTTTCTTGATTATACTAAATCTCCTCCGCGAAAACTTCGGTACATTTTTTACGCCGCCGATGTTACCCCGGAGCACAAGAGAGAAGCGCTGGAGCATGGTGCCCTCGGGGAAACTAACAGTCCAGCCGAACTGTTCACGCTTGTTAGCCAGGCAATCCAGGCTGAAACGAGAACACCTCAGCGGTAGCATGGTCTGCCCGCACCCGGCGCCCCCTGAATCGGCAGGATCCCAGCTTGCTATGCGCTTGTGAAAGAATCGCGATAAAATGGCTTGCATTGCTGCTGCACCGAAGGTGCAGGCCGGAAAGGAAGTGGCTGTGCCCGTCCCACTGACGAATATATTTGTTTTGATGCTCGAGAACCGCTCTTTCGATCACATGCTCGGGTTCTCCGGCATCACCGGCTTCGATGCAGAAACGGGGGCCCCGACCACCATTAGAGCGCTTGCAGGCACTGAGTCCAACAGCTATCGCGGCCAGGTCTATAGCGTGTCGCGGGGGGCGGACGAGACAATGCCGGTCGATCCCGGCCATGAGTTTCTCGATGTGCTTGAAGAGCTTTGCGGGACCGACGCCGCTTACTTGCCAGGTGGGAACTATCCGTCCATCGATAACAGCGGTTTCGTCAGTGACTATGCCTTGTCACACACGAAAGACGAGGGTAACGCGCCCGGCAACTACGGCGAGATATTGAAATGCTTTGCCCCAGAGCAGTTGCCGGTCCTCAACGCCCTCGCACGCGAATTCGCGGTTTGCGATAACTGGCACGCGTCGATCCCCGGACCGACATGGCCGAACCGACTATTCGCCTTTGCGGCTTCCTCCGATGGCCTCGATCATAGCCCGACCACCGCCGAGATTTTGACGTGGGAGACCGTTGATGGCATCGAATTCAGGAATGGTACGATCTTTGATGCGCTGAAGCGAAAATCCTCCAATGGCTGGAGAATCTATTCTGGCGACGACTTTCCGTTGGTGGCTGCGCTGAAAGGCATCACGCTTGCTGACATTCAAAAGTATGACGGATTCGCGGCAGACGTCGCAAAGGCCGATTACCCCTGGCTCTTCACCTGGATAGAGCCAAACTACGGTGACATCGCGTCCGGCACGTTCAAAGGCGGTAATTCGCAGCATCCGATGGACGGCGTCACCGCGGGCGAAGCGCTCATCAAGGCAACCTACGAAGCCATCCGAAACTCGCCGCATTGGAACTCAAGCTTGCTCATCGTGACCTGGGATGAACATGGTGGGTTTTTCGACCATGCGACGCCGCCTGCCGCCATTCCGCCTGGCGATACCGCGCCGCTGTCAAAATACAATCAATATGGCTTTACCTTTGCTCAATATGGTGTCCGCGTCCCTGCTATCATCGTGTCGCCCTTTATTCGAAAAAATGTCATCGATCATCGCCTCTACGACCACAGCTCTATTCCGGCGACCATCGAGGCAGCGTTTGACCTGCCGGCTCTCACCGTGCGGGATAAGGCCGCGAATTCGGCAATGCCACTTGTCAATTTGGCTAATCCCCGAACCGACCCCCCGGCTGCCTTGCCTACGACAGCCGCTCCGGGTACGCAGGCGAGAGAACAAATCGCGCCGGCGCCTGATAGCACCGTCGACAGCGGTAATCTTCCTGCCTTCGTGCATGTCGCCATGCGTCGTGACCTAGCGGTCTCGCCCGCCGCACAGTGCCATACGATTCTCGCGCGTGTGCAGGCGATTCAGACGCGGGCGCAGGCGAAGCAATACATCGATGAGGTTCGAGCCAAAATTCAAGCCGCCCAGGCCGTCCAAGGTAAACCGTAAAAGGGCTGACCAACCTCACCGCGTTACCTAACCTCATCGCCAGAGTCCTTTGATTTCCTCGCCATTCGCCGTGAATCCGGGGCGCACTTCAGAGCGGGTTCGCACTGCTCATCTCACGAATCAGCTTGCGAATTTCGCCGTCCGCCGACGGCCGTCCCGATCTCGAACGCCAACGCCGGAACAGGCGGAAGCCCTGACAGTGGCCGTTGGACGACGGTGGCTTTCTCCGAATTTGTGAATGGTCTGACCGGAATCGGTTGGAACACGTTCGATTACATCCTCCGCGACCTGCATAACCCGGCTGTTTATCTTTGTTCAAGCTCGATTCGACCAACGAGGGATTCATCGAGAAGGTTTTCGGCCGCAAACTCAACGATAACCGCAGTCAATCGATCGCGTGCTCTGGGTCTGGCTCTACCGGTTGTGGCCGCGTTGTCTGAATGCGATGGTGCTGGTTAGGCCGGCAACCGTGGTTCACTTGCACTGCCGGGGAAGCCCTTATGAATCCGGCCTTTATTGGGTGGGCGCTTTAGGCTGTCGCTGGCTTCAAATCGCGAAATTCAGCGAGTAGCGAAGATACCAGCGCACCGCACAAAGAATCAGCTCGGGCGCCGTCTGCCGCCACTTGAAGATTGCCGGTCGGGTTATGATATTCACGGTCTTTCAGGCTACCAGCCAACACCGCTAAACTTGCAACACATCCCGCCAGCCAGTCTCGCGCACCTTTCGGCCTTTGCCTCAGGCGCTTGAACTTCCGGCGTGCCCACCGAGTCAAGAAGACATCGATCCGACGAAGCGTCGGATACATTGCCGACTTGTAGAAATGACTGTAGTAGTTGATCCAGCCGCGGATGTGCGGATTGAACATCCGAGCCAGCCAGGTCGTCCAGTGCCTTGTCGCTCCGGGTCCGGAGTGACCAGCCCCGGACAGCCTTACGAATTGCCTTCAATGCCTTGGGACTGGCCGCCGGGAGAAAAGACAACCCGTACAGTTCGCCCCTCCACTTCGCTCGCCGCGGTCGAAACGTATAACCGAGAAAGTCAAAGTGATAAATCGAATGCTCACCTTTGCGGTTGGTGTCCTTGCAGTAGACCACCTTGGTCTTCTCTGGATGAAGCACCAATCCACATTCCGCAAACCGCCGATCCAAGGTTTGCCGCAACGCTAAGGCCTCACGCTCGCTGCGACAGTGAAAGATAGCGTCGTCGGCGTACCGTTCAAACGGTACACCGGGTAACTCCCGTCCCATCCACAAATCGAACGCGTAATGCAGGAACAGGTTGGCTAGCAAAGGGCTAATCAGTCCCCCTTGCGGCGTTCCCCGATCCCGCCGAACAAGTGTCCCGTCCTCCAGCATCACGGGCGCCTTCAACCAACGCTCGATGTACAGTAAAATCCACCGGCATTGCGTGTGCTTGCGCACTGCACGTAGCAGGAGTTCCCAATCGATGCTGTCGAAGAAAGCCTTGATGTCGAGATCTAAACAAGACACAAGAACCGAACGCAAAAGAAACAACAAACACCCACCATCGCGAAAACAAAATGACCAGTCTCAGCGATTCGGAGCATCCACCAAACGCCGACACCAAGAACCACGGTGCTGCCGAACGCCATTCCTGGAATCGGCAAATTATTGTTCAATGGGCGACGGTATATATCACCCTTTTCACTTTTGGCGCTGTCGCTGCTTATGCCTATTGGGCTTGGCGGCAAGTCGAGATAACGAGCCAAACCCTTGAAGCTAGTGAACGGCCCTGGGTCAGGGTATTGGTGTCGATGTAAAGAACATCGTACTCGCCAACGATTCCATTACACTCATAGGGAATGTGGTCGTTTAACAATTTCGGGCCGAGAGTTGCGCTTAAATCCATCACTCTGCCTCTTGTAACGACCGATGGGGACGCCGGATGTAAAGAAGTCGAAATGAGTGCCAAGATGGCAGTCGGCGAGACCATCACTCCGCGAAAATCTTGACCATGCGTGAGCTTTTTCACCCGCGCCGGCTAACCGTGAGTCAATTCGAGCGTCTCGAGCCGCGGATGAACCACTGGCAGCGCATCACCGGATATGGTGTCTCCGGCTCGGAATTGGTGTTTGGCGTGAGCGCCTTGTCCGACGTCGAGGAGAAATTCTCGGGCCTCAGTTCCGACGCTGCCGCGTACCGTTAGGGTATAGCCCAGATACGTATGACCGCGCTGATCGAACAATCAAAAATGCCGACATCGCTATCGGCCCGTATTATAGCCAATGTTTGGCGTGACTGGTCGTGCGCTTTCTGACGATTTGCCTAAGTCTTTGATTTCACTGGCGCGCCACGGCTGGGTAGTGATCCCAAACGCTGAATCCCTGCCCCTTGTCGGGTTCCGAACACGATACGGAGGCGAGCGCGATTCGGCGCCCATCAATTGAGCGGTGCAGCGCCAGGCTGACGCAGCCGATCGATTTGGTCCAGGCCGCGATCGGCACGACGTGTTCTTCATATAACCAAACGCTCCTTGCTCTTGATGGCCGTTGCGCGCATGTTCAGGGTAGGGTTTTCAGCAGTAGGAGCGCTGCACCAAGACATTCTGGCTGGGCGTCGGCTCTGACTCGTCACGATCGGGTGGTGGAACACCTTATAAAAAGGGGACTGTCAAGAATACTTGAGTTCTTCTTTGGCCATGACCGACGCGAAAAGAACAGTCCAGTGCATCGCGACTACTGTGTCTGTGGCGCGCTGAAGGTGGCGCGTAATCCACAGAAGCGCGAAGCGCCACCGAGAGCGAAGAGCCGTCTGCAGGCTCTTAATGAAATCGCCTGGAAATAGGCTTCGGTGCCGACAAAACGGGGCGGAGATCGAAAATGCGCAACATTCGCCGTGCGGCCTTAACCACAATCCTGATCGTTTCCTTTGCTGCGAGCGCGTGGGCCCAGGCATCGCCAGTCCCTACGTCCAGTGCCACTTCCGACGCCCAGCACGGCACCGTGGTGGTTCCGGAGGACGTGCTGACCCCACTAATCGACCAACCGGAACATCATTTCCACATGGCGAGCAGGTACTTTGCACACGGCGACCGCACTCACGCAGCCGCTGAGATCCGGGCCGGCGCAGCGTTGCTGAAGATCGAAGCGGGACGTCATGACGCCACGAACAAGACTGGGCTCGAAGACGCGGCCAGGCATCTCGACGAGGTCGCCGCGGGAGTAGCCAATGGTAGCATCAAGTTCCCCGAAAGAGCTTAACGATGCTTTTGCCCACGCTGACCTCGCACTCGCGCGTCATTACCACCAAATGGCCGAGGCGTCGGCAGCGCAGAATGAGCATGAGAAGACCGGCTACTGGCTCGAAGGCGCAGCCGAGTCGTTGGACGACGGGGCCGAATGGTCCGGACACAAGCTCGCGGCTGGCGGCAGGGCAACCGTGAACGGTGCGCGATCTTTAGGAGTCAAACTCGAAGGCGGTGCAAAGTGGACGGCCGACGAAGTTAAGAAGTACGTGAGCGAGCTCGGCAGTGAAATCGAAAGCCTTGGCGGCGGTAGCTAGTCTGGCGTTCCCGCGTCGACAAGCGCCGCGGCGTCGCCGTCATCAGGTCAGCGAGCTCGCCGCTCCGGCTTTGGGTACGACAGAGTATTTGGGTACGACAGAGTATAAGGAACAACAGTAATGAACTCGCGCGGGAGAGATGAGGAGTCCAAGTCATGACGAAAACGAACTCAGTTGTAGCTATCTACGATACCCACTCCCAAGCAGAAGAGGCCGTAAGGAACCTGCAAAAATCCGGTTTTGACATGAAAAAGCTGTCAATCGTTAGAAAGGACTATCACTCCGAAGAGCACGTCACAGGGTACTATAATACCGGCGATCGCATGAAGTATTGGGGCAAGGTCGGAGCCGTGTGGGGTGGCATTTGGGGACTTCTGTTCGGATCTGCCTTCTTCGCTATTCCGGGGATCGGGCCGGTGTTGGTAGTTGGTCCTCTGGTTGCCTGGATTGTCGGCGCTCTCGAAGGCGCGGTGGTGATGGGCGGGTTGAGCGCGGTCGGGGCGGGGCTCTACAGCATCGGTATTCCTAAAGACAGCGTCATGAAAT
>JBEKJC010000088.1:0-8468 GCA_050011435.1 Binataceae bacterium (SeqCode)
TGGCGGATGACCCAGTCTGCTGCGAACCACTCTCCGCGTTCAAGTTCCCTGTTAAATAGGGAATTAACAGGGAATTTTGGCGTTTTCGGCCCTAAGAGGTTGCTGGCGAGGTCGAAAAGCGCAGGCTCTACAAAGGCTTTTCCCGCGAATTCCCTACGCAACGGAACAGGGAATTTTAATCACCGAACAGGGAATCCTTTCGGCGGAACAGGGAATTTTCAGGGAGGAGCAGGGAACTTATTGAAGCCGCGTTTTTGCAGTCGAGGAAGATTGAGTCGGCGAAGGGAGTCGGCCGCCCAGGCGGCTGGCACGCCTCGTTCGACATATAGCAGATCATTATCCACGCTTCCTTCGACATCACTGGTCGAAGGAACTATAGACAAACAACCCGCCGATTTTGCATCTCGAGAATTGCCGCTAGGGATGATGCCCCAGTTCACGAATTTTGTCGCTAGCGAACGGGATCTAACTCGAGGAGATTTCGTGTCGATCTGGCGGTGCTGCGGGTTCCTGGTGCGGTTCCATACGCAGGTATCGGCGAAATCCTGCCGGACTGCGGAGTCCGGGGAGTCATCGCCTGTATTAAACGTTATAACCCTTCGTGGAAGTGGCTAGAAGCAGCACCGTCTCGAGCATTGCCGCAATTTGGCCGCCCTGTTTCATATCTCACATCACGTAAGGGCCAGCCTCTGCGAATGCGTTCAGCGGGACTTTCTCCTAGGTGTGGAGCGAGGCCCGCCGGCAGTTTTGACGGTAGCGGCGATCGGAAGCGACCGACCGTACCAGATTATTCTCCCGTGAACAGTAAAGCCGTCTTCGCCGACGCGCAAAATTTCCTTTCGACCTGGGGCATTGGGCAGGACGAACTCAACGGCATCGTCGGAAACGCCTGTCGCCTCGCGAATTGACAGTTTCGCCCGCTGTGAAACCAGATAGTTTCCCGGTGGGATTGTTGGGCTCGGCTCGATAAATTTCGTCTGCCACGACGAATCGACTACCAATAGATCTCCATCCGCGATATCAGGGGCCCGCGACTGGAGCGCTTCGACCACAAATAGTTTGGCTGGTTGCATTCCCGGGTAGCTGAACAAGTCCAGCTTCAGGTAGATCCAGGAGGCGACCTCCGCCATCACCAACGGATAGACGTAGCCACCCGCTTTACGGACATCGTAGACGGGGATGGCGGCGTAACCGTCGGGCACCGGCGGGTGAGGCTTCTTGTAGCCGCGATTGTCGGCGAGCCATTCCAGAGAAACTTCCGCGGCTCTCGCCAATGCCACCAGCGCCGGCCGGGTTGGCTCGGCGCCTTCGATATAGCTCTGTAACGAACTTGGCGGCAGACCGGCCGCCTTGGCCAGCGCCGCTCTGCTGGGAAACTCGCCGATGAGCTCTTCCATCCGCTGGATGAAACCACGGTCGGAATCAGTTCGCGCCATGTCGCTCTCACCAATCCACGAAATATTGTTGATTACTGAACACTATAACCGATAGAATCATAGCAGATGTCGTCGCCACTTTGGAAGGCGTCATCGCAACTGAAGTGACAGGGAGGGAACCTTGGCAAGAAAAACTCAACCGAACGTTGGAAGGCAATCCAACCGCCGTATTCAGATCGTTGACCGCGCGAAGTATTGAGACGTTTGGATTTAACGTTCCCGTCTTGATCGATGCCAGTGGCAAGGTCATTGCGGGGCACGGACGCATACTGGCCTGTCAGCTGCTCGGATGGACCGCGGTGCCGACCATCAGCCTCGACCATCTGAGCGAGGCGCAGGCCCGCGCCTTTATGATCGCCGACAACCGCCTTACTGAAAATTCAGTCTGGGATGAGCGGCTGCTTGCCGAACAATTTCGCGCGCTATCCGTGCTTGACCTTGGCTTCAGCCTCGAAGTGACCGGCTTCGACATGGGCGAGATCGATCTTCGCATCGAGGGTCTGAACTCGCCCGTAGCGGGCGATCAGGATCCCGCCGATGATCTGTCGGTAGTCCCATCGGGACCGCCGGTAACTCGCGCCGGCGATATGTGGGCGCTCGGTGAACACCGGGTGTATTGCGCGAGCGCTCTCGACGCAGTTGCGTACGCCGTGCTCATGCAGGATGAGCAGGCGCAGATGGTGTTCAGCGATCCGCCCTACAACGTCCGCATCGATGGCAACGTGAGCGGCCTCGGCAAGAAGCGCCATCGCGAGTTCGCGATGGCTTCAGGTGAGATGACCGAGTCCGAGTTCACGCGCTTTCTCAGCAGGGCTATGTCGATGTTTACGCGTCATAGCGCCGAAGGCTCGCTGCATTTCATTTGCATGGACTGGAGACATATTACCGAGTTGCTATCGGCGGCGCGCGAGGTCTACCGGCAGGTCCTAAATGTGTGCGTCTGGGTGAAGGACAAACCCGGCATGGGCTCGCTCTACCGCAGCCAGCATGAATTCGTCGGTGTCTTTCGACATGGTCGTGGTGCTCATCGCAACAACATTCAACTCGGCCGCTTTGGCCGCAACCGGAGCAATGTCTGGAACTATCCCTGTGCGAACTCTTTCTCGCGCGCAGGCGAGGAGGGCAACTTGCTCGCACTGCATCCGACAGTCAAACCGGTCGCGCTGGTGGCCGACGCCATCATGGATTGCACTTCGCGCAATGACCTCGTGCTCGATGGATTTCTCGGCAGCGGCACGACCGTGATCGCGGCGCAGCGCACCGGGCGGCGCTGCTACGGGCTCGAGATTGATCCGCTTTATGTCGACACCGTGGTGCGCCGCTGGCAGGCATTCACGCGCGATGAGGCACGTCATATGCCGTCGGGTCGGTTGTTCAGGGAGATGGAAGCGGAGCCGGAGGACAAAAAATGCGGGACAAGAATAACGGCGATTACGAAGTAGGGTTCGGCAAGCCGCCGAAGCATTCGCAGTTCCGCAAGGGCCATTCGGGAAATCCCAAGGGTCGCGCGCCTGGATCGCACAACGCATCGACGCTCCTCGATGAAGCACTAAAAGAGCAAGTTACGATCTCTGAGAATGGTCGCCGCAGGAAAGTAACCAAGCTCGAAGCCATCATGAAGCAGCTCGTCAACCGGGCGGCTCAAGGCGACCATCGGGCGACGCAGCTATTGCTGGCGCATCAGATTCCAAGAATCGAGGAGCACGAGGCTTCCCGCGCGGCAATAGCGGAGCGTTCACCGCTCGCACCACCGCCATCGTCGGAAGAAAAGCGGGCGCGCGATCTGGAAATCGCAAAGATTCTCAGCGAGTCGGGTTATCTGGATGAGGAAAGAGCGGACATAGCTGGCGGTGCTCCAGCTGCACAAGCGCCGGTGAAGACTCCCGAATAATCGCGATATGAAGCCAATTCCAACGGAAACTCAATATCAAAAGGAGAATTTTATGGAGACCATGCTCACTTCCGATTCCGAGCGGCTTAGTTTGGAGCCGCGCCTGAACGGGTATATCCCGCATCTGCCGACCACCCGTCAGGCGGCATTCCTCTTCCTCGATTGTTTCGAGGCCTTCTATGGCGGCGCGGGCGGGGGTGGTAAATCGGACGCCTTGCTGATGGCCGCGTTGCAATACGCCGACGTCCCCGGCTATAGCGCCCTGATTATCCGCCGGAACTTCTCCGACCTCGCGCTGCCTAACGCCCTGATGGATCGCGCGCACGCCTGGCTTCGTGGACGCCGCGATGCCTGTTGGAATGAAAATAAGAAGCAATGGATCTTCCCCGGCGGCGCGACCCTGACCTTCGGGTTCCTTGAGGGCGCGCGTGACGCCGACCGCTACGCTTCGGCAGAATTTCACTTCATCGGAGTCGATGAACTTACCCAGTTCCCGGAGAAGCAATATGTCGATTTGTTCGCGCGTCTGCGCAAACCCAGATGTGAACGTTGCGACTTCGACAAGGAATACAGGAGCCATCAGACGGTTCACGACCACGAGCAGCAACCATGCATTACATGCGAAAAGCTGGAACGCGAACGGCTCCATCGCCGCGATGGGTTACCGCATTTAGAGGCGGCGCATATTCCGCTGCGCATGCGGTCGGCTTCCAATCCCGGGAATGTCGGACATGATTGGGTGAAGCGCAGGTTCGTTGCTCGCGCCGACGCTCCACCCCGCGATCGGCTCTTTATCCCGGCGCGACTCGAGGACAATCCGCACATTAATGGCGATGACTATACTAAATCGCTGCTCAATCTCGACCCGATAACGCGCGCCCGTATCCTCAAGGGCGATTGGGAGGCGCACTCGATGCGCGGCGTGCTCAAGCGCGAGTGGCTGGAGATAGTCGATAATATCCCGGCGGACCTGTCCCTCGTGCGGTACTGGGATACCGCCTATCAGAAGAAAAAGACCAGCGACTACACCGTCGGCGTCAAGTACGGAATGAGCCGTGACGGCGTCGGTTACATTCTCCATATTGCGAGGACGAAGGGTACGCCGCACGAGGTCGAGACCTTTATCGCCAACGTTGCGGCTCAAGACAGTCGCAGCGCTCGCATCATATTGCAGCAGGAGCCCGGCAGTGGCAGCGCGCTCTGGATCGATTCCATGCAGCGCGGCGTATTGCTCGGCTATCCGGTCCAGGCAGACGCCGTCAGGGGCAGCAAATTCGAGCGTTCGCAGCCGTTTCGGGCTGCCGCCGAGGCCGGCCACGTCAAACTCCTGCGCGGGTCATGGAACGATGACTTTCTTGATGAATGCGAACAGTTCAGTCCTGACGAACGCGAGTACGAGCATGACGATCAGGTCGACGCAGCTTGCGGAGCCTTCAACCTGATCACCGCGCCGCAACCCTTCGAGTTCATATCTGTGCGAAGCAGGGGACTCTTTAGCCCGGATCGCGATTGGGACGATGACGATCTGCCTCGAGTCACAACTGGCGGCGGTCCCTGGAGCAGGATTCGTGGCGCGTGGTGAAGGGCTGAACGGTTCAGTGCGTCAATGTCGACGCCACTGGAATCGGACATTACCTCCGCACGGCGCTGAATGGCTACGTGGTCCAGGCGATCAACTTCGGCGAGGAACCGAAGCACCGCGGCAAGAGCTGGACCGTTGAGTGCGCCAACAGAAAAGCGGAGATTACTGGCGCACGAGCGAGATCCTGGATAGAGGCGGGATCAAAGGCCTCGACGACGAGATGATTTCCCAAGGGGGCGCAGGTGCGGTTCTTCTACGATGGGCTGTTCGATCTGGCGGCCTGAGACGTCACCGCCCAGCTCTCTCGGGACCTCCTCCGGAACTCTGGATCATCGAGTCCAAGCCGGGGGCATGAACGGTGGGGGCAACCCGAGGTGTTCTCCTACCAGACGAGCGACGAGCAGGGCCAACTGAGGGATCTGATCGGGAAGGCTCGCGCTAGGAGGGACGCTGAAATGCGGTCAGGGGAGAGCGATATACGTCCCGAAGTCCAAACACCGCCCGCGACCTCAAATGGTCAAGACCAGGCGCCTTGGCAGCATTGGCTGATTGGCGTTGTCGCGGGCTATCCGTCCAAACCGGATCGCCGTAATGAATTGCTGTAGCGTCAAATCTGCCGGTTGCCCGGTGACGCCCGGCGTCAGGTTGGTTGACATCACGGTGCCGAAGCAACGTCCGCCAGCAAAATAGTGTTGCGTGTTCCGCACCGGAGGGTTTCCGGAAAATCGGGAATTTCAATTCCGATGGTAAAGGTCGGCTGATGACAACTTCGAAGAAAATCGCAGGCCTCATGGGTCCCACGCTCGTAGTAGGGGCCGCGAGTGTTTTGCTGAACCTGGGGGCCTGGCCCGCCTTGGCCGAGCGAGCCTTGCACGACCCACCACTCATCTTGGAATCGGGCTTTTTGCTGTTCGTCGCGGGACTTGCGATCGTGCGCGCGCATAATCGCTGGGAGGGCGGCTGGCCGGTGATCGTGACCGTTCTTGGCTGGCTCGTTCTCCTCGGTGGCCTTTCACGAATTTTGTTTCCGACCCGGCTCGCCGACATCGCGGTTCCACTTGTTCACCGCACGGGTGTTCTCGCTACCGTGGCAGTCGTGCTCCTGGTGGCCGGCGCCTTCCTCTCCTTTAAGAGCTGCGGCGGCGACTGAGAGCGCGCGGAGCGCCATGTCGCAGCTGTCGCAGCAGGTACTGCACGAGCTTGCCAGCATGGCGCATCTAACTCAGCACGGAACTCGAGTCCGGCGGCCCAATGGCCGCTCCAGGGCCAACTCGGCGCCAGTCTGGCGGTTGTGGCTCGCTCGCGGTGACGGCAGTGATCCACTGGCACCCCTTCCGGGTGCTTTCGTTCGTAGTGGCTCCCGAAGACACCAAGCCGAACTGAAGGCCACCGGTTCCGCCAAAGTTTGCCGAAAGCGTTCCGTCTATAGGAATCGCCCTAAGGCGATCGGTATCTTGTTAGCGATATCGCGCTAGTCGACGATCATGGGCCGCAACGTTGATTCTCTACTTGAGTCGCTCAATAGGCCGCACCAGCTTTTTCAGGAGTTGCTGGCCGCACTCCTGACGCATCACAGACAAGCACGCGGCCGAGTCAAGCATTTCGTCGTCGAAGCTAACATAAACCCGTTTTTCTCAGAGGGTTTTCGATGGCTTATCTGCTGTTCTGGTCAACCTGGATGCAGGTGGCATTGTCAGCGAGTCCCTCGGGTGAAACAGCAACGGATAATGTTCAACGGGCCTGGGGGGTAATAATTTTGAAACATCTAATAGCTTCTACCTTCGCCTTCTTGATTTTACTTATAACCGCCGCCGTAACGCCGTGCTCCGCCGCCCAGATCGATGTCAAAATCGTCAACAACTCTGCAGTGACCAATCCCGATGACGTCTACCTGCTCCTTACCGGAAATAGCGCGAGCGCCACAGGGATCACGCCGGGCACCTCGACCACATTATCCGGTCTCACTAACAACCAATTTACGCTCAACTCAATCTCGTCGGGTCGGCTTATTTTTTCCTTCAACGGCCCGGTCGCTGCGAATCAACCGCCTTCCGGTCCAGGCTACCGGTTCGACAAAGTCGAACTCACCTACACGGGTCAACCGGCTGATGCGGCGAACCTGACGTCGGTCGATTTTTTCGGCATCCCGTTCAGACTAGAGACCCTCGATAGCAGCGGCAATGTGCTGCAGAAGCTCACGTATTATGCTTCGGCGAATTCGCTCGAAAACAAGCTCGAAGCTCTCGCAGGACCCGATGCATTGATCACGACCAACGGCATGACAGGAGGACCGTTCGCCCGGATCCTTTCGCCGTCGCTCAGTCCCTCGTCGTATCCCGACCTGCAGAATTATGTGAACTCAGTCGCCGGAAAGACGGTGCAGATCAACGGAACCTATGTGGGAACAGTCGGGCCGAGTCCGAACACTTACAGCTACTCCGGCACCTTCGAGAACGACGGCACGATCGCGCTGTCAGGCTCCATGACGCAACCCGCAACTCCGGCTGGCCAGTCGCTGACGATCCACGGCTCCACGTTTGCAGCCGAGCCCAATCCAGCGATCTATACAAATAACGGTCCCTATACGGTGGCTACCGCGAGTAATAATCCGCAGGCTGTCTCCTACAATGACGTCTACGCGGCGATCTATCGCGACCTGGTCGCGGGCTTTGACTTTGGCTACGTCGGCGGGAAATACGGCAGCAACAGCGCGGACTGGTATGGAACGACACCGTTCCATCCGCCGTATGCCTGTGCGCGCAATACCGACGACGGATTTTACAATAAATACGCGTCGATAATTGCGGCAAATTCCGATGCCTACGGTTTTCCTTTCTCGGATCGGAACCAGCAGGTCCAGGTAGCACTAAATTCCGCAGTTAAGACCCTGCGCATAACGATTCTACCAGATGACATTCTGGATGCGCCGATCATTCAGAGCACGACCCCTACGAGTCACTCTCTTATGGTGAAATGGGCGCGCGTCACGGGAGCTACGGACTATACGGTTAGCGTATCACCACCCCTTCCCACGCAGACTTTCGACGCCTACAATTTGACTACTTACCTAATCCCCAACCTGAACCCTGGCACGCCCTACACCGTGTCCGTGACCGCCAAGAACGCGACCTCGACGTCCGAGGCCATCCCGGTGGTAGTCTCCACAGCATGCAATCCAAACCCCCAACAACCCTGCACGCAGGCGGTCTCCGGTAACGTGGGGTGGCATTTCATCGCGTTTTTTACGGGCACGTTTCCGGGAGACAAAATCACGTTCAACGGCGTGACGAAAACCCTCCCGGGAAGCCCGAACCCGATGTCCTTGTCGTGGAACGACACGAACAACGACCTGACTGGAGTGCCCGGGCAGACGAATGCGTATGTCTTCGACTGGAAGGATGCTCACGGAAACCAAATCTACAAGTCTATCCTCTATGTGGTGCTTTTGACAATCCGGTCTGGCCCACTTTGATACGTAGATTTGGCCCACCCTCTGGGGTTTCATGATTCTTGTTCCTGATAGATTTTAATCGTCCGATCCTTTCGTCGGTGCGCGCTA
>JBEKJC010000089.1:0-6659 GCA_050011435.1 Binataceae bacterium (SeqCode)
AATTATCTGGAACGGCTTTGCCGACTGATCGCAAATGCTGAACGGCGCGCCCGAGATACACGGTGTTCCAAAAGACGACCGCTGCGGTGACGAGATTGAGCCCAGAGGCGCGGTAACTCGCATTATCGCGCTTGCGGATGCGAGATCACCCGGGAGCGAGCGATAACCCATAGAGTTTCATGAAGTTTCATGAAATAAGCGTGGCTCTTTTGGCCAAGGCACGTGTCGAAACTCAAGAGTTCTCAGAGATGTTATAACCGGTTAGCCGCTCCAGTTCTACCAGCCTGGATCGCTGGTCAGGTAAAACGCACAGGGACCGATCGAATTCTTCGACTTTAGCTCCGACCAAAAAGCGATACCAAAACCCTTGCAAAAAATGATAGATGAGCCCTTCTCGACCATCGAGAAAGCCAAGGAGTAAAAAATATCGGAACAAAAAATAGCTCACTGGACCTAACCAAAAGGGAAGCCTGTTATAAATATTCTCTTTGATCCAGCGCTTCGTCAATAACTGGAGAGACGTCCTCTCTTCATCTGACGCATGATTGATTTCAAAAACTTTATACTTTCTATTGAGAATGTCAATGGCTTCCCGTGTCGCATATTTATTGTGTTTATCGGTGAAAAACGTGAGATTTTTTATATTTGAATCAAACATATTATTTTCAAAAATAACGGTTTTTCCATACCGAACAACCATGTGTTCGTCCATCCAGCGCTGTTCGATATGCGCAGCGCTCTTGCGGAAAATGCGCAATAAGCGTAGCCATCGGCCACCGTGCGCTATTTTGCGCCCCATAAAAATATAGCCGAGCTTAAGGACCACGCCTGTGGTGTGAGCTGGAAGCTCGGGCATACGGCGCGCTATCTCGTCAACGAGTTCGGGAGTCAATATTTCGTCTGCATCGAGCCGCATCACCCATTCTGTTTTGATTGGCAAATTTTCGAGTGCCCATTGGAATTGCTGCGCGTAATTGACAAATTCATGCTGGACGACATGAGCGTTGAGACTGCACGCAATCTCCACAGTTTGATCTGTTGAAAACGAATCAACGACAAATATCTCCACAACAAGAGGAGTTAAGGAGCGAATCGCGCGTGCGATGTGAATCTCCTCATCCCGTGTCAGGATGATAACGGAAAGGGGTGTCATGCAAGTTGCCTCCCGGCAGGTAATTCAGGGGCGCTCCGCCACTATGCTCATAAGATTGCCGAGCTGGAACCGGGTGAATGCAAACGGTCCTGTTTTGAGGCCAGCGCCCGAGGAAACGAGTCGAAGGCCTATCGCGCAGGAGGCATTGCGGATCGTTTTAATGAGGCGGCGCGTATTTGAGCGTTCGAAATTAGTGTCCACGTCAATGACACGGAACCCCACCTGTTCTAAAGCACGGCTCATTCCTGTGGTAGAAAATACAAACAGATGTTGCGGCGGATCATACCACTGGACATGCCCCGGTAAAATGCGATCCAACCAATCGTCACCAACGCCTGTATCCAGAAAAAGGCGCCCTCCCGGCCGAAGGACCGAATAAATATCACGGAGCGTTTTTAGCGGATCGGGCACATGCTCGATCGTCGCCCAAAACGTGATGGCGTCGAATACGCCAAGTTCGCCTTTCATTTGACTCAGCGTCCCTGCTTTAGCCGGCACCTGCAAGGTATCCACCGCGAATTTGATAGCCGATCTAGACAGATCCACTCCTTGTGCGTCTATTCCGATGTCGCGACAGTGCTTGACAAAAAAACCCTTTCCGCACCCAACGTCCAACAATCTTCGTCCGCTACCTTCAGGAAACAAATTTTCCACTAGCCTCACTTTCACAGGGAAATCAGCACTCATTCTGCTCTCAACTATTTCATATTCACCGCCTTCTTCAAGAGATAAATGGAACTTCCTATAAAATTCAGAAAGCACGTCATCTGATGGCGTTGGCGATACAAAAGATGTTCTACAGGCATCGCACCTATACATCCTGTAATCGCCAGCCGCGAATACAGGAAACGAATTGCCATTACATATTTTACAAGCCGGATATATTGTCATATTCTGATATCCCCTGTATCAGAGTGAGCTTATTACGTCGGACTGGACAAACTCAATGAGTTGTCGCAGCTTTTTATGCGCGATTGAGCTTGAGTGTGGATTCGGGCGGAGGCTGGCGCCATCCGAGGTCTATCCCGAGGTGGCGATGGCTTGCAGCAGCAAGTCGCGAGGCGACGCCCTCGGCTGTCCCTCCAATTGCAGCATGACGAGATAGTTCGGCAGATACCTCGTCGGAACGCCTCTGAGGCGACGATTGACGAGCGTCTTCATCTTCTCATGATGCGCATTGACGCGCCCGAGACCGAGCGCGCCGCTGCGGCGGGGCGAATGCCCCATCGCCTTCTTCAGCCAGTCGTCCTTCGGCAGCGAAAAAACGCGGTGATCTCTGCGCCGACCGTCGCGGCTAATTTTCCGTATGCCGAGAAGTCGTCGGTGCAGAGAACGGAATCCGGCTCGATGACCTCGCCGAGACCGTCGACGACCTGATCCTTGGAGGGCCGTTCCATCATGACATTGAGGTGGCGGCCATTGCGATCGATGCCGGTCAGGATCGGAACCTGCTGGCGCGAAAGACCCGGCAGCAGCGCGTCGGAGCCGCGATAGCGCGGTGGGCGGTTCTCCCGACGGGGTGCCGCGCTTCCAGCCGCGATGTCCCTTGAAACTGCGCAGGAAAAACGTCTCGCCGACCTCGACGATGCCGCCAAGCCGCTCCGGCTTCGAGGGTCCCAGCGCGGCAAGCAGACGATGGCGCCAGCGCCAAGCGGTGAGGCGGCTGATCGGCGTGTCATCGCCAGCGACGATTCTCGTCAGGGAAGTTCCGCGCGCCAGATGGGTGGCGTAGCGCGTCCAGAGTCCCGGCTTGCGCATTCGCGCGAAGGCCGTGCCGCAGAGCGCATTGAAGGTGCGCCCGCAGCCGTGCGCTTCGTCGATCTTGATGCAGCGAAAACGCTGGCGACCGGCGCGGTCGCGCCCGTGGCGCACGATCCTGTCGCCGCCGCAATGCGGACATTTGCGCTCGCGTGAAAGGTCGGTGGATCGCCGCAGGATCAACGTCTCGGATACCCGCACAGCGAGCAGGGGCGCGGTCTGCGCCTCGAGATCGACCGGTTGGTCGACCGTGGCGGTTGCCGCGATTTCGCGCTTCAGCGTCTCGAATCTGGCATGGTTCATGGCGGCGCTCCGATGCCACGAGACCCATGCGCGGCGACCGGAAACTGCAACGGTCGAGGCGCGATCAAGTCGCTGATTTCGCAGCGTGTTGGTTAAAATCAACACCAAAGTAGAATTGCGCCACTTTTTTCGGGCCTCATCACGATATAGACCGCTAACACCCGCCGACAGCATCTTCCAACCCTGCAATCCGGTTAACAGCCCGGTGAAAATGTCGCGATTTGATCAGGCGGCTTCGGCTGTGACAGGGATAATTAGGGCAGCCGTGTCCGCGTCGGACGCGGCGAGGATCAGCAAGGCGATCGTGTCGGCGACCTGAATGACGAACAGGAACGCAAATCTGGCGTTGGCGGCGGCTTTCGGCGTGCCGGCTCCAAACAAGGCGCGCATCAAAATGCCGAGATTGTAGGCCGCGACATGGACGAGATAGCGTTTATGGACGTTCTCACGACCGCGTAGCCACGTGCGGCGCATGCCGCCGCGCTCCAGAACATGGGCGAAGCTGCGCTCGACGATCTCGCCGCGTTTGCGCATGGCCTCCCTGCCGACGCCCGACTTCAACCGGTTGCGATTGCCATAGACCGCCTCGCGCGCCTCGTCGTCGCCATGCCAGCGTGAGTAGCCCTGGCTCGGCTGCGGTTCGGAAATGCGGGTCTTCCATGGGCCATCGTCGAGGTCTTTCAAAACGTCGCGCGAGTGATAGCCTTTGTCGGCGACGAGATCGCAGGGTTCCTCCGGCGTCGGCTCAAGCCCCATGGCGGACAGGTTCTTTTCCGCTTCCTTCAGCGTGGAATCGAGCGTCGCCGTGTCGCCCTTGTCGGCCTCATGGATTGGCGCCGCCACGATCACGCCCGTGTCGAGATCGACCGCATGTTCGGGCTTGTATGCAAGATGCGTCGAGCCATCCTTCATCTTGGCGATCTTGGCATCCGGATCGGTCTTGCTCGTCCAATCCTCGTTCGACAGCTTTTTGCCTTTGCGCTTGCGGTCGAGCCGGATCAGGTTGTCGATCGTTGGCGTCTCGACGCCGCTCTCCTTGGCCATCCGCGTCAGCATCTCGCGATAGATCTCGCCGTTGTCGCGGCGCACGATCGTCCGCAGCGCCGCGTTGGCCTCCATCGTCGAACCATCGACGCCAATGCGCTCGCCCTTCACCAAATCATGCTCGGCGACGAGCTTCAGCACGAACGCGAACACCTTCTCATGCACTTCGTGCGGAAGGCGGCTGCGCGTCTTCGACAGCCACGAATGATCGGGAACCTTGTCGCGCTTGCCAAGCCGCAAGAAATCTCCCAGCGATCTCGAATCCGAGCAACGCCAGACAATGCCGCGCTCGCTGTCGAGCCCTTCGAAATAACCGATCATATGCATGCGGAAATAGCGACCAGGGGGCAAAGACGGAGCGCCCATCCTCGGCGCATAAAACGGCTTGCAGGTCTCCTCGACGAAAGCGTCGAAGCCAGCATCGGCCAAAAGCGTCTGGAGACGGTCGTAAAACACATGGCCTGGCGAACGCGGCATTTCCGCCCATGTCATCATGAGGTCGCCCTGGACCTCGCCGTCACGCCCCATCGCCATCGTCGCAGCCCATCGAGAATCTTCGTTCTTCAAACAGAATCAGGCGGCGGCGACTTCGTCAACGCGCTGATAACCCATGCAGCCGCTACCTGTAGGGTGCCTCCAATCGCCGGAATAAAGCTCGACATAGGTCGGTGCCTTTGCATTACCAGCGATGCCGAGCAGCGAGCGGAAGGCGTTGAATGGGTAAAAGCGCCCTTCCTATTTGCCTGGCACACATTCTACCCCTAGTGGGTGCGTGCTTAAACGGGATAGACAAGGTTCCAACAGTGTCGCATTACGAAACGGATTTCACCGACAAGAAAATACCAGAATATTGGGGTGCGGCACGGATAAAAATACCAGAATATTGACTCATGAATCCCCTCATTTTTAAACGCGCCTGATTTCGGCACTTTTTCGCCCTTCGACTGGTGAATTCGGTGGACGAAGGGGCAACTTGGCATGGCGCGCCCTCACCAACGATGACCGCAAAACGAAATTCCCGCGCCCCAAGACTCGCAAAGCGGGTATCTATCAATCAAAATTTACGCCTACGGTTGCAAATGACCTGCGACGAAAAATGTGGGGATGGCTGAGCTTTCCAGGATCAAATTTTCCGTGACGTGGGCGCAAAGAAATTAGGCTCGGTCTTTTTTTCAAGGTCCATATGTTTTGGCGATCTTGTCGGGTTAACAGACATCTATGGGTCCGTTTGAGAATGCGGTTTACGAGCAAGAATGGCCGGCATGCTCTCAGCGGGATGTTGAGACAGTCTGTCTTCCTTCGCCTTCGCAAATATCGCAGCTCCGATATGCCGCCCACGGCCAGAACGCTGCGACGAATTGTTCAGCGGTCGTTCATTGGGGTTCGTGATTAGCTTGACGCTTGGCTCTAGCTCGCGACCTGAGAAGGAGCGCATCAATGTTACGAAAATGGCTCTTGTGGGTGTTGTCGCCGCAACTCTTGCGCTCCCAGCCGATGCGTTAGCTTGGGGCCGACAACTTTGGTGGCGGCAACTTTGGAGTTGGCGGCTTCGGAGGTGGTCACTTTGGAGGCAGGGGCTTCGACGGGGATCACTGGGCGGCGGCGGCTGGGGAGGCCGAGGGTTCGGCCGGGGGCCCCGGGCTGGGGTTTACGTGGCGGGGGCTATCGGCGCGCCTACTGGGGCGGCCCACGATGGGGTTATGGTCGGTGGGGCTACGGACGCCCCTATTACCGACGGATCGGATATTGGGGCTATAACGCCTGTATCGCCCTCGCACGGTCAGGACGGGTTGGGGCAGGGCGCAAGCGTGGGTGAATGTCTGCGCGTATAACGGATGGGCTATGGCGGTTGAGGTTTGGCTGATAATCCACCGGCACTGGCGCAAGACCGGGGCTGAGGCAAATCAGACTGATGTGCCCCATCACACTCGGCCGATGCCGAAAGTTGTGCGCATTCCACGGATGCTGAGCGCCCGTTCCACGGGATGGTGAGCGCGTGTTCGGCGCGATCGTGAGCGGCTGGCGCGTCGCCGACGGCAACATTGATTCAGGCCTTTGGCTTGTCGTCAAGGAGGGGTTTCTTTGCTGAGAGTTTTCGTATGCTTTCTCCGGTCATAGGGAGCCGATGGGCGTTGTGGACGAGGCGGTCGAGAATGGCGTCGGCGAGCGTTGGGCTGCCGATGATCTCATGCCATTGCTCGACCGGAACCTGGCTGGTGACGAGGGTCGAGGCGCGCTGGTGGCGATCCTCGATGATTTCGAGGAGATCGCGCTGCTCCGTCTCGGTGAGGGTCGACAGACCCCAGTCGTCTAAAATCAGCAGTTGCACGCGCCCGAGCGTCTTGAGGAGCCGGCCATAGCGGCCATCGCCGCGCGCCAGCGCCAGCGCTTCGAAGAGGCG
>JBEKJC010000090.1:0-6625 GCA_050011435.1 Binataceae bacterium (SeqCode)
CGGGCGGCGAGTCGGTCCTTTTGTGACGGGCGAAGGCAGCCGAGTTAGCTTCTTGCACGCGACGGTGAATCGCAACAAGCGCAGCCTGACACTGGATCTGCGCACTCCCGCCGGTCGTGTAATTTTCCTGAAGCTCGCCGCGCGATCAGATATCATTGTGCAGAACTTCCGTCCGGGTACATTCGACAAGTGGGGTATCGGTTACGAAGATTGCCGCGCGATTAAACCGAACATCGTCTATGTGTCAATCAGCGGTTTCGGGCAGTTCGGACCTGACCATGAACTCCTTCATGCCAGCGGATGGCAACGGGTCCCTCTCAGGGCGACCGGATAAAGGTATTTCTCCGTTGTGTGGATCTGGCCTTGAGCAATTTTCTCCCGATAATTCTTGAACTCGAACACTACATACCGCGTACGAAAATAGCGTACCAGCGCGGTCCAAAGGTCGTTGTTCGATCTGATCCGCGCTACGGCGTCGAATCGGTGAAGTCCCGTGCTAAGGCAGCGTACCTCCGCTTGAAAGCGAGCGATGGCGAATAGTCGTCGGATGCTTTTCGGGTGCTCGGTGCGACCAACTGCGTGCATACGTTCTGGTAGCCGCCGCTGCACTATTGGCGCGGCGCCTCGGTTTTCGCGAGGCGCATCCCGCGAACGTCTGATAAGAAACAGCCCGACCGCGAACATTAGCCCCAATACCATCGCTACGCTTGAAAAGTCTGCGCATGAAGAGTTCCTCCTGTTCGGATCTTTCTTGCACGCAACCGTCGCGCCAACCCACGAAATAATCGGAATTCCCTTTAGGCGCTGGCTGCTACCTGCCACTCCGGGCCCGATGGCGCACCCCGCGCATGAGTTCAATCCCCAATTTCCAACTACACTCGATTTGCGACGACCCTCGTCCTTTGGCAGTGCCAAAGGCTGATAGAGATTTTCGTGTCTCCGTTCTCCGTCGTCCGCGTTTCACTCTCTGGGCACTATCGAGAACTCGCCAAATCAGGTACAGCGATTGCTTCAAAGGCCACCGGATTCTTAAGGTCTCGCAATCTCGCGATATCTTGATGATGGCGAGGGAGAAGGTGAATGAGCGCGACTGCCTCACAATTGAGCAGGATGATGCCCGTCTCGTCAGCATATTGTTGTCGCGAAGGACTATTCGACGAGATGATCGAACTCGCGAAGTCGCCGCACAAGCGATGCGGAAGTATAATCAACAGCCTGCTCTCGATGCCGCCAGCACGGCTAGCGGAGCTGTGGTCGCGCGCGAACGTGATGTTTCGCCGGATGGGGGCGACCTTCAACGTCTACAGCGAGCGGTGCGGCGTTGGGAGAATTCTTCCAGAACTGGGCGACGACCGGAAACCGTCATTTTCGAGTGCTTGGTGCCAACGTCCGCGAGGGTCCCGCACTGCTTGCTGCGTTCGCGAAACTCCACCATCGTCCCGACCTCGTCATGTTCGACGGCCACGGACTGGCCCATCCCCGGCGCTTCGGATTAGCCTCGCACCACATTCGGGGTATTGTTGCCAAATAAGGTGGAGTAGCCGATGGCAACGAAGGTGACACTGGCCGACGGTCGTGATGAGGAGCAGTACCGGGAAGAGATACTGAAGTTCCTGCAGAATAATCCGGACGCGCTCGCGGAGGAGTTTTTCACGGTCTCTATTGTGGAAGAAGGCGATGGTGCTGTCGTGAACGTTACGCCAGCGCGTCATGTCGAACCCAGCCGCAAAGGCGACCCACAGCATATCGCAGAGCAGGTTACGTCTGTCGTCGTTTATGAGAGTGAAAACCGCACCCAGCGTACCCATCATCTCGAGACTATAATTAACGTCAAGTTCGGTTTGCCTAATTCTTGAAGAGCACCGATGAACAGCGGACGGCTTTGCCATCGACGGGCCTCGCTGACTTGGATCCCCAAAGGCGATCAATACCTGCGAACACTGAGCAACGACCCCGATCGAAATATCTGTCCTCCGCAAAAATTACCCGCCTGACCGGAAACGAGCTAAACTGCGACCAATTTGAAGGAGGAGATCGAAACCCAGGGGCATCGGTCCATGATGAAATTCTGCCTGGTTTGGCTGAACCTCTTTGCCGATTTGTTCCGCTTCTTGGTTCTCAGTTTACGATCTAATAGCTCGCTCGCGGCAGAGAATCTCTTCCTGCGCAAACAGCTCGCGTTCTACCTGGAACGCAGAATCAAACCCTAACGGACCTGCCATCCAGCACGCTTGACCCTCCTGTGGCTCAGCCGCTGGTTCGATTGGCGCAGCGCGTTGACGGTCGTGACGCCTAAAACCTTCATCGGTTGGCACCGCATGGGCTTCGAGCTGTTCTGGCGTAGGAAATGCCAATCTGGCCGGCCGCGGATTCCGCCGGAGCTCCAACACCTAATCCGCCAGATGGCGCGCGAGAACCCCTCGTGGGGCGAGGAGCGAATTGCAAACGAGTTGTTGCTGAAACTCGGCTTGCGCGTGTCGCCGCGTACGATCCGGAAGTATCTGCCAGAGTCGCCAGCCGCACCTGCCGGTGGCCCTCGCGGCGATCAGCGTTGGGCAACCTTTCTCAAGAATCACGCCGAGGCCATCATCGCCTGCGACTTCTGCGTCGTCGCGAGCGCCACTTTCCGATTTCTTTACGTGCTGGTGGTCATGGAACATGCTTCACGTCGGATTATTTACCTCAACGTGACTCGCCATCCGACCGCAGCCTGGACCCTCCAACAACTGCGTGAGGCCATTCCCTCAGACCACACGTACCGTTTTATCCTCCATGACCGCGACGCGATCTTCTCCATTGGATTCGATGCTTCGCTAGCGCACCTGGGCCTTGAAGTCATCGAAACACCCGTGCGGAGCCCGCAGGCGAATGCGTTCTGCGAAAGGCTAATCGGGACACTGCGGCGCGAGTGTCTGGATTGGATTATCCCTTTGACCGAGGGCCACCTTCGAAAAACCCTGCGGTCTTGGCTACTGCATTACAATCGGGGCCGACCACACTCTTCTTTGGGGCCTGGCCTGCCCGACCCGCCCCTAAATTTGCCCGTACATGTACAACGGCAGAGGCATCGTTTCGACCGATCAAGCCGAGTTGTGGCGCACCCCATCCTGAACGGACTTCACCACGAGTACAGCCTATTGGCCCGTGCTGCATGAGTGTCGTTGAGTTTTTGCGGACCACAATAAACACATAAAAGCCGCCGAGACGCTTCCTTATCGCTTGCTCGAAGCTGATGACACGCACAGTGCCGGTGAATCCGAAACGTCCAACATGCTCATTCAGGGCGACAACCTTGAAGCGTTGAAGGCGCTGCTCCCCTATTATGCCGGGTGGATGACTAAGGCCATTGTGGATCTGTACCGGCTTACGCTCTTCGCTTACTCTCAGTGACGTGACCGGGATTTTTACATTCGATTCGTGTCGCCGAGCGACGTAAGGTGGAGGTGTATGCAATCCTTTTATTCGACTGACGAGATCAGGAAACGAATCAAGGGCCGTCCACTCTACGAGGAGTTCTTGCGTGTTCCGGCGATGAGCTGCGGCATCTTTGTGCTCCAACCGGGCGAGTTGGATCTTCAGCAGCCGCACAACGAAGACGAAATTTACTTCGTTATCAGCGGTTCCGCTCGAATGAGGCTAATCGGGGATCAGCCGACAGAAGATCGCCCGATCAAAGCAGGTGATATTATTTTCGTGAAGGCACACGATGAGCATAAGTTTCACGACGTCAAGCAGGAACTGGTGCTTCTGGTCGTGTTCGCCCCCGCGAGGACATAGCACCAAATTCGTTCGGCAAACGCGAAGCTCGATCAGCGGTCCCATCACTCGTTCTCGTGCCACGGATCTTTGGTGAACTTAAATCGTAGTTAACGCCATACGCGCGCGGATTTCTGGACTTCGGCGGTAGAGAGACGCCAATCGCCGACTCAATGGCGGATGGTGCAGTCTGGCGCGAACCATTCTCCGCCTCAAATTCCCTGTTAATCAGGGAAAATACAGGGAATTTCGTTGTTCAGACCCCCTCAGAAGGCATCGCGGCGCGCAAAAGCGCAGAGTTAACGGGCACTTACAGAGGAATTCCCTGCTAAACATAACAGGGAATTCTTTTCACCGAACAGGGAATTTATCGGCGGGAACAGGGAATTTGCAGCGGCTAGCAGGGAGAGTTCTGCCTCGGCTCCCTGCGGCGGCTTTTTCCGCGAGCAACCCCGCCGAAGTGGCAGCCAGCGCGGCCTGGTCGGCTCCTCGAAGCGACCGGTTGGCTTCGACCTCAGTTTGCGTCTTGGCCTATTTGGATGATGATCTGCTGCGGCCTAATGGCTTGGTGCGGGATCTCGCGCCCAGCCGCGATCCTTGGACCGACTTAATCCAACGCCGTACGGACGCTACGTCGCTCCGAACCGCTTCGGCGATCCTCGGGAGCAGCACTCCGGATTTGGCCAAACGGCGCGCCTGTTCTATTCGCGCGTGATAGCTTCCCACGCCGCACCGGGTGCTAAAGAGCTTGGCAGTAGAATACCTTTCCGGTTCCGAAGATGGCGCTGTGATAAAGTGGGAAAATAGGATCGCGAAAAATGCCGATCAAGGGAAAGGCCAGCGTCCCCGAATCACCTGCTCAGGGTGGGCAAGGTCCCGGCGTGCCGTCCGAGCTTGAATCGTCACCGGATCGAACTCCGATCACTGACGACACGCCGTTGTCTCTGCCTGGGATTTCAAATTTCCGCGAGCTGTATGATGTCTTCGGCTCGCACTCGGACCCTCAATTTCCGCAGCGGGTTTTTGAGGGAAAGGCGTTCCGCCGCTTGATCGAAAGCGGAGCCAGCCGAGCGTGGCTTGAGGACATTTGCCAAAACGTCGACGAGCTAAGCTACGATCAAAAGATCTTCGTCAGTAAACGACGCATGTTAGGAGACTTCAGCAGTGCCCTGCGCAAAGCTGTCAGGACTGGTGCAGAATTGAATTCGCTACCCTCCGGCGGCACGTATGGCCAGCTGCGCCATAAACTTTTGCTCTGCCTCAGCCAAATGACGCAGGCCAAGGCAGCTCTCGATGAGTTTACTCGAACATCGATAGTCTGGAAGAACTTCGCATCCAGACGCGGAGCTCCTCGTGACCCAGCAGCAGAGTTTTTCCGCTGGCAGGTCGAGCACTATCCCTGGAGTTCTCGGCCACCCGATCGGATCTTCGTTGAACTCTATCGAGACATAACCGGTAAAGAAATCAAGGTCGACAGCTTCCGACGGCTCCGGCGACGCGACCGCCAAGAGAATCGCTAAGACTCTGTCCGAGAGCGTCCAGCTCCTTCCGACCCACCCGCTTCTTGGGGCGGACAAAAATAGTCAGAAATTTATTTCTGTCCTACCGGGTCATCTATTTCGCCTAGTTCTTCCCTGCGCGAAACTGGATTCGCCAGAGGCTGGCAAGTGATCCGGAAAGTAGAATCCGGAACCTAAGACACGACAATTATGAGGAGGTGGAGGGTGATGAAAGGTGTCGATGGAGCCCGGAATCGGGTGAAAGTAATTTATCGGCAGACTTCTGAACTCCGGCCAGATCCAAAGAATCCACGGTTGCACGCCCCGAGACAGATCGGACAAATCGCGCGCAGCATTCAGGCATTCGGCTTCAACGTCCCGGTGCTCATTGACGCGAATCTCAACGTCATCGCCGGCCATGGCCGAGTGCTCGCGTGCCGCGAACTGGGAATCAAAGAAGTGCCGACGATTCAGCTCGAACATCTCAGCGAGCCGCAGGCACGAGCGTTTCGGATCGCCGACAATCGACTCACTGAAATTTCGGTGTGGGACGAAGAGCTGCTCGCCGAACAGTTAAAGGAGTTGTCACTGCTCGACCTCGACTTCACCCTAGATGTTGTCGGTTTCGAGATGGCGGAGATCGACCTGAAGATCGAGAGTCTGTCGGAAAATTCCGATAGAGCTGAGGCCGCCGATGTCTTGCCCGATGTACATGCTGGACCCTCTGTAAGCCGTACTGGCGACAGGTGGATACTCGGCAAACATCGCGTTTACTGTGGAAGCGCTGTTGACGAGGCCTCCTACCCGCCGCTGATGCAGGGAGAAAAGGCCGCGATGGCCTTCATCGATCCGCCGTACAACGTTCGGATCGAAGGTAACGTGAGTGGTCTTGGTGCTGTCCGGCACCCAGACTTCATAATGGCCTCCGGCGAGATGGACGAGGCGCAGTTCACCACATTCCTTACCCGAGCGTGCTCATTGCTCGGCGCACACAGCGTCGACGGATCTCTTCATTCCATTTTTATGGATTGGCGCCACCAGACGGAACTGTTGGCGGCGGGCCGGGAAGTTTATACGGAGCTCAAGAACTTATGTGTCTGGGTCAAGAATAATGGTGGAATGGGCAGCTTCTATCGTAGCCGGCATGAGTTCGTATTCGTGTTTAAGCACGGCCGCGCACCTCATCAAAATAATATCCAGCTTGGGCAATTCGGCCGAAACCGCACAAACGTGTGGGAGTACCCTTGTATCAGTGCATTCGGTAGATCGGGTGAAGAAGGAAATCTGCTCGCGATACATCCGAGCGTAAAATCTGCTGCCCTAGTTTCCGATGCCATCTTAGATGCCTCCAGACGAGGCGAAATCGTGCT
>JBEKJC010000091.1:0-6494 GCA_050011435.1 Binataceae bacterium (SeqCode)
GATGAAAGTCTGCAACTGGAAGTATTCAATGGAACTGACTGGGATCTTCGCGAAATCACCATTGGTCTGACGCTCGAACGCAAGCCTGGAGAGAATGCCGAAGTGGCCGCGCGCGCGCGTGTGATTCCCGCCGCTCAAGGCGTTACGCCAGTCGCCATCGAGCGGCGTTCCGATGTAACGCTCCTCTATCACCTCAAGGCCATGGCCAAGCCCTTCAGCACAACCTCGTTTCACGAAAATATTGGGATCACCCCCGGCCCCGATGAAGATTGGCGATGGTCGATCGTAGAAGCGAAAGGAATCCGGCCGTCGCAAGCGCAGTCGGCGCCCGATTCGCCGCCAGATCCGCTGTTTTCTACTCCATCGCCGTTCGTACCGGGCTCGAACGAGCCGCAGGATGCGCCCGGGCCGGCCGCAACTTCCATTCCACCCGCTCCAACCGCGCCCGCAACTCCGGACAGCCCGGCACAGGACAAGCCGGGTCTCGACAAGTCTTCGAGCCCAGGCTCAACTCCGCAGCGATAGCGCGCGTCCCCCCAACCGCTAAAGGGGGCGCCTGATTTCCCGCAGTGACGCGGCTTGCCGCGTCTCTCGCCGCGTCCAGAGGAGACAGGGCAAGCCCGCTCTCTATACATCAATCGTCGGCAGGAAGCGCGGCTTCTGACGGGCTTTCGTCAACTGCTCGAACGAATAAGCGATCTTGAGCAGGGTCGGTTCGCTCCAAGCGCGTCCGAAGAAGGAGATGCCGACCGGCAAACCCCAGAGGTATCCAGCCGTCACATTGATATTGGGATAGCCGGCAACGGCGGCGGCGCTCGAACTGTTTCCGGCGGCGTGATCGCCATTGATCAGGTCGGTGAGCCACGCAGGACCTGCCGTGGGGGCGACGAGCGCGTCGAGTTTGAACTTGTCCATGACTAAGTCGATGCCCTCAACGCGGCTGAGTTGGTGATTCAGGGCCAGCGCATCGAGATATTCTCTGGTGCTGAGCGGGCCCTTCTGCTCCGATTTAAGAAAAATGTCCTGCCCGAAGTAGGGCATTTCGCGGCCGCGATTGCGCTCGTTGAACTCAATCACATCCTTCAAACTCTTAACCGAAGAGCCGGGGCGGTGAGCGAGATAAGTCCCGAGGTCGACTTTGAGCTCGTAGAGAAAGACCGTCATCTCGCTGTCGTCGAACCTGCCAATGGTGGGAATGTCGGCAGGATCGACAATTTCAGCGCCAGCACGCTTCATCTCGCCGATGAGCGAGTCCATGAGCTGATCGACGGCATCGTTGAAGCCGAAATACTTGCGCACCACTCCCAGTCGCGCTCCTTTCAGTCCTGCGGGATCGAGGAACCTGGTGTAGTCGGGGAGGGCGTAGTCGGGGGAAAGCTTGCCCTGACGGTCAGCGGTCGCGGGATCTTGTGGATCCGCTCCCGCCATGGCACCGAGCAGAATGGCGACATCGCGCACCGTGCGAGCCATCGGACCCGCCGTGTCCTGACTGTGCGAGATCGGAACGATGCCGCTGCGGCTGACAAGTCCAACCGTAGGTTTCAGTCCTACCAGACCGTTCGCCGATGCGGGACAGACGACCGACCCGTCCGTCTCCGTGCCCACACCGGCAACGCAGAGATTCGCGGAGACGGCAGCTCCAGTTCCGGAGCTTGATCCACAAGGGTTGCGGTCGAGAGCATAAGGGTTGCGAGTGAGTCCGCCTCGGCCGCTCCATCCGCTGGTGGAATGACTGGAGCGAATGTTGGCCCACTCGCTGAGATTGGTTTTGCCCAGGATCACGGCGCCGGCCTTACGCAACTGCGCGGCGACAAAAGCGTCGTTCGGAGGGCGCGATTCGAGCAGCGCCAGCGATCCCGCCGTCGTATGCATGCGGTCCGAGGTATCGATATTGTCCTTGATCAGGACCGGAATGCCATGAAGCGGCCCGCGCGGCCCCTTCAACTTGCGCTCCTGGTCGAGCGCGTCGGCGATCTGGAGAGCCTCGGGATTGAGCTCGATGACGGAGTTGACCATGGGGCCGGCTTTGTCGATCTCCTGAATGCGTGCCTGGTACTTCTCGGTCACAGAGCGGGAGGAATACTGGCCCGACTGGAGGGCTTTCTGGAGATCGTCAATCGTGATTTCGTCGAGCTCGAAGTCCCTGACAGTAACGGCGACAGTGACGGTCGGCGAAGGCGGAGGAAGAGGATCGACAACGCGAGCAGAACCGAGCGCCGGGTAAGCGGCCGTGGCCAGAGTCGCGGTCACCCCGGTGCGAAGGAAATTGCGGCGCGAGTTGTACTTCGAGGGGAGGGAATCGGTGGGCATCAAGGCTCCTAAGACCTGGGATGAATTCGGATGCAAGTCCCGAGCGGGAATCTTAAAAAGAGTGCGAGAGAAAGGCAAACGCAGGGAACGTTGTCGGGAAGCGTTGTCTTGCATAAGGCGCATTGAGAGTCTAACCAGGTTGCGCGGGTTCCTCGAGATACCGTTCGAAGCTAAACCCGACGGTGGGGAGTACGCCGAAGACCAACGCATGGACCAGTTCGGTCCAGCCTAGTCGGCGGACCACGATTGGCTGAGGCGTTTTTTCGCGAACCAAACGAAGCCGCGAAACAAAACCGGGGCGAAGGCGATCCACTTTACAGGCAAGCAGGTTCCGACATAGATTTAAGACCGACAGTTTGAACAGCGGAGCTGCAGGTTGCGACCTTCCCCAATTCATGATGAACGCTCCTGCGTGGTTTCAGCCAAAACCATGGCTGAAGTCCTCCTTTCCAGTAATCTCCTGGAGACCCTTCCAGATGCCATCGTCGCCGTCGATGGCGATGGAACCATTGTTCAAGTCAATTCACAGGCACAAGAGCTATTTGGCTATGACCACGACGAATTGATTGGCCAGAAAGTCGAAATACTCATCCCTGAGAGCTATCGCCGGCAACACCACCATCACCGTGAGAACTTCGCGGCAGCACCGAAGACGCGACGAATGGGAGCAGATTTGGATCTCTACGGGAGGCGGCGCAATGGCTCGGAATTCCCGGTAGAGATCAGTCTCAGTCCCGTCTCCACGGAGAATGGAACGTTCGTCTTGAGCGCGATCCGCGACATCAGCGATCGTAAGAAGATCGGAGAAGAACTGCGGAGAGCGAATGAAGAACTGCATCGGAGAACGGCCGAGCAACTTGGGGAATACCGGGCGCGGCTGGCCTCGATTGTCGATTCCTCCGAGGATGCCATCATTGGCAAGAACTTGGACGGCATCATTACCAGTTGGAACAAGGGAGCCGAGCGCATCTACGGTTACACGCCAGAAGAGGTCATGGGAAAGCACATATCCCTTCTCGTTCCCAATGATCGTCCGGACGAAATCTCAGAGATTCTGCAGAAGATCGCAAAAGGTGAAAGCATCGAGCATTGTGAATCGGTGCGGGTGACCAAGGATGGACGCCATCTAAACGTCTCCATTTCCGTGTCTCCCTTGCGCGATGCGAAAGGCGACATCGTGGGAGCGTCAGCGATTGCCCGCGACATCACGGCCCAGAAACGAGCTGAGGGCCAGCTTCGTCAATCCCAGAAGATGGAAGCGATCGGCCGGCTTGCGGGAGGAGTCGCGCACGACTTTAACAATATCCTGGGCATCATTAACGCCTGTACCGAATTTCTCCGCGACCGCATGGGTGCCGTCGCGGAACCTTCGCTCTACGTCGAGAACATCCAGAAGGCAACAGAACGCGGCTCGTCTTTGACTCGCCAACTTCTTGCCTTCAGCCGAACGCCGGTTATTCAACCCCGGGTTCTCGATCTGAACGAGCGGTTAAAGGACATCAGCAAGCTCCTGCGTCCGCTGATGGGAGACGACATCGAGATTCTCATTGTGTCCAGATCACCCTCGGCGGTAATCGAGGCAGACCCTGGCCAGGTTGATCAGATCCTGGTAAACCTCGCGGTGAACGCGCGCGACGCTATGCCTCGTGGCGGCAAGTTTATTCTCGAAACTGGGGCAACGAAATTTGACGAGGCTTTCGCCGAGCAGCATCAGAACATGGCGCCAGGAAAGTATGTTCTGCTGGCGGTTAGCGATACCGGCAGCGGTATGGACGAAGCTACCATGTCGCGCATCTTCGAGCCCTTCTTTACCACCAAAGAGATGGGCAAGGGAACTGGTCTGGGCCTCGCCACTGTATATGGCATCGTCAAGCAGAGCGCAGGACACATCCTGGTCTATAGTGAACCGGGGCACGGAACGACATTTAAGATCTATCTCCCCAGCGCGGATCACAAAATCGGGCTCGGATCGAAGCCTGAAGTGGAGACCGTCGCTCCGAAACAGCAAGGGACTACGATCCTGCTCGTAGAAGACGACGAAATCATGCGCAGCTTGACTCGACAACTCCTCCAGGAACACGGCTACACCGTAGTCGAGGCGGATGATGGGAAGTCCGCACTCGAATGGGCGGAGTCTCATCCCGGTCCGATTGATCTGTTGTTGACCGACGTGGTGATGCGCCGCATGAGCGGCCCTGAACTAGTTGAGCGCCTGAACGGCTCTTACCCGAAGCTGAAAGTCGTATACATGTCAGGCTACACAGGTGAACTGATCGCGGAACGCGAAGTGTTAAAGCGCGGCATAACTCTTCTCGAAAAGCCTTTTGCCCGCACCGCGCTGCTGAATACCATCCATACGGCGTTGGAGTGAAACCTCTACAAGCGTGCCCGGCCCTTACCCGGCCGGCGTGCTAGTATTTGGCGCATGTTCCGATCCCTGCGCTCCGCTGCCACAGCGTTCGTCTTCATCCTGGCTCTTGTCGCTTCCTTTTGCGTGGCCCTGGCCCAGAGTGCTCCCGCGCAAGAGTCGCTGCCTGCCTCCGCACAACACAAGTGGGCGCTGGTGCTGCATGGCGGCGCCGGAGTCATCGCGCGCTCTTCAATGTCCCCTGAAGCCGAGGCTAACTACCGTGCCGGCCTCAAGGAAGCGCTTACCGCCGCTGCCAACGTGCTCGATAAGGGAGGCTCTTCGCTCGATGCTGTCGAAACCGCCATCAAGCTCCTCGAAGATAATCCGCTCTTCAACGCCGGCCGTGGCGCCGTTTTCGCGGCGGATGGCACCAACCAGCTCGATGCTGCAATCATGGATGGCGAGACGATGCGGGCTGGCGCGGTTGCCGATGTGCAGCGCACGCGCCACCCCATCTCGCTCGCCCGCGCGGTCATGGAGCAGTCTCCCCACGTCATGCTGATCGGCTCCGGTGCCGATGAGTTTGCCGCGCACGTGCACCTCGAACAAGTGGCGCCCAGCTTCTTCTTCACCGAGCGCCGCTGGCAGGAACTTGTCCGCCAGCTCGAAAAAGATGGCTCGCCCATTCCTCCGCGTCCCGCGGGTGCGCCCGCGCCTCCGGCCAAGCCCGGCGCGGCATTGGAGAGGCCTGACACGCACAAATACGGAACGGTCGGTGTCGTCGCGCTTGACCGCCGTGGCAATGCTGCGGCCGGTACCTCCACCGGTGGCATCACGGCCAAGCGCTGGAACCGAGTCGGCGACTCGCCCATCATCGGCGCGGGAACCTACGCTTCGAATCGTTCATGTGCCGTCTCGGCGACAGGCACTGGCGAGTACTTCATACGGCTCACCGTAGCGCGCACCATCTGCGCCCTCGTGCAGTACAAGGGAATGAGCTTGCAGGAGGCCGCCGACGAGGTCGTGCAAAAGGATCTCTCCGCAATCCATGGCGACGGAGGGGTCGTCGCGCTTACGCCCGATGGTCAGCTGGCCTGGAGCTTCAACACTCAAGGGATGTTCCGCGCAAAGATAAAGGAAGGCGGTACGCCGCAAATCAGCGTCTATCGCGACGAACCGTAAGACTCCCGCACTTGATCTACACGGAGGCGTAGAGTTTCCGTAAAACCGCAAAATCCCATGATTAAGGAGCGACGCAGATCGTGCTTGGCTTGGAGCAAAATAATGCTGGAGGAACTCCAGCGTCGCAACTATTCTGAGATCACCATTGAGTTGAACACCCGGTCAGACTCAAACCGTGGAACGCGAGCATGGAACACGAGCATGGAGCGCGCGCCTCTGGTTTGAAAGGAACATAGGAACACAAATGGATTTCGCATTCAGTAAGAAAGTCGAAGACTTGCAACGCCGTTTGCGGGCCTTCATGGATGAATACATCTATCCCAACGAGCAGCGCTTCCAGGATGAGGTTGAGCGCAACCGGTGGTCGCCGACGGCCGTGATGGAAGAGCTCAAGGCGAAAGCTCGCACGGCGGGTCTCTGGAACCTGTTCCTGCCCGATCACGAGCACGGCGCCGGACTCACCAATCTCGAATACGCGCCCTTATGCGAGATCATGGGCCGCAGCATGATGGCTTCCGAGGTATTCAACTGCTCGGCGCCCGATACTGGGAACATGGAGGTGCTCGCTCGTTATGGCACGCCGGAGCAGAAGGAGCGGTGGTTGAGGCCCCTGCTCGCCGGTGAGATCCGCTCGTGCTTCGCCATGACGGAA
>JBEKJC010000092.1:0-6393 GCA_050011435.1 Binataceae bacterium (SeqCode)
TGCGTCGGCAGGCAGGTGAAGAACCTCGAGCCGTCTGCCATCTATCATGCGGCGAACCTTTAGCTTCCGGCGCTGTTGATCGATGCTCTGCAGCCGACCGGTTTCGTGGAAGCGCTTGATCAAAGCGGAGACTCCCACCGATAGACCGTCGCCATCAGTGACCATCGCCTGTGCGGTAAGCGGAGTCGATGTCCAGGAAAAGATCCTGACCATCCAACCAGCCGACTCGCGCGCATAATCTGTTCGATGATCCCGTTGAATGATCTAGGGGAAGCCGTCATAAGCTCGATTGGGTTCACACTTGATTGCGAGGAGCCCCATCATGGCAGGTCGAGTCGATAGGCAAGGTCGCGCTGATCATCGGTGGGGTCAATGGCTAATCCGCCACGTACGGGACTGACGATATCGAGTTGACCCATCGAGGCGCTGCCGCCCTGAGCGAGTCTTGATCAGAGTCATGATCGGGAAGGGAATAGCTGTGACGGAGCCAGATGAACGTCACGAGTGGCGCGTCGACCACCGTTGCATCGGATGCGGCGCGTCGGTCAGCGTTGCGCCGGAATTGATCGTGTGGGACGGCGACTCGTCATCTATTGCAGTAAATACGCCACGCAATCCGGCGTTGCGCCCGCGCCGCTGACCTCACATCGAGCCTCAGCGTCGGCCACGCGTAACCGATAGATCGCCTCGGTCTGTTGCGGCCCCATCGAGAACGGCAGCGCCGGGCCACTTGGGACACATGGGTCGTCGCAGACATTGCCCGAGTGGGATGACTCATACTTCAACTCGGTCGCGGTGAGGGCGATCATGAACGGCAACATGCAGCCGGATAGGCTGACCGCCGCCGCCACTGCGATGACCGCACGTCCGATCATTGCCAAAAGTATCACTTTTGAACTTGGGCTCAGCGTACGGATAGAGCAAATTGACCCCGTTGCACAACTGCGGAGAGGATGCCCGTTCAGGATGCTCGTCAGCCCGGCCACCGGGCCAACTGCGCTCTGTGTCGTAGTGGGTGCGGGTCCCTGCAGATCGCGAGTCACGGGGGCACGCGAGCAATTGAGCTGCGCACTTCTACGTGCGAGCGTTGCCAGTCCCACACACGCACGCGCCGGTCGATGGAATACGTGGGTAATCGCGGGTACTGGTATTGAACGCGGAGACCGTGCGAGCACACCAGCAGATTAAAATCAGTCTATTCCGAAAACTCATCAACATCCGGGATGCGGGTGAAGGCGATTTTGCTGCCGGAGAAAGACCGGCCCTGTGATGGCGTCATCCCCATGAGAATGGTGTCGCGCCCGAAGCGGTGATTGATCTGGTCCATAGCGCGCGACAATTTTTCCGATTTACCGCGCGCCGACAGTTCGATGTCCGGCAGCCTGGCGAACAGCTCTGGCTGCAAATCGCTTGCCGCGACCAGTTCTGAAAGTGTGACCGAGACTTGTTTGATCCTGACACCACGGTTTGGTTTGAACGCCTGCGTCCAGAGCCGGTTCAGGAGATCGAGGAAGGTCTTATTGTCCTGCGCCCGGTAAACGCGCTCCTCGGCATCGACGCGCATCTCATTTTCCAGCCGGGCCGAAAACGACATGGCACCCGCATAATACTCCATTCGTCGCAGACGGCTGGCAGCCTTGAGCGTCAGGCGCTGCGCAACATCCTTGACCTTGTCCGGATCGCGCAGTTCCGGCGCCATGACATGGCTGTGGCCGACGCTGCGCCGGGCGGTTGTCTCTTCCGGCAATTCCATGCCGCGCAGCAGATACCACATCTTTTCGCCCCAGACGCTGCCCCAGACCTTGCGCATCTGATGAGGATTGAGCGCGAACAGGCCCGGCAGGTCCATAATGCCAGCCATCTGAATTCGGTGTTCGATATTGGCGCCGACTCCCGGCAGATCGCGCAGTTTCAGGCTGAAAAGCTTCTGTGGCAAATCCTCCGCGCGCAGCACCACCAGCCCATCCGGCTTTTGCAGCTCGGTGCCGACTTTGGCGAGGTAGCGGTTCGGCGCGATGCCGATTGAGCAGCGCAGATAGGGGCCGATGTTTTTTGCGATTCCACTTTTGATCGACTGTGCGATTTCACTCGAACGCTCGACCGAGATTTCATTATCCATCAGACGGCAGGCCATCTCGTCGATGGAGCAAACCGCTGTAACCGGGATATGCCGCTCAACCTCTTCGATCAGGCGGTTATGAAACTCGACATAGCACTCATGTCGAGCCAACATGCAGATTAGGCCGGGGCATAAGCGTTTGGCCTCATGTATCATGGTGCCGGTTTTCACCCCGAAGGCTTTGGCCTCATAGCTCGCGGCAATTGCGCAGGTGGAATCTGTTTCGACCGCGACAACCGCTATCGGCTTGCCGCGCAGCTCGGGTCGTAGCTGCTGCTCAACGCTCGCAAAATAGCTGTTGAAATCGACATACAGCCAGCGCAGGAGCAGGGCGGGTATGGCGTAATTATTGAGGGCCATACATCATCATACGATGGCAGCCGTCAGCCGTCTCCACTGGCGGGCCTCATTTTACAACAGCAACGGTAAGCCCGATTTCAGAGTCTGCGAAGTCAGGAAAAATCCCCCGAAAACTGGCTCGTCGGCAGCAGAGAACCGCATCTCGGGTACATCGAGGCCGGAACTTTTTCGTATGCAAAGACAGGGACGCTTGAGCTATCATACTTTCGGATTTGCCCAGATGGGGCATCCATCCAAGAAATGCCGGCTTGCTGGAAGGCAAATGAAAGGCAGCGCATTGCTCGCGTATCCTCTGACTGAAACCGAAATCGCACAGCTCGACGACTTCCTGATTAGTGATTCAGTTCCAGAGGAGGCGATGGATCTTTCAATGATGGACGGTTTCATCACCGCACTCGCGTCAGGACCAAATCTGATGATGCCGAGCTCGATGTTGAGATGGATCTGGGACTCGGAGCATGGCAAAGACGTGCCAACGTTCGCGAACGCCGCAGAAGCGGCGAGCATCACGACTTTGATCATGCGGCATTGGAATGACATCAACGAAACGCTGAACCGCGCGCCTGCCGAGTACGAACCTCTCCTTCTGGAGCGTAAAGCGGACGGTAGAACGATTCAGATCATAAATTCATGGTGTAGTGGGTATTACAAAGGCATCGCTGTTGATCGAGACACGTGGAATCCTTTACTGGCGCGGCAGCCCGAATGGTTTACAGCAATCATGCTATACGGCACCAAGGGCGGCTGGGATGAACTGGAGCGGCGCCAGGATATCATCGAGCAGCACCAGGCATTCGCTGACTCGCTGGCGAGCTCGGTGCGTAATATCCACCGCTATTGGTTGGAGCAGCGGAGACTGCAAATCGCGCGCGGCGAAATACCAACTGTCATCGGCCAATCCGAACCGATTCGCCGTGCACCGAAGGTCGGACGCAATGTTTCTTGTCCATGCGGCTCTGGTAAGAAATACAAGCGCTGCCATGGCGCAGCTGAAGACGCTGTAGCGGAAGATAATCGCTATCCGGTTCATTCACCATTAAGTCAGCGCTTGTCACGCGACGGAACGACGGTCGACATTCAGATCTACGACGACGGAAAAAACGGGTGGTTATTGGAGGTAGTCGATGAATTTGGGAATTCTACAGTTTGGAACGAGTCTTTCCCAACCGACAATATCGCGCTTGCCGAGGCATTGAATACGATCGACACGGAAGGAATTGCGTCCGTGATTGGATCCGTGCCGACCACCACAATTCGCCATTGACCGACAACTGTTGTATATCGCTTCGCTGATCGCGCGCTGCATTTTGAGTATGTGCGACCGCAACGGCCTGGTAAACTCGTTACCCGCCGCTTGCTTCCTTCCGCTGGGCGGCCTTGCGAAACCATCATCACCCGCGTCTTCCCCTCAGCTCGGCAATTCTCGCCGATGAACCTCCCGGACCGCTGTCCTGCCTGTCGCAGTACGAAGGTCGCCCCTATGCTCGCGATCATGCCTCTCGATTCATTCACCTCGCATTCTTACTGTCACTACCTTGCGGCACGCGGAACGCTGTAGGATTCGCACGCTCGCCCTCTGCACCTTTTGAGGCGGCGCGGGGCGACTGCAAAAGAAAAGCGAGGATTCGACGATACCCAACGAAATCAACAGCAACCTGACTCCGGAGCAAATGGCGGCGCGAATCGCAGAGCTGGAAGGTCGCCTGGTCAAGGGCAGTAGCCGGAGCTTCAAAGTGTCCGAGAAAGGGGCCGTTTCGGTGTACGGTCTCGGTCGATTTCCGGTCACGCTTTACTTGGAGCAATGGGACGCGTTGCTCTCACATGCTGATGAGCTGCGCGAGTTTATTGAGGCCAATAAGTCGAGACTGAAGACCAAGAAATAAACACGAGGAGTGCCCGCCAGGCGCGAGACCGGCGGGTCCCGGCGCCGCTGGAGAGGCCGTGGACCAAGACCGACTGATACCTTGCAGAGGAAGACCGGTTGGTCTACAACGCGAATTGGGAATTGAAGAGTTAAAATGGGAATTGCAGGTTAAACGGAGGTCGCTGGCAAATGTCACGAATTCAATTTGAGCGGAAATGGATCGCTCAATGCGAAGCCGCGCGGCGCGTCAAAGAAGACTTTGGCCTTGCCGATGCGTTGGATTATTTGATCGGCGAAAAACTGTTGAACTTTGCCGAAGTTGCTGAGCGATACGCCGAGTTTATGGAAGAACTGCCAGATTTTCTACGGGAGATTCGCGCCGTGTTCAGTTTGGAAGAAACCGGCAAATACGCTGAGCAGCTCGAGGAAACAAGGCTACTCAGCGCACTTCAGCGCCAGGCCCTTCGGGCAATTTCTTCAGCTTCGGTGCACATCCACTAACCCCCCCCCCAACCTCGATTATCCTCCGGCCCTGCTGCCGAAGGATCGTATGCGCGAGTTGTATGTCCGCTCCGCGCGTTCAGACCGGTTACTTCCGGTGCGGTCACGGGTTGTTGAGCATCAACGAATCCGTGAAAAGCGGCCCGCAGTTTTGAGCAGACAAAGCTGGTCAACCCGCAAAGGCGTCTTGAGCGTGATGACGCGATTCCGGTTGCCTCCGCCTATCCTGCCAACTCGTCCAGCAGCGCCTTGGCGTCCTTCAGGTCGGCGGTGTCGAAGCCCTCGGTGAACCAGTTGTATATCTCGGCGAGAATTGTGCGCGCTTCACCGCGTTTGCCCTGTGTCGCGAAGAGCCGCGCCAGACTGGTAGTTGCTCGCAGTTCATAAAGTTTCCCCCTGTGAGGCGTGCACAGGCAATCGCTTCCTTAAGATCCTCTTCAGCATCTTGTTCAGAGTTATTCTTGAGGCGAAGCTCGCCACGTAGCCAAAGTAAATACGGACTGAAGATTTGCTGATCTGGTGCGACAGTGAGAGCTTCCTCCAGCAATCCAAGAAACAAATTACTCATTAGTCGGCCACGTGCGGCTCTGTACTCAGGCAAGTGCTCGCGTATGATCCTGATACCCTCGTCACTCTGTCCCTGCTGTGCATGGCACCAACCCAGAAGGGTTCCGGCCAATGACGCGAAATAAGCAGCCTCATCCGCCGATTCTCCTCGGCGGCGGTGGCAAGGGACTTCTGCGGTTGGCGGCAAAGCACGCCGACTACGTGAATATCATTCCTCCGGTCGGAACCCTCGGAAAGATCTCGGTCGACAGCTTGCGGCGGATGAATGATGAGGCGTTTCGAGCGCGGGTCGACTATGTGCGCGCTGAAGCCAAACGGCTCGGGCGCGACTCTGATGCAATCAAAATCAGCAACTTGATGCTGGTGTTCACGCTCGTCGACACCGAAGAGACTGCTCGTCAAACTCTCGGCGCCGTGGCCCAGATGTTCAACGTAAGTCCGGAGGTATTGGCGGCTTCGCCGATCGCGTTCATCGGCACACCGAAGCAATGTGTGGTTGAATTACAACGACGAGCCGAGCGCTGGGGCGTCTCCCAGTTCATCTTCGGAACGTTCATGGGAGTCGACGAGAAGCTGATCAGTCGTCTTCGTGAAGAAGTTATCTCGAAAATTTAGGTAAAAAGCTCGGTGGCTGACTACGAAACCTTCGAGCTATTGAGTCCTGCAAAATATAGAGACAACTGGAAGATCCGAACGACTATATTGAATGGGTTTTAGCTCGGGATCGGTGTCCCTATAATTTGCAGGCCGCAATAGGTGACGTTGTCCTCCAGTCGGGCATCATTCTGCGACAAGCGAAGCTAGTGTAGTGTCCCGCAATTAACTTGCATAAATCTTGCTTGCATAAGCAGCATCTTTTCCATTTATTGAGTTTTGCATAATATAGTTACAGAGGAAAGAGGTTGGCTTGCTGCCAGAAAGCCATGACCAGCATGGGCCGGCGGCGCATCCGTCGCAGCGTGTGTCGAGCGTGATAGCTGAG
>JBEKJC010000093.1:0-6370 GCA_050011435.1 Binataceae bacterium (SeqCode)
TTTCGTTCGATCGCTCCGATGAAAACGGGTCCGAGGAGAACTACAACGATGACTAGTGTTGCAAGGGCCAATGTCACCATCTCGGCGACCTAGCCGGGTTGGCGCGGATGGCAGCCACCGCGGCCATATAGAGCACACGACTGACCCGGGTGCGGTCGCCCGAGATGGCGCGGCTCCCGCGCACGCTTGCGCTACCGCGATTAACCAGGATCCGTTCCATTTTCATTGTTCTTCTCGGAGGAGTGTCGAACCGCCGGCCCTCCGGTACGCCAGGATGGCCTTCCCTAATAAGCCCCGTGCCAACACAGCAGTTTTACCGGTCGCTACTGAAAATTGAATCGGAACCGTAATTTGACTAGTCCGAGAGAATTGCTATCGCATTAGAGCGAAGAAGTGAAACGGGCTTCGATCTGAACCAGAAGCGGCCGACCCCGGGTTCGAGATCGAACAACCTCTGATACAGAGACTCTCAGACGACGGCGAACCGGCCGCGATGCAATCGTCGGTCAGCAGAGTTGCTACGAATCTCGTAGTTGGCCAGAGAGTCCAAGGAGCGATCCGGGGTTGGGCGAATGGCTTTGTCGACTTCATGCCAAGTGCTCCACCGGTAACAGGTGGAGTTGCGCCCCAAGGACGGATTTCAAAATGCAATTCCGCATTCTTTTTGAGGCACGATTGTTGAACTTGCCTCCGCAATTGAATTCGCTTTGACCATATTCCGCTCAGCTTTTTTGTTGGTTCGGAAATTGCGGCTAGCCCTTGATCATGAAGCTATGGGCAGCCCTCACTGACGCCCTCGACTGGCGCGAGACGACCATGCGGCACGAGTTCGTTATCGGACCTCTTTGCGACAGTACGTTTTTTGGAAGGAAGGCCAGGCTTTACTACTGGAATCGATATAGATGGAGCTTCCTCGTATGCGAAAGTAAGGTCGCAGTACTGGACGAAGGCGGAGACCCTTCGGGTGGCGACGAGAGCTCCAGGCGATTCAGCATCTTTGACGAAAATCCCTGCCCGGTTCTAGAAGCCTTTGCCTCGGAGTCTCTGGCCGAAGACTCTACTACTAGCCGAGCGTTCCCAGGGAAACAGCTGTACGCCTCTCGAAAGCATTTCTTCTCGACCTCCCATGTTCTCAGACCGAGCGTCTCCGTCCACGCTTGCGAAGGGACTCACGGAGGCACCGTTGACCTACCCTCCTCTGATGGCGCTCGATACTTGCAAAACTCTTCACGGGACTGACCCGCGATGAACAGAATGCTGCTAACGGAGCCATCGGCAATAGAGATAATGACCCTAAAGGGGACATCGGTCAAGCGAGAGGCTTTCTAGTTTGTTGCTGCGAAATGCAAGAACACTGCTGCAGTCTGCATTTCCATGAATTTAACTGCGCAAGAATAACAGCAATTTCGTCAGTTTGGGGGACGGCACGCTTAATGCGCTAGGGGAGTAATCATGATGGATGTAATTTTCATTTCGGGGACATTCGCGTTCTTTATGATCGCAGTCGCCTATATCCGGGGGTGCGTGCGCTTATGACTCCGTGGGAACTAGTGCTTGGCTCAATTATGGCGGTTGGACTGACCGTCTATCTCATCTACGCAATGCTGCGCCCAGAGAAATTCTGACGCTGTCGAGAGGCCGTCATGTTGAGTAATGCGTTGATCCAAATTGGGCTCTTCTGTGTGGTCGTCACGGTCACGAGCGTGCCTCTTGGTTTGTACATGGCACGCGTATTTGCCGGTGAGCCGACCTTTTTGGACCCGGTACTCGGTCCGGTCGAGCGGCTGATTTACCGGCTTTGCGGCGTCCAACCGGAGACAGAGCAGACATGGGTCGAATACACCATCGCGATGCTACTGTTCAGCCTCGTCGGTATGGTGACACTCTACGCCCTGCAGCGTTTGCAGGGTCTGCTGCCGCTTAATCCGCAAGGCTTTGCCGGAGTCGAACAGGGTTTGGCATTCAATACCGCCGCCAGCTTTACGACAAATACCAACTGGCAAGCCTACTCGGGCGAATCGACCATGAGTTACCTGACGCAGATGGCGGGGTTGGCCTTCCACAACTTCGTTTCGGCCGCTGCGGGTTTGGCAATCGCGATCGCGGTTATTCGGGGGTTCGTGCGCCGCAGCGCAAAAACTCTGGGTAACTTCTGGGTCGATCTGACTCGAGCAACTCTGTGGGTACTCGTGCCGATCTGCGTCATTTTTACCATGATTCTTGTGTGGCAAGGCGTACCTCAAAACTTCAGCGCCTATACGCAGGTCAATACAGTTGAGAAAGGGACACAGACTATTGCCCAAGGTCCCGTGGCTTCGCAGATAGCAATCAAGCAGCTCGGCACCAACGGCGGCGGTTTCTTCAACGCCAACTCGGCGCATCCATACGAGAATCCCACGCCGCTTACTAATTTTCTCACGATGTGGGCGCTTTTCGCCCTCGGTGCGGCGTTGACGCACACGTTTGGAAAAATGGCTGGTGACAGGCGACAAGGATGGGCTCTCTTCTCTGCCATGGGGCTGCTGTTTCTCATGGCCGTGATCGTGGCGACCTGGAGCGAGCAGCGGGGCAATCCTCAGTTTACCGCGATGGGGATTAACCAGACGGCGAGCGCCACCCAGAGCGGGGGCAACATGGAAGGCAAGGAGGTGCGCTTCGGGATCGTCAATTCGGCGATCTGGGCCACCGCCACAACCGACGCCTCCAACGGATCTGTTAACGCGATGCATGACAGCTTCACCCCACTGGGCGGATTGGTGCCACTATTCAACCTTCATCTGGGGGAGGTGGTTTTCGGCGGCGTCGGGACTGGGCTCGCAGGAATGATTGTCATGGCTGTTCTGACTGTATTCATCGCAGGACTGATGGTGGGACGCACGCCCGAGTACCTGGGCAAGAAAATACAGTCTCGTGAGATGAAACTCGCGATGCTTTATATCCTGATCTTTCCAGCCATCATATTGCTTCCAACCGGCCTTGCAGTTGTCACCAAAGCGGGAATCTCGTCGATCGCCAATCCGGGTCCGCATGGCTTCTCGGAAATTCTGTATGCGTTTTCGTCGGGCGCCGCGAACAACGGCTCCGCCTTTGCCGGCCTCAACGCCAATACGATGTTCTATAATTCGCTAATCGGTGTGGTTATGCTGTTGGGACGATTCATGATGATGATTCCCGTTCTGGCTATTGCGGGTTCGCTCGTTGAGAAAAAGGCGGTGCCGCCAAGCGCCGGTACTTTTCCTACTAACGGGATAGTTTTCGTGATTCTGCTCGCCGCCATAGTGCTTATTGTCGGCGCACTGACTTTCTTTGCGAGCTGGGCGTTGGGCCCCATCGTCGAACACCTGGCAATGATGCAGGGCAAACTTTTCTAACGGTTGGAGTGGATGTCAATGGCTGAGCGACAGGCTAAGGCAATCGCCCTCTGGGACACCAAGATTGTCCAGCGCGCGCTGATTGATTCACTTTGGAAGTTCGATCCCCGAATACAAGCACGCAATCCGGTGATGTTCGTGGTCGAGGTGACAGCAGTAGCGGTCACAATAATCTTCTTCCGGAACTTGTTTTCGGGACAGAGCTTCAGTTTCGAACTGCAAATCGCACTTTGGTTGTGGTTCACAGTCGGGTTTGCCAATTTCGCAGAAGCAATGGCGGAGGGGCGCGGCAAAGCTCAGGCCGACAACCTGCGTAAAACGCGCACCGAGACGCGGGCGCGGCAACTCAAAGAAGGCCGGGAAGATATGGTTCCGGCCACGACCTTGCGCCGCGGCGACATCGTGCTCATCAGAGCGGGCGAGGTCATCCCCGGCGACGGTGAAGTGATTGAGGGCGTCGCCGCAGTCAATGAGGCCGCGATTACGGGCGAATCCGCTCCGGTGATTCGGGAAAGCGGCGGCGACCGCAGCGCGGTGACGGGTGGAACGACGGTTATCTCCGACTGGGTCAAAGTGCGGATCACCGCGAATCCGGGTGAGACGTTCCTCGATCGTATGATCGCCCTGGTCGAAGGTGCTCAGCGACAGAGGACTCCCAACGAGATCGCCCTCAGCATCCTACTCGCCGGCCTTACGATCGTCTTCATGTTGGTATGCGTGAGTTTGTATCCCTTCGCGCTTTATGGCGGCACCGCATTGACGCTGCCGGTGTTGGTCGCGTTGCTGGTGTGCCTGATTCCGACCACAATCGGTGGACTGCTCTCCGCGATCGGAATCGCCGGTATGGACCGGCTTGTCCAGCACAACGTGCTCGCGATGTCGGGGCGCGCGGTCGAGGCGGCGGGCGATGTTGACACCCTCTTAATCGATAAGACCGGCACCATCACGCTCGGAAACCGCATGGCGACCGAGTTCATACCCATTCTGGACGTAGCAGTGGAGCAGTTGGCCGACGCAGCGCAGCTCGCCTCGCTCGCCGATGAAACGCCTGAAGGCCGCTCGATTGTCGTTCTCGCGAAAGAACGGTACGGCCTGCGCGGGCGAGAGCTGGCCGAAAAGCATGCGCATTTCATTCCATTTTCCGCTCAAACCCGTATGAGTGGTGTGGACATTGGGAATCGTAAGATTCGCAAGGGTGCTGCTGACGCGATCGTCCGGTTCGTGAGGGAGGAAGGTGGTGCTGTATCGCCCGAGTTGACGCGCATAGTCGAGGAGATCGCCAGGAGGGGTGGCACGCCACTGGTCGTAGCGGAAAACGCACGCGTGCTAGGCGTCATCCATCTTAAGGACATCATCAAGGAAGGCATCAAGGAGCGCTTCGCTCGGATGCGTGCGATGGGCCTGCGAACCGTGATGATCACGGGCGACAATCCGCTGACGGCAGCGGCGATCGCATACGAAGCGGGCGTCGATGATTTCCGTGCCGAAGCAACGCCGGAGACTAAGCTGGCTTTGATCCGCGAGGAGCAGGCGCAGGGCAAGCTGGTCGCGATGATCGGTGACGGCACCAACGACGCGCCGGCGCTAGCCCAGGCCGACGTTGGCATAGCGATGAACGCCGGTACGCAGGCCGCACGCGAAGCCGGGAACATGGTAGACCTCGACTCCAATCCGACCAAGATCATGGAGGTGGTGGAGATTGGCAAACAATTGCTCATCACGCGCGGCGCGCTCACGACTTTCTCGATTGCAAACGATGTAGCGAAATACTTCGCGATCATTCCAGCTATGTTCTTGGTTGCCTATCCGGAACTTCAATCGCTCAACATCATGCATCTGGCAACGCCGCAGAGCGCGATTCTCTCCGCGGTTATCTTCAACGCCCTGATCATCATCGCTTTGATTCCGCTGGCGCTGCGCGGCGTGCAATATCGACCCATCGGAGCCGCCGCGATTCTTACGCGAAACCTGATGATATATGGCGTTGGAGGGATAATTGCCCCGTTTATTGGGATCAAGGCGATCGACCTGCTGATTACCGCCATAAAGTTGGCTTAAGGAGATCCTCAATGCGTCTTTGGACAGCATGCAGAATGACGCTGGTTCTGACCTTTCTCCTCGGTGTCGTCTACCCGGTTGCAATGACAGGATTAGCCCGCGTGGTGTTCCCGTTCCAGGCGGCAGGCAGCTTGATAACTGGTGACAACAAAATCGTGGGCTCTGAATTGATCGGTCAGAATTTCACTTCACCAAGTTATTTCCACGGACGGCCATCGGCGGCGGGCGACAAGGGCTACGATGCCACGAGTTCTAGCGGTTCGAATCTCGGACCGACCAACAAGAGTTTTATAGACACCGTAAAGCAGCGCGTTAAAGACGTTGTGGAGAAGAATCCGGGAATTACGCCGGCGCAGGTTCCGGTTGATCTCGTCACCGCCTCTGGTAGCGGGCTTGACTCGGAAATCAGTCCGGCCGCGGCCGATCTGCAGGTGCCCCGTGTCGCGAAAGCACGTGCCCTCAGTGAGGACACGGTGCGCTCACTCGTCCACGCCCACACGCGACCGCGCTGGGCCGGTGTTCTGGGTGAACCGGGTGTCAATGTGCTCGAACTAAATCTGGCGCTTGACGAAAGTAGCAAGAGTCCCCCGATCGCATCGCATTGAAGGCGGCTGTCGAGGATCACACCGCGGATGCGTAGTCACGCTTTTGCTCCTCATCTGAAGTCAACAGACTAAACTCGTCATGAGCGGTTCGCGAGGCATCTTGGCTCAAAGCTTCTTTGCACACGGCGGACGGGAGGGGCCGGAGAGTCAACGACCCACACTGGCGCCGGAAGTGCTTTCTCCGAAAGAAGTAAACGGTGCTTCCTTTTATACAGGCCCGAGCTATGGCCAAGTTACTAGTCGTTGATGCTGGCAATCGCAAAATATGGAAGAGGCTCAGAACCCGGCTCGAGTCTCAGGGGCATAGAATCGAGCGAGTGACCAATGGTTCGCTGG
>JBEKJC010000094.1:0-6275 GCA_050011435.1 Binataceae bacterium (SeqCode)
CGGATTCAGGCGAGTGCTTGTCGTCGATAATTATCTCGCGTTTTTCGACCCTGCTGATTGAGAGTGCGGCCGCAAGACGGTTGAGTTGACGCGCCGAGAGCCAAGAAATGTTCTTGAGTCCGCTTAAGCTTCGAATCTCGGTGGCCCGTTGAGCCTCCATCACTTAAATCTATCAGCCTCACCCCGACGGAATCAGTTTCATTCGACCATGTTTGTGCTCTATGCAACCAAATTTGGCGAAAGGCGAGTGGCCCAGTCGTTGCCACCGGCGATGCGGCGTGGAGACGATGCGCCCATGTCCAAGGCGCTCGCGATGTCATCAGACGGAACTGACTTCTATAATTTCATGAAGGGGCTGCTGAAAGTTCGCATCGAGGGCGGCTATCTTGTTGGTGAGGCTATACTTGCGGATGCGCCGCCGCGCGATTTCGAACGCGCCGAACGGATAGGCGAAGTCCGCCGGATAATCTCATTATTTGTCATCGAACCCGTGTACCGTTAGCAGAAAATCATTGCGATCGCCGAGGTGATTCTTTCCGAACTGGCCGCTCGTGTAGCGAGCGGTTTCTTCAATTCGGCAAGTGTGGGTCTTTGTCGCTCAGACTTTCCTTCGCGCCCGGCAGTCCCACCTTCAGTAGCCCCGTGGGAATTTGCCGGAGCGGCAACCGCAGCGAGCCGGCGATGCGGCCCCGAGAAGTCGTTGATATAAATCTGAATATGATGCTGATCGTAGGGCTGAGTCGGCCGGTCGGTTTCCCGGAACAACAACTTCTGCCCGGTACCGGCGGTGACGCAGGCGGACCGGCCCTGCGCGTCCTCCAGCGGCGCTGCTTGCGCGCCTAGAAACCTGCGAATAAAAGCGAGCGATTCCGTCTGCCGCTCCTGTGGGCACATCGAACTCCACATACGGAATACCAACCGCCATGGGGCCGAAGCGCTTGTTTGGTGCAAAGCAACGGATGCGGTTGCCCATGGACAGACTGCCTCGATGTGACCGTCCGATGACTTCAAGGCCCATGCGCGCCACCGAAGCATCGAACCCGGGGGAGAAGATCGCGTCGCGGTCATGGAGGATAAAACGGTACGTGTGGTCTGAAGGAACGGCCTCGCGCAGCTGTTGGAGGGTCCAGGCTGCGGTCGGATGGGCAGTCACATTGAGGTGAATAATCCGGCGTGAAGCATGTTCCATAACCACAAGCACGTAAAGCATCCGAAAAGTGGCGGTCGCTACGACGCAGAAGTCGCAGGCGATGATGATTTCGGGTCATCAATGGCAAGGGCCACGAAATTTACGCAGACCGGGCCGAGGATTGCGCCGCGGCGGTGCTCGAGTTCATCGAATCGCTGCGCGCGATAGGACGGTTGGACGCGAGCGATGCGGACCCTTTCCCCTCGCGCCAATTTTTCAGTAGATCAGGTTGATACGAACGATTACGAAGGCTCGAAAGCGCGCCGGCGGCGCGAAAGGAGCGTCATCAGGTGAAAGTCGGACTTATGGCGGTCGTTTTCGGTCGGGTCAAAGGAATGTCGGTGATGAAGGCGTTCGCGAGCAATGCCGAACGGCTCGGATTCTCGACCCTGTGGGCGCCCGAGCATGTCGTGCTGGTTGACCAGTACCAATCGCGCTACCCCTACCGCGACGAAGGCAAGTTCCCCGCTCCCACTGACGCGCCGATCGCCGACCCGTTTCTGACGCTATGCACGCTGGCGTCGGTCACCGAGAAGATTCGGTTAGGAACCGCCATCTGCCTCGTTCCCGAGCACAATCCCCTCGTCTTGGCCAAAGTGGTCGCGACGCTCGATTGTCTCAGCGAAGGCCGCGTCACGCTCGGCGTCGGCATCGGCTGGCTCGAAGAGGAATTCCGCGCCCTCGGCATCCCCTGGGAGCGGCGCGCACAACGCACGCGCGAATGTATCGAGTCGATGCGCCGGCTGTGGGGCGACGCGAACAGCACCTATCGCGGCGAGTTCGTCAATTCCGAAAATGTGCGCGCGTATCCCAAGCCCGTGCGCGGCGCGGCCCTGCCGGTCTTCTTCGGCGGCGAAAGCGGCCCCGCTCTGCGGCGCGTCGCCGAATACGGCAACGGATGGATCGGGTTCAATCTCACACCCGACGAGGCGGCGGCCAAAATACGGCGAATCGAGGAATTGCTCAAAGCCAACGGCCGCAAGCGCTCCGATGTCGAGCTTGCGGTGTCGAATTCCGGCAAGCCGATCACCACCGACGACCTCAAGCGCTACCGTGACGCCGGTGTCGAGGAATTCGTTGTCACCAGCCTGCGTGCTCCCCATACACCCGACGAGGCCCAGGCGGTCGTTGAAAAGGCCGCGCGCGAATGGCTCGAGCCGGCCTCCCGGCTCTGAAGTTGGACGCGGCCGCACTTTCGCAATCTTGATCGGCTGCGAGTGGCGAAGCTGAACAACCGTGAAACGATCTTCGCGAGGTGAGTCATGAAATACGGCGTGGCGATTTTCCCGACGGATTACGCAATCAGGCCCGACGAAGTCGCGTGTGCGGCCGAGGAGCGCGGCTTCGAATCCATCTTTTTCCCCGAACACACACACATCCCGACCTCGCGCCGCACTGCCTTTCCGCGCGGCGGCGAGTTGCCCCGGGAATATTCCCATACGATCGACCCGTTCGTCGCGCTCACGATGGCGGCGGCGGCAACCAAAACCCTCAAGCTCGCGACCGGCATCTGCCTCGTGATCGAGCGCGATCCTATCGTTCTCGCCAAGGAAGTTGCGAGCGTCGATTTGGCTTCCCGCGGGCGCGTCATTTTCGGCATCGGCGGTGGCTGGAACGCCGAGGAGATGGAGAATCACGGCACCACGTTCAAATCGCGCTGGAAGCTTTTGCGCGAGCGCGTCGAAGCGATGAAGGCACTCTGGACACAGGAGCAGGCGGGCTATCATGGCGAATTCGTGAACTTCGACCCGGTCTGGTGCTGGCCCAAACCGGTGCAAAAACCTCATCCGCCGATTCTCCTTGGTAGTCACGGGCCGCGCGCTCTTCAGCGCGTGATCAGGTATTGCGACGGTTGGCTCCCGAACGCAGGCCGCAGCAGTGACCTGCTGCCGGAAATCGCAGAATTGCGACGCTGTGCCGAACAGGCCGGCCGCGATCCCAAAACGATTTCAATTACGGCCTTCGCTGCGCCGCCCGACCGCGGCGTGATCGATCAATACGAGTCCGTTGGCGTCGAGCGTGCGGTGTTCTTCCTGCCGCCGGAAGCCAGCGACAAGGTAACGCCCGTGCTCGATCGGTACGCCAAGCTAATTTCATAATCGGTGTCTCGTTGGCTAAGTGCCAATCCCAACAGGCGTTCAAGTCGATGCGGTCATCAACCAGCGAAATCCAGGCTTCCGCGGCGCCGACGGTTACGCAACGTCATCGCAGTCGTGTGGCCGCGGTACGAACCGCGCTGCTTTTGCTGGCGACGATTCTGGTCAATTGGGCCGCTCTCAATGCCGCTACGCTAACGGCGCAGGAGTTACCGGACACGACCCGCACCCCCTTTCTTCTCGTCGCCAGTCCCGACATGCCCGACCCGCTCTTCCAGCAGACGGTTATACTGATGCTTCCATCCTCTGAATTACCGATTGTTGCGGGCATCGTGATCAACAAACCGACTAAAATGACCTTAGGTCAATTGTTCAGCCATTCGCCAGCTATCAGGAACCAGGCCCAATCGGTTTACTTCGGTGGGCCGGTGGACCTGACCTCGCCGGCTATCCTGATGCGCGCCTCGCGGGCTCCTGATGCGACCACCCGCCTTTTCGAGAACGTCTATATGAGTGACGACGCGGCCTCCGTCCGCGCATTTCTGGAGCGTCAGGAATCTGACAAAGACCTTCGCCTGTTCCTGGGTCGCGCTCAATGGACCGTGGATCAACTCCATTCGGAGATTATCAGCGGAGCCTGGGTCGTAACCGCGGCTAGCCCTGAACTCGTCTTCAGTCCCGACCCGGGCAGCATCTGGCAAAAACTGGTGCAGCAGGCCAAGCTGCGGGAAATCGAGTGGAATTTCGGCGTCGTACCTGGTGCAACAGGATTTTCTGCTTCTGCCACCGCGCTACCAGCATCCGTCGGCGCGTGGCGCCAAACCGCATCCGAATAGGTGATTCCGCCGCCGCGCGGGTCCATCTCTAGCAACGGAGGGATGTGTTGCAACTTTGGCGGGGTTGGCTGGTAGGCTGAGACGACCGTGAAGCACACAACCCGACCAGCAATCTTCAAGTGGCGGCAGACGGCGCCGGAGCTGATTCTTTGTACCGTGCGCTGGTATCTTCGCTACTGGCTCTCGCTGCGCGATGTCGAAGAGTTGCTCGCCGAGCGCGGCCTGGAGGCGGATCACACGACGATCTGGCGTTGGGTGCAACGATAGGGTCCCGAATTGGAACAGCGGCTGTGCCGGCAGCTCAAGCCGACCAACAAATCCTGGCGGGTTGACGAGACATATATTCGAGTCCAGGGCCGTTGGTGTTACCTCTATCGGGCCATCGATTCCACCGGTGCCACCATCGACTTCCTGCTGTCGGCGTTGCGCGATGCCGCTGCGGCCAAACGCCTGGACGGCATGGCGCTCAGCGATCCATCGCATCCGCAGCCCCGGGTCATCAACACTGATCAGGCCCGCCTCTACGGCGCGGCGATTGCCGCAGTGAAAGCCGAAGGAACCCTGCGCCGCCCCTGCCGCCATCGACCGGTCCAAGGCCAAGCAGAGCTTTCGCGAGTTCCACGCAGCTCGGCGAACGATCGCGGGATACGAGGCCATGCACATGATCCGGAAGGGGCTGGCCGACGCGAGCACGCGCTATGTCGGAATCGAAATATGCGGTAAAGAAACTATGGACCTTCACCGGTAGAGCGACGACAGGAACGGTACTAGGTGATGAGTCGTAATTTGTTGCCGAATATACATCGCGGCCTCATAGCCGGCGGTTTCATCACGACTGCGCCGGTGGTAATCGCATTCGCGGCGCTCACAGTGGCCGCGCCAGCCTTCGCGCAATCCTCCCTCGATTCGTCATCCGCGCCTGCTACCGACTACGCGCTGCCGCCGCCCGACGGAGGCTCGCTAGCCGAACCTTCTCCGCCAGGTGAAGCGACGCCGGACGACGCGACCCCGAGCGATGCGACGTCGAGCGCTACAGCGCCGACGGAGCCGAGCGACGCCGTCAAACCCGTCGCGGCTTCCGGTAGTGGTTCTGCTGGGAATGCGTCGCATTCCGTATGGGATCGAGTCGGAAATGTTGACACCGACACCGACAGTGAGGATCAAGGCGACCAGGTGCTTGAAGTACCGCAGGTGCTGCCACCGGCCAATCCGCAGCCCTCTGATGACGCGGACCAGACAGCGCGGGAGGGCGGGAGTCAGTCGTCGGATCAAGATCCGACGCCGGATCAAGTGGGGAGCATCGCCGATTATCAGGACGAGGAGGACGGCGCCCTTATGGGTATCTATGGCGTTCCTGTACTGCTCGGGCCCGTAAGGATAAATCCCTTTGGAGTGGGCGTTTTTCAGGCACCCCTCAACCCGGGCTTTGCACCTGGTTTCGTGCCGATGGTCCCGCGGACATTTGCGGGCGGGATGAATTCCGCTATTTTGCCGACCAGTCCAATGTTCCCGCGCGGTTCGCTGCGGTTTTCGGGCGGAATGCGACGGGGCCGCCGCTAAGCGGCCCGCGTCGATTCGCGATCGTCATCCGCGCAAAGCGTGCGACGACATCCCATCTTCATGGTATTCGGTATATCCAGGGGTTGAACCGCCCGCGATCGAAGATGCGAGCAGCCCGCCACGCCGCAGAGGGCGGTAACCCGTCGACAACGCCGCGTATTTGGCCGCATATCGCGCTACCCGCAATATCATCTCCGCGCGTACCTGGTCGAGCATTGCTAGGCGAAGTGACGGTCGTACGGCGCAACGATATAGACGAACCGGTCGCGTGCCTTGAAGACGTCGGCTGGAGTCGCATAAGGCGTGCATTCCGGAGCGAGTTCTTGCTCAGGCTGTACGTACCGACACCGCACTCGAGATAGTGGAAGTAGGCGTTCCGCAGCGAGATATCGAGAAGCTGGCCGCGACCGGTGCGAGCGCGCCCCAGCAGTGCTGCGCAAATCGCCCACATCGCATGGTCAGGCAAGCTGCTGCACTTCTCCATTTTCCTTGACGACGCAGGCCCAACGAGCGCAACCTTGCAAGATAAACTCGCCCGGATTCTGTGGAGTCTCTCATGGCAGCCAATCCAACCAAGACCTATGAAATCGATGT
>JBEKJC010000095.1:0-6082 GCA_050011435.1 Binataceae bacterium (SeqCode)
GCCGGCCGTCGGCGCCAGGCATAGAACCCGGCGCGCGATACCGCCAGCATCCGGCACATCAATGTTACCGGGAAACAGGCCTTCTCCGTTTCGATGAAAGCGAATCTCACACGCTCTCCTTGGCGAAGAAGGCCGTCGCTTTTTTTAGGATTTCGCACTCCATCCGCAGACGCTGATTCTCGCGTCGCAAGTGCCCGAGTTCCTCGCGCTCGCTGGTCGTTAAGGCCCCCGTCGAACCACGTCCGGCGTCGATCTCGGCCTGCTGTACCCAGCGCCGCAAGGCCGTCTCACCCAGCCCCAGCTCCCGCGCTATCGCCCCGACGCGCTTGCCGCTCTCGCCCACCAACCGCACCGCCTCGGCCTTGTACTCATCCGAAAACCTTCGCCGCGCACCCCTGCCGCCTCTTTCCATGATCCACTCCTACCGCACTTTCGTGCTTCTCGGGGTGTCCACGCAACCGGGGCAAGTCCATAGTTGTCCTCCGCAAAAATTACCCGCCGAACCGGTCAGAGGACGCAGGTAGGGGTAGATTATTCCTTCAACGGTTGATTTGCTGCGTGCATTTTTCTCCGCTCATAGACCTGTGCGCATCCGTGCTTCTCTTACGAACTCTTCTTTCTGCGCTCGGCCCACCGTCTTTTGATCGCCAATGACAGCCGCCTTCTGCCCTCCGCGGTGATACCGCCGAGCTTCTTTCCGATAGATGCGGCCGGTTGCCGAGCGGCAACGCTCGACTTCTTAGCAACCCTCGTCGAGACTGATTCCTCCAGCGCTGCAATCGCTCGATTCAGCCGTGCTCTTTCCTTCCTCAACTCGTCCAGAATGCTAACCAGGCTCAAGATTCACTCCTTTGACTCGGGTGACTACACATAGATCGGTAGGTTTTCGAGGATGCCCAATTGGGTCTCTAAAAACAATGGTGCCGGCGCTCGTGAGTTGAGATTTCGAGCGCGGCTTATGGCAAGACGCCGGAGCCAATCCGACCTTGGACATGCGCATAAAAGGCTGGTGGCAACGCACCTGCCCATTTCTCGACTCAACCAGGCTCGAGAACCACTACCCGCGTTTAGAATCAATCGCGTTCGCGTCCTTTAGGTCGGCAGTTTTGGTGCCAGAGCGGGACGCCGTTGTTGTAAGTCGCGCCCTCATAGACACTGGGGACCTGGCCACACCTTCGACACCGCTGGATATCAAGGTGTGATAATGCAGCCGGCGAGCGGCTCCGGTCCCTCAACTTCGCCAGCCGATTCTGTATTTTGATACCAGTGCGCTGGTACGACTCCCAAATTGGATTACCATTATTGCCTAAAGCTGGAGGCTGATCAGCGAGCGCTGGATCCGAGCCCCCCTCAAGACCGCGAAAGGTGTACTCGATTAAAGCATCCACCGGGTCCTGGCGGACGGCAAAGGCCAGCATCACCGAGTCGGCGCGGTCGGGGGACTTCACCCCACGCCTGAGCAACTCCTCCTTGGATTCGATGACGATCTGACCGCGCGCATTGGGCTTGTAGCGAATCAGCGCGAGTTGAGAGAGGGTAAGTTCGTCGCGTAGGCCCCTGACCTGACCGGCCTGAAAACGCTCGCGCAGGGACCAGAACCACTCGGCCTTCAGATTCAGAAAGCGCTCGGGTTTAGACGAACTCTCACCGACATTGATCAACTCTACTGGAAATTTGAGGTCGCGCAGGTGCAAGCCGAAATTGTAACCGATTCCGATGGCGTCGACGTTCACCGCTTCCAGACGGCTGCGCCATTTATTCAGCAAATGCACTACGTGACCGCGGGGATCGGCATCGGTCCAAAAGCCCTGCTCGAAAATGACGTCGCCACAGCGAACCGTTACCACGGTTTCGTCCTTGCCCGGTCCGGCCACGTCGACGCCGGCGACCACTCGTTCGCCGGTATCGGCGGCCGGCACCTTGGCGGACTCAAGCCAGGCTAACGAGATGAGAGCGTCCTCGCTCTGCGTGGGAAACTGACCCCGGACACGCGCCTGCCACAGCGGCGACTGTTCGCCCCACTCCCAGTGTTTCTCGTAGACCCAGCGCCGGCTCACCAGGTAGGGCCTTGGGTTAAACTGAAAAATCGGATCGTCTGCGAGCAAGCCCGCGGGTAATTCGCGCAGCATCTCGAGGGTAAGACCCTCAAGATTCGGGGTCTCGAAGGCGTCAATGCTGATCGTCTTCCAGGTACTGCGATGCTCAGTGAACGCAGCGTAAAAGGGACCGCCCGTGATCGTCGGATTGCCGAGCGCCAGCACGTGCACCTCACCGCCAGCGCGTGCACCTTCGATGGATTGCCAGATCTCCGACTGCACGCCGGGGGCCTCATCGACGATGAACAAGACGTGTCCGTGCAACCCCTGGAAACGGATGCCCTCGTTGGTCGACCAGCCGAGGATGTAATTTGATGGACCCAGTCTGAGTTCGGTGAGGTTCGGCTTGGGATAGCCGATTTTACTGCTCCGCAGGGCCTTGTGAATTTCCGGCCACATCACATTCTTGATCTGTTCAAAGGTCGGCGCCGTGATTATCACGATGCCGTCCCTATGGCGCGTGGCCCAATAGAGCGCCGCCTCGGCGGCCGCGAAGGTTTTGCTCGAGCCGTGACACGCTTTGACGGCGACGCGCTGGTGTTCGATAACGGCAGCAAGGATTTCAGCCTGCTTACCCCAGACATCGTGACCAAACACGCGTTCGGCAAACTTGACCGGATCCTTGATCAGCTTGACCAACCGCCGATCGGTTTCTTTATCGCCTGTAGTACCTCGCATAAGAACTGCTCACTCCTCCTCACTGTCCACGCGCTCGATCATTTCCTGAACCAGCGCCACCGGAATCGGCGCCCCGGCTGTGCCAGTCAGTTCCAACTTCTGCGGTGATCCATAACCGAGGACCTTGGCCTTCAGGGTGAGCACGCGGACTCCCGCTTCGATCGCCTTTGCATCACCCTGCTTGATGCCCGGTTGCAGCGATAGATACAGATCCTCGAGCCGTTCGGTGTCCATCTTTCGATGTTCCCGGGCTTCGAGGCTCGGCTCCTTCTCCATGCGGCGGCGATACGCCTTCCAGCATCCCATCCGGCTGATGCTGTAGTCTGGCGGAAAGGTTGCGCCGTCGGGTGGCACCACCGTTGGAACGTGCTGGCCCCGGCCGCACTTGGTCAGGAGATCGGCGATGGTCTCAAAGCTGGAAACTCCCATCTTTTTGAGACGAAGAGTTTCCCTCTCGACCCAGCGCGCGATTTCTATCTTGTCGGTATTCTCGATTGGAGAGCGGTTGCCTCGAAACCTTCCATCCGCCTGACGCTTCATGTGCGTTCCACCTCCTCCTCGGCTTCTCCATTTTTTAGTTGAGCAGTTCCGGTTGGAGTCCGAGCTGACTCATGCGCTCCAGTGATACGGCGACATAGCCGGGATCGATTTCTTGTGCGTAAGCGATACGGCGGAGTTGATGAGCTGCGAGTAAACTTGAACCGGATCCACAAAACGGGTCGTAGACAATCTCGCCCGGCCGGCTGCTGTTGGCGATCATTTGGCTGATTAGTTCTACGGGTTTACATGTCGCGTGATGCTCGCTGACATGTGGCTTCTTTACCTCGAACACACTGTCCTGCGTGCGGTCTGGCGTGAAGTAATGCGGCCCGTTTTCGAGCCATCCGTACAAAATAGATTCGTGGCGATAGTGATAATCACTCATGCCGATCACGAACTGGTTTTTGACCCACACGAGACCGGCCTTGAAGCTAAAGCCCGCGATCTCGAGCGCGCGCATGAAACGCGCCTGCAGCGGCCCGCCGGGCACCGTCGCATAGAGAGCCGCGCCAGGTTCGCAATGCGACACCACGTTCGAAAGCGCTGCAGCAAATAGGGCTTCGGTCTTCTCAGGGGTCAGGTGATCATTGATGATTTCTCTCTGGATTCGATTGCCCCGATCACTGGCATTCAGGAATTTGTTTTTGTCCGCATAGCTCACCCCGTAAGGCGGGTCCGTCCATATCATCCGTGCTCTGCGTTTACCGAACAGCCGGGTGACGAGCGCGTCATCCCGGCAATCGCCACACGCCAGTAAATGCGACGCGATTTGCCAGACCTGGCCTGACGCCGTGCACCATTTCCTTTGCAGCTCTTCGGCCTTATCAATTTGCGGTTCGGGATCTATCAGAGTTCCGGAATCGGGCAGTTCGGAGCTGGCTTCGGCGATCATCATGAGCAGCTCCTGGACGTCGTTGTCGCTGGTGGTGACCGTGGCGAGCAAATCCCGAACTCTGTCCGGATCTGCCTCTGCTAATGCGGCGAGCGGATCCAACGTCAACAGGATCTTCCCGGCCTCTTCTTCCGTGACATCCAGGATCAGAACCGGTACCAATTGGTTGGGAGTGGTCGCGGCACGCAAATGCCCGTCGATCAACTGCAAACGTCCGTCGGGAAGTTCGCGCGCCAGGAGTGCGTCTGCGTATCCGATTTCCTTAAAGAGACCGCGCAGCACGTTCTGCTGAAACTCTGAATGTCGCCGCCAATTCTTCTCATTCGGAATGAGCTCGCTTGCCATAACGAGACGCAGCTCCTGGATTCTGTTCCGGATAAGACCCCTGCCATTCCTGAGCTGACCCTGTGCTACAGTTGACGCCGATTGTTTCCCTTGGTTGTTCATCACCTCACCTCCGCAAACGTTGACTTCATCGTCAATGCTCCGGACCTATCGCGAGTGCGTCAATTGGCCTTTTCAAAAGTTAAGCAAACGATTGACAAGGGAGCGGCGCCGATCTAGCTCCTCAGGTCATGAAGAAGCAGCCTGACACGCATACTTTGTCGCCCTGTCAGATCGTTGCCTGGAAGCTGGAGAAGATCCGTACCCTTCGGCGTCTTTCACAAGATGAGGCGGCAGCAATGCTCGAACCTTACATCGGCCGCCGGATGAGTCGCGCCGCCTTTTCCCAGGCTGAACGCTGTCTCGACAAGGGAAGAATTCGCCGGTTCGATGCTGATGAAATTGTCGCCTTCGCGCGCGCCTTCGAAGTTCCAATAACTTATTTCTTTAGTCCGGCCGAGCCACATCGTCATGGCAAGCCGGTGACAGTCAATGGCAAGCCGGGCGATCGCAAGGCGCGGGTCTCCTCCCTCGCCTTGACCGTTAAGCAGATGACCGTGTTGACGCAGGGCAGGCCCAGCCGAGCCAAACTCAAGCGCATCGCGGCAGTTGCGGCAGCCAGCCAGGAGCGGGCGATATCGAATGGGGTTTATCTATACCTCAAGGAATATCCCGATCGGCTTGCTGAGGTGTATTCCGGTAAGGTCGCCAACGAGTTCTGGGAAGAACGGCTGAAAGAAAGCGAAAATGCCCGCACCGCTCACTCAGAGGATATCTTGAAAGAAATGGCCCGCGCGGCACTGGGCATCAAGGCTCAAGAAAAAGTGAAGAAATGAAAGCCGTTCATGCGCCGAACGTACTCGTTAAAACGATGTTTTGGATAATGAAACTCGCCCTTTCGGACTTAGCTTTGTAAACCACCGTATGGATGTAAACTGGATAGCGGTTCGCATCAGACTGCGTCATCCGCCACACAGTCTGTAGGTTTTCGCTCCAATCTGGAGAAGGCGGAAATACCGCGCGAAAGGCGGGGTTGTTTCCACTTGTAGCGCACCGGAGAAAGCGGGCTTACGCGGGATTCTGCGGGTATGGCCGGCCTCCTCTCTGCGCGAAATGAAAACGGTTCGCTTCGCCGCAGCGGGCTGAATTTTCGCTCAACCATCGCCGCCTCCGCTAAATTTCAATCGATCAGCTTTGAAGGTTCGGGGGAAACTGCGTCGCGGATCCCTGGTTACCCGATACCGAGGGCGTCGCGTTGCGCCGGCCATGCCAGCGGTAGGTCAATGCGGTTGAGCAGGGATTCGGTGCTGAGCTCGGCGGGTTGTTGCCCCTGACAGATCGCTTCCACGATGGCGGGTGCGACGAAGGCCAGACGCGAGAGGCGCTCGACGTAGCGCTTGGCAATGCCTTCGTTGCGCGCGACCTCGACGAACGAGCGCACCCGGCCGGAGGCCAACTCGTCAAACCACACCCGCGCCCGTGCTACGGCTTT
>JBEKJC010000096.1:0-5989 GCA_050011435.1 Binataceae bacterium (SeqCode)
CGATTGCGGGCTACGAGGCTATACACATGATTCGGAAGGGGCAGGCGCGGTGGCTCGGCGACCATGATGTTCGCCAGCAGAATCGGTTCATCGACCAGTTGTTCGATCTGGCTGCTTGAAACCTCGCCGCCCAGTTCCGCTCGGGGCCTCTCACGTCACCGTTTTCAAAGTTGCAACACTTCCTTGCAACGGCTTATTTCAGACCCCAATTCCTGCCTGAATTGGAATTCGACACGGACAGGTTCGGCGCCGAAGTCTTGCCGCGTTTGAAGTAGCTCCGTTTCGAGAAAAAGAAAACCCCCGGAGTTACCCGGGGCTTTCGGTCTCACAATGCTGCATCACGGCAGGTCTGGCGAGATCGATGCTATCGAGTTTCTCAGGGCCTTCAGCTGGTTGATGATCTCTTTCAGCTTCGCGCGATTGCGATGCTCGGCGGCCTTTTTCAGCTCGACCTGAAGGTCCAGTGCCTGCGTCTGGACGGTGAGGTAATTGCCCGGCACGGTTACATGGGCACCAGCAATCACCCGGTCCACATCGCCCAGGTCCGAGGTGCAGTTGAGGACCGGCACTGTAATGGGCAAGCCGGCATCAATCCGGTTGATAGAATCGTCCACGAGGCGCTCGCAATCGGCAATGCTGTATACGGTGCTCAACGCGCGCAGGAAGAATCCGATCTGATTCAATACCTGCTGCGTGTCGCCGCCGGTATAAGTGCCAGCCAGGTTGGTAAGCGACAAGGCCCCGCAACCCGTCCCATCCCCGCAGCCTCTGCCTCTTGGGGGAGCAGAAGGAAACCCGGCGTCTAACCCGTCGTCGAAGGCAGTGGTGAAGTAGAACGACGCGGCGTCCTCGACATTCGTTGAAAATGCGGTGTTGTGGAAGAAGCCATTCTTACGAGGGGCTTCGATGATCGACTGGATGTTTAAATCGCCCTGAAACGCCCCCTGATCCTGGGGGATCACGACCGGGGAAACCAACTCATCCAGCGGAAGCGAGCCGCCGGGGCCCGAAAAACCGGCGAACGGATCGCCAACCTCCCTCAAGGCGTCCACATTAGTGCTGGTGATGAAGTTTCTTGCCGCTTTGCTTAGCCGTTGACTGGCGATTCCAAGATTCAGCCAGGTAATTTCGTCATCCACCACCGTGTCTCCGATCACGGTTGGCCAGGCCGGCTCGCTTGCGCCGGATGTCCCAACAGCACCAGCGGTGCTGGTCAAGGCGAGGAGGAGATATGGATTGGCCGGATCAGTCGGCGTTACGACCCCCCATCGCGAATTGTTCGGCGAGCCGATCGCCGGGATGTAGATCTGACCGGGCTGCCATGTCGCCGCGACATTTTCCGGGCTGACGACCAGCGTCGGCGCTAAAGCCGGTTCTCCGCGAATGCCATCGGCAGTAGCCTGCGCGCCGGCGTTGAAGTGGCAGAGATTGCAGCTTGCGCGGCTGTCAAGAAAGATTGCCTTGCCCGTCTCCGCAACCGCGTCGTTGAAGGTGATTACGCTCTCCGAGAATGAAGTCTGAGTTCCGTTCCTGCCCGTGGCGAAAGCGTTGGCCGAGAACCGCGCGCCGGTGCAAATCGCGGAGGGATTCGAGTTGGAGCAGAGCGCGAGTTCGACTTGGCGGCCGAGGTACTCCTGGAATGCCGCCATCGCGTCGAGTTCCGCGGAAGTCGGGCATCGAAAATCGGGGCCGGGAACTCGGTTCAGGCTGCGCGTAAAATGTCTGCGGACGGCGCCAAGCGAAAACGCCCGCAACGCACGAGTAAGATCGGTCGGAAACGCCTTAAACTCATTGATCGCATCGACGCAGTCCGCGTTCTTCGAAGAATTGGCAATTATCGACGGATCTATCGGGGCTCCGTCTCCAGCCCATCCAAGTTCAATATTCCGGTTGCCGTCATCGGCGCCCCCTCGTCCGATACCTGCGCCCGGACAAGGCGCCCCACCTACCATTGCGCCGCCGCTGCCGGTGCCCGAGGTCGCCGACGCGAAAGTGAACTGCGTCGCCGAGAGCACGCCGGAAACTGTAGTAGGCGCGATCAGGCCAGTTACCGTTGCGGTCGCGTTGAATCCCGCAATCGAATTGTTTTCGATTGAGATTGTCTCTCCTTCAAAAAGCTCCATGGGTTCGATCATCGTCACGGTAGCAGTCGCACCGTCGCCCGTGATCGAGGAAATCACCCCGGAATTCACGCACAGGTTCGAGGTCGTAAACGCCAACCCTCCAAGCGCCATCGAAGCCCGGATCGGACCTTCGGGGTTGTCGACGTTGCCTGGGGGTCCGTTCGCGATGTTGAACAACGTGAGTTTTTTAACCGTCGTCGGGTTCTCAAGACTCGGATTCTTGGTCGCCAAGACCAGGTTCCTGTCGTGCGCGCTCATCGAGGCGAGGTCTGAGGGAGCGAGACCGTAGTCGTGCTGGGGAAGGTGGCAGGTTTTGCAGGTACGGCCGTTGCCGTTGAATGTTTCCTTGGTGAAAAGCTTGAATCCCTTATCGACTAGCTTCGCGCTCTTTACGTCGAACGCCCACGCGCTCGCCGAGCCAATCGTCCCCAGCGCCAGCAGAACCAAGATTGTGATGATTGACCAGCATTTGTTTTGCCTTGCGACTCTTTCGTGGCGGGAGATAAGTCTGGGCTGCATTTTCAACGCAAATCAATCCTCCTCTCCCGGTAGGCAAGCCGAACCACGCATTAATCGGAATTTCCGTTTTGACTTTGCAAGCACGCGATTTTTAGCCCGATAGCGACTCCAGCGTCAACTCGGCGCCAGTTGAGGCCCGCTCGGCGTATACACAGGTCACCTGGTGACATTGCCATCACACCAGAGAGGCATAGGGTGGCGGAAGTGGCCCGCTGCGAGCCGTTCCGGCCGCTTTCCAAGACAGCTCCGCGGCTCTTTGCGAGAGATTCTCGACGCACCGCTCCCTGCGCTGCCTTCCGCCGACCAAGTTTGTCCGCAATCAACGTTCCATTTATCCCGCCGACACCGGCAAGGCCGTGATCTTGCGCAGCATGCCGGCGAACAGCCGCCGTGTGAGGTGACTCTCCGCCAGCAGCAACCAGTAGTAGCGTGCGTGCTTTATCAACCGCCCGCCGGTTTTCACCAGCCCCTGCTGCAAGCTGGTCAGCGACCAGGTGGCAATCTGCGTCGGCAGCGCCAGCCGCCGCCACAGGTTCCCGAGGTTATAGGCGATCAGACTTAGCCACAGCCGCACCTCATTGCCGTGGAAGCGGTGGCAGGAAAGCCGCGTCAGCTTCACGGCCTGCTTGCCTTCTTTGATCCACTGCTCTACCGTGCCGCGCTTGTTGTAGAACCGCACCACCGCCCGGCTCTCCGCCGTGAGGTTGGTCACGATAAAGCCGATGAGAGGGAACAACTCGCCGAAGTGGAACTCAACCTTCGCCGCCACCCGTCGCGCCGTCTTCCAGCTGGCCGCCGGTAGAGAAAGCTTTTGAACCAGATCACCGATCTGGAAATCTGGGTTTAAATCGCGAGAGCCACTACGTTTGGGGGAAATGCCACCTGCTCAGGGTCACCGAATGCGACGGAGCGCCGTCAATTGAATTGAAACACGACCAAATGCTTCTTCGGTTGCGTCCGGGAGCTGATAACAAGAAGGTGCAGGCGGTCGTGGAGGAATGGTATCGCGAGCAAATCAGGGAGGCTGTACCGCTATTGATCGCCAGATGGGAACCGGTGATGGGCGTGAAGGTAGCGCGGTTCTTTGTGCGGCATATGAAGACCAGATGGGTGGCCTGCACCCCAACGTAGGCGCGTTTATGAGTAGCGTCCGGCACCGGGAGGAGACGGACTCTAACTCATTTTCGTACCGATTTTCGGGGCGCAGACCATCACCATTCGATCCCTGCAAGCATCGCGCACCTCTGGCTTGGTCCCGCTAGCTTTTCAAACTGACCCACTGCCGACCGGCTCGGAACATCGAACACATCATGGATCCAAGCGGCCGAGCTCCCATCTTTAAGCAGCTACCAACCTGGCCGGCGTGAAGGCGGAATGACGAAATGACCCTCTGACATTGAACGCTCGAAATCGAGATGCTTGACTCAAAGGCGCAGACTATCAGCCCGGAGCAAACCGAACTCCGGCTATGCGCTCAGTTCGGCAAGTAGCGCCTTGGCATCTTTCAAGTCGGCGGTGTCGAAGCCTTCGGTGAACCAGTTGTAGATTTCAGCGAGGATCGCTCGGGCTTCGTCGCGATGGCCGTGCTTATCGAGCAGCCTAGCTCCACCCAGCAGGAGTTCGCCTCTGAAGCGGTCAACCCGCCGCTTCACTTCTTTTTCGTGCGCTTGGCGGCGCGCTGCTTCGTCTCGGCATTCTTGGCGCGTACCTTCACGCGGCGCTTCAACCTGCGCTATTCTGCTCGGCACTTATCGCCGCCCGAGCCGCTTTCCCCGCGTCGCTCGCAATCTTCGCGCGCGTCGAGCGCTGCTTAGGCATTCATATATCAACACGGTTTCGACGTATACTTACGTCCGCACAAAGCATCTGCAACAGGTCTCGACGCGCGTTGCCATCCGCTGGCGTGAAGGAAGTTGAAAAGCAAATCATGAAGGAGGCAAAAACACCCTCTCCAGCCGATGACTTCGAGATGGTCGTGGAGCTTGGAAAGATCTGCGACGTGATCTATGCGGTGCTCGACCGATGTACCACGCCGGAACAGGTCACACGCGTCTCCAAATATATCGTTTCACTCGGAACAATGGGCGCTGGCTACAGCATCGAGTGCGCACTTTGTGGTTGTAAACACTTTGCCACTGAGGAATGTACCTCCAAAAAAGCGTAGCCATCGGTTACGTCCGCAACGGACGTGGATGCCGGACCCGCTCGCCGCCCGCCGCCGATCGTTTCGGACGCGCGGTGCTCTCGTCGACGCACTTAAGCAACCTCAACACCCACCGTCGCATCCGACACGGCGCATAGCCGAAAGACTCTGCGATCGAATTAAACCCCCTTTCTTGCTGCTCCTCACAGATCCAGCTTTACATGAAGAAGGCGCCGTTTTGTTCTTGCCCCAAGACTGAAAACCAGGCTCCGCGAAGGATTGGGCGCTTCGGACTCAAACTGGAACCCATTCTATTCGGCGGACCATTCAATCATGGCCCCGCTCTACGAGCAGGAATCGAGATCCTTGGCCCGGGCGGAGGCTAGCAGCCGAGGGCATATCGGAATCGCTATGGGCCTGGTTGGTCGACCGCAAGCAGGCTCAAGCCGCAATAAAATCGCGCAACACGCGGAAAAAAGCTCCCGGCCGATCGCGATAGACGCCGTGACCCGCGTCGGCGAAACGCTCAGCATGACCAAGTCCTGCCGCATCGCCGCTGCAGTCTCCTCCATATCTGCGACCGGCGTAATCGGATCATCCTTGCCCGCCACGATCAGAGTTCAGCGTTTAATTCGATTCAATTGCCGCAACAAATCGAGCCGCCGCAACTCGGCTTCCGCCTCGCGGAGGTCCTGCGCGGCCAGTTCGAAGTTAGCTTTGTCGCTCGAGTCGTGCGCTCCTCGGCCTAACTTGCCAAGTTCTGGCCCCGGCACAGAGTTTCGATGATCGGAAAAGCGGCTTGACGATCTGCTTGAGCCTTTGGGGATCAGCGTGAACGAGTTCCTGCCGTAGCCGCTCGCCTTCGGCGCGCGTCTTCTCGCTGATTTTCGATGGCTCCCTTAGCCGCTTCCTTGGAGGCATCCTGAGAGCGTATCGCGTTTGATTCTGGCTGGCCACGGACCGCATGTCGCAATCAGCGGAAGTGTTGCAACTTTGAAAACGGTGACGTGAGAGGCCCCGAGCGGAAGTTGGCGGCAGGTGCTCAAGCAGCCAGATCGAACAGCCTGTCAATGAACCGATTCTGTTGGCGAACATCATGGTCGCCGAGCCACCGCGCCTGCCCCTTCCGAATCATGTGTATAGCCTCGTAGCCCGCAATCGTTCGCCCTGCTGCTCGGAACTCGCGAAAGCTCTGCTTGGCCTT
>JBEKJC010000097.1:0-5977 GCA_050011435.1 Binataceae bacterium (SeqCode)
AGCTCCGTCAGCTTCTGATCGGTGACGACGGAATAGCCCTTGCCGGCAATCTTTTCGGATGCCTTGGCGGCGCGCGTGTTGAAGACTTTCAGGCCTGTCTCAGGGTCGATACGGACTGCTGTGTTCACTCGAGTTCCTCTTTGGGTTCCTCGTCGGTTTAGAACGGTTCTTTTAGCGAAGATCGAGCCTTTCTGGCGGCAGCCTCTTAACGCGCGATGTGCTGTGCTCAGCTAGCTCCGGCGCTACGAACAATTCGGGTAATCCTCGATATCATGCGTCGCCGCCCTATTCAAAGAGCCGCACTTCACGTATCCGGGGCGAATTGCGGATGCTTGGGCTCGAAGTCGCCGAATCGACCGTCGGCAAGTACATGGCGCGAATCCGGCGACCGCCCTCGCAGGGCTGGAAGACCTTCCTGCGCAATCATGCCGCGGGAATTGCGTCGCTCGATCTGTTGTGGCCGCACGATCTCCTTCAAGCTGCTCTACGGCTTGGTGACCTGCGCCACGCGCCCCAACAAAGACGGCGTGTGACGTTTCCTAATGACCGAAATGGTTTTGTCCATTATGCTGACTGAAACATTCCAGCGGGACACAGGCGATCAGGCGAGTTTCGGGATGAGCTTCGCGTAGCGATCCAGAAACGGCAGCACCTTTTCCTTTACATCGACATCCGCACGTCCGACACCAAGCACTACTCGCTCGACGCCTAATTCTCGATACCGGTGCAGTTTTGATTCCCCCGGATCACCCCCGGCAAAGATGGAGATCGAGAGCGAGCGCGGATCACGTTGCGCCCTTTTGCAGCGTTCCTGGAGTTCGGCCATAACACGCCGAAAATCCTCAATCGCCATATCGGCCGGGCACCAGCCGTCGCAGTAGTCGACAATCCGCTGCAGGCCCTGTGGCTTGATACTGCCCATGATGATGGGCGGATGGGGTTTCTGGACAGGTTTGGGATAGGACCAGAGCCGATCGAAATTGACAAACTCGCCATGAAATGAGGGCTCGTCTTCAGTCCAAATGGTTTTTATCGCGAGGACTCGCTCGCGCAGCACTTTCCACCGCCGGTCGAAACGCGTGCCATGGTTTTCCATCTCTTCCGCATTCCATCCTCCGCCGATACCAAAGATGACGCGCCCGTTCGACAGGCTGTCGAGGGTAGCCACTTCTTTCGCCGTGGTGATCGGATCCCGCTCAATCATCAGACAGATGCCGGTGGCAAGCTTGAGACTTTTCGTCACGGCGCCGGCCGCCATCAGGGAAATAAAGGGATCACGCATGTGTAAATAGTATTTGGGGAGCTCCCCGCCCAACGGATAGGGCGTGCGGCGGCTGACGGGAATATTGATATGTTCCCCGAGCCACAGGGAGTCATAACCACGTTCCTCGCAGGCGCGCGCGAGATCATCAGGCCGAATCGAATAGTCAGGATTGAAGTCAAAATACCCGAGTTTCATGACATGCTCCCTTTGCGAAAACAGACATCAGCACAATGAAACGAGCTTTCGTCTCTCACACAGTCGTGCCCTGAGGATGTTCCATGCACATCAGAAACAGAACTCCTTAGAACCTTGCCGCAGGAACAACGATCTTCTCAGCCAACCGCTCGCTCCACGTCAGCCTGCACGGTCTTGGGGTCGCGCGGTATCGTACCCACCACCACCTGATGCACACCAGCGTCACGGTAACGTTTCACCTCGTCTAACCCAATCGGCGCGCCGATGCCGGAGGAGACAGAAAAGTGCAACTTTCCAGGGTCGCGGCCTGCCGCCTTGGCGTACTGGCGCATACGTTCTATCTTGGCTTTCGCTTGGTCAGGGGTGACGCTTACGCCGAACCAAACGTCGCCCACTTCACCCACCCGCTTGAGTGCTGGCCAGCTCTCTCCACCAAAGATAATCGGCGAGTGCGGCTTTTGCAGTGGTTTCGGGTACGAGCAGACCTTTGGAAAACTGCAGAACTCGCCCTTAAATTCCGGCTCTTCTTCAGTCCGCAGCCGCTTCATCGCCTCGAGATATTCTCGCGTGCGCTCCGCGCGCCGCTCCCAGGGTACGCGGACGGCAACGAATTCCTCGGCGAGCCAGCCGACCAACACATAGTACTCACCAAGCTTCACTGCCCTGTTCCCCGCCGTCTGGCCTGAACGACCCTCTTTCTTGGAGCTTCAGCCAAAGTTCAGCGGCTGGATTACCAGCCAGTGCCCACTGAGTGCCCACTCCTAGCTTCCACAGCCAGCGTTATCCACCGTAACCAGGATCGGCTAAAAACTCGCGATTTCGCTAGCGCGTAACCTCACATAACCTGGGAGAACCTCGCGAACGCGTTTTGAAGACCGGTGGGGCCACCGGGCCCCGTCCTCCTCCATGCCTTATTTATTAAGGACTTAGGGCACTTTGCACAACCGGAGGATCGCCTTGAGTGCCCACTGAGTGCCCACTTTTTTCGAGTTTACCAAAATGGCCGCTACCATTCAGGATCAAATTGGCCATTTCATCCGCCGTGGTGCCTTCAGTGTGCTTGAAGAAATGCGAGTAGACTTGGAGCGTTATCGCCGGATTGGCGTGACCGAGGCGGTGCTGAACTTCGGTGATGGGTGCGCGACGGGTGCCGGTCCACTTGACCTCGTTCGTCTTCCGGTCGCACCCCTCGTACACGCCTTCAGAGCCAGCCGACGGCTGCCATTGCGTGCTGATGTCGAGAAGGTTGACGAAGAAGTCGTTGGTCAGCGTCTCTGGCTGCTTGGTGAAGACACCGTGCGTGGACTTCCCGGCATTTGCGCCCAGGACGCGCAGGCCACCGACGAGAACCGTCATCTCAGGCGCCGTCAGCGTGAGCAATTGTGCCCAATCCACCAACAGCTCCTCAGCCGACAAGCGCTGCTTGCCGCGGAGATAGTTGCGGAACCCGTCAGCGGTCGGTTCGAGCGGCGCGAAGGATTCGGCGTCGGTTTGCTCTTGCGACGCGTCCATGCGCCCCGGCCTGAAAGGGACTTTTGCGTCGTGCCCGGCGCCCTGCGCGGCTCTCTCGATCGCCGCGCAGCCGCCGAGAACGATCAGGTCAGCAAGTGAGACCTTCTTCCCGCCAGACTGTGAAGCGTTGAACTCCTTTTGAATCGCCTCGAGGCATTCCGAGATCGGCTGATGAAACGCCTATTGCCGACTTCCATTTCAACAGCGACCAACGGGATCGCCGAGAATCGATAAGTGCAAGCGGCCAATGGTAGCAACTGGCGAAGATGGCGTATCCGGGGAACAGCCGCGGTCTCGGTGCCTCGGCGATTGCTCGGGACTTGTGTCTCTCGTCGCGATTGTCCGCACCCATCACCAACCGGTTCTCTTCAGCCACGTGACGGTGTCGGCCAGGTCGAATGATCGTGCGAGGTCCATCAAGTCTACGATTTTGCCGACGTCGTCCATAGGGAACGACTTTCCCGCTGGGAAGATGGGTTCGAGACGACAATAGCGATCGCCGAGCAGTTGAGCGCATTGGAAATCTGCCACTCCGACACTGCCGTCCATCATCACGTTAAGGATTGGCTTGATCCATTGAGCGTCGCCCCAATCGAGGCTCTGTCCCTCGATATATTGCAGTGAAGCGCCAGTACCTACTGACAAAAGCTTGATCTCGGCGAGCGCCGCGCGCTCACCGCTTTGATTCCGCCCATCCAGCGCCTGCGCTACCGCCGCCAAGCTCGGATTATTGGCAATCACGCCGCCGTCGACGTATCCGTCGTACGAGGGGAAGTAGGTAGGCGCCGCACTAGTAGCCATAGCGACATCAACCACCAGGGATTCGCCGTCGCTGTCCGAGCCAGGGAAATTGTGGAAGAACTTAGGGCTCCAGGTACGCTTGGATGGATCAGGCGCCTGGTTGTCCAGCCTGAACGATGCGATCAGTACGCGTGACTTCAAATCCTTGAGTCTTTGACCGCCGAAGGTGTCCTGCAAAATTTGCTTAAGATTTACGTTGTCGTACTTCGATCCGCTCAGCCCTCCGACCTCAACTACATCGCGCGTCCACGAGGAATCAAAGATCAACTTTCCGTTCACAACATAGAGATCCCGGATCTGCTTCGGGGTGAGACCGGCCGCCAGGCCGAGAGCCAAGATTCCGCCGGTCGAGGTGCCGGCTAGTATCGTGATCGTGTTCGGTCGATCGTGCAGCAACGCCGGATACTCGTTCAGTAGTCGATCGAGCAGAGCGGCGGTCAGCACTCCGCGGATTCCACCGCCGTCGCACGACAATATTCTAAAGCTAGCCACGCAACTTCACCTCCTCATGGGGGTGTACTTAGTCAAAACCTAAACCCGGACGTGGCTATTGTGAAAGTTTCAACGGCAAGCTGCGCGACGAATGCCTCAATGGGGAGATTTTCTACTCGCTGCGTGAAGCCCAAATCGTCATCGAACAGTGGCGCATCGAGTACAATACCCACCGCCCACACTCCGCTCTCGCCCACCCGCACCAGTGATCCGGCGCGCCGGCCCCAATCCTGGACTTCGCCAGTGCTTAATGCCGTATGGAACTCTCACTCCCACTGGTACAAAAAATCGCCCACGCCATGCCCCCCGAAAACTGCGCAACGCCTTCCTGAGATCGCGCCACACCACCCACAGGGAGGAGCTAATCCACGTATAGACCCCGTCACATGCGTTCTCATTCGGCCGGCCCCGAAACAGTCGGATCTCAACCTTCGAACACATAGGGCTCTAGCGTCGACTGCGCCGGGATGCGGTGCTTGTGCCACTTGCCGCCGCCGTAATAGGCGAGGCTCCCCGGTGCCGCATTGCCTTCACCGTTATAGTAGGAGATGCAATCGCGCAGCGGTGCAGTCGCGATGTCGACGTCGCGACAATGCTCCGCGTACGCATCTTCCAGCTCCTTGCGGACATCGACGATGCGCGCGCCGCGATCCCGCATGGTCTGCAGCATCCACACGACATAGTCACCGTGCGCGTCGATCGCGTCGGTGAAGTTGAAGCTGCCGCCGCCGCCCTGCGGACCGGTGACGATGAACAGGTTGGGGAAGCCGTGGCTATGTAGGCCGAGGAACGTCTTGGTCCCCTCGGTCTCCCACTTCTCCTTCAGGGTGCGGCCGCCGCGGCCGGTGACCATGTTGAAAGTCGAGGTGCCCATCCACTGGAACCCGGTCGCGTAGATCAGCACGTCGAGCGGATATTCGACCCCCTCATGGACGACGCCGCCCTCGTTGATCTCGCACACGCCGCGCGGCGCGGTGTCGACCAGATGGACATGCGGCAGGTTGAACGCCGGCAGGTATTCGTCGTGGAAGGTCGGCCGCTTGCAGCCATACGGGTAGTACGGCTTCAGCGCCGCCGCCGTCTTCGGGTCCTTGACGATCGCGTCCACGCGCGCCCGGATCTGCTCCATGATGCGGAAGTTGGAATCGAGCTGCTTCTGGATCACCTGCTCCTCGTTCAGCTCACGGTCGTATTTCTTGGGCTTCGCGATGTCCTGAATCTTGCCCGCCAGGTAGTCGTCGTTGGCCTGGATGGCGGTGCGGCCGGCCGATATCCTCGCGAAGCGCGCGCGCCTGGCCCGGGCCCATCCCGGCTCGTTGGCCCAGGTCGCCCGCTCCTCGTCTGTCGTCGCGCGCTGGTCGCGCACGTCGATCGAGGACGGTGTGCGCTGGAACACGTAGAGCTGCCCGACAATCTTGGCGAGCTCCGGCACCGCCTGTACGGCTGTCGCGCCGGTGCCGATGATGCCGACCGTCTTGCCGCGCAGGTCGATGTTGTAATTCCAGCGCGAGGTATGGAAGGACTCGCCCTTGAACTTCTCCATACCCGGGATGCGCGCCAGCTTCGGCGTCGTCAGGATGCCGTTGGCCAGGATCACGAAGCGCGCACGCATCTTGTCGCCGCGATCGGTTTCAACGATCCAGCGGCCGGAGGCTTCGTCCCAAGTCGTCGCCTCGACCGTCGTGTGAAACAGGCAGTGGTCGTAGAACCCGA
>JBEKJC010000098.1:0-5700 GCA_050011435.1 Binataceae bacterium (SeqCode)
TGCCAAACTCGTATTCCCTCCGTATCTGCTCGAACAGCTCCACCTTCGCTCTCCTCTCCATCCCAAGCCTCCTGCCTCTTCAGCAGGATGCTCCGCTTTGTAGCGGGTGGGCCATTTTTTCAGTATCAAAGTGGGCCGTTTCACCGTATCGAAATCAGGCACGAAGCGCGACTAATGAGCCCACACTTCGTCAGGCCCTACGTCAAGAGTAACAAGAACGACGCTAACGATGCCGAAGCGATCTGTGAAGCGGTAAGCAGGCCGTCGATGCGGTTCGTACCGAACAAGAACACTTCGCAGCAGGACGTGCAGGCGCTGCATCGCATTCGCGCTCAGCTCATCAAGTGGCGCACGGCGCTGGCCAACGAGATCCGCGGCCTGCTTGCCGAGTATGGGATCGTAGTTACCAGAGGCATCGCGCCCTTACGTCGGATGCTGCCAGTGATTCTCGAGGACGCCGAGAACGGCCTAAGCGGTCTGTTCCGCGAGATGCTGGTGGAGATGGCGGAGCGGTTGCGGGTTTTAGACGAACGCCTTCGGCAGTACGATCTGCGTGTGGCGCGCGTCTTTTGCCAGGACGAACGCTGCCATCGTCTGGCCCAGGTCGAAGGCGTCGGACCGCTGATCGCGACCGCGCTGGTGGCGGCGGTGGGCAATGCGCGTGAGTTCAAGAGCGGTCGGGAGTTGAGCGCGTGGCTGGGACTGGTACCGCGTCAGCACTCAAGCGGGGGCAGGACGGTTTTGCTAGGAATCAGCAAACGCGGCGACCGTTATCTGCGAACACTCTTCATCCATGGGGCACGCTCGGCGGTGCGCACCGTGGAAAGACGAAAGGATCTGCGTAGCGTTTCGATCAGTCGGCTCAAGGGCCGCCAGGGACCAAACGTGGCTGCGGTCGCGCTCGCCAATCGCAACGCGCGCGTGTTGTGGGCGCTACTCACCAAGGGTGAGAATTATCGAACAACGCCGTTTTCCGCCCGCATCCCCCAAGCTGGTTGAGGGACGGCGGGCGGAAAACGGCTATTACCAACCCGAGATTGCGCAGGCGGTTTCAGCGATGATGGCGAACCGGTCAGACCGGCACTTTCCAAACCTGAATTGAGGCGAGGCCCACGAGGCCACACGAGTGATGAAGTGCGCGGATTCCATCAGGGCCAGGGGTACCAAAGTGTCACCCCAGCAAAAGGCCGGATATATGTGAGCAACCGATTCTCAGCATCAAGAAACAGCCTTGCGCCGAGGCTGGGTCCATGTATATGCCTCAATGAACATTTATTCTTCGGGCTCGCCGAAGCGCGTCACCTGATCGAAGCCTGGCGCCAGGACTACAACCAGCTCCGGCCACACAGCAGTCTGGGGGCTTTGGCGCCAGCCGAATACGCCAATCGGCAAGGGGGCGGTCCGCCTGACCAAGCTCAGGGCTCCGCGGCCCGCCCCCTTGCTCCACCGCCCCACCTGGGGCAGGTCAATCAACTCCGGACTCTACTCATAAACGCGCCTATGTTGGGGTGCAGGCCACCACGCGGAAACTATCAGTAAGTCGGCATGCAGCGTTTGAGTATCGCACAGGAACTGAGTCAGGAGCGAACGTGGAGTGCAAAAAGTCTCGTTGGTTTGGCGCAAGGCATATGTCGCGTTGGAGGTTCGTCGGCGTTCCCACAGAGGGCGTCGGACCTCCGAGCAGTGCTTGGACGTGCGCTCGTGAGCTGAAGCTGTGGTCACGGTGGGTCGCAGGAGCGCTATCACGAGCGTATGAATAGGCTCGGCACGCTCGGTCGTGTACCAAATGCCCTCTCCGCGAACTGCGGATGGCGGCTAGATCACAATCGACGAGCCGGCAGCAGAATGGAATCGAGCCCTCCGAGCCGATTTATGACCTGCGCCTCTCAATAATCTAATGGAATAGTTGACAATCAAATGCCAGGGAAGTTTAAGAAAGATTAGATCGATCGTTTCAATGTCTCCGCAATAGAACGAGGGATTAGGCGCAAGTGTAGGGCTACTATTGACAAAGTATGCCCAGTTAAGGCTAAATTATGAGGAAATGACTCGCGTAATTTTGAACAAGAAAGATCAGAAGGATCATTGGGAAGGCGATGAGCGACTCAAGGCGAACCTCGCTGACTGGCGGCTTCCCCCCAAAGTCGCGGCGGAACTGGTAGAACACTACACACTCGTTCGGCACGCTAAGGGTTCTACGATTTTCACTCGAGGCTCCCCAGCCGATGTCCTTTACTGGATACGAGCGGGCCTCGTCGCCCTCTATTACCCTCTAGAAGATGGCCGTCGGATTCTTGCGAGACTCTGCGGCCCCGGTGAGATCTTCGGCTATGCTGACTTCATCAGCGATACCGGCCATCGCGCTCAATCATTCGAGGCGGTTGCCAGAACTAACTGCCAGATAGCACTCCTTACCCACGAGCACGTCTCGAAGGTCTTACGCGAGCTCGATTCGGAGACGCTGGTTTTGCTGCTGGAGCGTGTCAGCACGGCCTGGTCGATGGAACAGCAACGCTGGGTCCATTTTCTAGGAATGCACTTTCGAGAGCGCCTCGAGCTTGTTCTAGCCGACCTCGCCAAACGCTGTGGCGTCACAGACGACCGGGGAACCCTACTGTTGGCCGAACTGAGCCACGAAACCCTGGCCGAGATGATCGCCAGTTCGCGCCCAATCGTCAGCAAACTGCTTGCCGACATGATGGAGGAACGAATCATCACTCGGGATGGTGGCCGCTACCTCGTGCGTAAGATTCAGAAACTTCAGACTTAGTCCGTCGCGCTGAAAGACCGTTATTTCGATCGCTCGGCTTAATTCGTGCCCTCGCGATAATCTTTGGAGCGCCGGGATGGAATTGCACCATCCTGGGCCGCTTGGTCGGCGGCAGCGTCGCTGGCCTACGCCTCCGGCGCGCTCTTTTCACGATCAGGTTTTCCAAGCCCATCAATTCTAGTTCCGGTTGAGCAGACGCCGATGGTCCGAGGAAAGGGGGGATGAACTCGAAGCCACCGGCGCCCGCTTCTGTCCGACGCGTCTGACAATACCTTCGAGAGAGATTACTTTCGAGTAGCTTCGTAACGCATTTGTCCCTTTCAAACAGTACAAAATAACGATTCAAGCTGAGAAATATGTTTCGCTCGCGGTCACCGGCCGATTTTTTGGCAGCCAAATGGATCCAATCGTCGGTGACTAATGGGTCCCGGGTCATCTTGTTATCAAATCCCGCCCATTGGTTGCCAATTTTATCACTGCGCAAGACCGATCAAGTGAAAATCAACAACTTTAAACAGTCCTTCATCATGTAAAAAGGAGAGGCGGTAGATCAACAGAGACAGATTTTAGGCTGATAAAAAATGGAGGCGATGAGCCTCAGAAGGAAAATCGTATGGCGTGAAGGCACGCCGCCCGGGCATTCTCCTCGTGTCCTTCACTTTCTATGTACACCGGTTAGAGCGGGTGTGGGCGAGCACGCGCTCTCGCTCCTGGTCGCGCTCCGCCATTACGGTTTCGCTCCATACGTTATAGCCCCAAGTCCTCTGCTTGCGGCGGCCAAAGCAGAACTCGACGAATTCGCGATCAAGAGTGTGGCGATGGACATGTCATCACCGCTCGATTGGCGTGAGATTATGCGGCTTTCGTCCGTGCTGAGACGTGAGCGGATCGATATCGTGCACTGCCACATGGCGATCGCGAGCGCCTGCGCCTCTCCGATCGCGCGACTCAGCAGAGTCCCGGTTCTGATCGAGACCGCGCACGGTCGCGAAATCTGGCGCGAGGGAAAACGCATCAGAGGAAGTTTCTGGATTGATCGGCAGGTCGGCCGCCTAACCGACAGATTCATCGCCGTCTCAGAAGCGGTCGCTCGCCACCTGATCGAAAACAAGCGGATCCCGGGTCACAAGATAACGGTGATTCGCAATGGCCGCGATCTTTCGCAATATCAACCCGCGAGCCGCGCACAAGCTCTTGAGGCGCGCGTTGAGTTGGGCTTGGAAAAGGATGCTCCGGTAATCTTGATGTTGGCACGCTTCAGCATCGAGAAGGGTCATCGGTTGCTGATTGAGTCGGTGCGACAACTGATTTCACGCTGGCCTCAACTTATCGTCTTGCTCGCCGGAGATGGCCCTCTTGAGGACGAAATCAAAGCGCAGTGTGCGCACTTCGGGCTGGCGAACAGCGTAAGATTTCTCGGCTACCGGTCGGATACTCGAAAACTTCTGGCGGCGGCCGATATCGTCGTTCTTCCTTCCAGGATCGAAGGGCTGCCACTCGTCGCCGTCGAAGCACTCGCATCTGGACGCGCGGTTGTTGCGACTGCTGTTGGAGGAACACCCGAAGTAGTAATTGATGGCGATACCGGTCTGGTCGTTCCGCCGGAGGACCCTTTTCGTTTCGCGGAGGCGCTCGAGCGCCTGCTATCCGATCCAGAACGAAGGACGAGCATGGGAACTAGAGGCCGCGCATTAGTCGAGGAGCGCTTCGACGTCCGAAGCCAGGTCGAGCGCACAATCGCATTGTATCTGGAATTGCTTAGCGCAGCGCGCTCATCACTCCGCGGCATCGCGAGCCTCTCCTTTGATCATGAATCACTTCGGTCAGCCGACGGTGGAGAATCATAATTCAATTGATGTTTTTCCGCGCCTTCGGTCTCCTTCTATATTCGTCCTTCCTGTTCCCATTGCTCCTACTGTATATGCCACTACGCTCGACTGACCATAAGAGAAAGCGGGGAGCGGCCCTGTCTCAATCCACACAGTGGCCCTCCATATCACTACTTCTCGCCGTGCATAATGAAGACCGGGTAATCGTCGAAAAGGTTCGCAACTTTCTAAACTGTCCCTATTCAGGGAAACGGGGAATGATAATCGTTTCCGACGGAAGCACGGATCGCACGGAGGAGCTAGCACGTTCATTTGATGATCCGCGAGTACGCTTGATCGTCCAGAAAGCCCGAATGGGCAACGGTTACGCCGTCAACCGCGCCGCCACTCAGGCACGCGGTGAGATTCTTGTCTTTACCGATGCGAATGCGCTTTTTAACGGAGGCACCTTGACGGACCTCATCCGTCCGTTCTTCGACCCCAACATAGGGTTAGTGACGGGTTGCACACATTACACTGACGGAACCGTCGGTTCGCTGTACCAACAGTATGAACAGATGCTCAAACGGCTCGAGTCGCGAGGTGGCGCGGTCGCAACCGCTGACGGTGCGGCCTATGCGATGAGGCGATCACTATGGCACGAACACGATCCGAGGCTAATCAACGACTTTCTTCATCCTATATTGGTGAATCTGAAAGGATCGTCTGCCGTTATTGCGCCCGAGGCAGTCTGTATTGAAGACTTCTCGATCGATAACGAATTCGCGCGTCAAGTGAGAATGGTGGCGCAGGCAAGTTTCGTCTATTTGCCAATGTTGCCACGGATGTTGCGCGGGCGACAGTGGCGATCGATCTGGGTTCTAACCTCGCACAAGCTGCTGCGATGGCTATCGGCTCCATTGCTGGTTCTAATGGGAGGCGCCAGTCTCTGGCTCGAACCGCGCGGCGGCCTCTACCGATCATTCGTGCTTGCGGAAGGCGGTTTCGTATTGCTCGTTATTGCCGGGGCGTTTGCCAGGAAGCTTGGCCTGAGCGAACGGTTTTCCGTCGCTTACCAATTCATCGTGCTGAACTGTGCTGCCGCAGTCGGATTGTGGCGCT
>JBEKJC010000099.1:0-5648 GCA_050011435.1 Binataceae bacterium (SeqCode)
CCACCTTCGCTCTCCTCTCCATCCCAAGCCTCCTGCCTCTTCAGCAGGATGCTCCGCTTTGTAGCGGGTGGGCCATTTTTCAGTATCAAAGTGGGCCGTTTCACCGTATCGAAATCAGTCCTTCTTCCAGCTCTTCCCGTACGGCGGATTGGAGAGCATGAAGTCGAACTCCTGCGCCGGGAAGGCATCGTGCGAGAGCGTGGACCACTCTGCGCCGCCGACGATGTGGTCAGCGCTCTCTCCCTCGCCTTTCAGCAGCATGTCCGCCTTGCAGACAGCATAGGTCTCGGGATTGATCTCTTGGCCGTAGAGCAGGCTTCTGACTTCCTGCTTGTGTTTCGCAGCGAGCGCTGTGAGCGTTTCCTCGGCCACCGTTAGCATCCCGCCAGTGCCGCAGGCGCAGTCGTAAAGCAGGTAGGTGCCGGACTTGATCTTGTCCTCGATCGGCAGGAACACGAGGTTCGCCATCAGTCGAACGGCGTCGCGCGGCGTCCAGTGCTCACCCGCCTCTTCGTTGTTCTCCTCGTTGAACTTCCGGACCAGCTCCTCGAAGACCGTGCCCATGGAGTGGTTGTCGATGCTGGCCGGCGAGAGGTCGATGCCGGGGTCGAGGAACTTGTTGATCAGGGTGCCGATGGCGTCGGCCTTGGAGAGGGTTGTGAGCTGGTTGCGGAACTTGAAGTTGTCGAGGATGTCCTGGACGTTGGGCGAGAAGCCGTTCAGATAGTCCTCAAAATCGGCAAGCAACTGCTGCTGGCTGCCGCGGGACTTCAAATCGCGCAGCGTGAACTTCGACGTGTTGTAGAAGGCTTGCCCCGCCGCATCGCAGAGCGCGGCCCGCTGCTCAGTGATGCGCGCCTCGTCGAGCATCTTCTTGGTGTCGAGCACCGCTTGCTTGGTGGGCTCCAGCACGGCATCCATGCGCCGGATGACGCACATCGGAAGGATCACGTCCGGGTATTTCCCACGCTTGAAGAGATCGCGCAGGACATCGTCAGCTATGCCCCAAATGAAGGAGACGATCTTGTTGTGCGTTGCTTGGTCCACTATTGCGCCCCCTCCTTCAGTTCACAGCGGTAATTTCCGTCATTAACGTTTTAAGAGCATTGCTGATTTCGCGCGGGCACATCGCGGGCGGCATCCCAGGCTCACAGACAGACCGGGGCCGGTCACCTCAGATGAGTCGTGAGTAACCACGAATCGATTGTTAGATACATCGTACCGCGTTGGTGGTCGTTTCGATTTCACGATCTGTCTTCAGGAAACACCGTATAATAACTCGTCGGGGCCTTTTCTTTGAGCCGTTCCTTCATCCTTGCGATTTCCTGTTCGGTGAAAGGTATGTCAGCTTTATCGCCCGATTTATCAGCGGAGAAAACACTCACGACCTTCCTCGAAAGTTCTGGATTTGCCCTCCATTTCTTTAGGGTCAAATAGATACCATGAAGTTCAATCATCATGATGCTCGAAGTATAACAGAACCTTCGATTGTGACTCCGCTCTACCGCCGCATCTCGTAAACCGGAACGCCATCGGCCCTCACCGCTGCGGTTGTCGCACGAGCGTCCTTATTGCACAACTCGCTCTGCCCGAGAGGCGCGCCGCCTTCGGCTATACGCCTGACGATGACGCGGGCCAGATTCGGGCAACCTGCCGCCGTGCACTTGACCCGGTATTGGCAGGGCCATAGCTCGATCTCGATGCTACTCATTGGCGCGACTCTATCGTGCAGGGCGGTTGGGGCAAGCAGAGGGGCCGATTTCTCTGCGCGACTGTTGGCGTATCGCGGATGAGAGAGCTAGTTTTCTATCAACCGAAGCGAATTGCTTTTTAAGCGCTGGCCACCAGAGGAAAGCTAAAAAATAACGTAATGCCGTGGGACGAGACTTACTACCCGCGATCGATGCGGAATCTGCCACTCCAAGTGCGGTTGAAGGCGATCGAAATCGCCAACGCTTTGCTCGGAGAGGGTTACGATGAGGGCAAAGCGATCCGCATCGCGATCGCCAAGGCAAAAGAGTGGGCCGAGCGCGGCGGATGACCGTGGTCGCGCTGATCGCTGCGCCGTAGATGCCAGAAGACTGGGCGGGCGTGCCACTGCAATTCGCTTCCGATTTGTGAGGAGGTCTTCATGTTGCCGCTTACAACATTTCTGAGCAGGCTGATCGGGCTCTTCTCGGTTTTCGTCTCCATATCCATGGTCGCGCACGGGCGCGCGACCGTCGAAACCGTGACGGCACTCGTTCATAACCCACCATTGCTATTGATCCTCGGCATGATCGGACTAATCGCTGGTCTCGCGATTGTTCTAGGCCACAATGTCTGGTCGGGCGGCCTGCTGCCGGTCATCGTGACCCTCGTCGGTTGGTTAATCCTGATCCGTGGCCTGCTGCTATTGTTTTTGCCGCCGGAGACCGTAGTGGAGCTCCTAGGAAGACTTCACTTCGTTCAGTATTTTTACGCGTATGTTGCGGTTCCATTCGCCATTGGCGCCTACCTCACATACGGCGGCTTCAGCTCAAAATAGCGCCCGCAAGTGACACGCTCGGCGACTGCGCGAGTCCCATGCGAGGGCAGGGCTGCGTCAGCTTTTGGTCAGCCGCCTCAGCAGTCGCCGCACTCAATAGACGGGCACATTTGATCAGAATCTCCATAGCGGCTGCGCCCCGCATACGACGGCGATTCAGTCGATCAAACCGTCCGACATGCTCTCAACGCTCTTTTTGCAGCGGGCATTTTCTTGAATGTAGGGGGTGGCTCTGCCGATGGACACGCGCTGGCTCTGGTTGAAGCAGGCGACGGAACGAGAGCCTTGGCGGCGTTCAGAAGAGCGGGAATGCGAGCCGTCGCTGGTTGATTGTTCAGTCGGCAGATTACGGACAGCCTTGGAAGACGGCTCGTTACGGAGTGGTGCCGGCTTCGGAAACGTCAGGCGAAGCGGTCGATTCGGGCGGGGAAGTGTGGCGATGAAAGCAGCGGGCCCCGATGTCACCCGAATCCCGAAATTTTGCCGGTATTAGTGATCGAAGAAGTTAAAAAAGGGCAATCGGCTGGGCACCGACACCTTGGCTTGGGTGACTGTCATGGCGCTATCTCCTGGTGGCCGTCGCCGACGAAGGTGATAGGGCGCTCATCGCCTATGCCACGTGATGTCCACGCGGCAATTCTCTCGCGCAATTGCCGCATAGGGCGAAGGCCTCGTTTATCGCGGCTATTTCCATAGTCGCAACGACGATCTCGTCAGGATCAAGGCAGCGGTCGCAAATCAGTTCCGGCATCTGCCGAGCCATGCACATAGCTGCCACCACGGCGGGGGTTAGGGATTTGGTTTCGATGATCAGCTCCAATTTCGACCTCGCGTCATTTGCTAACTGAAAGTGCACAACACTTGACTATTAGTTAGCAGCCTTAAACATGCTTAAGCATATATAAGCAATAGACGCGAAACAAGTGTGTTTTCTTCCGACCAGCCAGGGATGTTGTAAAGGCCCAAAAGATGGAATAAATAGTCTTTAGATACTAAAGGGGAGATATAACAAGATATGACGAGCGTGCTGACATTGGAGGAGGTTGCCGAGCTCCTGCATGTGCATCCAAGCACTGTCTACCGGCTCTTAAAAAATCGTCGTATTCCGGCATTTAAGATAGGCTCCGACTGGCGATTCAACCAAGAATCGATTCAAAGCTGGATCAAGGAACTGGAGATCGCCGAGGACGCAGACCAGTCCTGACCGCTCGCCAGGCGCGCCTGGGTCGCGAGTCGCGCAATCTCATCTGTCTTGCGCGTGCTGTCTTGGATCAAACTGGGATACTTCGATTGTGCCTTAGCCCTACCACCGCATATCGTGAATCGGAATACCGTCGGCCATCGCCGCTGGCGGCTGTGTCTCCACACTGCCCGAAGAGCTTCCCGCCACCACGATCGTTCCACTGATCCGAATGTAGTGGTCAGGTCGCGTCGCAGTGTCGCAGTCCAAGCATGTCGGACCCAGGGATACGGCCCGCCACGGGAGCCACGTCGCGATCTCGGTGGCTCGTTCAACCGGACGCGCGGCGGGTGGTGTGACCAATATCGCTGCACATGGTCGGTAGCCGACGCTTTCATGCAGGCGTTGAGCTACCTGCGCACATCGACTTTCGATTCAGCGGAATGGCAGCACACCGGTGCGATGCAAATGGCGTATCACGCCGCGCGGCGCGGTGAACCGGCTTTCGGAGAGATGATCATGAACAGCCGCGATATGGAAGACATCGAAGACGGCGGCGGCGGCGCGGCGGTCAACGGAATCAGGTACACGAACGCATCGCGCATCAGCCGAAGCAGCGGGTGGTGACCCTTCTCACGGGCGCAACGGATTCCTCGCGCACCATGCACCGCTGACCATCAGCTGGTAAGAACGCCGATGTGCGCTGGGCCTATACTTAAAGTAAAACTTTAATTTTATCCGAGACTCGTCGACCGGCCCGTCGCCCTGCGTGATGCCAGCGCACTATCGAAGCGCGGGTCCGGTTGGCGGCTGGCTAACGCCAATTATCGATGCGGTCGCCGAGGCGCCGGCACGAATTTCGACACCAACTCTAAAGTGAAACTTCAAGTTTTGAGAGATGCGGCAAGAGAGGGGGATTAGTCCCGCCCTTTGTTGGACGACGTGAGGGAAGCGGCCACAATTTGCCGCTGCCACTGGACCTTGTTCAGAATAGTGGAGCAGAATGGTTTCGTTGCTGGTCGCCGCAAAACTTCACGCTCACGGTGTCGCGATGATCGAGCGCCCTGACGAAGCCAGCGATTCTGCGCTGGCCATCGCGCGCCCAGAGCGAGATCGCGCGCTCGCCGTGATGCGGGTCGCGTGATCAGAATCTGCGACAAGGCCGCCAAGCTGCTGGCAAAAGCACTCGCGTGTCGGGCGCGCTCTGCCCGTCGCGTGCCGGGTGAGTGAGATCTGCGAAAGCCGGGCCACCGTGTGATTCCAATCGCTCTACCCGTGGCCCGCACCCGCTTGATCGGCTCAGCCGCTATCCGGCGGCTGTTGCGGGGCAGGCTCGGCACTCCGATGGCGCCGCGCTAAACACGATCCTCACCGAGCGACGAAGCCGCCGAGACGCGAAGTCCGTCGAACACGGCAAGCCGCTCCGCCGCAAGGCAAGGGCGCCCAAATCTCCGCAAATAATTTTTCAGTTTGCTTGATACCGCCGACGCTCTATCGCTTCGCCCAGGCATCCCGGAAATGTATTGCGACAAATTTTGCTTTAGAGGATGTCAACGACGCCGCGCGCTTGTCTCAGGATCCGACTCTTGTGCCTTCCGTAGGCTGTTCAGAAAGAGAGTTTACAAACGCAGGCGATTCAGTGTAAGTCAGGGGGCGTCTAAACAGGGAGGACTTATGAAGAACAGAAGTTGGATCGTCGTCATTCTCGCTATCGGTCTTTGGACCTTTATGCCGCGAGGCGTGGCGCGAGCAGTCGAGCCAGGCACTTACGTTGTCTGTAGCACCGGTGTTGCGCCATATACGCCCACGACGGTTGGCCCCGACAGTTCCGTGGAACAGCAGGTTTCTTGCAATGAGGGTGGCGTTGCAATGGGCGGAGGAGTTGAAGTCCTCAGCCCGTCGCTGCCGCTACCCCAGGGTGTATTGGTAACTACTCCAGAA
>JBEKJC010000100.1:0-5623 GCA_050011435.1 Binataceae bacterium (SeqCode)
GCGGGGACGGTGATGACCGCCTGGGTTACGGGCGCTCCGAAAAAACGCTCGGCATTGCGCTTCAGCTGGCGCAGCACCAGCGCCGAGATCTCAGGCGGCGTGTAGGTTCGCTCACCGATCTTGATGCGCAGAACCTCACCCTCATGAAGGTCATCTGCCAACTGGAAGGGAAACAGCTTGAGCTCTTTCTGTATATCCTCGAGGCCGCGCCCCATCAGGCGCTTGATCGAATAAACCGCCCGCTCCGGCGTTTCGATCAGATACCTGCGCGCGGCGTTGCCCACTATAACCTGGTTGTTCTCGTCGAGCGCCACCACCGAGGGCACAAGGTTCAACCCGTCTTCGCCAGGGATGACGACGGGAGAATCCGCCTGCATGTAGGCCACGAGCGAGTTCGTGGTGCCGAGATCGATGCCTACTATGTAGTCAGTAGCCATTTGGTAGAGAATTGCAGAGGTCAGAGGTCAGATTGCAGAGGTAAAACCAATCGAACTCATGTTTCACCTCTGCTATCTGACCTCTTACCTCTGACCTAGTTTTCCAGTGCCTCATTCACGTCCCGCACGAGGTTCCGAACATAGTTCCTGCGGTTCAGCACATCCAGAATCTTATCGAGAATTTTTTGCCGGTCGGCTTCGGCTCCGTCGGTGGTTTCGTCGTCCACGGATTTGTCCCACTTGTTCCACTCGGCCTTCAGTTCGTTAAAGAGCGCGGCGTATTTTTCTTCCAGAGAAAGTTTGGCCTTGCCTATTTCCTCAAGCAAGGCGGGGTCGTCTTCGCCCATCTTTTTCTGGGCGCGCAGTTCTTCCAGATGCATGTTCAGTTCGAAGACTTCCTCAAGGAGATCGGCGGGCACCACCTGCTTTTTCAGCTTGCCGGTAGCGCGCGCCTTTTCCGTCGCCTGCTTCGATTGCTCTTCCAGTTCGACGCCTTCGAGGCGCAACAGGTATTCGGTACGCTTGATCGGATCTTTCAGCGTGCGGTAGGCATCGTTGAGCATGGAACTTTGTTCTAGGCTAAAGGCACGTTCCTCGGGGTTCGCCTGCGCAAATAGGTCAGGATGAAGGCGGCGACTCAGCGCGTAGAATTCTTTTTCCAGTCCGGCCGTGTCCAGGTTGAGCTTGCGCGGAAATCCGAAGAAGGTGAAATAGTCCACCGGGACCGGCGGCTGCACTTTGCCGCACGAACTGCAGAAGTGCACCGCGCGCATGGTGCCGCACGACCAGCAACTTGGCGTTGCCTCTCCGGCGCCGTGTCCGGGAATGATTAACGACGACTTGGATTCTATGTTTGCCATACAAAATTTAGGGCGAGCGCGCGGCCCGCCCTCACTATCCCCTGTTTGTGTGGCGACTCAGGGCAGGCTCCGCCCCGTCACCACACGATTTCTGGCTACGAGAAAGAACTCCCGCAACCGCAAGACTTGGTCGAGTTCGGGTTCACGAATACGAATCCTTGCTGCATCAGGGTTTCGTGGTAATCGAGAGTCATCCCGTGCAGATAGATGAAGGACTTCGGGTCCACAAAAACCCGTACATCTCCAAACTCAAACACGCGGTCGCGCTCGCGCGGTTGCGTATCGAACCGAATGTTGTAAGTCAGTCCCGAGCATCCGCCGCCCTGCACGCCCAAACGAAGGCCGCCCTGCTCCGGCGAAACGTTTTCTTTCACCATGGCGGAGCGAATCTTCTTGAGCGCGTTGTCGGTGACCTGGATCCCTTTGGCCGGAGCCGTAGGGGCGGCGGATTTGACCGCTTGGTCTTTGACCGCTTGATCTTTGAGCGCTTCGTCTTTGACTATTTGGTCCATGATTGATTCTAGACGCTTCGAGCTTCGGGCTGCGAGCTAGTTACGCGTGAGACGGGGCAAGCCCCGTCTCTACAGCCGAAAACAACCTACTGCGCTGCCCGCACTTCCACTGGTTTCGAGGATTCCTGCTTCTTTTTCCAGTCGCCGATCGCTGCTCGGATCGCATCCTCGGCCAGCACCGAGCAGTGAATTTTCACCGGCGGCAAGGCCAGTTCCTTCACGATCTCGGTGTTCTTGATGGCGAGGGCCTGGTCAACCGTCTTGCCCTTGACCCACTCGGTCGCCAGCGAAGACGACGCAATCGCCGAACCGCAGCCGAAGGTCTTGAACTTGGCGTCTTCGATGACGTTGGTCTGCGGATTCACCTTGATCTGCAGCTTCATCACGTCGCCGCACTCGGGCGCGCCGACCAGTCCGGTGCCCACATCGGCATCCTTCTTGTCCATTGAGCCCACGTTGCGTGGATTGTTGTAGTGATCGATTACTTTATCGCTGTATGACATGCAATCTCCTTGGAAACTCTTTATTTGCTCGCCGCCAGAAAACTCGGTCGTCCCTCCGGGACTTTAATCGCTTCGTCCACTCTTCCCAGCGCTGAAGCGCTGGGCTAAGTTCGGACGCCCCTCCGGGGCTTTATTCCAGCCTCTAGTGCGCCGTCGGTTCCGCCGCCCACTTCACACTCTTCAAGTCCACACCTTCTTTCGCCATCTCGTAGAGTGGCGAGAGTTCGCGCAGACGCAGTACTGTTTCAACCACGCGGTCGGCCACGTAATCGATCTCGGCCTCGGTGTTGAAGCGCCCGATTCCGAACCGGATCGAACTGTGCGCCAGATCATCGCCGGTGCCGAGAGCTTTCAATACATAAGACGGCTCAAGTGTGGCGGAGGTGCACGCCGATCCGCTTGAAACCGCGATATCGTTGATGCCCATCAGCAGCGACTCGCCTTCCACGTAGGCAAAGCTGATATTCAGATTGCCCGGCAGGCGATGTTCCATGGAGCCATTGATGTAGACCTCGTCGAGGCGGCTCATGATGCTGTCTTTCAGACGGTTTCGCAGGCCCGCCATCTTGCAGGATTCCTGCGGCATCTCTTCCTGCGCAATGGCGCAAGCCTTGCCGAGGCCGGCGATGCCGGGAACATTGAGCGTCCCCGAGCGCATGCCGCGCTCGTGGCCGCCGCCGTCGATCTGCGCCACCAACTGCACTCGCGGATTCTTGCGGCGCACATACAGCGCGCCTGCGCCTTTCGGCCCGTATAGCTTGTGTCCGGTAATGGACGCGACGTCGATGTTCATCTTGTTGACGTCGATCGGAACCTTACCGATCGCCTGCACGGCGTCGGTGTGGAAGACGACGCCGCGTTCGCGGCAGAGTTTGCCGATTTCCTCGACCGGTTGCAGTATGCCGATTTCGTTGTTGGCCGCCATGATCGTCACCAGAATCGTCTTGTCGTCCATGGCGCGCTTCAGGTCGTCGAGGTCAATCAACCCATCTTTCTGCACTGGCAGATAGGTCACGCGAAAGCCGAGTTTCTCAAGATGCTTGCAGGTGTCGAGCACGGCCTTGTGTTCAGTAACCTCAGTGATGATGTGGTTGCCCTTCTCGCGGTACATTTCGGCAACACCTTTGATGGCGAGGTTGTCGCTTTCCGTGGCGCCCGAGGTGAAGATGATCTCTTTCGGGGACGCGCCGATCAGCTTGGCGATACGCTCTCGCGACAACTCGACTGCTTCTTCCGCTATCCATCCAAATGGGTGATTGCGGCTGGCGGCGTTGCCGAACTTCTCCATGAAGTAGGGCAGCATTTCTTCGAGAACCCGCGGATCCATGGGCGTGGTCGCGTGATTATCCATGTAAATGGGCAGCTTGATCCCAGCGGGAGCCGCGTGCTGCTGTTCCGCGCGTTGCTCCGCATTATGCTTGGTGGGGGTCGCCTTGTTGCCATTCGTGCTCATGATCGCTTAGCTCCTTTAAAAAGCCTTAACTCGCGGCCAAACTGCCGCCGTTACGAAATCGTTACCAGCTCCACCGGTTTCTTGGTCTCTGGCTCATTGACGTGGAGAACCTCCGGCTCTTCCTTCATCTGCGAAATCATGATGTTCTTCAGCACTTGCTCGATGCTTTCGTTCACTTTCCGCAGCGGCTCGCGAATGGTGCATCGATCGCTCTGACCGCATTCGCCGCGAACCGTGACGCACGACGTAATGAACAGAGGGCCGTCAATAGCCTTGATGACTTCGAACGCTGAAATCGTCTTCGGATCCCGCGTCAGCGTGTAACCGCCGTTCATCCCATGCTGCGACCGGATCAAGCCGACCTTCGCCAGTCGTTGCAGGATCTTCGCCAGCGCTTCCTGCGGGATGCCGTAGGCCTCGGCTACATCTTTGGCGCTGCATGCGCCCTGGTCGGCGTGCTCGGCCAGATGCTTCATGGCCATGAGCCCGTAGTCCGCTTTTTTGGTGAGTTTCAGCATGGAGCCAAAAGCCGACCTTTATAGTCGGATTAAATTCCGACTGTTTAGGTCGCATTTTGATTCTAACCTCAGCGGCGACTTCGCGCAAGGCCGATCAGGCACCGGCGTGATTTTGTAATCGAACGGTAAGTTTCAGCAGGTAAACGGCTTAGGGGTTGGGTCGTTCCCCTGGGTTGTGGTGCAGTTCGCGGCAGGTTTCAGCGCTCTCTAATTTCTGCCGTGCGAGCGGCGTTTCAAACCCTTCAGCACCAGCCCGCAAATTTCGTCAGCGAAGCTTTCGTCGAGCTTGTCGTGCCGGATCAGAAAGCGCATGTAGATCGGGCCGTAGAGCGAGTCGAGGATGAGGTCGAGGTCGCTGCCGGCGGGTAGTTCGCCGCGGTCAATGCCGCGTTGCAGAGTTTGATAGGCCTGTTTGCGTCTGGGCCACAGGAATCTGTCGCGAAAGGCCTCGATCAACTCCGGATCCGATTGCCCTCCGGCGAGCAACGCTGCCACGACCTTGCCGCGCTTGGAGCGGAAGATGCGAATCACGCGCCTCATCTGCAGGCTCATGTCAGTCTGTACGGAGCCGGTATTCGGGAAGCGGAGTTCCTCGTCGGCACTGGCGAAGAAGGCGTCGGCGACCAGGGCGGCCTTGGTCGGCCACCAACGGTAGACAGTGGTCTTGCCAACATTGGCGTCGGCGGCGACAGCTTCAATGCTCAGCTCCGCGAAGCCACCCTCCTGCTTGAGGAGTTTCAGCGTGCTCCGCAGGATGGACTGACGCGATTCCTCACTGCGAGGCCGTCCGGGCGGGCGCTTCCCGTTCGCTCCGTTGCTTCCGCTTGCTCCGTTACTTCTGTTACTTCTGTTAGGAGCCCTGGCGTGTGGGATATGGTTTTGAGCCATGGCTAGAGTGTAATATAATTTAAATTCGAAACGTAGTGTTTTGAATCTCAGTTTGGAAGGTCGCAGGCCGGTGTGGGGCTGCGGCTTCGGTGTCGTGTGGTGACGGGGGTCTGCCCCGTCCCGGCGGGGCAAAGCCCCGCCGCCACACAACTCAGTTTCCGTTAGTATCGGATTTCAGCGTCACCAGTTTTCGTCAGTCTTATGTGGATTGTTGCATTAGCGCTTCGCCGCCCTTACACGTTTGTGGTGATGGCACTGCTCATCATCATTCTCACGCCGATCACCATCCTGCGTACCCCGGTCGACATTTTCCCCGACATCAACATTCCCGTGGTCAGCGTGGTGTGGAACTACGACGGTATGTCGCCGCAGGAGATGGCGGACCGGATCGTGAGCAACTCCGAGCGCGGATTGACGGTTACCGTCAACGACATCGAACATCAGGAGTCGCA
>JBEKJC010000101.1:0-5923 GCA_050011435.1 Binataceae bacterium (SeqCode)
AAGCGCCCTTCACTCGAATATACGTTTCATCGACGCGCCAGGCTTTGTTGGTCGGCTTGAGATGCCGGCGCAGCCGCTGTTGCAGTTCGGGACCGTAACGTTGAACCCAACGCCAGATCTCGTGTGATCCGCCTCCAGGCCGCGCTCGGCGAGCAGCTCTTCGACCTCGCGCAGCGAGAGCCAGTAGCGAAGATACCAGCGCACGGCACAAAGAATCAGCTTCGGCGCCGTCTGCCGCACTTGAACATTGCCGGTCGGGTTGCGTGCTTCACCGTCTTTTCAGCCTACCATCAGCCTCCCCCGCCAAAGTTGCAACACATCCAATCGATTCGATAGCAATTCTCGCAGCCGCACGAATTCCTGCTCAGATGGATTTATCAGTAGGGATAGGTTCCGGAGCTTGGTCCGAATAGGAGCTTGGTCCGAGGATCCGATTCAGTTGGTCAGGGCCGACTGTTTCCTCGCGCAGCAGTGCGTCGACGAGCCGATCCAGCTTCTGCCGGTTGTCGGTCAAGCGGCGGCGGGCCTCCTCGTGCGATTCTTCGATTAGCCGCAGGAAAGGGTGCTCCTCATCCGCTTTGAACGCGACCAGGCCCAGTTTTCCCATTCCCCAGCGGGTTACCATCCGGCGCGCAAGACGGGTCGCCTCGACAAGATCATTCTCTGCGCCGGTGGTTATCTCACCGAAGACAATCTCCTCCGCGGTGCGACCGCCCAGCATCACGTCGAGCCGAGCCTTCAGATAGGAGAGGCTCAGGTTGTGCCGTTCCTGACCGGGGAGCTGCTCGGTCAAGCCCAGGGCCGCGCCGTGCGGGACGATCGTAACCTTGTGGACGGGATCCGCCGCGGTAGTCACCCAGGCGACCACCGCGTGACCGGACTCGTGGTAGGCGATAACCCGGCGCTCCGCGGGATCCATCAGTTGTGGCTGCGCGGCACCCAGGCGGATTTTGTCCTGCGCTTCTTCGAAATCCGCCATCGTTACCATTTCGTGGTTGTGTCGTGCGGCGGTGAGCGCCGCTTCGTTGCATAGATTGGCGAGGTCGGCGCCGCTCATCCCAATCGTGCTGCGTGCAAGAATTTGAAGATCGACCTTCGCGTCGAGGCGCAGCTTTTTGGTGTGGATGCGTAAGATTCCTTCGCGGCCCTGGCGATCCGGAAGTCCGATCACGACCTGGCGGTCGAAGCGCCCCGGGCGCAATAGCGCTGGATCGAGAACATCGGGCCGATTGGTCGCCGCGAGAATGATCACTTCGAACCGCGGATCGAAGCCATCGAGTTCGCCCAGCAACTGGTTAAGCGTCTGTTCGCGCTCGTCGTTCACCGTGCCCACGCCCGCACCACGGCGTCTCCCGACGGCATCGAGTTCATCGATAAAAACAATCGCCGGGGCCGCGGCCTTGGCCTGGATAAAAAGATCCCGCACGCGACTGGCTCCGACGCCGACGAACATCTCAACGAATTCCGACGCATTGATGCTGAAAAATGGCACACCCGCTTCACCCGCCACGGCGCGAGCCAACAGCGTCTTGCCGGTTCCCGGCCGGCCGATCAGCGGCACGCCTTTCGGAATGCGCGCGCCAAGGTCGTGATACTTCCGGGGATGCTTGAGGAAATCGACCTCCTCCTGCAGTTCGGCTTTGGCTTCGTCGGCTCCAGCCACGTCATTGAACGTGACGCTCGGCTGATCGGTTGTGTAACGCCGCGCTTTGGCGCGCCCGAAGCCAAAAATGCCGCCCGACTGGGCCTGGCTCGCCCGCGCGGTCACCCACCAGAAGAGCGCAATCAGCAGCAGTATCGGAAGCCATCCTATGAGAACTTCCAGAAACCACGGCGAAGAGGTCGACGACACATCGATTTCGACCTTGTGTGAGTTCAGAAGGGCGATCAGACCGGGATCGCCAACCGCCGCGGGAAAAGTTGTGTGGAACGAATTGTAGTGAAGAGGTGGCGGCGGTACGGAGCTCGGGTTCTTTTCCGAGGCAGATGGCTCGGATGCAGGCTTCGACTCGGCGGCCGGTTGCGCTGGTGGCCAGAGGAGAGGCGTTACCAAAGTGCCGGTGATCGCGTCACCGACGATGTGAACTTTCGAAACGTTGTTGGCGCTGACTTGCGCGAGAAAGGTGGAGTACGGAATGTCGACCGAGGGAGTGGCGCGCGGCCACAGCGACACTACATTCCAGACCAGCAGCCCTGCCAGAACGATCCACCACCATAACAGGTTCTGGGGCGGTAGCTGCCGCTGCCCGGGTGTTCGGCCCTGTAATCCCTCTCCTTCAGAACCCATTTCTCTATTCGGTCGCGTCGCTAACTCTTACGCGACAGTTCCGGACATGCAATGTCGCATGCATCTCTGTTTTCAGCAGCCGGAAATTGCTCCTTCAACGGCAACAGGTTGAGGGGAAGTGTTGCAACTTTGAAAACGGTGACGTGAGAGGCCCCGAGCGGAAGTTGTTGGCAGGTGCTCAAGCAGCCAGATCGAACAGCTGGTCGATGAACCGATTCTGTTGGCGAACAACCTCGAATTTGAGGCCGGCGGGTTGACAAACACCCGGCACCATAGCGCAGATTATGTCCTCACTTATACCCTCAACCGGCGGACATCAGGTCCGCAACTTCGGAGTTTCTAATGGCTACGATGAAAGCGGTGCGCATTCATAGATACGGCGGCCCAGAGGTCTTGCGTTACGAGGACGCGCCGCGTCCCGTCCCGGCGGCCGGCGAAGTCCTCATCAAAATTCACGCGGCCGCGGTCAACCCGGTCGACTGGAAAGTTCGCGCCGGCCACCTGAAGGACATGCTCAAGTACCAGTTGCCTTTGATTCCCGGATGGGATGCTGCGGGCGTGATCGAGGACGTTGGCGCCGGCGTCGTCCGGCTCAAGCGTGGTGACGAGGTTTACACCCGCCCTGATATCTCGCGCGACGGCACCTATGCAGAATACATTGCGGTCCGCGAGCCGGAAGTGGCGCTCAAGCCCAAATCTCTCGATCACATTCACGCCGCCGCGATTCCCCTGGCCGCGCTGACGGCCTGGCAGGCACTTTTTGATGCGGGTGGTGTGACTGCGGGCCAAAGAGTGCTCATACACGCGGCTGCCGGTGGTGTCGGCAGCTTCGCGGTCCAGTTGGCCAAGTGCAAGGATGCGTATGTGATCGGCACGGCGTCGGCTCACAACCACGAATTCCTGCGTGGACTTGGCGCCGACGAGACTATCGATTACAACGCCGCGCGCTTCGAAGACGAGGTCCACGACGTCGACATGGTGCTCGACGCGATGGCGGGAGAAACCCAGAAGCGTTCATGGAAGACGCTCAAGCCGGGCGGTATCCTGGTTTCGATTCTAGGTCTCGAAGATCCTCCAGCAGGTGCGCGGCACGCGCAGGTATTTGTTCAGCCCGACGCTGCACAACTGTCCGAGATCGCAACACTGGTCGACGCGGGCAAGGTGCGTGCGATCGTCGAAACGGTTTTGCCGCTGGCGGAAGCTCGCCGCGCGCAAGAGCTCAACGAAGCCGGCCACACCCGCGGCAAAATTGTCCTCCGAGTTGTCTAACGCCGAACCGACTCGAGTGGCTGTTCCTGTGCCTAGTCAAAACCTAAACCCTGACGTATTGGTCATACAGCCCACCGGACAGCGCTGCACTTTCCGTTTGCGAACCGTCTGTTGTCGGTGAAAGCCTGATTCAGAATTCCGGATTAGTTGACGGTCCGCCAATAAGCCGGGATATTTCTCAGCATCGCTCGATTAGGCACAGGAAGGCGTTCCACGATGATCACGATCTATCACCTGAACATGTCCCGCTCTGAACGCATCATCTGGCTGATGGAAGAGCTGGGGCTGCCGTATAAACTCGAGAAGTTCCAGCGCGGGGCCGACATGTTGGCGCCGGCCTCACTCAAACAGGTGAGCCCGCTCGGCAAGGCGCCGGCGATCCGCGACGGCGACACCGTTTTGGTCGAGTCGGGTGCGATCGTCGAATACATCATCAATCGCCACGGCGGTGGGCGGCTGGGAGTGCCAATCGGCTCGCCGGATTATCCACGCTATCTGCAGTGGATGCACTTCGCAGAGGGCTCGGCTATGACGCAATTCCTCGTCCATCTGTTCCTGGGCGGGTTCATACCAGGGATCGATCAGTCGCAGCCGATGGTCAAAACCTTCATGGCGCGCACGCCTGAGATGCTGCGTTTTCTCGACGGCGAGCTGAGCCGCAGTTCCTACTTCGTTGGAAATAGCTTCACCGCTGCCGACCTGATGATGAACTTCCCGTTTGGGATGCTTACCAAATTCGCTCAATACGATCTGACACCCTATCCAAACATCGTCGGGCATTTGGCCACGATCGCGAAGCGCCCCGCCTATGTCAAAGCGATGGCGCTAGCTGATCCACCGGCCTGAGCGTCCCCTTCGCCGCCTGTCCTAAGCGGGAGTAAAAAATGAGCGCGAGTTCGATAAAATGTTCAGCGTGCAGCAAGGACGTGCTTGCCAGCGAGCAACCCTTTGTCTGCGTGGAAGTCAAAGACCGGTCTTGTATAACCGTGGCGATGGAAACTGCGAACGAGAATAGCGCCGACGTGATCTGCCTGGTTCATGAAGAATGTCTGGACAAATTTGAGGAATTGGTCGCCACCGGCGTGTACTCGGCTCCGAATTCGAATTGACCCACATGGCTTCAGGCGGGTTGGCCCGTCGATTCGCCGACGCCTGCCTCTGCGTTCTTGATAGAAACCGAGCTGTTTGCGCAGGAAGAGAATCTCGGCAGCGAGCGAAGTCCTAAGCCGTAAGCTCAGAAGCATCGCGCTTGAAGAAGGCTATATTTGCAAATCAATTCCCTCTGCAATCGATGCAACCCTTTCCTAAATGATCTTCATCGCACGCAAGCTGTTCCGTTCCGCCGCGGCAATCCCCAACTCCTCCAAAATCTCTTCTGTATGCTCGCCCAGCCTTGCGGCGCGCGTGCGGACCCGAATCGGCGTCCGAGAGAATTTTGCTGCCGGGCCGGTTAGAGGCGCGGTCTTGCCGTCTTCTTGCTCAATCGGCTGCAACATATCGCGCTCGATCACATGGGGATTGGCTGCCGCTTCGGCATAGGTGCGTACTGCCGCCGCCGGGATGCCCACCTTGGCGAATTCGCGTTCCACGTCGGCGACGGATTGCGTCTTCATCCATGCCGCTACCGCCGCGTCAGTTTCGTCGCGATGCTCATGGCGCGCGGCCATCGTCGCGAAGCGCGGATCACTGACCATGTCGGGCCGTCCGATTATTTCCGAGAGCGCGCGCCAATGCGGTTCGAGCAGTACCGCGAGGAAGACATGCCCGTCGGCGCATTCGAACGCGTCGACCGGCGCGCTGAACAACGATCGATTCCCGATTCGTGGCATCGGATGACCAATCGCGCCGAGCGTGAGGTAGCCATTTGATTGAAACAGAATCGAATCCATCAGCGACACATCGATATGCTGCCCTTCGCCGGTCGCGTCGCGATGGCGCAGTGCAGCGAGCGCGGCAAGTGCACCATGCAAACCGGCAAGGTCGTCTCCGAGATAGGTCGCGCAACGCACCGGGCCGCCGTCTGGCGACCCGTTGAGCGACATGAAGCCGGATGCCGCCTCGGCTACTGGATCGTAGCCGGGACGATCATGGTCAGGTCCGAACTGCCCGAAACCGCTGATTGACACATAGACGATGTTCGGTTTAATCGCGCAGCAATCTTCGTAACCGATACCCCACTTGTCGAATGTACCGGGCCGGAAGTTCTGCACAATGATATCTGATCGTGCGGCGAGCTTCAGGAAAATTGCACGACCGGCGGGAGTGCGCAGATCCAGTGTCAGGCTGCGCTTGTTGCGATTCACCGTCGCGTGCAAGAAGCTAACTCGGCTGCCTTCGCCCGTCACAAAAGGACCGACTCGCCGCCCG
>JBEKJC010000102.1:0-11735 GCA_050011435.1 Binataceae bacterium (SeqCode)
CGAGCGCACGCTTCAATTATCGACAGCGATTACGCGGCGCGAGTCGTAGCCGTCGGGCACTTCGACCTGGCCAAACAATTCCACCGCTGGCGCGATTTCCGCCAGCGACAGCGTGAGCCGGAACAGCGTCTGAGCTTTAGGCGCCAAGTGGTCCAGCGGGAAATCATTCAGATATGCAAGGATCTCGTCGATTTTTGGCAGCATCGTATCATAGAACCTTTGTAGCTCAGCCATCGTGCTTGATAGACGCCGGGCATGCCGCTGGTTCTCGGTCGGTAACGCCCATATATCGACGAATTTTTCCAGTGCGTGAAATGAGCCTGGCAGTCGCGGTGATATTGCCTTTGCCATGCATTCAGCCCGCCTGAGCGTTAGGCTCGATTGACGAAGTCTTGCAGGACCTTGTTGTCATGTCGCAGTAGCAGCTCTTCGTCCTGAAATACGAAGTGCTTCTTTGCGCCTGAGGCCAGCACGGTCTGGGTTTGCTCGAGCGTCGAACCATCTTCCATAATAGTGTCGCGGAAAATAATCCGGTTGAACTCTTGCGCGAAACGCTGGCCGGCATTTGACGGCTTCGGTAAGTAAGTGCGAACCTCCCAGATTGTGCGATCGACAGCGAGTGGCCAAATCGTATAAGTGAAATAGCCACTTTCGGCTAAGTCGAGAATGTAGTTTGGGAAAACGCCGTCAATATCCAGCACCCAATTCTGTGCTTTCGCGGGATTGATGCCGACCGGTTGCTTATGGTCTTTAGAATCAGAAATTAGGATGAAGGAGCCGAAGCGATTGGCAACGCTCTCTACTGGCTTGAATTTGTATTCCTGATTGCCACCTAGCGACCACGGTGATGAATCGGGAAGAGCTTGAAGTCCAGCGCGTGGGAGAACGGATTGCGGCCGCCCGTGAAAGAGTCACGCAAAGATCGCTTATGCAGGAACGCGACATGATAGGCTTCCTTAAGTGCGTCCTTGATAAGTTCCAATTGCAGCGCAACTCGGTGCGCCGTTCGTAGCACACTGCTCCGTTCTCCGCGAAACGTACTTGCGCAGATCCTTTGGTTGTAGTTTCGGTGTTAACACGATGATACGAGTGCATATTCATCTGAAAGTGACGAATCTCAACTCGAGCCGGGAGTTTTACCAAAAATTCTTCGGCGTGCCGCCGGTCAAGCTTAAGTCCGATCAACTCAAGTTTCTTCCTGCTTTGGCGCCGTTGAATCTTACCATCTCGCCGGCGCGGCGTGGTGAGCGTGGCGGCGGATCCGTCAACCATCTTGGGATCGAAGTAGAATCAAGTGCGGCCGTCGAAGAGCAATTGCGCCGAGTCAAGAGCGCTGGACTCCAAACGCGCGAGCAGTTGAATGTGAACTGCTGCTATGCAAATCAGAGCAAGTTCTGGGTGATCGACCCCGATGACGTCGAATGGGAAGTTTTTCACGTCAATCATGATCTCGTTGAGAAGCATGGAGGCGGAATTGAACAATCTCGGACGCGCCTGGCGACGCCGGTCGAAGTTATCGATGCGGAAACATGCTCCGTTACCGGGTTTGCGGACAAAACGTGAAGGTCCACGGTGGGGGGCGCGTCGCCTGCTCGCATGTTCGCTTGATGGTGTCGCCGCAACAATGGAAGCGCCGGCCTGAAGCTGAGCGGACACATCTGTGGGGCGGCTTCGAGCGAGGGCGAAGACGGCGCTTCGCGAACTAACTTCGAGGGACTCTTATGATCACCTACAGAGAGCTCGTGGCCGAGTTGCCGTCCGAGTACGAGACGTTAAAGCAGAGTGTCCACCGCTTCGCCGCCCAAGTGATGCGTCCGGCTGCTCTGGCGCTCGATCGGATGAGCGATCCGGGCGAGGTGGCCGCGCCCGATTCGCCGCTGCGGCAGGTCCTACGCGCGGCATGGGGTCTCGGTTACCACACCGTCGGGATTCCAGTCGAATATGGCGGGCTGGGCCTGCGCGGACTCGCGCGCCATATCCTGCTTGAGGAACTCGGGTGGGGCAGCGCGGGCCTTGCGATTAGCATTGCGGTTGCGGGCTTTCCCTTTTCCGCAGTGGCCGCATGCGGCGAGGGGCCATTGATTGAACGCTTGGTCAAGCCTTTCGTAGCTGATCGCGAAGCGAAGTTCATCGGATGCTGGGCGATTAGTGAGCCCGCACACGGGTCCGACGAACTTGGTGTGGCAACCGACGAATTTTACGATCCCAAGATTCGTGGCCAGGTGGCTGCGATCCTGGACGGCGACAGTTACATCATCAACGGCCAGAAAGCCGCATGGATCTCGAACGGCGCGATCGCATCGCACGCGCTCACCTACTTGAGTCTCGAGCGGTCGATCGGACTTTCGGGCGGCGGCGTCGCGTTCATTCCGCTGGATCTTCCTGGTGTCAGCCACGGCGGGATCTTCAACAAAATTGGCCAGCGTGACCTCGCTCAGGGTGAACTTTTCTTCGACGATGTGCGTATTCCGAAGGAGTACGTCTTCGTCGGCGCCGCCGGCTATCAGCTTACCCTTACGCGTACTATCACTGCGGCGACGACGGCGATGGCGGCGGTGTTCACCGGTGTCGCGAGGGCCGCTTACGAGGAGGCGATGAGCTACACGCAGCAACGGGTGCAGGGTGGAAAGACTCTCGCCGACCATCAATTGGTGCGCAAACGGCTGTTCGACATGTTCACGAAGGTCGAAGCTGCGCGAGCACTCTCCCGCGCGACCATGATCTACAACCATGCGACCCAGTCGCCTTCGCTCGAAAACGCAATTGCCGCTAAAATCTTTTGCACAGAAGCCGCTTTCCAGGTCACCAGTGATGCCGTCCAGCTCTTCGGCGCCAACGGGCTCAGCAAGGATTACCTGGTCGAGAAACTGTTCCGCGACGCGCGCGTGTCGATGATCGAGGACGGCAGCAACGATGTACTCGCCTTGACCGGCGCCCATCATCTGATTCTCCGGAGCGGGCCGTCGTAAGCACGACTCTATGGCTGTGGCTCCTCAAACGCCTGCTAGTGTGACGTCCCATAAATAACTTTGCACGGCCTTGAGCCTCCTGTAACCTTAATCAGGGAAGAGGCTGACCGCCATAATCCCCGCCCGACGGTCCTGTTCTTGCGCGGCTGTTTGCGCAGGAAGAGATTCTCGGCCGCGAGTGAGCTTTTAGATCGTAACCCGAGAACCAGAAAGCGGAGCAAAGGAATTCATCATGGCCCGATGCCCGTGGCCCTACTTGCGGCACTGTCGCAAGTCCCCTGGACTCAAAGCGGGCTCGAATGTTACTTTTGCAAACCGCGCGCTCTGGGCGCGCATCTGAATATCGGGCGATCAGAGCGAAATTCCGGCTAATGCTTTGAACGCCTACACCACGACACAAACAAGGAAGCAGAAATCACGACATGAGCAAGCACAGCAGTCGAATCCTTTCCATTGCCGCCTTCTTTGTAGCCGTCGCGATGAGCGCGTCGCTTGCATATAGCGCCGGCAAGATCGTCATCGTGACGATGACCGACAAGCCGCCCAAATATGTGCCGGAAACACTTACCATTCCGGTCGGCACTACTGTTGAATGGAAGAATACGGGCCAGACTCTCCACGATGTAACCACTGACAGCTCATCGGCGGTGAACGAAAAGGATGCGAAAATACCACCCGGGGCTGAAACCTTCGACTCCGGCTTCATGCCGCCCGGTGGCACTTTTCAGTACACCTTCAAGGTGCCGGGCGAGTATACATACTTCTGCACGCCCCACGAGAAAGACGGAATGATCGGACATATTGTGGTAACCAAGTAGCCCCCCCGAGCATCCACCCCGGTAGCGACTCTCATCCTGCCAAGGGATTTCACTGTGGCTTCACCGAACACTTTCACCCTCAAAATAGTAACCGCGATGACGCTGTTTTTTGCGATTGGCACGCCGATTGTGCTTTATGACTGGTGGACACTCGACCAGGTGCTTGTCGGTAGATTTCCTATATGCCCGATGATCATTTCTGCGATTTTGGCTTTGATTTTCGTCGCTTCTGCGGTATCCCTTGGCCGTTACCTGCGAACTGTCATCCCTGTGGATGAATAGTTCCGAGTCGCAACTGCTATCCGGGAGACTCGCGATACCCATGGCTACAGATCAAAATGACTCCTCTGAGACCACTCCGCCGCCAGTCGGGACACTGTTCATACTCACTGTCTACGCCGTCATTATGGCCGGGATGTGGGGAGCAATGGTCTGGGGATTAATCGGGAGATGACGCAATGGACCGTTATGAACGCATCTTCTTCGTCTTTTCGGCGGCGATGCTCGCTGTGTTTTTGTGCGCTCTCGCCTATCTAACCGTTGGGATGAATATCCACTTACCCGGATCTGCGGGCCGCATCATTCCGCACGATGGAGAGAGTTGCGGCCTCGCGGTCTTGACCACACCGCCGTTCAACCATCCTGGCCTCAAACAAATCGGCCCAGGCGAATATGAAGCAGTGATGATCGCCCAACAATGGTTCTTCTATCCACGTCGAATGAAATTACCGGTCGGTGCGAACGTTACCTTCCGTGTGACGTCGCCCGACGTCACCCATGGCTTTCTCATCCCCGGCACGCGGATCAACATGATGGTCATTCCCGGTTATGTATCAGTCGAGACTTACAGATTTATCCGCGCCGGTAACTACCGCATTATCTGCCATGAATACTGCGGACTCGAACACCATACGATGTCGGCTGAGGTGATCGTACAATGAGAACGGCCGTCGTCTACCAGCCCGCCGCGGAGTTTGCGCTGCCACCGTTCCAGCGAAGGATTATCAGCCTCACGATTTATTTGGGCTTCGCTGCTCTCGCGGTCGGCGTCATCAACGGATTCGCCCAGGCTCTGAATTACGCCGGCATTGATGTTTTCCAATATTATCCGGGGATGAGGTCCTATTATCAGGGCCTCACTGTTCACGGCGTCTTTAACGTCATCATACTTACTTTCGCATTCGCCAACGGCTTCGTCGCGCTCACTACCGCGCGGGGCCTGAACCGCCCGCTCAACAGCGCTCTCCTTGTCGCTTCTCTTGCATCGCTAGCGACTGGCGCTGCGCTCGCAACAGCCGCCATTCTTAGTGGACATGCCAGTGTGCTCTTCACATTTTATGCCCCACTTCAGGCACACTGGACGTTTTATCTCGGCTTGGTTCTGATCGTTGTCAGTACCTGGCTCACGTCAATCAATATCTTTCTGATAGTTCACGCCTGGCGTCGCGATCATCCCGGCGAACGTCTTCCGCTTCTCGCCTTCATTTCCGCGGTCACTTACATCTTTTGGGACATAGCCTCGATCGGCATCGCCATCGAAACGGTGGCGTTTCTCCTGCCGTGGTCGCTTGGCTTGATGGCTACTACTGATCCACTTCTCGATCGCACGCTTTTCTGGTTCACTGGGCATCCTATAGTCTACTTTTGGCTGTTGCCGGTTTATATCTCCTGGTATGCGATGATACCGTGCCAGGTGGGCGGTTCGCTCTTTAGCGATACGGCAGCTCGCATCGTATTCATAATGTTCCTGATCATCATCCCGATCGGCTTGCATCACCAGTTCGTCGATCCCGGTATCTCTCCGAGCCTCAAATTTGCCGTTGCCGTCTTAACCTTCATAGTATTCCTGCCGAGCTTGCTGACTGCGTTTTCAGTGATGTATGCCCTCGAAATTGGCAGCCGGCGCAACGGTGGCACTGGCGTCATCTCTTGGTTCTTCAACCTGCCATGGGCAGATCCATCAGTGGCGGCACAATTGCTTGCAATGCTGGCTTTCATGCTTGGCGGCATCACCGGCTTGATGAACGCCAGCTACACAATCAACTTGGAAGTTCACAATACTGCGTTCGTGCCCGGGCATTTTCATCTCACGATCGGAACCGCTGTGGCACTTTCATACATGGGGATTGCCTATTGGCTAGTGCCCTACTTCGAGCAAAGGGAACTGTGGAGCCGCAAGTTCGCTCTCGTGCAGTCGTGGCTCTACTTTATCGGCGTACTAATTTTGGCGCGAGGATTGATCTCCGGTGGCCTCGCGGGGATGCCGCGCCGCACTGCAATTTCGTTGATCGATTACAGCGTCGGTGGTTCGATCATGTTCATCGCGGCGGCAATGTTCTTCATCGAGATCGGAATGACGGCATTTTTTGGTAAGCCGGCGAGAATCAAGGATATACCCTTCACCGACACAATCGAACCGCCTGCTTCAGAAGGGTTCTTCGTTAGCCTTGATCGGTTTCGTTACTGGATCGCCGCTTCGATCATCCTTTGTCTAATCATTTACGGGCCGCTGATCATCTCTCATCTCCCGCTGAATCGCTTATCAGTCGGTTACACTAACTACTGACCGGTTGTTACTCAAAACCTTGTATCTGCAAATCGGCGTATGAAGATAGTGGCGGGCGCGGCAGACCGTTAAAACCTGGGTCGGCAGAGACCGTGGTTTAGCCAGGATCGTCGCGTCCGCTAATTCAAGCGCGCGCGTATGAAGTTTTGAGGAATCACAGGAGAGTTTCAAATGATATCTACGGGGGGGGGAGATTCACATGATTGCTGACACGGCTGAGCCCGCCGGACCGACCAAGGTCGATCCGCATCTCGAATATGGATATCTTCACGATTACGACGCCTCCTAGATCGGTATCGCCACGCCAAGAATTGGTAAAGGATGTGCGAGTCGCTGATCGAGTGAGATCACCGTATCAAATGCCAAAACGGATAGGAGTGATTGTGGCGGGGATTCTATACTTTTTGTTAGCCGGTTATGTCTTCGCCACCAACTCTTCCGGAGCACGAGAGTATATGGACAATTGCGCGCGGTGCCATGGCGCCGACGCGAAGGGCAACGGGGTTGAGTTTCCAGATCAGCGGCAAAGAATACAGCGACGAGAGCGAGGTCGCCGTTATGCACAGGATCAACGTTCTGCTCGACTAGCTCGAATCGATCCAAGAAAACTAGCCCGCCGAGCTGAGCTTCGCAATTCCGCAATGCAGATCGCGGCCGGGTCGTCAGAGAATGGCGCGTCGGCGCTGAGCTTACGATGATTCACTGAGTACAGATCGGTCATTGAACACGTCAAGCAAGCCTTGGGATAGCAAACGCGATGAAACCTAGGAAAATCGAGGCCGGTAAGCAAACGTGAAGAATTTCAATCCGGTCCGGTCGTCCATTGCGACGGTGATGCGATGACGCAAGGTGTGGTCGCAGGCAATCGCCTGATCGCCCTCTGGCACACCGTGATCGGGAAGAAGGTCGTCATGGCGGTGACCGGCGTCGTTCTTGTCGGCTTCGTGATCGCCCACATGCTCGGCAATCTAAGGATGTTCTCCGGCCCAAACGAAATCGACGCCTACGCCCGGTTCCTCCGGGAAGTGGGCGAGCCCGAGTTCAGCTATGGACAACTACTCTGGCTTCTCCGGATCTTCTTGCTGATATGCGTGACTCTTCACATCACCGCGGCTGCCCAACTCACTCGCATAAGCTGGGCTGCGCGACCCATCGAATACGCTGTCAAACGAGATATTGCGACGACATTCGCTGGGCGAGTGATGCGCTGGAGCGGGATGTTACTGGTTGCCTTCATCATTTTTCACCTCCTGCACTTGACCGGCGGTGTCGTCGGGTTCAGGGCGGGCCAGTTCAAGCATCTCGCGGTTTATCAGAATGTGGTGGCGGCATTCGCCATTTGGCCTGTTGCGCTCTTCTACATCGTGTCGGTGGGCGCACTCTGCCTGCACCTTAGCCATGGAGTCTGGAGCATGCTGCAAACACTGGGCTGGAGCACCGCCCGAAACGCGACCGCGCTGAAGATCGCTTCGCGCGTCATCGCCGTCATGGTGTTTTTGGGGTTCACCGCGGTTCCGGTTGCGGTGATGGCGGGCTGGCTACCCTAGCGGAAACAATTATGTTGGAAGCAAGGATACCGTCGGGTCCAATTGAGCAGCAGTGGGACCGGTGCCGCTCCGAGATGGAGTTGTTGAATCCCGCTAACCGGCGCAAGCACTCAATTATCGTCGTCGGCGCAGGGCTGGCCGGAGCGTCGGCCGCCGCCACGCTCGGCCAGCAAGGCTACCACGTCGAATGCTTTTCGTTTCACGACACGCCGCGCCGCGCACACTCCATCGCAGCCCAGGGAGGGATTAACGCCGCGAAGAATTATCGCAACGACGGCGACAGCGTGTTCCGCTTGTTTAAGGACACGGTCAAAGGCGGTGACTTTCGCTCGCGCGAGGCCAATGTTTACCGTCTCGCCCAGATCAGCGTCGATATCATCGACCAATGCGTCGCGCAGGGCGTACCGTTTGCCAGGGAGTATGGCGGACTGCTCGACACTCGATCGTTTGGCGGCGTGCAGGTCCAACGAACCTTTTACGCGCGAGGTCAGACGGGACAGCAGCTGTTGCTCGGGGCCTATCAGGCCCTGGAAGAGCAGTTGGCAGGCGGCACGGTGACAATGCATATCCGCAGCGAGATGCTCGACGTAGTCATCGTCAACGGCAGAGCGCGCGGCATCGTGACAAGGGACCTGGTGACCGGCCAAATCGAGTGTCACGCCGCCGACGTGATCGTGCTGGCAACGGGAGGGTACTCAAACGTCTTTTACCTCTCGACCAACGCGAAGGCATCCAACTGTACCGCCATATGGCGTGCCCACCGCCGCGGCGCCTTCTTCGGGAACCCATGTTTCACGCAGATTCATCCGACATGTATCCCATTGAGCAGCGAGCATCAGTCCAAGCTGACGCTGATGTCCGAATCGCTGCGGAATGATGGACGCGTTTGGGTGCCCAGGAAGAAGGGTGAAACGCGCGCTGCGAAGGATATCCCCGAAAACGAGCGCGACTACTATCTGGAGAGCCGCTACCCGAGTTATGGCAATCTCGTACCCCGCGACGTCGCATCGCGAAACGCCAAGGAGGTGTGCGATGAAGGGCGCGGCGTCGGGCCACGCGGGCAGGGTGTCTACCTAGACTTCGCGGATGCTATTCACCGGCTCGGTCTGGAAACGGTCCGTGAGAAGTACGGCAACCTGTTTGACATTTACGAGCGGATCACTGGAGAGGATGCGTACACTGTCCCGATGCGGATCTATCCCGCTCCCCACTATACGATGGGCGGGCTCTGGGTGGACTACCGCCTGATGTCGACCATCCCGGGACTGTTTGTGGCGGGTGAAGCGAACTTCTCCGATCACGGCGCCAACCGGCTCGGCGCCAGTGCGCTCATGCAGGGTCTCGCCGACGGCTACTTCATTCTGCCGTGCAGCGTCCCCGACTACCTCGCCGCAACCACACTGGACCTTGTGGATGTCTCGCATCCGGCATTCACGGCCACCAAGGCCGAGGTCAAGGAGCGGATCGAGGCGCTCGTTGCTATCAAGGGGAAACGTAGCCCCGATTCGTTCCATCGGGAACTGGGCAACATTATGTGGGATAACTGCGGTATGGCCCGCTCAGATGCAGGCCTGCGAAAGGCTCTCGCTCGAATCCCGGAGCTACGTGAGGAGTTCTGGCAGAACCTTCGTATCGTCGGCGGGGACGCTGAGTTGAACCAGGCTCTCGAGAAGGCGAATCGCGTTTCCGACTTTCTCGAACTCGCCGAACTCACGTGTATCGACGCGCTAGACCGCACAGAGTCGTGCGGAGGCCATTTTCGCTTGGAGAGCCAGACCTCCGATGGTGAGGCGAAACGCGACGACGCAGATTTCTCCTACACCGCGGCCTGGGAGTGGAGAGGGTCAGATCAGGCGCCCGCGCTGCACAAGGAACCGCTCACATTCGAGCATGTTCCTCTCTCGCAAAGGAGTTACAAGTAGCCATGAATCTCGCACTCAGGATATGGCGGCAGCGAAGCGTGAGCGCGCCGGGGAGCTTCGTCACCTATCAGGTGAAGGACGTTACACCCGATATGTCATTCCTTGAAACGCTCGACGCTCTCAATGAGGACCTTCTCAGCCGGGAGGAGCCGCCCGTTGCCTTCGATCACGACTGCCGGGAGGGTATCTGTGGCTCGTGCGGCTTTCTAATCAACGGCGTGGCCCACGGAGGTCAGCGGGGCACCACCGTTTGTCAACTCTCGATGCGCTTCTTCACGGATGGTGACTCGCTTACGCTTGAGCCTTGGCGTGCCCGCGCCTTCCCGGTAATCCGGGATCTGATCGTCAATCGGTCAGCCTTCGACCGAATCATTCAAGCCGGGGGCTTCATCAGCGCACCCACGGGAAGCGCTCCCGAGGCCAATGTGATCCTGGTCCCAAAAGAAGCGGCGGACACTGCGATGGACGCTGCTGCATGCATCGGGTGCGGAGCCTGTGTCGCCGCTTGTCCGAATGCAGCCGCTATGCTTTTCACCTCCGCCAAAATTACTCATCTCAACGCGCTTCCGCAGGGGCAACCCCAGCGCGATCAGCGGACTCTCAGCATGGTCGTCGCCATGGCAAACGAACACTTCGGCAGTTGCACGAATCATGGCGAGTGTGAAGCCGTGTGCCCCAAGGAAATCCCCCTCGAGTTCATTGGAACGATGAACCGCGATCTGATTCGAGCAGTATGGCGTCGCCACCGGGAACCCCTGGTTGTCCCGGGCGCTGCTCAACAGCCATTCCACGAGCATGCCGCGACCGAAGTGGGGAGTTCGAAGTCAGGCTGATTTGGCGCCGGCATCGCCGTTTTAATGCTGGCAGCGGCCTCAATCTGTTTCGATTGGTAGCGAGTTATCTTTAGCCCATTCGACCATAGAACCATCATACAGAGTGAGGTTTTTGTATCCGAGCTGATGCAACAGAAACAAATCGACGGTGGCGGAAATCCCGCCGCCGCAGTAACGGATGACGTTCTTCGAACTCTCCACGCCGGCCGCGCTGAACTTTAGGCTGGCGTCCGCCAATGGCACGAAGGTCTTCGTATTGCGATCGAGTAACCTGCCCGCCGGCACATTCACTCTGCCGGGAAGCCGCCCGGGGCGGCCGTAGCGGCTCGGGCCTGCCCCGCCATGAAGCTCGGGGGGTAAGGCGTTCACGATCTCCTAGGTCCTGGTGCTAGAAACACCTGAATTTCCCCCTCGCGCTCTCCATTGGGCCACCAGGGATAGTTTACTTCCAACTCGGGCCAGAAAAATTTGAATATTCGATACTGGAATGCTGTGTTCCATGCGACGGGCATGTCGATTCGCTATAAGCCGCCATCGGACAGCGAAATTCCCGCGGAGCTCTGAACGTCAAAATCACCGAATCCCTTCCCGAGCGCGATCGTCGGCGTGAAGATTCCATGCCGATTGCTATTGCCGTCGTCGCCGGTCGGTGCGCTGAAGCCCATCAACGCGGTCACGATATAATCGCCGTTTTCCTCGTTGGCCGAGACGATGCGGTACTTGATGAGAAAGGTTTCGTCGGCCCAACCATCACTCGGCGGTTTCGTGTGCTTCTTTTCATTCGGGTGGTGGATTGTCCCGTTGTGGGCGATCCAGGCAGGCACGCCCAGGATCACTTCAACATTCTGGAAGGGTATCAACTCGAGTCCCTTGCCGGCGCCGCAGTTGTCGATGGTCACGCCGTGCGGTTCCCACGGCAGTTCGATCACGTCACTCCAGCGGCAAGACCTACACACTGGCACAGCTTGTTTTGTTGCCTCTTGCGGGAGCGACCGCGCTCAGCAAGAAAAATGCACGCGGTGAGGGAATGCATGCTGAAGCACGACATCGGTTGGGAACGAGAAGTTTCTGACGATGCTG
>JBEKJC010000103.1:0-5357 GCA_050011435.1 Binataceae bacterium (SeqCode)
CTACCGAAACCTCGCCGTCGGCGCCAGCGAGAAGCTGAAGCGTATGGACGTCTCGCTCGCTTCAGATCATTGGCCGAGACCGCTTCCGAAATCGGTCGTCTCCTGATCGTTCGCTCGTCATTATTCAGCGGAGGTCTCAATCCAGGCGGTGTACGTGCCGGCCGACGATTTTACCGACCCGGCGATCGTCGAAACATTTAGCCATCTGGACTCATCGATCATCCTGTCGCGCGACATGGCGGCGGAGGGACTGTATCCCGCGATCGATCCGCTGGCGTCGACCTCGGCCCTGCTCGATCCACGCGTGGTCGGCGAAGAACATTACGCGGCCGCCGAGGAGGTGCGTCGAACGATCGCACGCTACAAAGAACTCCAGGAAATCATCTCGCTGCTCGGCGTAGAGGAGTTGAGCGTGGAAGACCGGCGCATCGTGGCACGTGCCCGCCGACTCGAGCGTTTTCTTACGCAGCCGTTTCTCGTGACTGAACAATTCACTGGAGTTGCGGGGAAATCCATCACGATCGAGGAGACTATCAAGGGTTGCCGCGCAATACTTGCGGGCGAAGGCGACGGATGGGCCGAAAGCTCATTCTACATGGTCGGAACATTCGACGATGCTCGCGAAAAGGAAAGCGCTGCGCGCAAGACGCAGCAATGATGTCGATGAGGCTGATCATCACCACGCCCACAGCGATCGCGCTCGATGCAAGTTCCGTCCGCCATGACCGTGCCGAAGACGCTAGCGGCGCCTTCGGTATCGCACCCGGCCATGCGGATTTTCTCACCACCCTTTCGATCTGCGTCTTGAGGTGGCACAACGGCGGCGGCGAGCACTACGTCGCCGTGCGCGGCGGCGTGCTGCGCGTCCGCGAGGGCAAGCTTGTGGAGATCGCAACGCGTGAAGCCGTCGTGAACGATGACTTTGCTCATTTGCGCAGCGAAGTTCTCGCCGCGATGGCGGCGAACGTCGAGGTCGAACGCTCCGCCCGATCGGGAGCGCTCAGCCTGGAACACGCCGCGATCCGCCAAATCTATCGTTTCCTGCGGCCCACTGATCGACCGCTCAAAGCGAAACCGCCGGAATAGTCGAGGAGCGCTGATCGTGGCAACGTGCCCCGCACGCAGCGCTTTGCGATCGACCGCATGCTCGTAGCGTGCTCCACACAGCGCCACACGCTCTGCTTCCAGGGCTTGATCTGGGCCTTGAGGTCATCGAAACACCCGTGCGGAGCCCAAGGCGAATTCGCTTTGCGAAAGTCTAATCGGGACACTCCGGCGTGAGTGTCTGGATTGGATTATCCCCTTAACCGACGAGCATCTTCGAGAAACTCTGTGGTCTTGGCTACCGCATTACAATCGGGGCCGACCACACTCTTCTTTGGGGCCAGGGCTTACCCGATCCGCCCGTAGATTTCCGTGTGAATCTGGAACGCCAGAGGCATTGTTTCGACCGATCAAGCCAAATTGTGACGCACCCCGTCTTGAACGGACTCCACCACGAGTACAGTCTCTTGGCCCGCGCCGCATGAGTGTCGTAGAGTTTTTGCGTACGACAGTTGTTTCTGGTGCGATACGGCCGACAACAGCTGGGATCCCTTGATCGGATGCCATTTACGCTGCGGCACGACAAGCCCTCGGTACTGCTCCTGGCGGGTCATGCGTGGATAGTCAACCATATAGACTCGCGGACACGGACCGTGTTTGTCGAACCCGGTGCCGACAAGAATGCGTTTTATCGTCTGACACAGCTCGAAGCTGAGCGGTTTGACCTCGACCTAACCAGCGCGATTTACCCTCGTCGCCGCGCTCGCCCAGGCAGAACGGCAACGTCGAGCGGCTCATCGGCTCCATTCGGCGCGAAAGTCTCGATCACCTGATCGTGTTGGACGAAGCGCAGCTGCGGGCGATCGATCCCAACACCGCGCGGCGCGGGGTTTGCGTTTCGCTTCGGTTGACCAGACTGCTCCGCTTGTCGTCCGCCGCGCCAGCGACCCATGCACGATCTCATCATCAAAGGTGGAACCAACGTAGATGGCACCGGCTGCCCGGCATGGACCGGAGATATCGCGGTAGCCAATGGACGAATCTCCGCGCCCGCAGAAGCTCGGCCCCATCGAAAGCATCGCAATTCTGGGTGGCTTGCATCACCAGTATGTGAGGGTTTAGGTTTTGACCAAGCACAACGATGAAATGTTACAAATGCAGCTACAGTAATCGCAGTGACGCAGTGTACTGTCAGCAGTGCGGAGCGCCGATGCGGCAGCGACCACAAAAGGTTCTAGTGTTGCGACGGTTACAGTCGCCGGCACTCCGTCGTCAATTTGCAGGTTACTATATCGGATACGCCTTATGTGGGCTCATCGGGGGTTTGGTTCTGGCGGCTGTTGCATTCTTATTGTTCTTATTTTTGTGTGATTGTTTGGGCCTTACCGATCCCGCAGGCAACTCACGCGCCTTGTTGGTGCTTGTGGCTTTCGAGATTGGTGTTTTGTCAGTTTATGGTGCCCTAGTTGTGAGGATAGTAAAAGCTCGGATTAGCAAAGCACTGTACCATCTACCTTCCTATCGTAGGGATCCCAGTGCACGCCATTGAATTCCGGGATCTTGCGCGCCGGCCCACGGAAGCACTGTAAAGTTAATGTCTTAAACAAGGGATCGAGGTCTGGGCTTGCTGCGCTGCCGACTGGAGAGAAGCTTTAGCCTTAGACTCGTTGCCGGTGTACCGCGCAAGCGCAAGACGAAGGCGCGCATGGGCCGCAACTCGGCCACCCGAGAGCCGACAGGATTCTGGCACGCACGCGACTGCGCTTCTCGCCAGCCAGGGCTCTCAAGGATGCGGCGCTCAGCGCGAGGTGACGGAAGGAAACCCTCGCGAAACGAGGCGCCCTTGAAACTGTCGATCTCGGCTTAAGCAAAGTTATCGAAGTCGGAGGAAGCCCGAAACCTTCAGGAGTTTTTGTGAAGAAATGGTGTCGCGATTGCCCAACAGGCCATACGAGTGGAAAGCCATCTGCCACCGGTCCAGAAGCTTGCGGAAGGACAAAGCGGATTCGCGGCGCTTCTCAGCGTATGGAGACCGTTTGGAAACGCTGAAGATGAAGCTCGCGACCGCGGATGGGATCGCGGCGCTGTCGTCGCCGCCGGGATAGCGCGAGCGCAGAGCGGAGCAAATTTTGATGACGACGCTGGGGCCCAGCGAAAAGCCTCTGCGGAACCCGTTCGAAAAAGGGCATCTCCGGGCGTTGAGTGCCCACCAGATGCGATACCGGCCTCTCCCGGCGCCGCTGGAAACACCGAGGACCAAAACCGCCTAAAAACTAGCAGAGAGAGGTCGTCCGCCCTTAAGCGGGAGTTGGAATCGGAGAGTCAAAACGGAAATCCCAGTTTAATGGCGGTGATAAATTCTGTCAGCCACAGTGGCGACAGCGCAAGCGCTAATAATCTGATAAATTCTCAACCAGGAGCACAACAAAATGACTAGCCGCCCGAACATGACACTTCTGGTGATGGCCCCCTTCTTGGCTGTGGTATTGGCGGGTGCCAGCTCTTGTACAAAGGTGGTACCGGGTTATGTGGGTATCAAGGTAAATAACTGGGGGAGTCAAAGGGGAGTACAGGATTATCCACTAAAGACGGGGATGGTCTTTTACAACCCGCTCACCGAGGACATGTATGACTTCCCAACCTTTATGGTTACTCGTACCTGGACCCAGGACGTTCACGAGGGTAACCCGATTGACGAGAGCATCACTTTTAACTCGATCGAGGGTACTCAAGTTAATGCCGACGTGGCCATCACATATTTCTTCGACGCTACCAAGGTTCCGGAGATCTTCGTAAAATTTCGCGCCAAGCCTGATGTCTTGACCGACAGCTATATTCACAACCGGGTCCGGGATTTTCTCAACCGGGAAGCGTCGGACATGAAGGTGGTGGACATCTTCGGTCAAGGCAAGCAGAAGATCCTAAACAACGTTAAGCATGACCTTGAGGCCGAGCTGGGACCGATCGGCATCCATTTCGACAGCGTCTCCTTCACCAGCGCACTGCGGGTGGATCAAAGCGTCCATGACGCTATCAACCGCGTCATACAGGCGGCCCAGGATGCTCTCGCAGCCCAGAACAAAGTCGTACAGGCAAAAGCTGAAGCGGACCAGGTAATTGCCACGGCCCAGGGTGCGGCCCAAGCCACGTTGATCAACGCTAAGGCACAGGCCGACGCCAACCAGCTACTCAATGCTTCGTTGACGCCAACCTTGGTGCAATGGCAGGCAATTCAAAAGTGGAATGGCAATATGCCCAATGTCACCGGCGGGGCGATGCCCTTTATCGACGTAACACCGAAGAAGCAGTAAGCAATAAATTGTAACGCTAATAGCCCGTGGTGATCAACACTTGTAAAATGCCACTGCGAATTCTGATCGGGACCATGCCGCCTTGGCCCGGTCCACAGGAGGCTGAAGAAGCGATCGGTGTTTGGGCGGTCATCAGATTTGTTGCAATGCTCATGAATTGATCCGTTTGGAAGTGTTGCAACTTTGAAAACGGTGACGTGAGAGGCCCCGAGCGGAAGTTGGCGGCAGGTGCTCAAGCAGCCAGATCGAACAGCTGATCGATGAACCGATTCTGTTTGCGAACAGCATCGCTGCTGACCCACCGCGCCTGCCCCTTGCGGATCATGTGTATAGCCTCGTATCCCGCAATGGTTCGCCCTGCTGCTCGGAACTCGCGAAAGCTCTGCTTGGCCTTCACTCGTCGTTTGATCGCTCGATGATCCTGCTCCAGGATGTTGTTCAAATATTGGACCGGTCGATGTCGGCAGCGGCGGCGCAGGGTTCCTTCCGCTTTCACTGCAGCAATCGCTGAGCCATAGAGGCGGGTGTGGTACGCAAAAAACTCAACGACACTCACGCAGCGCGGGCCAGGAGGCTATATTCATGGTGGAGTCCATTGAGTACGGCGTGCGCCACAACTCCGCTTGGTCGGTCGAAGCGATGCCTTTGCCGTTGCAAGTGCACGGTGAAATTTAGGGGCGGATCGGGCAGGCTGGGCCCCAAAGAAGAATGTGGTCGGCCCCGATTGTAATGCGTTAGCCAAGACCGCAGGGTTTTTCGAAGATGTTCCTCGGTCAACGGAATAATCCAATCCAGACACTCACGCCGTAGTGTCCCGATTAGCCTTTCGCAGAGCGAATTCGCCTGCGGGCTCCGCACCGGTGTTTCGATGACTTCAAGGCCCAGGTGCGCTAACGAACAATCGAATCTGGTGGAGAAGATCGGGTCGCGGTCGTGAAGGATAAACCTGTACGTGTGGTCCGAAGGAATGACCTCACGCAGTTGTTGGAGGGTCCAGGCGGC
>JBEKJC010000104.1:0-5285 GCA_050011435.1 Binataceae bacterium (SeqCode)
GGAGAAGCTGGTCTGCAGATATTGCGGCAGCGATGACCTCGCGCCGTCCTTCAAGAAGAGACGCTACGCCCGCTGCCGCGCCTGCTTCAAGAAGCGCTACGGCTCGGCCCCGCAGGACACAAGAAGGCTGCCCGCCCTAAGAAAGCGAAGTCCGCGAAATAGTTCAGATCGAGCGATGAATCGGATCGGGGTCCGGGTTCGCCGCCAGCCCGGGCCCCGATTGCGGGCGGGAAGCGCCTTCGCGAGTCGCTCGAACCAACGTTTAGACAGAAATCAACGTCTCCGAGCTATTCGATACCGAGCGCCTGCTCCTGTGCGCTCCAGAGCAGGGGAAGATCGATTCGCCGTGTGAGCGCCTCGACGGTCAGCTCGACCGGCTGGCGCCCCTCGGCAATCGCCTCGATGATTCGCGGCGCGAGAAATCCTAGCGGAATGAGCCGCCGTACCGATCGGCTGTCGATCCCTTCCCGTCTGGCGAGTTCGCCAACGGATCGCACTTTGCCGATACCACCTCAGGGCGGGCACGTCAAGCGCTGGAAGGCGCGTAATTTCCCGCGCTGATTCCTCCAGATCGCCGCCCAGGGTGGACCATTTCCTGCTTCGCCTCGATGAGCCTAATTGCCCCATGGATACCTCCCATAGGCTGTCCATGTGCGCTCAATCCGCGCCACAAAGCCAGTCGCTTTGCGCGCGCCTAAGCTAGCGAAATGTTTGAAGAATTCGTCTGGAAACAATCCGATTTGCGATGGAAGGGTGTATGTCTCAGCGGTGGAATTTCTCGCGGTGACCTTTCCACGGCCAGTAGTCAACCCCCGGATAAACTGCCCGATGATTTATCAGTTGGGGTGTCGTTCGACAGCACGTCCAGAGTATGCGTGGCATACCATAGCAACGAACAGGCGGGTTCCATGTCGGCGACGATCTCGGCAGCCGCGTGCTGCAAGGCTTGGTACGGACCGATCGGCCTGCCGAATTGCTCTCGCACCTTCGAGTATTCGACTGCCATCTCGATCGCGAGCTCAGTTCCGCCGAGCGAATCCGCCGCTATCGCGACGGGTGCAATGTCGACCAAACGATCATAAAGTTTGGTGCCGCCGCTGAGCGCCGCTGGTGCAGGAACCACAACCGCATCGAGTTCCATCGCGCAAACGCGACGAGTCATGTCGAGATTGTTGAGGCGGCGGATGCGCACGCCCGGACTGCTCGATTCGACCAGGAACAGACCGATATTCTGGGCGTCCAGGCCGGTGGTCGCAGCCACTATTACGAAGTCTGCCACATGAGCGTGCGGAACGAACATCTTCGCGCCGTTCAATACCCATCCGCTTCCGGATTTCCGCGCTGCGGTCGAGAGGTCAGCGAGATTGATGCTGTAGTTTGCCTCGACGATCGTCCCGGTTGCCCGTCATTCGGCCAGTGGTCCAAGCCAGCGATCGTTGACATCCTCGGACCCACCGCCAGCAAGCGCCGAAGCCGCGAGCACTGACGAAAACAGGAAAATGGTCCAGGCAGCGCCGCGTGGCCGGGCCACCGGCGACGCCTTGCGCGTCCGGTCTATCGCGCAGTGCTAAATACCGGCTGAAGAACGAGAACGGAGAGGGTCGGAATGGGGTGCTGAATGGGCTGCCGAAGGCCTGAACCAAAATGTCCGATCCTGGGCTGGAGCGGAATCGCTAGAACATCAGATTCAGTTCCAGTCGCCTATCAGGACGAATGGCGCCCGGAAGTACGTCCGAGGCCAGAGCGAAGCGGCCCGAATGGGTTGGCGCGTCGTGCTAGCGAAGCGAACGCCACCTCTGAGAGCGGCGGCGAAGCGGAGATCGCGGGCGGAGTTAGGGTGAAGGTGCGGGGCCGCGACGCGAAGTTTACGAGGCGTCGCAGGGCGGCTCACAGCGGAGACGCCGCGTGATTCAGCAAGCGTTCAATCGAGTCAAAGGGAACAAAGTTGGGAGAGAGAAGTCTTAAAAGGTTTAACCGTCGATCGTCTTAGTAAAGGTTTCAATGCCCCTCAAGTTGCTGCATCGACGAAGCCCTGGCGTCATGCTGATTTTGACGGTGGATCAAGCTCGGTCCTTGCCGCCTTGTTCAGAATCCACCAACCTTGGTCGAGAGCAAGTGTTTCATTTCGAGCGAGACGTTCGTTGTGCGGAAGGTAGGTACTAGGTGATCCCTTCGAGGTGTCTGAATGGGCGATCCTTGTAGCCAATCGCCGGTGAAGACTCCGTCGCGTGGCCTGACTAGCGAGGAAGCTCACCGGCGTCTTCTCGAGTCTGGCCCCAACGCCGTAGTCGAGAAGAAGTCACATCCAGTCCTGGCGCTGCTCAGCAAATTCTGGGCGCCGGTGCCCTGGATGCTTGAGGCGACGATTGTTCTCGAGCTTGCCCTGGGCAAGGTCGTCGAGAGCATCGTCATTGCCGTGCTGCTGGTCTTCAATGCCTCGTTGAGTCTTTTCCAGGAAACTCGCGCGCGCAGCGCTCTTGAGCTCTTGCAGAAGCGGCTAGCCGTGCGCGCGAGAGTTTTGCGCAACGCCGTATGGGGTGTGATTCCCGCACAAGAGTTGGTGTCGGGTGATTTCGTCCATCTGCAAATGGGCGATCTGGTGCCCGCGGACATCGCCGTTCACGACGGGGAGGTCTTGATCGACCAATCGGCGCTTACCGGTGAGTCCGTGCCGATCGAGGAGGGTAAGGGCAAGACGGTCTATGCGGGTTCGCTGGTCAAGCGCGGTGAGGCAAGTGGCGAAGTAATTGCCACCGGCGGGCGCACCTATTTTGGGAAGACCGCCGAACTCGTGGATTCTGCCAAGACCGCCAGCCACTTGCAGAGCGTCATCCTGACCGTTGTGAAGTACCTCGTCGCGATGGACTCGGCGTTAGCGACAGGGGTGTTTCTGTACGCGGTGCTCGTGGGGATGCCGCTCGCCGATACGCTTCCATTTGTGCTGATTTTACTGGTGGCTTCGATTCCGGTCGCGCTGCCGGCCACCTTCACCTTGGCAACCGCGCTGGGCGCGGTCGAACTTGCCAAGCGTGGCGTGCTGGTCACGCGTCTGTCGGGGATCGAGGAAGCGGCCGCGATGGATATGTTGTGCAGCGACAAGACCGGGACGATCACGCAGAATCAGCTATCGCTGGCGGCGCTGCATCCATACGCGCCCTTTAGCGAACAGGATCTGTTGCGCTTCGCCGCGTATGCGAGCGACGAGGCAGGCCAGGATCCGATCGATCTCGCGGTGCTCTCTCGCGCAAAGACGGAAGGCGCACTTTCGGGACCGGTCCAGCGGCTCAAGTTCGTTCCGTTTGAGCCGGCCACGAAACTTGCCGAAGCCACAGTCGTTAAGGAGGGCAAGCAACTGCGCGCCCTGAAGGGGGCGCCTCAGGCAATCGCGACCCGCATTGGCCATGCAGCAAACATAGACGCCGAAGTCGAGCGTCTTTCAGCGGGTGGTTATCGCGTAATGGCGGTGGCGGGAGGGCCTGAAGGCGCCATCCGTCTGGTGGGGCTGCTGGCGCTGCAGGATCCGCCGCGCGCGGACTCCAAGGCGCTGGTGGCCAGCCTGACCAGATTGGGTGTGCGCGTCGCGATGGTTACCGGGGACGGGGTCGCAACGGCCCAGGCAGTAGCGGCACAGGTTGGGATCGCCGGCCGCACCTGCTCGGCGTCGGATTTGCGCGGGAACATCGATCAGGCGCTCGATTGCGCCGTCTTCGCCGGCGTCTTTCCTGAAGACAAGTTTCATCTCGTGCGGGCTTTGCAGCACGCCGGCCACATCGTCGGCATGACGGGAGACGGGGTCAACGATGCCCCTGCGCTGAAGCAGGCAGAGGTCGGAATCGCGGTAGCCAGCGCCACCGACGTAGCGAAAGCTTCGGCCAGCCTGGTGCTGACCAATCCGGGACTGACCGACACGCTGGCCGCGGTCGAAACCAGCCGCCGCATCTATCAGCGGATGCTCACCTATACTCTGAACAAGATCATCAAGACGGTCGAGGTCGGACTATTTCTTAGTATCGGTGTTCTTTTGACCTGCACTTTCATCATCACGCCGCTCCTGATCGTAATGCTGTTGTTCACCAACGACTTCGTGACGATGTCGATTGCGACCGATCACGTATCCGCTTCGCCGATGCCGGATCGCTGGCACATCCGGAACCTGATGCTGGCCGGAACAAGCCTCGGCAGTCTCGTCCTGCTGTTGTCCTTCGCGCTGTTTTTCTACGGACGCTATTTTCTCGAACTGCCGCTTGCTCAACTGCAAACGCTGGTCTTCGTGATGCTCGTGTTCACCGGTCAGGGGATGGTCTATCTGGTGCGCGAGCGCAATCACTTTTGGAATTCGTCACCGAGCCGGTGGATGATCATTAGTTCAATTGTGGATGTGAGCGTGGTCTGCATTCTGTCGATCCGTGGAATTCTGATGGCGCCGCTACCGGGCGCGGTGGTCGGCTCGGTGATCGCGGCATGCGCTGGCTATCTGATCGCTCTTGATTTCGTGAAGGTCCCAATTCTACGGCGTCTGATGTAATACGTCGCGACGTTTATCCGAACCGCCGCTCCGATCCGGCGTTCACGTGAATTCGCCGGGTAGTGCTGATCAAAGGGCCGGATGCGCCATTTGAAGAAAATCCCTTGCCTATTGGACCTCGACAGGACTCGTGTGGGGCGCTCCAGCATGGTTTGCGGTGCGGCCTCATCTTACGGAGGGTAGCGCCACCTCGGGCCCAGCAGTACCGCGCAATCAACCGGATACGATTTCCGGCTCCAGGCGGACCGGTGTGGACAAGGATGCAGAAATCAGACACGCCTTTTCGCTTTTCTCAAGCACTCGCATCGCTTTTTCTCGATTTGCACCCGTCGGGAGCGTGAGCCGGGGTCGCAGAACAATTTCTGTAAAGCGGGTAGCGCCGTCCTTGCGGTCAACGATACCTTCACCCGTTAGCTCAAGGGAGGTGAACTCAACCTTGGAGGCTTGCGCGACGGCGCGAAGCGTGAAGAGGAAGCAGCTCTCGACGGCGGCCATCAGAAATTGTTCGGGGCTCCACGCATCGCCTGGCCCGTCGAAGTCCGCCGGCGCGGCCGTACGCAGATCGGGTACGCCGGAGGCGGCGACCACGGCGTAACCTTCGGGGCCGCCGGATAGTCGCGCCGTGTAAACATGCGGTAAGGGCTTCATCGCATTTTCCTCCAGCGGTTCGAGGACCCCGTCCGACTAGCCGATCCAGCCGAGCAAAATCGCGCCGAGGGTCCCGCTGCCCATAATCACCCAGAGCAGAAAGCCTTGAATC
>JBEKJC010000105.1:0-5284 GCA_050011435.1 Binataceae bacterium (SeqCode)
GAGATCTCCTTCTCGGGCAAGGGCTTGGTACCCCTGCCGTCGTGAACACTCATTGCTCTGTCGCCGCAACGATGGAAGCGACTCTTCGCATCCCCGGCTAAAAATCGTCAGGACGTCCGATCCGCGAAGCGCGTCGCCATAGTCAGATGATCCACCACCGCTGGATTGTTCTCGTGAAGCTCGCGTTGGTGGCGCTGTGCCTCGGCGCAAGCACTTGGTGGTTCTTGCGCCACCGTGCGGTGCGCTCCGGCTGAGGATGCAAGCGCAACGTTAAACTTCAGCTGATCTCCGCTGCTAGGGCTGCCGTTTGGCAGTGTCGACGACCATCTTCCACGCAGGAACCGGGGGGTTCGGTTCAATAACAGCGCCAAAGGAGCCCGCGTGCGGTCCTTCTCCGTGAGTCTGAACAGCCTCGTTGACGGTGTAAGCGAATCCCACTCCGGCGCGCGCCGTGGACGAATCAGATCCGTTTTGCACTCCCACCGGGGCCTCTGCCATCGAGGCTTCCGGACTGACAATCTTGTAGGTGCCGGTTACCTGTCCCGCCGTCGGACAGCAGTCCCGGTCGTTCGACCTCCAAATTTGGAACTCGAATTCCAGTCCACCGTCGCTGAAGAAATTCCTGCCGGGATGCCGCACGGTCTCGGATGGCGCCAGCTTGTCCTTGTACCAGTCCTCGGGTGATTCGATTTCGACTGGTTGCCACTGATCTTCACCGTCGTCGATATGGAGCACCCGGTCGGTAATACCGCCGCGTCTTAATGTCGCGACGTCAACAAAACTTTCCCCCGGCGGGGAATCGATGACTGCGTCGAAGCTGGTCGGAACCTGGAAATGTTCGCCGGAAGCCGGATCGGACTCCATGAGCACTACCTTCTGATATTTGTCATTGTCTACCTTCCAGAAGACCAGTCGCTCGGGACGATCTTTCCCTTGCTTCGTGGCTGGCACGGCGATCCAGGATTTGCCCAAGAATCGGCGCGGCCCGTTTGTCGCTGGGGTCCGCATAGGCGAGCGCGAGCGCGGCGTGATCGCGAACTTCCGCATCGGGGTCGTTTAACAACTTGGCCAACTGCGGTGCTGCGGGGGCAAGAGCGGCGCGACGTTGTCCGGATCGTCAGTTTCACGATTAGCGAATATACGGCGTATGTTCACGGACCTAGCAAAATCACGCGAATCTAAGGCGATGATCGACGGACCTAGCGAAATCGCGTCTGGATAGGTTTGGGCGAATTTTGGCGATTAGCCCCGCCGGAGCCATTCTCCGGGTCCATACGGGATCGCAAATCGCGCGGCGAATATTTGGCGATGATCCGCGGACATAGGGAAATCGCGCGCAGAGAGGATTCGCGAAATTTGGGCGATTTGCGCCACGACGCCTCTCTCCGGGGTCCGCATGCGTCATCGCAAATCGCACGCACACGCGCGCTTTGCGAGCGATTCTCCGAGATGTCCGAAAAGTGAAGGACTGTGTGGTGGATGATGCAGTCCGCTGCGAACCATTCTCCGCGTGAATTCCCTGATAAGCAGGGTAAAAACAGGGAATTATCGATTTCAGGGCTGCTTTCGACCCCTAGCTATGCCGAATAGTCGAGAATCTACCGAGGCTTTTCTAACAAATTCCCTACGCAACGGAACAGGGAATTTAAAAAGCCGAACAGGGAATTCTTTTGGCCGATCAGGGAATTTTCGGTATCGAGCAGGGAAACCAGCGCTGGTTTGAATCCACTGTTAATGATGAAGCAATTCTAATGGCTTTTGGAGGCCAATTGGTTGACACGATACGGTGGTTGACAAAAGCGTGTCAATCGAAGATCAAATCGGGCGCCGAATATTAGCTATGCTTATAGCATATTTATAACCACAAGGGATTTGATGGTGGAGGGCAATCGGATCCAACACCACGCGGCGCGGATGGACGCTGGCGCGGTGGGCGCCCGAGGCTTTCCGGCGAGGTTCGGCATCTGATTGTACCGATGGCCCGCGGTGGCTTGGGACACGCTGAAACCGAGCATCAGCAATTCGCCGTGGATCCGCGGCGCCACCCGAGAGAAAGCTCTCTCGCGACACGCTACCTGCCCCCACGAGGCCGACGGCCGGGACCTATTTCTCGGACAGACTCCTAGCCGCGACGCTGCCGTTTCCGTGCGGCCGCCAGGTCCATCGCAGCGTCTGGTCTTCCGCGCCGTCACGTGTGTATCATCTCCGCATGGCCATCTTCTGCACCATCCCCGAACTCATCACTCGGGGCAGCGACGCGGCGCCGGCGATCGCCGCGCCGCAATCAGTCCCGCTGACCTATCAAGGCCTGCGCGCCCTGGCCGCGAGCACCACCGCCAAGCTCAATTCCTTCGGCATCGGCCGGAACGACCGGGTGGCCATCGTCTTGCCCAACGGGCCGGAAATGGCGGCCGCGTTCGTTGCGATCGGTGCAGCGGCGACCACCGCTCCGCTCAATCCCGCGTATAAGGAAAGCGAGTTCGAGTTCTATCTCACCGACCTCAAGGCGAAGGCCCTCATCGTCGAGGCCGGTGCCCGGACGCCCGCCCGAGAAGTCGCGAGCCGCCTCGGCGTGCCGATCATCGAACTATTGCCGCAGCGCTCGGCAGGCGCGGGCAGCTTCGTGCTCGTGCCGATCGCCGCAATGACCGGGCCGCCGGCGCTTGTCGGCGTCGTCAAAGGCGATGACGTCGCCCTCGTCCTGCACACTTCGGGGACCACCTCGCGCCCCAAAATGGTGCCGCTGACACAGCGCAATATCACTGCCTCGGCGCGTCATATCGTCGACTCCCTGGCCCTAACGCCGACTGATGTCTCCCTCAACATCATGCCGCTTTTCCATATTCACGGCCTCATTGCCGCCGTTCTATCGTCGCTCGCGGCCGGCGCGGTGGTCTCCTGCACGCCCGGCTTCGACGCCTTCAAGTTCTTCGGGTGGCTCGACGAGGTGAAGCCGAACTGGTGGACCGCCGTGCCGACTATGCACCAGGCGATACTCGCCCGCGCCGATCGCAACCGGGAGATCATCGGTCGCGCACGGCTGCGCTTCCTGCGCTCCTCCTCGGCTTCGCTGCCGCCGCAAGTCATGGCGGCGCTCGAAGAGACCTTCCACTGTCCAGTCGTTGAGGCCTATGGGATGACCGAGGCGGCGCATCAGATGGCCAGCAATCCATTGCCGCCGCGCGTGCGCAAGCCCGCCTCGGTCGGCCTTGCCGCCGGGCCCGAGATCGGCATCATGGACAGCGCGGGAAGGCTGCTCGCTGCGGGTGAGATCGGCGAAGTGGTAATCCGCGGGCCGAACGTGACGCAGGGTTACGAGGCGAACCCAGCGGCCAACGCGGCGGCCTTCACCAATGGCTGGCTCCGCACTGGGGACCAGGGTGTTATCGACGGCGAGGGCTATCTGCGCCTCACCGGGCGGCTCAAGGAGTTGATCAATCGCGGCGGCGAAAAGGTGTCGCCGCTTGAGATCGACGAGATGCTGATGAACCATCCGGCCGTAGCGCAGGTCGTCACTTTCGCCACGCCGCACGCCAAGCTCGGTGAAGAAGTCGCCGCCGCGGTCGTGTTGCGCGACGGAGTGATTGCGACCGAACGCGAGCTGCGCGATTTCTGCTCCGCGCAACTTGCCGAGTTCAAGGTGCCGCGCCGGATCGTCATTCTCGAGGAGATCCCGAAAGGCGCCACCGGCAAGCTCCAGCGCATCGGGCTGGCCGAGAAGCTGGGCCTCGCCGCCAGAGAGTAGCGATATGAAGATCTGCATCTTCGGCGCGGGTGCGATCGGTGGCTTTCTAGGCGCGCGGCTGGCGCGGGCCGGGGCGGAGGTCAGTGCTATCGCGCGTGGTCCGCATCTTGGCGCGATGCGGCGCAACGGTGTCCGGCTCATTTCAGATGCCGACGATTTCGTCGTCAAGCCGCGATGCACGGACGATCCCGCTGAGCTTGGGCCGCAGGATTACGTCATCCTCACGCTCAAGGCGCATTCCCTGCCGCCAGCGGTGAACCAAATCGAGCAGCTCCTGGGGCCGGAGACTGCGCTCGTTACGGCGATCAACGGCGTACCCTGGTGGTATTTCTACAAGACCGGCGGTCTGTTCGACGGTACGCGCGTGAAGAGCGTCGATCCCGACGGCTCTCTCTATGAGCGGCTGCATCCGCGACGCGCGATCGGCTGTATCGTCTATCCCGCCGCTGAAGTGATCGAGCCCGGTGTGATCCGGCACACTTACGGCGACCGCTTCCCGATCGGCGAGCCGGACGGGACCAAAAGCGCGCGCTGCGTCGCACTCGCCGAACTGATGATGGCGGCAGGACTCAAGGCGCCAATCCGCCCGCGCATCCGTGACGACATCTGGCTCAAGCTCTGGGGCAACCTCTCCTTCAACCCGATCTCGGCGCTGACCGGCGCCACACTCGAGGTTATCAGCAGCGACCCGGGAACACGCGCCCTCTGTCGCGCCATGATGCTCGAGGCCCAGGCCGCGGCTGAGAAGCTCGGCGTGCGCTTTCTCCTTGATGTCGAGCGTCGCATCGACGGCGGCGGCGAGGTCGGTGCGCATAAGACCTCTATGCTGCAGGATCTGGAGCGCGGACGCCCAATTGAGATCGACGCGCTGCTTGGTGCGGCCGTCGAACTGGCTCGGCTCGTCGCTGTACCTACCCCCAATTGCGACGCCATTCTGGCCCTCGTCCGCCAGCGCGCGCGGCTAACCGGCTGCTATCCGGAGGCATCCACGGGTGGGAGTCCCGAGGCAGAGAATGCCAAGGGTCGCATCTGAGGCCTTCGCCTCCCGGTCCGTACCTCGAAGTTTATGGGGTCGACATGATGACCTGGCGAGGCTGAACTCCGCTCGGGACCGCCGCGAGCTACAACGCGTCGGGCTCGCGATCGATCGCCTCCAACTCGTCACGGGTGTAGGAACCCAAGCTGCGAAAGTCCAGTTTCGTGTAGTTGCAAATCCAGCGCAACGCTCGACCACGCGTGGATCGAGCAGGGCCGAAGTCGATGCCAGCGGATCGATCGCCGGATACAGTCCCTCCGCCGCCATGTCCTGCGACAGGACGATCGATGAGTCCAGACCGCGAAATGTCTCGACCACCGCCGGGTCGGTGAAATCGTCGGCCGGCACTGTATACCGCCTGGATTGAGACCTCCGCTGAATAACGACGAGCGAACGATCAGGAGACGACCGATTTCGGAAGCGGTCTCGGCCAATGATCTGAAGCGAGCGAGACGTCCATACGCTTCAGCTTCTCGCTGGCGCCGACGGCGAGGTTTCGGTAG
>JBEKJC010000106.1:0-5269 GCA_050011435.1 Binataceae bacterium (SeqCode)
AATATTTTAGCGAGGTTTTTCAATTGTTCCCGTGATGAGGATTTTAGCGTCTTGTTGCCGGCGGCAAACGAGATCTCGTCCAAAATGAACTCGCCCGACTCTTGCGATCCATGTTCCAAGAACCCGAGCAATTTGCCTTCGACTCCGGACTTCGAGGCGTTCAGTTCGACGCCGTTCGGCAGTTTCGTTCGGACGAAGTCACCGCGTATGTCGCCTGTGTTGTTTGCTGGTTTCATGATGCTTTCAGCTTCTTTCAACCCGGGCGATTCTGGTTGTTTGGCTGGCGTCGAAGGCGATTCCGGCGTTGGCGTAAGAGGAACAACCTCGTGCGCCCTTTTTGCCATACCTTCGCTCAACCCCATCGCGGCGCCCTCGTCTTTTGGCGCCGCTGGCGCTTCCGGAGTTTGCGGGGGAGCCGTGTCCGGCACGGGCTTGGCCCCTGCGTCGCTCTCTGTCGATAAGGACGGTTCTTTGATTGACGCGGAAGGGGTCTCATGGCTCGGATGCCTGTCGCGACCAAAGCGCCACGTCAGGCCTACGATCGAGATAGTCGCTGCCGTGAGCAAGAACCAGGAGAGCTTCGCATTTCGTATTTTGTTTCTGTCCAGCGCCTCGTCGTTCGTTGACTTGGCCACCATGAATTCTTGCTCTCCAGAGGGCTGCTGAGGCGAGTGACGCGAAACATCCTCGGGAAGCTTGGACCCAGAGGATGTCTCTCTGAGCCCATCCTGGGACACGCCTGGCTCGAGCGACTTCAGCAACAAGACGGCCGCCACGTTCAACACGCAAACCGCGGCATGGGGCTGCAAACTCGCGGCACGCGAAATCTCTTCCGCGAGATTCGTGCGATTTGCTCCAAAAACACCCTCGACAAGGCTATTGCCGGCTGCGATCGAGGCGGGCGAAAAATATGCCTCCGCAGTGGCCTCATCGTTCGTTCGACGATAGTGGTCGACCAGCTCGATAACCAGGTCGAAAAATTGAGAATCAGCAGATTGTCGTTGGAGCGTTTCGACCAACGCGATGACGCTTGTCCGAAGGCCCCATTCGGTTGCTTGCTCTGTCTCTCCCAAGTTTTTCGCGAAGGGGCTCGCGACATCGCGTATGAGCGCGTCCAGAGCATCGTCAAGGGGTTCAATCATTTTCCTGCCTCCATCATCGGTTCGGCGCCGACAGGAACAAGCCGAGGACCTTCCGTTCGCGGATGCAATTCAAGCATTTTGTAGGTCGGTTTCTATGTTTGACGGCATCGGGATCTGTGGCCAATCGCAAGCCTCAATATTACCTAGGCGCGCGCACTGTACCCGAAGCAGCAGGCCGCCGCATCCACCCGACCCTCGATCTCGATGGGAACCGGTCAGTCCCTCATGGCCAAGAAACCAAATGCGCGCGACATGGATGGGGGATGAGGCGTGCTGAAATCGCTGACCGACCGCTAAACGCCACCCCGGCAGGGTTGCTTGGACGAGCAACATCAGGGTTAACCATTCCTTTAGATTCGCCTGCGGCTTGTTAATATTTTGTTTACTCTAATTTCGTCGCATTTTGCTGCGCAGGAGGCAATTTTGAGTGGCTCTTCTGAGGCGCGTCCCCACGACAAGAGTGACGAGGTATCTGGCGTCCAACTTCGAAATGGCTTCGTGGCGCTGTTCATCTTATTGGCGCTCGCCTTCCAAGCCCAGAACGTTTCGGCTGGCGCGCTGAAAGGAACCTTCGCCGCTGTGGGCCAAGAAACAGCGACTCCTTACGGCTGGCTGGATTTTTGCGCCCGCCAGCCGCAGGAGTGCGACCAGCCTGTTCTACCAGCACAAGATTTTGTGTTGACGCCGAAGGTATGGAATTTGCTTCACAAAATCAATTCCGAGGTAAACGCTTCAATTATGCCAGTCTCGAACCTTGAGCACTGGGGAACGATCGCGGACCACTGGGACTATCCAACCGACGGGAAGGGTGACTGTAAAATCTATGCCTTGCAAAAACGCCGGCTGCTTATCGAGAAAGGCGTTCCGCGTCAGGCTTTGCTTATAACCATTGTAAAGGATCACAACGATCAGGGCCATACGATTTTGACCGTGCGCACTGACAAGGGCGACTTCATTTTGGACAATCTCACCAATGATATTTTGTCGTGGGACGCCACAGGTTACCGTTTCCTGAAACGCCAGTCGCAGGAAGACCCGAATGTCTGGTTGTCGATCCTGCTCCCGGACCGCGCAAGAAAAATCAGCGCGCGGTGAGGCGGCTGTTTTGGTTGGGCGTCTGTCGTGGCACGCGGGCCGAGGTCGGCCCGCAATAGATCGGGATTTGGCGGCAGGCTATGTCCATATGCAGCCTGTAGCCGACCATGCGGCGGGTGCTGGGTCAGGACTTTAATCTCGATTAGATCGAACTCGCACTCGCTCGTGAGTAGAAGGAGGCGCGCCATGCCCGCAAATGCCTTCCACTTCCATGAATCTTGGGATTTCCCGCAGGCCTCGGTCGACGAAGTCTGGGATGTTCTCGCACACGGCGAACTTTGGCCGCTATGGTGGAAGGGGGTCTGGCTCGAAGCCGAAAAACTCACGCGCGGAGATAAGCCAGTTGTCGGCGACCGAGGACGCGCGAAAGTGCGAGGCTTCTTGCCCTATGAGTTCAATTTCATCGTCGAGGCGCTCCAGTTGGAGCCGGGGCGGCTCATCGTGGTCAAGACAACCGGCGATTTCGACGGCGAATGGAGCGCGGCCTTGACGCCTTCGAAAGAAGGCACGCATGTCGATCTCGATTGGGAAGTCACTGTCGAGTTACCGATCTTCCGTTTTCTCGCGCCGATCCTGCGGCCTATCCTGGTATTGAATCACTTTTGGACGATGCCTCGCGGCGAGCAGGGCCTGAGGAAATACTTAGCTGAAAGACGTGTCGGTTCAGATCGGCGGTAAGCGCCCTTCTGCCGCAAATCCGCCTTTTGTCTTCGAAGCGGACGGATCAGATCAATTAATATTCCCAAAAACAAGAACGTAAGCCAGCCAATACGCATAGCTACCCCATACGCGATTCCAGCCATTGCTCCACTTACGCTGGTTGCCGGACGACTTCGTTTCCGCTGAGCTAAATGATATGCCGCATCGGAAACTTGGCAATCCTGCCTGAGCGCTTCCGGTGGTCTTAGCGTCACCTCCCGCCAATCGTCCGATGTTTCCTTTGTCGGGCGGTGGCGGTCGGTAACTCGGTTGCAACATGGTGATTTCAACGGATTAGGCGTAACTGGTCGTGTAACCGAGAGAATTTCGTCGGTTACAAGTTACATCCGTAACCAGAATCGATACGTAACCGGACGTGGTTTCGCCGGTTACATCTTTGGTTACACATAACTTATTGTTTTTACACTCTTGTAACCGAGTAACCGGCAGAGGCGGAGTGTTTGGCGAACGGGTATCTGAACCACTCGCCTCAGGCGGCGCGATCATCGCTTCGCGAAATCGCGGGGATAGGGATGCGGCGCTGGTCCAGCGGCGTATGGCCACTGGAATTGCTCCCTCGGCGCTCATGCGCGCCATGCCACATGAATCGCCAAATTATGTAGGCTGGATCGGCGTCTGGAAACTTCCGAGCGGCGAAAACGGAATTTGCGCCGCCGGCTGTGGTGCATTTGAAATCCACCGCGAAGTGGACAATTGGGCTTTGACCACCGCTTATATCGGAGAAGCTTGCGCCACGACCTGTCCGTAGGCGGGATCAAATGCAGTGACGCGAACTTTGGCGCTGCTCACATTTTCATTGATTATCCTCGGTGCATTTAAGTTTCCGTTTTACTTCGTCTCGATGCCGTTTCAGGCGCGCGTGTTGGGGACAGCAGAATGGTCCACGCGTTCCACGCTTCTTGTATGCGAGCGTCGAGCCGCACCAAGCGCATGTATTCTCTTTCATCGCGCTCTCCTCTCTTCCATTCTTCCATCCTTTTAAAGATTAGCCAGGCTCCAATGATCAAATGAAGCCAGAATATTACCCAGAAGCCGAACCATGCTGTTAAGTAGCGCATGACACCAATCCTATGGTTGGCGGTTTAAGCGACCGGCATTGGGCACTTCGCACCCACTTTCATTGGTCGCCTCCTTGGGGCGTCGGCAACAACTCAATCCGTGCGCAACGCCAGCCTTACGCTAAAAAATCTCTTCATCGGCCGCAAAGACCCGGATCGAGGGAGGAAGCCAACCCGGGCCGAATTTAGAGCCCGCAGCGAAGGGACGGAATTGGGCCCGTGAACCAGTCAAAGCTCGAATCGTTAACGAAGGTTTAAACCGGGCTCGCGGTTGATTGGCGTCAGGCAGGACGCAATTTCCTCACTGCCCCGTTCCCGCTCTTCTATGCCCGCACGCCCCTGAAGTCGCACGCCGACCCAACGAAGCGGCGCGACCGGACGATTGTAGGGAGTGTGCGCCGGTGGCGACTATATATTGGATGAATTGGTCATTTTCAGAGGCATTCGCATGGGCGAGCACTGGCTCATATCCGGCGCCAATCGCGGCATTGGACTGGAGCTTTCACGGCGGCTCTTGGCGCGTGGCGATCACGTGACTTCGAGCGTGCGCAGCGAGGAGGCGCGCGCGGGGCTTTTGGCGAAGCTCGCGCCCCAGAACACACAGGCCGACACGCTTGTGTTCGACACCCGCGACGAGGAGGCGATCTGGGCGGCCGCGAGAACGGTGAGCAAGCCGATCGACGTGCTCGTCGCCAACGCGGGCGCCTATGGGCCGGACAGGCAATCGACGCTCGACATGGATTTTGATGGCGCGCTGGATCTCTTCTCTGTCAATGCGCTCGGCCCGTTGCGGGTAGCGCAAGCATTTCTGCCATTGCTCCTACGCGCGACAAATCCGCGTATTATTTTCGTGTCCAGCGTGCTTGGCTCAATGGCGCTGGAGGGCTCCTTCAACATCGCCTACCGCGCGGCGAAGGCGGCGTTGAACAAGATTGCACAGGGATTGGCCGAGGATTTGAAGGCTAACGGGGTCACGGCGATTGCAATGCATCCGGGCTGGGTGCGCACCGATATGGGCGGACCCGACGCGCCATTGTCGGTGGAAGAGAGCGCCGCCGGAATCATCGAGACCATCGACGCGCTGACGATCGCGGAGACGGGAAGTTTTCTGGATTATCTCGGCGAGACGGTTGCGTGGTGAGGCTCCGCCGTCTCAATTGCCGAGCGTCGGTAGTTGACCGGGTGGAGGTTCACGACTTTCTCGATAACATCGTCGACTGTGGCGCGCCGACTGTCGCGAATCGGTCGCTCGCC
>JBEKJC010000107.1:0-5186 GCA_050011435.1 Binataceae bacterium (SeqCode)
GTCTTTCCGATGCAGATCAGGCGGCGCGGTTTCGAAATGCGCCTGGTTCTCCAGGGCAGTCGCGCGCCAGCTCCACTGGCTGATCTCGCGCTCATCAAAGCGATCGCGCGGGGACGCCAATGGGCTGACGACTTGCTGAGCGGTCAAGTGGAATCGGTTGCCGCGCTCGCCAGGCGTGAAGGGGTGCTCCCAAACTACGTCCGGCGCCTGACTCGGCTGGCGTTCCTGTCGCCGAGGATTGTCGAGGCCATCGTCACGGGTCATCAACCGCCGGAGCTTACTGCGAAGGCTCTGACCGAACGGATCGAACTGCCGCTCCTTTGGAGCGAGCAGGAACGGGCGCTCGGAATCAACTAATCAGCGCTCGCCAGGCTTTCTCACCTCTTCGTCCGCCTCAATTCCGTTCCGCCCCCGGCCCAAACGGTCGCTCCGAATTTGCCAACGGAGATTCTGCCCGCGAATTGAACGTCATCTGCCTGAATGTGGTTTTCTCCGCGACCACATATTTGCAAATGAGGCCGCTGGGGCGGGCTTTTCGGTGATTCGAGCGACGTATCGCCAGAGATAGGGACTCGGTGGCGGAGCGCAGTCAATTCGAACTCTCAGGCGACTTCAGGATATTCCTGTTTCTTCTCCTTTGAGCCTCAGACGTATTGCTCTTTTCCAGTCCCCCTAGCTCCCTGCACCTTGATCTTTGAGCTGGCTGTATCGATCTCACGGAGGTCGTCAAGACTGAGCTCGATTGCGGCCGCGCCAAGGTTCTCTTTCAAACGTTCCAGCTTGCGCGTGCCCGGGATCGGAACGATCCACGGCTTCTGGCCGAGCAGCCACGCGAGTGCTATCTGGGCAGCCGTCGCCTTCTTGCGGGAAGCGATCTGGCTGAGCAGATCGACGATTGGCTGGTTGGCCTTCCGCGCATCGGGCGTGAAGCGCGGAAACCACGACCGAACGTCGGAAGCTTCGAACGTCATCGCGGCGTCAACCTTCGCCGTGAGGAAGCCTTGTCCAAGGGGGCTCCATGGAACGAAGCCGATCCCGAGCTCTTCGCAAGTCGGCAACACTTCCGCTTCCGGATCGCGCGCCCAAAGGGAGTACTCGCTCTCGACGGCGGTGACCGGCTGGACCGCATGCGCGCGACGAATCGTCTGCGCACCTGCTTCGGAAAGTCCGAAGTGCTTGACCTTCCCTGCCGCGATCAGGTCCTTCACTGCGCCCGCCACATCTTCGATCGGTACGGTCGGGTCGACGCGATGCTGGTAGAGCAGATCGATAACGTCGGTCTGGAGGCGCTTGAGCGAGGCCTCGACGACCTGCCTTATGTGCTCCGGGCGACTGTTGAAGCCGAGACGTTGACGCATTTTTGCATCGAAGTCGAAGCCGAACTTAGTAGCGATCACCACGCGATCACGTACCGGGGCGAGAGCCTCGCCAACGAGTTCCTCATTGATGAAAGGTCCGTAGGTCTCGGCCGTATCGAAAAACGTAACGCCGCGGTCTACAGCGGTCCGAATGAGCGCGATCATCTCCGGCTTGTCTGCGGGTGCACCATAGTTGGCGCTCATGCCCATGCAGCCGAGCCCGATGGCCGACACTTCCAGATTGCTCTTGCCAAGTTTGCGCGTCTGCATCGTGGGCTCCTTTGTTTAGCGGTCGAGCAACGCCATGTGCTCCGGCGAGAGCCGGGCGCCCCGGACCGTGATTCCGGAGAATGCGCTGTCGATGTCACGTAGGTTGTCGTTCGTCAGCGTTATATCGACGGCCGACAGATTCTCGTCCAGGTGCGCGGTTTTGTTCATGCCTGGGATCGGCACGATCCACGGTTTCTTGGCCAGGAGCCATGCAAGCGCCATCTGTGCCGGCGTTGCATTCTTGCGTGCCGCGATCTGGCGCAGCAGGTCGACTACGACCTGGTTGGCCTTCATCGCCTCAGGCCTGAAGCGTGGGAAAGTGGCCCTGAGGTCGGTCGCGCTGTCGAAGTTTGAATCAGCCGCGATCGTGCCTGTCAGGAAGCCCGTGCCCAACGGCCCCCAAGGCACGAATCCTATCCCCAGTTCCTCGCAGGTTGGCAGCACCTCGGCTTCAGGGTCGCGCGTCCATAGGGAATATTCATTCTGGACCGCTGTGACCGGCTGGACCGCGTGTGCCCGACGAATGGTCTGCGCGCTCGCCTCCGATAGCCCGAAATACCTGACCTTACCTGCTCTAATCAGATCCTTTACCGCGCCAGCCACATCTTCGATCGGTACCGTTGGATCGACCCGGTGCTGATAAAACAGGTCAATAACATCGGTCCTGAGACGCTTGAGCGATGCTTCGGCAACCTGCTTGATGTGCTCCGGACGGCTGTTGAGACCGGTGATTGCGCCATTCGCTATTTCGAATCCGAACTTGCTTGCGATTACGACCTCGGCCCGAAAGGGGGCCAGCGCTTCGCCCACCAGTTCCTCATTCGTGAACGGACCATAGACCTCGGCTGTATCGAAGAAGCTGACTCCGCGATTGAAGGCGGACCGGATCAGGGAAATCCCTTCCTCTGTATCAGCAGCCGGACCAAGACCGAAGCTCAATCCCATGCAGCCGAGCCCGATCGCTGAGACTTCCAGATTGCTTTTGCCAAGTTTGCGTTTCTGCATCGTGGAGTCCTTCAACTCGGAATTAACGTCAGCGCAGCAGCAGCCTGAGCGTCGCGGAGCGCGCGTCAGGACTCACTATGGAGTCGACGATTCTTGCCTGGTAGCGGCGGTACTTAGCGCGGTACGCAGCGTCGATCGCGTCGTTCAGCTCCGAATCAGCATCGGCAAAGATTACTTCTTTCTCAATTCCTCCGACGCTAACGTGGCCTTCATGCCGTACTTCGGCACCGCGAAACCAGGAAGAAGAGCGCCCGTTCACGGACCGGACATAGACCTCAGCGGCGACGCGGATCACCCACACCGTAACCGGTTTTCTCCGCGAGCCGTCGCGTCGGAGCGATGCGAGTCCCAGTTCCTCTGCTTCTCCCACCTTCTCGAGTTCTTCGCGCGTCCACGAGGTCATCGGGTTTTCCTTTCTGATTTCTTTCCGCCTTTACGCCAGGTATTGCTCGTCGCTGACTTTCTCCATCCAGTCGACGGCTTTCCCGTTGAGCTTTTCCACAATGGCGATATGCGACATCGCGGTGGTTGCCGTCGCGCCGTGCCAATGCTTCTTACCGGGCGGACACCAGATTACGTCGCCGGCCCGGATTTCCTCTTTGGGCTCGCCCCAACACTGCGTCCAGCCGCATCCTGAGGTGACGATCAACGTCTGCCCCAGCGGATGGGTATGCCACGCTATGCGCGCGCCGGGTTCGAACGTCACCAATGCGCCATAAACGCGTGCGGGATCGGGCGGATCGAACAGGGGATCGATCCGTACCGAACCGGTGAAATTTTCAGCCGGTCCCTTGCGGGAAGGCCGGGAACCGCTTCGCTTGATTTCCATCGTGTCTTCTCTTCTCACCGATCAGTCTCGCCAACTACCTTGATGTGAATCTAAAAGAGTTCGACGCCAGGCGACTAGATGGTAGAATGCGCATGACCTTATGAGATGGATTCATGAATGCCGCGCGAAGAGTTTAATAGCCTTCTTGCCTTCCTTGCGGTCGCGCGCGAGCGGAGCTTTACCAAGGCCGCTGCAAAGCTCGGGGTGTCTCAATCGGCCCTGAGCCATACCATCCGTGGACTTGAGGAACGACTCGGTCTTCGGCTGCTGACGCGCACCACGCGCAGCGTCTCCCCAACTGAGGCGGGTGAGCGCCTGCTTCAGACCGTGGGCCCGCGGTTCGAGGAAATCGAGGCCGAGCTCGCGGCCCTAAGTGAACTTCGGGAAAAGCCTGCCGGCACGATTCGAATCACGACCACCGAGCATGCGGCCTACACGATCCTTTGGCCAAAGCTCGCGAAAGTCCTCCCGCAATATCCCGATATCAAGGTCGAGATCATCATCGAGCAGGGCCTGACCGATATAGTCGCCGAACGCTACGACGCGGGCGTACGTCTTGGCGAGCAGGTCGCGAAGGATATGATCGCGGTGCGCATTGGGCCGGAAGCACGCATGGCCGTTGTCGGTGCGCCTTCCTACTGCGAAAGACGGCCACCACCGAAGACGCCGCAAGATCTGATCGCTCACGACTGCATCAATTTACGCCTTCCGACCTTCGGCGGCCTCTATGCGTGGGAGTTCGAGAAACGCAAGCGTGAGCTAAAGGTTCGCGTCGAAGGCCAGCTTGTGTTCAACGGTACCGGGATGATCCTCAACGCCGCGCTCGCCGGATTCGGCCTGGCATACCTGCCCGAGGACCTGGTTCACGCGAGTGTTGCTGGCGGAAAACTGATCCGGGTACTCACTGATTGGTGTCCGCCCTTTCCCGGGTATCACCTCTACTACCCCAGCCGCCGCCAAGCCACGCCCGCCTTCGCCCTACTAGTCGATGCGCTACGCTACCGCCGCTCCTAAGCGTCTATCAGATGAACCTATTGAGGCCTGCAAAAAATAATGATGCGCATCCAAGGTTTTGAAACCTGTCCAGATGTGGTCATTTGGATCCTCGAGTTGTCCCTATAATATGCAGGACTCAATAGTTCAGCTTGCACCGTCAGTGACAGAATGACTGGATTGCATTCTGTCCATCGCGCGATCTCCCTTCGCGCATCGTCATCACGCGCTTTATGCGCCCGAGGGTTTCCCGCATTCCCTCCGAGCTCCAGTTAACGTCTCAACGGACAAGAATCGGAGCCTCGCGGCGCTTCAATATGAGATACTCCGACAGCTTCGCCCTCTCACCACCCTTTCCAGAATCCCGATCGTTGCCTTGATCGGGTAGACGGTATCTCTGGCACGTCCTGCCGCCCGCTACGCTCGCGCGTCTGGAATCTGCACACGGCCCTCCAGTTCAGCTTGTAAGGGCCGCGCGGAAAAAATGCGCAGTGATGAAAACGAAGCGCAACACGCCCTGTCCGATGACGCGAAGATACCGTCTTCTCGAGTCAAGTCCCCCAGGCGTTGGTCGGCTATGTGCGGCAGAACATGGGAATCGCGGCGCGCCTCCAGGCGACTGGATGTATGGCGCGAATCGAGCAATGTGTGGTGGTACCCGAGCAGGAGCGGGAGCTATGAGAAAGGCCTCGAAAGCGGAGAGAGACCCCCAAAAAATGACGTCACAACTG
>JBEKJC010000108.1:0-5108 GCA_050011435.1 Binataceae bacterium (SeqCode)
CGCAGCCGCACGCATCTTTCACTCGACAAGGATTGTCCGGACCCGCGCCCGGTCACGCCAGCAAGGAGCGGGAGAGTCGTCGCCTCCCCGCAAGTCAATGGCTTGCACCACCGCTACGAACGTCTCGCTGCCTGATTCATCCCCGATCCTTGCTTACCAATCGGTTCGACGGCTGCTGCTCTCCTCGGCGGACGATCGCGCGATTCGAGCTTGTCCGATCTCAATAAAGCGTTGAACATTGTCCTCCTGAGCTCGGCCCGGTTCGCTCTTCCAACGCAAATTCAAATGAATTTCTAGGCGCTCCTTAATTCGCTTCAGACGGAATTTTTAGCAGGGACAGGAGTCAAAGCAGTGTCCTAAAACCGGCCAAGCCCCGAGCGAGTGTCACAGCGCCGCTAAGGTGGTAGAATTCGGCGATGACCACCTCGGCGTTGCTGCGGCACGGCGTGGCCCCTGTGGTAGTTCACAGCATCCAGGATGATGGGGAAGATGATCGCGGCGACGAACAGTTCGCCGACGATTGTGGCGTCTGACCGCTCGCTCGCTTTCCGCCGCACCACCCCTTCGGAGACGGACCATGAAGACGCAAATGATCGAGACGCTAGGGGAGGACGCGCTGACGCTGCCTGCCCAGATAGAAGCGGGTCTCGCTGCCAATGACCGTCTAAAATACTACCTTACAATGCTGCAGGTCGCCCGCAGCCATGCCGACCAACCGGATCAGCCGGCCCCATCCCTCAAGCAGGAACGGCTCGTCGCTGGAATCAGCGACAGCGACCTCGACCTGGTGGTCGCCGGCACGCGAAAGGAGGATCGATTCTATCGCCTACCGGGCGGTCGCCACCTCTTGGCCGCGATCGCGGAAGATGCGCGTATCATGGCCGGTCCGGCCGAACCTTCGATGAAGCAGCGCCTTGAGATTTTACTCGATGAATTCCCCAAGGCTGAAGACGATCGGATAGAAGGCCGCGCCATCGACGACATAACGCGCGCGGACCGCGATCGGGGTGACAGTCTGCATTGGTTGGTCATGGACCTGCATAAGCACCTCAATGGGTTGCAGGCCGGGTTGGCGGAGGAGCGTATTGAGGGCGCTGCCGCCTATCACCTCGGCGAGGGTGACGCTGATTTGCTTCGCGCGTTCATGGTGGGACTCAATCGCACCGCCCCGCTTAAGTTCAGCCATCCGGGGCTTGGGACAACAGCGACCCGCTCGGGACCCCGGCTCATCATCCAAAACGACATCGGTATGACGGACGCTCACGTGATCGTCATCCACGTGGAGGCCAGTAGAGTCAGCCTCACCTACAGCGATGTGCATGTGGAGCGATTGCAGTTCCTCCGCGCGCTGCTCGATCGGTTTGCTGTCGCGTGGACGGATCCAAACAGCAACCGGGTCGCCGGCTTGGCTGGCGGCGCACCGTTCTTTCTCTCCACCGGCGTCTTTGAAGCGAAGGATCTCAAGCAGCTTCTGGCCTACCTCGACTACTTGGGCTCGCGGCTCGTCTTCCTGATCGATTGGAACCGGGCGCGCAAACAGCTCCGCGGATTTCTGACGGGCGGGCAGCGGCTGCAATTGCTGCGCTGGGCTGCAGATTCCGAAATCGGGCATCGTGGGTTCCTCGAACTCGGTGGCGCGCGGCTGATCTGGGGTGCAGTCGAAGCTACGGCGACAACCTCGATCCATCTGGGCGACCGGCTCTACGACGTGCTCGGCGAGGAGACCGCCCTCGCTTTCGTGCAATTTGTATTCAAGACGGCAACCGAAGGACTGCTCGCGCGCCAATCGCACCGCCTCATCCACGATCGCATCGTGGCCGAATTGCTGAACCACCTGAATACGGCGGAGGCGCGGCTCCTTCGGATCGTGGCTGATCACGCTGGCCTCATCTTCGAGATCGCCACCGCGATCCGTGACCGTCTTTTCGGGCTGCGCGGGGACGCGATCGAGCTGGAAAAACTTGCGAGACGGACCCAGCGCTGGGAGCACGAGGCAGATCAGCTCGTGGTCGAAATCGCAGAGTCGATCCGTCGCCGCCCCGAATTGCAGCCATTCCACGGCTTGATCGTGGCAGCCGACGACGCTGCTGATCAGTTGGAGGAGGCCGCTTTCCTGCTGGGTCTGCTCGATACCGCGGAGAACCATCGGACAGTGAACTCGCTGCAGTCGCTGGCCAGCATCCTCGCCGAGGCCTCGCAGGAGTGGGTGAAGGCGCTGGCGCATGCACAGCACGTCCAGCGACACGGCCTGCGCGACGACGCGGACGACTTCGTGACTGCGATCGATCGGCTCGCGGCACTCGAGCATGATGCGGACGCCGCGGAACGAGCAGTTGCCGTGGTCGGGTTGAAGAGAGCTACCGATTTCCGCGAACTCCATGTGCTGTCAGAGGTCCGGCAAGGGCTTGGCGAGGCTTCGGACGCGCTGAAGCGTGCCAGCCTGCTGCTACGTGACCATGTCCTCGGCGATGTCCTTGCACGGTAGCCTCACGCTAGAGGGCGCTGCCCTCTACGCCATCCTGCCCGGCGAGGTGCTGCCGACCGGTGAAGCAGCGGAGGTGGGCAGCAAGGCTTGGAACCTCATGCGGATGGCCCGTGCCGGGTTGCCGGTACCACCGGGCTTTGTCCTGCCGACGGCCTGGTGTGGAACCCGCAACCGGCGAGAAGAGATGGCGCGAGGTAACGTGCTCCGTCAGGGGATCGCGCGCCTTGAACGCGCGACGGGCCTTGGCTTCGGCTCGTCCCGCAGGCCATTGCTGGTCTCGGTGCGGTCGGGCGCTGCGATCTCGATGCCCGGTATGATGGAAACCGTGCTCGACGTGGGCGTGAACGACGAAACCGTCGAAGGATTGGTCCGGTTGACCGGCAATCCCAGTCTCGCTTGGGACAGCTACCGGCGACTGATCCAGGGGTTCGCCGAAGTCGTGCAGAGGCTGCCAACCGAACCGTTCGACGAGCTAATCCGGGACGCCGTCGCCACGGAAGGCGCAGAGAACGAACACACGCTCGACCATCGCGCGTTGCGGCGGCTTGCTGGGTCTATGCTGGTGCGTTTCCGCGAGCTGGCGGGCGCGCCATTCCCCCAAATTCCCGCCGACCAGCTTGCCCAGGCAATAGATGCCGTGTTCCGCTCCTGGGATGCGGTGAAGGCCGTCGAATATCGCCGTCTCAATCACATCGATGACGCGATCGGCACTGCGGTGACCGTGCAGACCATGGTCTTCGGCAATGCCGGCGGCATGTCGGGCGCCGGCGTTGGCTTCACGCGTGACCCGGCCACTGGCGAGAAGGCTCTCTATCTCGATTTTCAGTTCAACGGCCAAGGCGAGGACGTAGTCGCTGGCCGGCTGGCCATCGGGGGTACCGACCGGCTGCGTCTTGTGCTCCCTGCGGTGTGGGACCAACTCGAGGTGATCTGCCGCCAGCTTGAAGTGACCTTCAGCGACGTCCAGGACTTCGAGTTCACGGTTCAGGACGGGCGGCTCTTCCTGTTGCAGACCCGCCGAGCCAAGCGCACCCCATGGGCAGCGCTTAAGATCGCGATCGATCTCGTCGCGGAAGGGTTGATCCAACCGAAAGAGGCTCTGGAACGCCTTAACGGCATCGATCTCAACAACGTCGCGCGCAGTCACCTGTCGCTGCCCCCGACCGCGCCATTGGCGCGCGCGACCGTGGCAGGGATCGGTGTCGTTGCTGGACGGATCGCGTTCGATCCCGATGCCGCCAAGCGCTTTGCCGACGGCGGCGACCCGACGATCCTGGTGCGCCGTGAAACAATGACCGCCGACATCCTGGGGATGGCGAAGGCCGCCGGGATCCTCACCGCGCTGGGCGGACGCACCTCGCATGCGGCGGTCGTCGCCCGGCAGCTAGGCAAGGTCTGCCTCGTCGGTTGTGCAGACCTCTTGATCGACCCACCGGGCCGCACCTGCCGCATCGGCCGCCACGATTTTGCGGAAGGCGACTGGCTGACCCTCGATGGCGATCAGGGCGCGATCTATGCCGGGCGACTTGAGGTCGTGGTCGAGCGGCCGGAGGCCGCACTCGCTCGCGTTGCGGGGTGGCAAGAATCCGAAAGCGCCTAAATTGATGTCGTCCACTATTACTGCATCAGGCGTCGAGTTGTATTGGTGGGCAGCTGCCCACTCCTTCCAAGTTGCAGCCGCCGAATCAGAATCCCCACTTAAGGCAGTCGGGGCATAGTGCTTTCATAATGAGGTACGACGCGGCCACGGTGGCCGGCCTCGGCACCGTCTGGGCCTAGTCAAAACCCAAACCCGGACGTATTGATGATGAGGCCCGCCGAGGATTGGTGTTGCTGCGATGCGGCCGAGCTTGTGGGGGCGCCGAAAGTCCGGCACATTCCTGTCCAATGAGAGGTGCGTCCGGACCTGCTTGTAATAGGAAGCGTAATTCTTCAGAACGCGACGCAACTGCGCTTCGTCGAAAACTACCAGGTGATCGAGGCTTTCGCGCCGAATCGAGCCGATGAGGCGCTCGACGTGGCCGTTCTGCCATGGCGAGCGTGGCGCGGTCGGATGATCGCGGATCCCCATCGTACGAATGCGGCGGGTATAGGCTGGGCCGAAGGCGCCATCACGGTCGCGAAGCAGATGACGTGGCGCTTCATCCCAAGGGAAGGCGTCAATCACCTGTCCAGCGATCCACTCGGCGGTCGGATTGTTCGTCACCCTGATACTCACCAGCCGCCTGCGGGCGTGACGCGGGATCACCGCGGGCCATCCGTGTGATCGGATGACGGACCTCGAAGCGGCCGCGATACCCGCCCGATCGCAAGATCGAGTTAAAGGTCGATGCGCGAGAGCGTGCTGTACTGCGAATGTCCCCATATGCAAAGCGCCCAAACCGTGCGACCGCTCGCGCTGAGAAAGAACGGGTTTTCTCCTATCGGAATCGGACTCCCCTTAATTTGGTTTGTCTGCGGATCGATTCTGAGGATTGTGCGCGCGCGCTCTGCGGTGTGCACCCCGAGCGCACGCTTCAATTATCGACAGCGATTACGCGGCGCGAGTCGTAGCCGTCGGGCACTTCGACCTGGCCAAACAATTCCACCGCTGGCGCGATTTCCGCCAGCGACAGCGTGAGCC
>JBEKJC010000109.1:0-4902 GCA_050011435.1 Binataceae bacterium (SeqCode)
TCGTGCACTGGCAAACATTCGGAACCAACACGTTCGCCTGATGGGAGCGGTGTGAATCGAGAGGTTCACGCACCGTTCTGCGAGAGGCCGGGGGTGAAATTCCTTCGGCCTACTCACCCCGGCGCATCGACCAATCTGGCGCGCAAGAACGGCCGCTGTCGGCGCGGACGACGGTTGCGCGCCGCCATTCCGCATGGCCATTACAAGACCATCACGCTCGTCGCCGGCATCCGGCTTCGCGGGCTCGTGGCGCAGAAGGCTTTCGACCGCCCGATCAACGCCGTTTTGTTCGAGGAATGGATCGAGCAATGTCTCGTCCCCACGCTCTCGAAAGGCGACGTCGTCGTCATGGACAACTTGCCGGCGCACAAGGGGCCGCGGGTCGAGGAACTCATCAAAGCCGTCGGCGCCGAGTTGCGCTATCTGCCGCCTTACAGCCCGGACATGAACCCGATCGAGAAGGCGTTCTCCAAGCTCAAAACCTACTTGCGCAAAATCGCCGAGCGAACCGTCGCGGGCCTGATGCGCGCGCTCGAAACCTGCGCCGACATCTTCAAACCCGCCGAATGCGTGAACTACTTCGCCGCTTGCGGATATGATACAGGTTGATTGGATTCTGCTCTAATGGCGAGGGGCACGGAGCAGAGCTACCGACTCTACCCGATGCGCGTCGTGTTTGCACACGCACACGGTGATCACGAACCGCTCCACCCAAGCGAGGTAAATGAGCTCTTCCATGTCCGGCTCGCAGGAGCGGAAGGAATGCGTTTCGCACTCGCAGGTATTCAGATTGAAGCCTTCGAAATCACCGAAGCAATTGTAGGACAACTTCGCCACTTTGCCGGTGTAGCAACGTCCGTGCCAGCCGGGTTTGATGTGATCGGTTGAAGGTGGTTGATATCCGTTCGGGGAAGCAGGAATCTTGCCAGGATTGCCACCCATGGCGACGATGCGCGAGGACAGAACGCTGATCCAGCGCAGGAGCACCGGATACCAGCGGTTGCCCGTTCCGATCAATCCCAGCCTCCATTTCAGCACCGCCAGCAAATTCTCGTCCACCGGGAGAATCGCGCTCTCTTTCTGAACCTCAATCTTCACGAGGAAGCTGCCCGTGATGTATCGCCAGATCAGCGGCTGATTAATCGCAATCGCCGGAGTGACGGCCGCTGCTGCCTTGCCTCGCTGGATCGGAGGTGGAGGGGGTGGAGGAGGCGGCGCCACGATTTGCCTGGTGGTGATGCGACGGACGACGATATCGAACTCGTTGCCGACCCTGATCCCGTTCGGTAGGTCCACCGTGAACAGTCCGGCGAAACTGCCGCCCACTCCCCGCGGAATGGGTAAATAGGTCACCGGGCTGACGACTTTGCACTGAATGGTGTGAGCGTCGGCGGCCGTGAGCATGTGGCCGGAGTAGAGCTGCGCGGCAAGCTGCAAGACCAACGACGCACTGACCGCGGGCCAATAAATATTGGCCACACTGCCGATCGGCGTCTTACCCCAATCGATCATCATCTCGTCAGGATAGCTGAGAATATTGGTAGGGTCGGTGGATGCCGGCGGAGGGCTGGGCCGCGCGTCGATGGTCTGCGGCACCCGGTGGGTAGCGGGGACCGGGTTCCCGGAGTGGTTCACCTGCAGATTGCGCTGTGCCAGTTTATCGGAACTTTCGGGACTCTCGATGATTCCGCCAGCGTTGACGATCGGAGCGTCGTCGTAGGCAATTTGCGCCACCAAGCAACTATGACTGCTGCCGGGCATCCAGTGTTGCACCGGAAACCCGCCGTAGGTGTTCGAATTGTCCCAAACATTAATGAAACAGCCATAGAAGGCCCAGGCGTAGTCATGCATTGGGGGCATGACGATCGTCTGATTGTTGATGCCGCCAGAGGAGGAGTAATCGCTGGGATCGTCTGCTAAATTGGCGGTGGCGAAGAACGGAAGCGAACATCCGTTGATAGTGCCGCTTCCATCGGTTCCTGGCTCCGGGCTCTCCGGATGAGGCGATCCGGAACTCGGATAGGTGATGTTTGGATCGGCGGAGGTTGTGGGAGTGTTTTGGTCTATGAAGTCGGTATCGAACGTTTGCGTGGTGAACAGACGGAAGAACACCTTCACATTCTCCGCGGGGGCGGCGGTCGAGGCTCCCCGCAATCGTACGCGCGCGATCGCGAAGTTATAGTTGTTATTCGATCCTGAGACTTGGGTGACCAACGAATCGCCATCCGTGGCTATTTGAGAGGGCAGCAAGCCATTGAGCGGGTCCGACATGTTGGTATCTGGCGGCGAATAGTTCGGATTCAGGTAGCCGTAGGTCTGGTTCAGATGCGTGATCAGGCTCGTGATATACGAATACGCGCCTCCGACGCTGTCGCTCAGTGTAGGCCCGCCCGCCACCGGAGTATCGTTCGCCGCTGGAGTTCCGGTGAACACGCGCAGGTCCTGGCTCAGATAAGGTTGATTCCCGGAAGTGTTATTCACGTTCGTGAAGTACGGATCCGCGCCGCCCAGCAGGAAGAACTCGCCCTGCGGGTTGAAGGGTATGTTTTGTCCCTGAACGCTGATGGTGGCCAGAAGCGAAAAGGCATTGGGCGGATTTCCCGGAAGCGGGAAGGCGGCAAGAGAGGCTGCAGTGAACGCGACCTGGTATTCAAAGCGAATCCTCTGCGGGATGTTGCCGTTGGCCCCGGTGTTCCCGACGTCGTAGGTTGTGCCCGTGTGGGTGATGGAAAGGCCGGGGATGTTGGCGTTGTTAAAGGTGCCGGTAAAGTTGGGAAGCGTCGTCGTCCCTACGCCGTTGGGCGAAAATCCTTCCAAGAAAAGGTAAAACGCCAGCGGAAAAGTGGGATTGTCGTTGACTGCGTCGCGCCCAAAGTCGTCCTGCTCAATCACGAAGTAAAAATTCTGATTCACCGGCGCGTAGTTGCAGTCGGCGGCGGTGGCATCGCAGTCAGATGCTTCGGAATATTCCGCGCCTGCGGGCTTGACGATCACCGCGTTGTAGTAGGCGAAATTGAATCCGCCCGGAGGCGTTTGTTGATTCGTTCCCAGGTAGTCGTTGAAAATATCGAAATAAGCGCGAAAGAACCCCCCAGAATAGGAACCCGGTTGGTTTTCGCAGTTTTCGCAGCAAGGGTCGCAGACCTCTGGATTGCTGAGGCTCCCTTGTGGGTCGACAATCAGCTCCGAGATTTCGTGGCTGACCACCATCGCATAAACGTCCGCTTCGTCAGCCAGCGTGATATTCGTGCCTCCCATTCCCCAAACCGCGTAGGGCACGTTGGCGATGAAGTGATAGCCGCTGTTGGGGCCGATTCCTTCTCCCACGCTCTCCGAAATCTCTGCCGGGCAAGGCACGACAATCGCTGTCGACGTCGGATCCAGGCCGTTGCTGGAGACGATGCTATTCACCCAACCCTGCAAATCGGAGTCAGTAAAAGAAGTCGACGACATGTTCGCGGTAAATTCGATACTGTTCGGTGAAATGGCCACAGTGCTTGGGCCATATTGCGGCACCCATTCGGAGATGGGAACGATAGCGTGCTGGGCGTAGGTGATCATCGTTTGCATGTCCGCCGCCGAAACCGCGAAATTTTGGCTGGGCGTTGCAAATGTGACGTGAGCGAAATAGATGGTACCGCTGAATAGGTCGCTCATCGTTTCCACCCCTGCGGTTTAGGCACCGCTTGTTTCTTGAGAAATTCGGACACCTGCGCTTGATTCTTCAATTCAGGGGAGTCTGGCTTGAGCCGGTGAAGGACCTGGAGAATCTCCATCGGGACGCCGGTGCCGAAGCCCAGTGCGTTCCTGTTCCTTGCAAATGTCGAGGGATCGCGTTGCTTCAGAAAGCTGGCGTTTTTGATCGCTCTGGTAAAACACCGTATCTTTCTAGCCGGATGCGGGGGCTTTTGAGCCATGGTGAAATTCCCCTTTTCTAAGTGGCAAAGTGGGTCGCACCGTCGGTCAACAAGATCATGATGTCGGCGTTAAATGTTCTCAGGGTGGACGGTCTTGAGGACGTTGAGCGACTCGGCCGCCGAACGAGCCTTCCGCAGACGTCGGCCTGACATTGCCCCGGCGTCCTTGGGAGCCGGTGCTTGCTTAGCGATTGATCCAAAGCCGGGATTAGGCATATCTTCCGCGAAGCCGGGAGCCGGTGCGGCGATGAGCATTATCAACAAAATGCGCGCTATAGGCTTCATTAAATCGTCCCCTTGAAATCGTCCCCTTGAGGTTTAGCTTGCCTTTGCGGGACATTTTTATCCTTGCCGCCATGTCAACTCAGTTCTTTGGAAAAGGTTCCGCGCGTCGCGCGCGCTTCAATTCCCTATCGGGGCCCGGTGCCCCAAATGGGCCCTTCCCGCCATGCAACCATCAGGGCGAGGCGCTCGGGAAGGATTTCGAGAGGCCGACGGTTAAGCAGCACTTGGCTGCCACCAATTCCGGAATCTCACGAATGATACAAGGCGTTATCATGCGTTCTCTAATCGCGGGGTCGAAGTCAAGTCGCATCAGTTTCTTTGTTTGACTGCGGCCGTTTCTTCGTCCCGACCGAAATTCCACCAGCGCCGCGCGGAACCGCGGTCAATGATGGCCGTAGACCACCGGCGCAGCCGGCGCGCAGCGTCATTGACGCTGGTGAGCGCGGTGCCGACCTTGAGGTCGGTCTACCGCTTCTTTCCTTGGGATCGTCGAAGTGGTCCTGTTGATCCATCTGTCGCACCCCTGCCGGGATCATGGTTCTCTCCGAGGTCGATACGAGACCGCCTCATCATGGGTTTAGGGGGGTAGTGATGCCGCAATGTGAAGATGCGAACTGCCCGATAATGGTCGTATCGGCGAACAACGCATGATGCGCGGTCATCTCGACCCGCCGTCCCGGCAAGGACAGCGTTTCCGCTC
>JBEKJC010000110.1:0-4814 GCA_050011435.1 Binataceae bacterium (SeqCode)
GCCATCGATTCCACGGGTGCCACCATCGACTTCCTGCTGTCGGCGCTGCGCGATGCCGCGGCGGCCAAACGCCTGTTCCGCCAGGCTCTCAGCGATCCATCGCATCCCCAGCCCCGCGTCATCAACACTGATCAGGCCCGCCTCTACGGCGCGGCGATTGCCGCAGTGAAAGCCGAAGGAACCCTGCGCCGCCGCTGCCGCCATCGACCGGTGCAATATTTGAACAACATCCTGGAGCAGGATCATCGAGCGATCAAACGACGCGTGAAAGCCAAGCAGAGCTTTCGCGAGTTCCACGCAGCTCGGCGAACGATTGCGGGATACGAGGCGATGCACATGATCCGCAAGGGGCAGGCGCGGCGGGTCAGCGACGATGATGTTCGCCAACAGAATCAGTTCATCGACCACCTGTTCGATCTGGCTGCCTGAGACCTCGCCGCCCAGTTCTTCTCGGGGCCTCCTCCGTCACCGCTTTTAAAGTTGCAACACTTCCGTTTGGCCCCGTTCAAGGATTGCCCCGAGAACATCAGAATCCTCGGTCCTCGCCCTTGGGAACTGATTCTTCACACTCGTCACGAGCCTTACTCGCCCCGGAGCGATTTTGTCCATCCATTGCCTTCGGTCTCCGTTTCTTAAGTCAACGATTACCCGAATTGTTAATACGATTTCGGATGATGTGAAGCTGTTGATTATCAACTAGCAGCGGGCTCGGCGGCCGGGCGCCGCGCGGGAAAGCGGTGGAACAAAACCCGGCTTGGAACCTTGCACAGGGAATGACCGTTCGGTATTGTCCGGGAACTGCAATCGGAGAGTCAAAACAGAGTCCCGGTTTAACATTTCCGAAGTCGCTAAATAACTAGGCACTCAAAATCGGATTGCGGGGAGACCAATTATGGCAATGCCCCTGTCGCGGCGCGCTGGAGCGGAATTCATCGGGACATTCTGGCTGGTGCTCGGCGGATGCGGCAGCGCGGTGCTGGCCGCCGGCTTCCCCAAGTTCGGAATCGGCTTCGCCGGCGTGGCGCTGGCCTTCGGGCTTACGCTGCTGACGATGGCTTATGCTATCGGGCACATCTCCGGATGCCACATCAATCCCGCCGTGAGCTTCGGACTATGGGCCGGCGGCCGCTTTCCCGGTGCCGAACTCGCGCCCTACGTGATTGTGCAGGTGCTCGGCGCGATCCTCGCCGCCGCCGTGCTCTATCAATCGCTAGCGGCGCGCCCGGCTTCAGCCTGACCTCAGGCTTCGCGGCTAACGGCTACGGCGCGCATTCGCCGGGCGGTTACAGCCTCGGCTCGGCGGCTGTATGCGAGGTCGTGATGACCTTGATGTTCCTGTTCGTGATCATGGGAGCGACCGACTCGAGGGTTCCGGCTGGCTTCGCGCCAATCCCCATCGGATTGGTGCTGACGCTGATACACCTGATCAGCATCCCGGTGACCAACACTTCGGTTAATCCGGCGCGGAGCACGGGACCAGCGCTGTTCGCGGGCGGATGGGCGATCGAACAACTGTGGCTGTTCTGGCTGGCTCCCATAGCGGGCGCAGTCCTCGGCGGATCGCTTTATCGATGGCTGGTGGCGGAATCGCCGAAGGCCTAGACATCGCGACCGCCAGCCGCGTAACATCGAGCAAACTGCCAAGGGGTGGCGCGTCTAGCCACCCGGGAGAGTCTCGATCCCCGTCCGGGGAATGTTCGCGAGGCGATTCTTTGAGGCCTAAACCCGAACGTCACAATTCAAGGAGGATATCGATCAATGAAGAAACTTGTCGTTTGGCTCTTCCGCTCGTTGACTCTGGGTGTTTGCCTTTTGCTATCGGCCTGCGTGCTTATTCATTCCGGGTCGATAAGCGAAAGCACTGGTGGTGGAACGGCAGTCAGGGCCGAATATAGCGACTACGGTCTGTTGCATCTGACTGCGCCGGCGAACCTGACATCAAATGCAAACGCGGCGCTCGCCTCGCAGTGTCAAAGCGGCATGATCTCCGACGTGCAGACGGAATTGTCGATGCGAGACTGGTTCGCGATCGTCCAGTACTACACGGTCACGACGGCTGCCGTCTGTAAGTGAAGGGCGCACGAATGAAGACCAAATCAAACGGTAGATCAATGACAAGAGGAGTCGCGTCACTGCTCGGAGTGTTGGCGGTCGGCGCGTTTCTTTCGGTCTCGCTATCGGCCTGCGTCATTATCCACTCCAGCACGATTGGCCAAACCACCGGTAACGGTACGGCGGTGAGCGCCGTGGATAGCGACTACGGAATATTGCGTCTAAGCAAACCTCAGGGCCTCACTTCAGCGGCCAACGCGGATCTGCTCAAAGAATGTCAGAGCGGTCTGCTGACGGATGTTCAGACGCAACTGTCGATGCGGGATTGGTTCCTGGTAGTCCAGTACTACACTGTGGTGGCCAATGCTATCTGCAAGCCCCCGCCGCCACCTCCGCCGCCGCTCCCGCCTCCGCCGAGAGCGAAGGTCGTGCTGCGTGGAGTTCATTTTGACTTCAACAAGTACAATATCCGTCCGAGCGATGCGGCCACGCTTGACGAGGCCGCGGCTACCCTCAAGGACAATCCAGACGTGGTCGTCGATGTGAATGGGTATTGCGACGCGATTGGTGGTGTCCAGTACAATCTCAGACTCTCTGAGAGGCGCGCCGAGGCCGTCGTTAGCTATCTCGAGAAGGACGGCATATCGGCCGACAAGCTGGTACCGCACGGCTACGGCAAGACCAACTTTGTCGCGACCAACCGGACCGGCGAAGGTCGTGCACAGAACCGGCGAGTAGAGTTGGTCCCCGCGCAGTAAACGCCACCGGAGACATTTCTCCGAAAACGGGAGCGGGCGCCTGGTAATCAGGCGTCCGCTTTAGCTAGGTTACCTTCGGTTCATTCAGTCGGCCGGCTGAGTACTGTGCTCCGCAAAAATTCGGGTGTTGGCCAGGGCCATTCGTTGTGAAGGGCACACGCCTGGGCAAGGTCTGGATCAGGATATCGCGAGGAGTCGATCGCGCCGTGACTACTCTACTCGTCGAGGCGGCGGTGGGAAGTCGCTTCAATGTCAACCCAGTCCTCCTCGGTGTAGGTCATGCCCCGACGGCCGGGAACCTTGTGTGCCGGTCCGGGTTCGTAGAGCGGGCAGGAACGAGGGCAGTAGCAGAATGTTTCGGTTCGGTAGCGGCGCTGACGCGGATTCCACTGATCAATAATCATCTCGACCGGCATCTGGAATCCCCAAATGCAGCGCGCGCACTTTTGCTGGTAGGTTTGTGCCGCAAGTCGCCGATGACTGCGTTCCCGGTAAACCAAAAGCGCCGGTGGAACCCCGTGCCAGGGCGGTGGCAGGGTCTCTTCCTCAGCCTCACGTCCCCTGACTTTCAGCTTCCTCCGCCTCAATTCCATTCCGCCCCCGACCGAAACGGTCGCTCCGAATTTGCCAACGGCGATTCTGGCCGCGAATTACGGGAACGCCAAGCGCGAGATCGATGGATTTTTCGAGGACCTCGAGGGATCACCCAACTCTGGGTCGGCGGCGTCGGAGCGCGTCTTCGTGGTCGCCGGGTATACCGACAGCGTTGGCCATGAGGCACTACAACTACGACCTCGGACAGCGGCGCGCTACGAGCGTCGCCGGATATCTGGTCGGCAAGAAGGGCCTCGACCCGACGCAGGTTCGCGTGGTTTCCTACGGCGCGAGCAAGCCGGTCGCCGACAACAGCACACCGAGCGGGCGGCGAAGCAACCGCCGGGTCGAAATTCTCGTCTACCAAGAGAAGATCGCTATAAACGACCATTCTCCACGCTTATGCCCTCGTCTCGCACCGGTTGAAAAATGCACAGCAGAGAGCGTTGGTTTCTTGTTGCTGTCTGGACATGGTGACTTTTTGGCATTGTTTAACCTTCGAATCGCGTTTCTCTTTAGGCGCCGACTCAATCCCGCGATCAGAGGCGAGCAAACCGTGTGCCGGAACTTTGAAAGGGGAAAATAGGCAGGATAAGCGCACCTTTTGGAAAGCTGCTCGCTTTTCTCTTCAAAGAAAAAGGAAAATTTTACAGAAAGCTACGGATTCTACGGTATGGCGCGGCGGTCGTGGCCTAGGGTATATGCATGCCACCCCAAGGGTGCGGCCGGCCCCTCGCTAGGTCTTTCTGATACTGGGGTAAGATTTGGCGGACAGATGCGGGTGTTCGGCTGTTTCGGGCCAAGAATAAACGCCTGGTTTGGGGTATGAGCAATTCATTCCTGAATGGGGTCAGTGGGCGAGTCGCGCTGACGAAAGTTATGACGACGATACGAATCGATCGCCAGGTTCCAGCTCGGAACGGATGTCTGGTAGATACGCCCAAATCGGTCCCGGTGCTATCAGCTGTCGAGTGACTTCGGTTGCGACGAAATCAATCCCGTCAGGAAGTCGCACTGTGGAACAATTGGCTGTCGTCTGGCAGACGAAAAACAGGGCTGAGAGTTAAAATCCTGTTCGCTCCACCACACAGTCCTTCACATTTCGGACATCTCGGAGAATCGCTCGCAAAGCGCGAGTGTGCGGGCGATTTGCGATGACGCATGGACCCGGAGAGCGTCTCCTGCGGCGCTATTCCTAAGAATCCAGCGAATCCTATCCGGGCGCGAAATTGGCAGGTCCGTCGGTGAGGGGGGCGGGAGCGGAACAATTTGCCGCGCTTGGGGCAGCATGCGGACGTCCTGACGATTTTTAGCCGGGGATGCGAAGAGTCGCTTCCATCGTTGCGGCGACAGAGCAATGAGTGTTCACGACGGCAGGGGTACCAAGCCCTTGCCCGAGAAGGAGATCTC
>JBEKJC010000111.1:0-4768 GCA_050011435.1 Binataceae bacterium (SeqCode)
GCCTTCGACTTCATCCCCTCGATGTCGTCGAGCAGCACCTTCTCGTGGCCTTCTGGGTTCACCTTTTCGTACACCTTGCGGATTACACCCTTGGGATCGACCACGAAACTGGTGCGCTCCCAGAGCTTCATCCCTTTCCACTCCACCTGGCCGAGGCCGAGCGTCTTCATCAAACTGGAGTTGGTATCGGAGAGCAAGTCGATGGTAAAGGCGAACTTGTGGGAGAAGTTCTTGTGCGAGGCAACGTCGTCGGCACTCACGCCGATGACTTTGACCCCGGCATCGTCGAAATCAGCCTTGGTCGCGGTAAACGACTTGCCCTGGATGGTGCACCCGGGCGTGTCGTCTTTCGGATAGAAGTACACGACGAGCCAGCGTCCGGCGAAGTCGGAAAGCTTCATGGTCTTGCCATCCTGGTTCGGAAGCGAAAAATTCGGAAACGGATTGCCAGCAGAAAGCATGGGGAGAGTCCTTTCTAAGGTTGTGTTGCAATTGTACGAGCTCTAGCTATGAGCTTCGAGCCTCTAGCTACGAGCAACCTTTGGTTTTGCTTGCTCGCAGCTCGCAGCCACGCATCAGGCCGCCTTCATCGCCTTCTTGGCTCGTTCTTCCATCTCTTTGGGCGACACATCTTCAATGTGAGTCGCCACCGACCAGAAATGTCCGAACGGGTCCTGAATGAAGCCGGAGCGGTCTCCGTAGAACTGGTCCTCGACCGGCTTCAGGATTTTCGCTCCGCCCGCGACCGCCTTGGCGACGACTTTGTCGCAATCGGGGAGGTACACGAGCAGACTCACCGGAGACGCGCCGATACTCTCCGCGCTGCGGTAGCCCATGCTGGGGTTTTCGTCGGCCAGCATGATGTGCGAGTCGCCTATCTTCAGCTCGGCATGGCCGACCTTGCCGTCAGGACCAGGCATGCGCATGACTTCAGTTGCTCCGAAAACATTCTTGTAATAGTCAATCGCTTTCGCGGCACCCTTGATAACAAGGTACGGAGTGATCGAATTGTATCCCTTGGGAATGTAGCTGATTTTTGTCATAACTTCTCTCCTCTGGTGTTCCGCTCATGATGTTGACTCAAGATGAGGTTGAGGGTTGCGGTTAAGGCGCGCAGACGGGCCCCCACGGGCTGCGCCATTCACTAATGAGAACACAAGTTGGGAGGAGGCTCAAGGCCGAACTTTTGCGACACGAAGGGCGAGATTGTGGCAAGAGCGGCCGAGCATCAGACTGGCCTTCGCCGCAGTCCGCGCTACAAAAAAAAACGGGCGGATGAACCGCCCGTGGTTCGTATGCCAAGTTTACGAAGAACTAGAACTGACCGCGAAGGGCCTCCGCGAAATTCGCGACGTCCAGCGTGCCAAGTCCGGCTGCGGGACTGTAGCCGTTGCGGCCATGGTAGAACCAGTTGTCGCCATCTTTGATCGCGTGCAAGGGCGCACCCGGGTTCTTGTAGGCCTCGCCGCTGAGCGCGAGACCGTAGAGCGGGAAGTTCAGCAATCCGATCCGGCTGCCGTGCAAATACTCGCCTAGCAGGGCCGAGACGCCGTTCAGTTGCGGCGCGACAAAGCTCGTGCCACCGTAGAACGTCTGCAGGCCAAAAACCCCGGAGGGTTCCGAGGTGTAGTAAATGACATAGCCGGTTTCCGGATCGGCGTTGAACGAGACGTCCGGGACATTGCGGCCCGCATAGTACGCTGGTAGGGCGTAGTACGTTCCGACGACCCCAACCGCTGACACGATACCCTCGCCGGCTTCGTAAATCTGGCCGGGTTGGCTGCGCTGAATGCCAGGAAGGAAAAACTGGTACCAGGGTTTCTCAAAGATAATGCTCACGCCTCCGCCGCCTCCACCAGGAAAGGTTCCGCACGAGATGGGATCGGTGTAACCAAGAGCAGTGCACAATCCATTGAGGTAGTCCCATCCCCACACCCTCTCGTGCGGGATGTTGATAACGTAGGGTGGGGTGCATGTCGCGTTTACGCAATACTCTTGAATGCCGGGTAGTGTCGTGCCACCGGCGGCGGTAATGGCCGGGTCACTCGCCGGATAATCCACGCTTAGCGTCAGACTACAGCTGTATGGCTGCGTGGATGAGTAGGGGCCTAAGCAACCAAGATCGTTATTCAGATCGTAGGCGCCGCCGTCCCCCGACGCCGCGAAAACCGTCTGTCCCTGGATCGCTGCGCGAACGAGAAGTTCGTGGGTTGCTTGTGCACTGCCAACGGTCAGCCCGGTAATCGGATCGATCACCGGGGCGTTCTCGAGGTTGTTGAACCACTCCCAGAAACCCCAGCTGGTGGAGATGGTCTCTGCCGAATTGGCATCGATAGCCGCAGCAAAGTCATCGAGAAAGCCTTGGTTGGTATTGGGCGCCTGGTAGACGATGATATTTGCTCCCGGAGCGATTCCGCCCGATTGTTCGACATCGAGGGTGGTTTCGAGTGAGCCGGAGGCGTCGCTGGGCGCGCCGGGCCCGCCATCGATGTTGACGACCGCGATGCGGCTGGGATTGACGGTAAGCCCGAGGGCACTCCAATAGGCAAAGGCATCGCTCGGCGTAAAGCTCGCCAACGTGACGATGGCAAGCGTGCGGCCGCTCCCCGACACGCCACGGCTGTACAGCGGTTGCACGTCATAGTGATTGGCAAAGTCGGTCACGGTCAAATATCCAAATGGATTGCCCTTCATTTTCGACGGCTCGGTCGCCCGAGCCTTGGCCACCGTTTGGGGAGCGACATCATGGCGTGGACGAAGGCTAGGTCGGCTGTCGAGACCAACCACGGCTACGACCGATGCGGAAATTTCCGCGGGAATCGTGGGGCGACTGAGGGGGGCATGAAAGTTGTAGCCGCTGGCGTTCCCGTGCGCGGGAACCTCATAGCTATGCAGGCTCACGGCGAAGGCGCGCTCCATGTCGGCCGGCAGGCCAGTCACTTTAAGAGTGGTCGCGCTCGTCCGTTCGGCCGCCAGCCCGTATTTGGCCAGGCCCGTAATGACTTTCGCGACGTCAGCGTTCGCGGGCGCAAAACGCGCCACGAACTGGTCCGCGGTTAGAAACTGGTGAAACTGCGGATCCCCGGGCGTGTTGAGCGACTTCAGCAGGTTCTCTGCTTCGTTCAGTTGGGGCAACCGGAGGGCGATAGTGACCGATATCGGAGTTGTGCCCGACTGCACCTTGAGCGCGCCGAGATCGATTCCCTTCGGCGTTGCTGCGTCAGGATAGGGTAATGCGTCATGCGCCTGGGTCTCCACGGCTGCGATCTGAGCCATGGCGCTCGAAAGCATTCCTAGCACCAGGACCAACATCAGAAATCCAGTCTTCGAAGTTTTCACGGATTCTTCTCCTTATCGCTTTCGCTGATTTGTGGCTCGACAGCAGTGGAGTTTGGTAGCGTGAGATTCAGGAAATCTTTGCGTAAACCCGAATCTCCTTCTTGACTCCAAAAGCGGCCACCAAGTGTACACCATCTCGCCCACTCGCAATACTGTGAAAAGATTTTCATCTGGAGTGCAACGAATCGGTTTGCGATTTGCACCAAGAACGCAGGGGCTCTTATTCGATCCCCAGTTCTTTCGCCAGCGCCTTCCACTTCCCATCCACCAGCGCGCCAGTCTTCGCGTCCATCACGATCTCGTCCGGCCACGGACGCCCGAAGCCCTCGGTTGACCACTTGCGCGTGGCGTCGATGCCCATCTTCGAGCCGTAGTCGGGCAGGCGCGAGGCGTGGTCGAGCGAATCCACTGGGCCGAGCGTGAACTGGATGTCGCGCTCAGGATCGATGTGGTTCAGCACTTTCAACGTGACGTCGGCCACGTCCTGCACATTCACGTCTTCATCTACTACGATGATGCACTTGGTGAACATCGCCTGGCCCAGCGACCAGATCGCATTCATTACTTTGCGCGCTTGTCCGGGATACGACTTGCGAATGGATACGATCATCAGGTTGTGGAACACGCCTTCGATGGGCAGGTTGATGTCCACGAGTTCGGGGATGGTCAGCTTCATCAGCGGCAAGAAAATGCGCTCGACCGCCTTGCCCATCCAGGCGTCTTCTTGCGGCGGCTTGCCGACGATGGTCGTTGCATAGATCGGGTTTTTGCGGTGCGTGATGCAGGTAACGTGGAACACCGGGTACTGGTCTTCGAGCGAGTAGAAACCGGTGTGATCGCCGAATGGCCCTTCGGTGCGGAGTTCGTCGAGATTGACGTAGCCTTCGAGGATGATTTCGGCATCGGCCGGAACTTCGAGGTCGATGGTTTCGCATTTCACCAGCTCGACCGGCTTCTGTCGGAGAAATCCGGCGACGATGTACTCTTCGACATCCGGCGGCGCGGGCACGATGGCGGAAAAGGTGAGCGCGGGCTCGGTGCCGATGGCTACGGCTACTTCCATTCGGCCAGAGGGGCGATCGCCGGCGGCTAGCATTGCGCCTCCCGATGATCTTGCCATGATGTCGACGGCTGCTGCCGGGCTTTGCCCGGCTGGACGGCCGAGAGCCTGCCCTGAGCTTGTCGAAGGGGCGCCCGCTCCCACACGATCTTCGGCGACGGCTGCGCGCATGTGGTCGCGGTAATGTTCGGCCGCTACTTTTTGCCTTTGCCAGTGCATGCCCGCGGTGCGCTCGTCGTAGATCTGCATGCGGTACATGCCGACGTTGCGCTTCCCTGTTTTCGGATCGCGCGTGATCACGCAGGGCAGCGTGATGAAGCGTCCGCCATCTTTGGGCCAGCATTTGAGGATGGGGAAATCGAGCAAGGA
>JBEKJC010000112.1:0-5667 GCA_050011435.1 Binataceae bacterium (SeqCode)
GCGAAATACGCGGTTATGAGCGGAGACGCCGCCGCCGGCACGCTGGTAGAAATCAAAGTAAAGCAACTAGAACGCAGCGGCAAGAAGCTGAGCGAAGAAGAAAGAAAAGAACTTTTCGATTCAACGAAGAAAACATACGAAGAGCAAACCGACCCACGCTACGGCGCCGCCCGTCTCTGGATCGACAAAATCATCGATCCAATGGAAACGCGGCAGGCGATCACGCAGGCGTTAGAAGCGGCGTCGCTGAATCCGGACGTGCCCGAGTTCAAGGTGGGAGTGCTGCAGACATAGAATCGGATGATCGGGCCATCGGGCCATCGGGTGATCTGAAGAACTCCAATGGCCCGATGACCCGATCGCCCGATGACCAGATTCCGAGATGCTGTATGAGCGAATCCGTAAAGTTGATCGAATGCCCCCGCGATGCCTGGCAAGGCCTCAAAGGCCAGATTCCTGCCGAACTGAAGACCAACTATCTCCAGGCCCTGATCTCGGCCGGCTTCAAGCACATCGACGCGGTCAGCTTCGTCTCTCCCAACGCCGTCCCACAGATGGCCGACTCCGAAGAGGTTCTGAAAGAACTCGATCCGCCCGACGATGTGGAAATCATCGGCATCGTCGTCAATGAAAAAGGCGCGCAGCGAGCGATCGCGACCGAGGCCGTGCGCACCCTGGGTTTTCCGTATTCGATCTCGCCCACGTTTCTGCAGAACAATCAACGGCAGACTCTGGAAGACGCTATCGAGGAACTGGAAAAAATCGAGAAGAAGGCCGACGAGGCTGGACTCGAAACCGTTGTCTACATCTCGATGGCCTTCGGCAATCCCTACGGCGATGACTGGAGCATAGATGAGGTCGTCGAAGCCGTCGGCTTGCTCGAGTTGCAGGAGATTCGCATGATCTCCCTCGCCGACACCGTAGGCGTAGCGCCGCCCGAGAAAATCCAGGAAGTCGTCTCCGCCGTAATTTCAAATTATGGTTACCTAGAAATCGGAGTCCACCTACACAGCCGTCCCGACCAGGCCGCCGCCAAAATCCTCGCAGCCTACGAAGCAGGTTGCCGCCGCTTCGATTCCGCCATAGGCGGCCTCGGCGGATGTCCCTTTGCGCAGGATGACTTGGTCGGGAACATTCCGACAGAAACCGTAATCGAAGCCCTGCGCAAACGCGGCGCGCAATTGCCCGTGCTGAAGCCGTTGGACGCATTGCTGAGAGCAACGGCTGAGATCGGCGCGAGGTACAAGAAATCGACGACCGCGGATTGAGAGAGTGCTGAGAACTACCATGAATTACAAAACGCTCCAACTCGTCTTCGACTCTGGCGCCGCCAGTCTCACCCTCAACCGCCCCGAAAAGCGCAACGCCCTCAGCTACGAACTGATTGATGATCTGATTCGTGCTCTGGAGGAAGTGAGAAATTCCTCCGCCGGCGTCCTGATCTTGACCGGGGCAGGAAAGGCCTTCTGCTCTGGCCTGGACCTCGAGACCCTGAAGTCCCTGATCGGCCGTTCGCTTGAGCAAAATCTCGAAGACTCGCGAACCATGGTCGCCCTGTTCCGTTCGCTCTATGAATTTCCCAAACCGACGATTGCTGCGGTCAACGGAGCGGCCATCGCCGGCGGCACCGGTCTCGCCCTGCTCTGCGATTTCACGCTCGCCGTGCCGGAGGCCAAGTTTGGCTACACCGAGGTCCGGATCGGATTCGTGCCCGCCATCGTCTCGACTTTCCTGCTGCGCCAGGTCGGCGAAAAAATCGCTCGCGACTTGCTGCTTACCGGCCGAATCTTTGACGCGGCGGAAGCCCTGAAGATGGGCCTGATCAATGAAATCGTTCCTCCGGAAAAGTTGCTTGACCGTGCCCGCGAGCTCGCCGCGCAGTTGGCGGAGAGCAGTCCACTATCGCTTTTTTGTACCAAGCGCCTGCTCACCGATCACGCGCGCGCCGAACTCGATGCGCAAATTGAAGCCGCCATCCGCGAAAATGCCGGCATCCGCGAAAGCGCCGATTTCCGCGAAGGAATTACGTCGTTCTTGGAGAAGCGCAAGCCAAAGTGGACGGGCCGATGAGCCGGTCCCATACATCGATTTCTGTCAATGTAAAGCGGGCGGCGACCGTGAATGAAACTCGTATCCGCGTCCGCTATGCCGAAACCGACCAGATGGGCGTTGTCTATCACGCTAATCATTTCATCTGGTTTGAAGTGGGACGTGTGGAACTCCTCCGCCAGTTCGGCTTCAGCTATAAGAATATGGAGCACGAAGACAACTGCTTCATCGCCGTAGTCGATGCCCACTGCCGCTACAGGGCTTCCGTGCACTATGATGACGAGGTCATCGTGCGCACTTACCTGAAACATGTCCGGGAGAAAGTGATCCGCTTCGGATACGAACTGCGAAGGGCGGAAACAGGCGAGTTGCTGGCCGAAGGCGAGACCACACACATCGTCGCCGATTCAAGCATGAGACCTCGCGCGCTGCCGGAGAAATACATGAAGGTGTTCCGCGCCGCTATGGGGAGATAGGAAGGAAAGATCCGATGCAGGAGTTCCTCTACAGACTGCAACTCGTGCGCGGAGATATGCTCCGCTCCGGCCCGACCGATTCGGAACAGGCCGTGGTGGCCGAACACTTCGCGTATCTCCAGGACCTCAACGCGCAAGGAGTCATAATCCTCGTGGGCCGCACCCTGAATACCGACGAAAATACGATGGGACTTACGATCTTCCGCGCCGAATCCGAAGATGCCGCCCGCCAGATCATGAACGGCGATCCGGCAGTAAAGAAGGGCGTGATGACGGCAACGTTGTATCCGTTTAGAGTGGTCTTGCAAGGAAAGTAAAAACTCGAAACCAGAATCCGAAGACCAGAAACCAGGAACTGCTCTTGCAAGCTCTGCACATTAACGGAAACGACCTCGCGCTTGAGGCGGTGCGCGAAGTGGCGCACAGCGGCGTCCGCCGGCCCGTCCTCCTCGATCCCGGCGCACGCGAGGCCGTGAATCGCGCCCGCGCTGTCGTCGACGCGCTCGTCGCCAATAAACAAATTTCTTATGCGATCACGACTGGCGTCGGCAAGCTGAGCGATGTGCACATCGCCGGAGACCAGGTCCGCGAGTTGCAAGTTAACCTGGTGCGCTCGCACGCCGTCGGCGTGGGCGAACTTCTTTCAATTTCCGACACGCGGGCCATGATGCTGCTGCGCGCCAACTCGCTCGCGAAAGGCAACTCGGGCGTGCGCGCCATCACCATCGACACCATTTGCGAGATGCTCAATCGCGGTGTGACGCCGAGGGTGCCGTCGCAGGGCAGCGTAGGAGCGAGCGGCGATCTTGCGCCGCTGGCACACCTGGCCCTGGCATTGATCGGTGAAGGCGAATGCTTAGACGAAAAAGGTGCGCGTATCGCCAGCGCCGAAGCGTTGAAGCGCGCACAAATCAAACCGCTGGTCCTCGAAGCGAAAGAAGCGGTATCGCTCATCAATGGCACACAAGCTATGCTCGCCATCGGCATCCTGATGCTGCTTGAAGCGGAGACGCTGGTCGACACCGCCGACGTCATCGGTGCGATGGCATGCGATGCCCTCAAGGGAACGAACGTCGCTTTCGACGAGCGCATTCAAAAGGCTCGACCCCATCCCGGACAAATCAGGAGCGCAGCGAACCTGCGCCGTCTGCTCGAACAGAGTGAGATCCGCGATTCGCATCGCGACTGCGGACGCGTGCAGGATTCCTATTCGTTGCGCTGTATCCCGCAGGTGCATGGCGCGGTGCGTGACACGCTCGCCCATTGCCGTGTAGTGTTTGAGACCGAAGCGAATTCGGCCGTCGATAACCCGCTGGTGTTCGTGAAAAATCCGAAGGCAGCGGACGGCGAGGGCGACGTTCTCTCGGGCGGAAACTTTCACGGCGAGCCTCTCGCGTTCGCGCTCGACTTTCTGGCGATTGCGTTGAGCGCTCTGGCTGGCATCAGCGAGCGGCGCCTGGAGCGCATGGTGAACCCCGCGCTCAGTGAAGGTTTGCCGCCATTTCTCGCGCCGGGTGCGGGACTGAACTCGGGCTTCATGATGGCGCAAGTGACCGCCGCGGCGCTGGTGAGTGAGAACAAAGTGCTGGCGCATCCCGCGTCGGTCGATTCGATTACGACGTCGGGGAATAAAGAAGACTACGTCTCCATGGGCATGGTCGCGGCCAATAAGCTGAAGAAGGTGGTGGAGAACACGCGCAACACGCTGGCCATCGAGGCCATGGCGGCGGCACAGGCAATTGATTTCCTCGCCCCGCTAAAGACTTCCAAGCCTTTGCGGGAGGCGCACGCGGCGATCCGGTCGGTGTGCGCGACCATGGACAAGGACCGCGTGATGTACCAGGATTTCGCGCGCATCGCGGAGTTGATCGCCAGTGGGAAGGTGGCCGAGGTGCTGCGATAAAGAATGTTCTCTCATCCGACAAAGGCTTTGCCTAGGCCGATTTGGCTGCCGACCCATCCAACCCCAGTTCGCTCGCATTCGCCTTCATGGCTTCGATGCAGAAAGCGATGTGCTCCTCCAAATCCACACCGAGATCGGCAGCGCCTTCGATGATGTCTTCGCGATGGACGCTGCGGGCGAAGGCTTTGTCCTTCATTTTTTTGCGGACGGACTTGGCTTCGACTTCGGCCAGCGATTTTCCCGGCTTGACGAGAGCGCAGGCGGTGATGAATCCGGCGAGTTCATCGCAGGCGAAGAGGGTCTTTTCCATCGGCGAGAGGCGCGGAATACCCTCGTTCCTTTAGAATCTCGCAGCCTTTGTAGGGGTGGTCGTCGGCGGTCGGGTATTTCTCGTAGTCGAAGTCATGGAGAAGGCCGACCAGGCCCCACAATTCTTCGTCGGCTCCGGCTTTGCGGGCGTAGGCGCGCATGCAGGCCTCGACTGCGAGTGCATGTTTTCGAAGACTTTCCGATTGGGTGAACTCAGTTAGTAAACACCATGCGGTATCGCGTTGATTCATGTTTTTTCCCCGTTTCCTGGCGATTTCCGGCGCTTAACTATGGTTTGTTTCGATAAATACTTTGTCTTCTCGCACATTTGTCTTGACTTCCACAGGCCCAATCCAGCAGATTACGCTCTAGTTGGCTTTGAGAGTAGCCCCCCCGCTCTGGCACTCGCAAAACCTGAATGGCTACCACACTTACTCCCGTGGACTCACGGGAAGTTGTACGATGCGATCATTGTCTTTTGGTGCAATTCCGCACATCAAATAGCCTCTGCCGCCGTTGCCATCTGTCATTGGATGAGGACGAGGCGGAGATCGCCGCTATGACGGCGGCGCCAGAAGTGTTGCCGGTGAACGTCGATTCTAACGGACGCGGGCATCTGAAGCTGGCGCACTCGATCCGATCGTTACGGCTGCGCAGCGGCTTGAGCCAGCGGCAACTGGCGCTGCGCATGTCGGTGCCGCGGACTTACGTGTCGAAAATCGAAAACGAGAAGGCGACGCCGACGCTGTCTTCATTGGAGCGGCTGGCGAGAGCGCTCGAGGTCAGTGTGCCGGATTTGCTCTCCGGTGGAGAACGGAACCGGCAGGAGGAAGTGCGCGAGTTGATGGAAGATCAGTTCGTGGCCGAAGTAATGCCGTATCTGTCGCAGCTGAACGGAATGCAGATGTCGAGCATTCTGGCGCAGGTGCG
>JBEKJC010000113.1:0-4469 GCA_050011435.1 Binataceae bacterium (SeqCode)
TACACGAGGCGGGGATCCTTGCTGAGCGACGGCCTCTACCGGCCTTGAATGACATCGGTCTCCCGCCTCGTCTTGCTCCTCCTTCTTGCTACGATCAGAATCCACATACAAGGATGACAGAGGGGGCAATGCGAGGTTCAGGATGATGGCACAGTACATATGGCACAGTACATAAGGGTGACGGGGGGATTGCGGGTCAGCGCAGCCGGCCGGTACCGGTGACTTCGACGGCATTGGGATGCCAGGTCACACGGGCACCCATCCGTTGGAGAATGTCGAGAAAGCCGGCCTCGCCCTGGACGGACGATTTGGTCAAGCCGGGTATGGTGACGGAGCCGCCGAGGAGGGCCGCGGCCGCGGCAAAGTAGCTCGCGACAGTAGCTACCTACGCAATGTCGAAAAATCGTATATATCGTAAATTATCGAGGTCAATAGAAAAAATTGGTCGCGAAAGACCGAATTGAACGACTCGAATTTACAATCGCGTCGTTGCGATTAGAGTTTCCCGGCTTTATCCGGGTCAGCCAAATTGAACGGATTCGGGTCCTCGGGAACGCCGAGCGCCTTGGCGTCGTCGCCAAAGACCAGCTCGTCACGCAAACGCTCCGCATCGGCGTTTTGTTGGAAGGCTCTGCGGTAGGAGTAAAAGTAGCGGTTGAACAATGCGCGCACCGATAACAAAACCCCGCCTGCGTATATCAGATTCTGGCCCACTGAGTGACCCTGGAAATGGCCGAAGATTTGTTGGATGAGGTACTTAGCCTGATCTATCAACATTGCTATGCCCGCCGGCTCGGTAAGCCTCGCTGTCGGTTTGCGACGCTGTGAATAAATCAAAAAACCAACCGAGGGGCGAGGGGTCCGCCGCGCGCTCCCCCTGATCAGAACCCGCCGGGCGGGTCAACTTTGCTTCGGCGGCCGGCTGGGCATAGCGGGCCAGCTTCTTGTAACGATCAGGATTCACATACAAGGATGACTACCTCGGTTGCGTAAAGGTATTTGCGGGACACTACACTGGCACGGGGTAGCGGAATGATTCGCGCATGCGCGAGTGTGCCCGCCCGTCGCGAAGATTACAGTATCGAGCGGCCGACCCAGACGGCGAGCCAGATTGTAGCGACTACGCCGATGACGACAGCGAAGATTGCGAGGGTGCCGAGGAGGATCGCGCCGAGCGCGCGCCAGGCGGAGAAGCGATGGACTTCGCCGAGGCATTTGAGAAAAATCACAAAGACCCAGAAGCCGACGACCGTTTCGACGAGGTTGAGCGGAGACTCAGTGTGCGGCGCGGGAGGAATGTAGAAGCCGAGCATCGTCGCGACGATCGTCACGACCACAAGGTACAGCCAGGGAACCTGCGACCAGGCGAGCGCGGCGCGAACTTCGACGGCGGTCGCGGTGCCACCGAGGATATGGCCTGACCATCGATAGAGCGCGGCGAGCCCATAGAGTACGACGACGCTGAACACGCCGAAGAGCAACGCGGCGATCGCGATACCGATGGGCCCCAGGCGCGGGAAGTGCGGAACGCTCGCGGGGAGGTCGATGGTCGCGGTGGCGACCTGGTTGTTGAGCACGGCCAGCGCGCCCACCAGCCATGCGATTCCGAGGACGAACCTGGTTGGGTCGGTATCGACAATGCGGCGGATCGTTGCGCGCGGGCGATACCAAATCGCGAGCCAGGAATCGAGCCAGACGTCACCTGCCGCTGCATCCGCCACTTCATCCGCCATGGGTTAATCCCTCGGGTGCTTCACCGGGTTATTTGGGCCGCAGCTTAGTCGGTGCGGCGCAATCGCATAAAGGATATCCGCACGCTAATCGAGTATATAGTGGACAATCCGATGATTTTGGCGAGCGGCGCATACGCCGCGAAAGGTTGTGCGACTTGAACAGCGGCGGGGCGTTAGGCGGACTCAGAATTCTCGACCTGAGCAACTCTCGCGGCCAGTTATGCGGGCGCCTGCTGGCGGACATGGGGGCGGACGTGATCAAGGTCGAACCGCCGGGCGGGGACGCGGCGCGCAGGATTGGGCCGTTCGTCGATGACGCGGCGCATCGCGATCGCAGCCTGTTCTTCTGGTTCTACAACCTCAACAAGCGATCGCTGACGCTCGATTTGAAACATCCGCGCGGCGTCGAAATATTGCTGCGGCTGGCGCGCGGCGCCGACCTCATTATCGAGAGTTTCGCACCCGGCGCGATGGACGCGATGGGCCTCGGATGGCCGGTATTGCACGCCGCGAATCCCGCGCTGATCATGCTTTCGATCGCGCCGTTCGGTCAAAGCGGGCCGTATCGCGACTTCGACGCCGACGACACGGTACTCGCCGCACTCGGCGGGATGCTCTACGTCAACGGCTGGCGCGGACATGCGCCGGTGCGTCCGTGGGGCTTGCAGGCGTACCATTCGTCGGCCTACTACGCGGCGATTGCGACGATGTGCGCGTTGTTCGCGCGCGACCGCGACGGCACCGGTCAACGGATCGACCTCAGCATGCAGGAGGCGACGGCAGCGGCGGTCGAGCACGTCGCAGGAAGTTATTTCGGCGAGGGGCGAGTCGAGCCGCGCCGCGGCACGCTCCATTGGAGCCGCTATTTTCGCGTCGGCAAATGCCGCGACGGCTACATCATGCATTGCTCGCTGGGCGACTGGACCTCGCTCGTCGAATGGGTGGCGGGCGACGGCAAAGCGCAGGATCTCACGGCGCCCGAATGGGAGGACGTGCAATATCGCGCGGTTCACGCAGAACATCTGTTCGACGTGCTCGACGAATGGGTTGCGGGCTACGATCGCGACGAATTGCTCGAGCGCGCGCAGACCTTGCGCCTGCCTTACGCGACCGTGCGCAATCCTGAGGCGCTGTTCGAGGACGAACAATTGCGGGCGCGTGGCTACTTCGTCGAGATCGAGCATCCGGAGTTGGGCCGCAATATTCGTTATGCGGGCGCGCCCTATGTCTTCAGCGATTCGCCGTGGAGTTTGCGCCGCCGCCCGCCGCTGACGGGAGAGCATACGGCGGAGATTCTGCGCGACGAACTCGGCCTGACCGTCGATGAAATCGCGGCGCTCGCCGTCGAAGGAATCATCTGATGGCACGGCTGCCGCTCGAAGGAATCAGGGTGCTGGATTTTACCTGGGTGGTCGCGGGGCCGGTGGCGACGCGAATTCTCGCGGACCAGGGCGCCGAGGTGATCAAGCTCGAGCGCAAGCCCGGGCCGTTGGGTCCGCGGCAGACCGGACTGCAGGGCGATCTGCATCGCAATAAGCGATCGATCGCGGTCAACATGGGTACGCCACGCGGCGTCGAGATCGCAAAGGGGCTCGCGCAGGTCAGCGATATCGTGATGGATAATTTCTCGGCGCGCGTGATGCGCGGTTGGGGAATGGATTTCGCGAGCCTGAGCCAGATCAAACCGGATATCATATGCCTGAGTATGTCGGGCCTGGGGCATTCCGGGCCGCGCTCGAACTACGTCAGCTATGGGCCGACGCTGCAGGCGCTCGCCGGGTTCACGCTGCTGATGGCGGACCGCAACGGCGAGCCTGCCGGCTATGGCTATTCATACGCGGACATGTCGGGCGGCTATACGGGTGCGCTCGCGGCGTTGATGGCGCTGTGGCATCGGCGGCGCACTGGCCGTGGGCAATTCGTTGACCTCTCGCAATTCGAGGCGGTGGTCAGCGTGGTCGGACCGGCGCTGCTGGATATAGCGGTCAACGGGCGCGAACAATCGCCGCCGGGCTATCGATCGCAGGAATCGCCGGCCGCGCCGCATGGCGTTTATCGATGCCGTCCGCGCGGCGACGATGACGATCGTTGGCTCGCGATCAGCGTGCGGTCGCAGGCGCAATGGGAGGGGTTCGTCGGCGCGATCGGGGCGCCGTCATGGGCCTACCAGGCGAAATTCCGCACGCTTTACCTGCGGATGCGCAACAGCGTCGAGCTCGACGCGAACGTCTCCCGCTGGGCCGCCGATCAAGAAGCAGAGTCGGCGATGGAGCGGTTGCAGCGGGCGGGCGTCGCCGCGGGAGTGGTCGCCAATGGCGCCGATATCTGCGCCCGCGACCCGCAATTGCGCGCGCGCGATTTCTGGGGGATGGTCCCGCTGCCCGACAGCACGACCACGCACGTCACCGGTATTCCAATGAAGCTCTCGGCGACGCCGGGGGCGATTAGGACGCCCTCGCCGGTGATCGGCGAGGCCAACGATTACGTGCTCGGCGAACTGCTCGGGATGAGCCGTGCGGAGCGCGAAGAGCTGGTCGCCGAGAAGGCCGTCTGGCCGATCTAAAGACGAGTTCTTAAGGAACGCAGAACCTTAGCTTTTCCGGAAACTGAAACCTCGCGAGGGCAATTATATACTTGGCTCACCAGCGGTCAAGTGGTATCGTCGGGCGATGCGGCTGGGCGTTCGGGGGACTCAGACGATGAACCAGCTAGGCCGCTGGCACGGGAGGGTCGGTA
>JBEKJC010000114.1:0-4392 GCA_050011435.1 Binataceae bacterium (SeqCode)
CGCCAGGTGTCCGAGATCCTCTGGCGCGAGATCCGCGCCTTCGCCGCCAAGGCCAAGGCTCACGGCCATCCGCTCGGAGGCAAGCTCTTCCAGACCTGTAGATGGGAGTTCGGTGAAGACCACTTCGCGATCGGCTTTTCGACCAATGAAAGCGACCCGGCCAAGTTCCAGGGCTTCCATGCCCCCCACGTTCTGGTCATCGCCGACGAAGCGGCAGGCATCAGCGAGAAGATCTTCGAGGGCATCACTGCGGTGCTGAAGGGCGCGCACTCCCGCCTGCTCGCTATCGGGAATCCCTGTCCCTATTCAAAACCTAAAGCCGGACGTATTGATGATGGAGTCCGCCGAGGATTGGTATCGCTGCGATGCGGCCGATCTTCTGCGTCTGCCGAAAATCTGGAGCATCTTTATCCAATGAGAGATGGGTGCGAACCTCATTGTAGTACGAAGCGTAAGCCTTGAGGACACTGCGCAAGTGCGATTCGCTGAACACGATAAAGTGGTCGAGAGATTCGCGACGTATCGATCCGATGAGCCGCTCAACGTGGCCGTTCTGCCATGGCGAGCGGGGTGCGGTAGGGTGATCGCGGATTCGCATTGCACGAATGCGGCGGGTATACGCTGGACCGAATGCGCCGTCGCGGTCGCGAATCAGGTGACGCGGCGCCTCGTCCCAGGGAAAGGCGTCAGTCACGTGACCTGCGACCCACTCGGCGGTCGGGTTCGAAGTAACGCTGATCGTGACCAGCCGCCTTCGAGCGTGGCGAAGAATTACCAGGCCATAGAGCAACTTGAACGAGATCGTTCGCACCACGAAAAGATCGATCGAAGCAATGCCGGCAGCGTGATTGTGCAGGATGTCTTCCAGCCTTGGGAGGGTGGCCCGTGCCTCCTGGCCATGTACCTCGCGACGGACGATTCGGCGACCTCGATCCCGAGCATCAGCAGTTCGCCGTGTATCCGCGGCGCTCCCCACAGTGGGTTTTCCTTGTTCATCCGTCGGATGAGATCGCGGATCTCGCGGTCGATTCTGGGGCGGCCACCAAGCCGGCGGGATTTCTAGCGCCAATACGCCCGAAGGCCGCGCCGATGCCACCGGATCACAGTCTCGGCCTTGACCACAGTGATAGCATTCAGAACCGAGGGGAAGAATCGGTACAGCCAGACGAAGAGCAGCCGATCGATGTTCCGGAGCCGCACCCGCGACGGAAACTTGCGGCTCAGGACGATCACCTGCTGACGCAGGACAATGTTTTCGGCCTCGAGGCTCGCCCGTGACCTCAGTCGGGATCGCGCGATGAGCAGGAGTTCGGTCAGGAACTCGATCATCGGCGTTTCAGTATCACAGCCCGACCCGCCCGTCACCCCCGGACGAGGTTTTCAGTAGCGACAACGGAAAAGGGGTACGTCTTCTCCTAGCTGGCGCAGCTTTCTGCGCAAGCAGGCGGTCGGCATCGCTGCGATCGATATGTTCATTGTGGCCTCGGTTTCGTTTCGCCTGCTATATGTGATGATCATCCTGGCCCATGATCGCGGGACGATCCTTCGCACGGCCGTCACCGAGCATCCCACCGCTCTCCCGCCGGGTAACCGAAGCGTTCCCATGGGACGCCGTCCGCGCCATCTGCTGCGCGACCGTGACGCGTCCTACGGCTCAGAGTTTTGCGAACGGGTCGATACGATGGGGATCACGGAAGTCGTCACAGCACCACGTTCACCTTGGCAGAACGCATACGTCGAGTGCGTCATCGATTCGATTCGTTGCGAGTGTCTCGACCACATCGTGATCTTCAACGAGCGCCATCTGCGCTGCGTCCTCACCTCGTACATCGACTACTACCACCGAACGCGCACGCATCTTTCACTCGACAAGGATTGCCCTGACTCACGCCCGGTAATGCCACCCAGGATCGGGAGAGTCGTCGCCGTACCGCAAGTCAGTGGCTTGCATCACCGTTACGAACGTCTCGCTGCCCGATCAGCACCATTTCCTCTTCGCCAATGTCGCGCAGCTGCTGTTCCAGCCGTCTGAGGATCGCGCGATAAGAGCTCTTGCGACCTCGACGGTCGGACCGACGATTCCCCTTGGTTCAGAGCGCAGCCCTGATTTACTTCTCGCCCCAATTCAGTTTCAATTCACGCTGATGCTAAATTTCGGTTCAGATGAAATTTGTGGTAGAGACAGTCGTACGGCCCATTCACTGTCGCGGCGGTGAAAGCGTTCCAGCAGCGCACGGCCTCGAGGCGGACGGCAAACTCAGTCCTCAGACAATGGCCGCGATTGAATAGGCACTTGCCGCCACAATGAAAACCTAGTCGGAGCATACCATGCCTGAGACTAAAAGGCGTATCGCGCTTTTCCTGGATGGCACTTGGAATACTATAACCAGCAACACTAATGTCTGGCGCTTGAAATCACTCTGCAAGAAGGATGGCTCGCAACTAGTCTACTATAGTGTAGGTGTCGGGACACAATATGGAGAGAAACTCCGTGGTGGAATGTTTGGATTCGGCCTTGACCAAGAAGTGATAGATGCCTACGAGTGGCTGATCCAAAACTATGTCACTGGAGACGAACTGTTCATTTTTGGTTTCAGCCGTGGGGCCTATACGGCCAGAAGTCTGTCGGGCCTCATCTCAAAATGCGGCCTGTTGCAGGCGGGTGCTCCACTTGGGGTCGGACAACTATACGACAGATATCGGCGAGGTATTGGCATAATAACAATCAGAGAGCTTGTCAGCGCCAAGAAGAACAACCCAAGCGCATCTCTCTCGATAGAAGAATCCTGGATACTCGAATATTCAGTACCAATTCCAATCAAATTCATCGGTGTATGGGACACGGTCGGCGCGTTAGGCGTTCCCTTTGGTAATATCCCCATCATTAGCCGATCGAATTATAAGTTTCTCGAGACAGATTTGAGAATCAACAATGACCATGCCTACCACGCCTTAGCAATCGACGAGCACCGCAAGGATTTCGCCCCGACACTCTGGACAAGAACTATAAAGAAAAATGAAGAGAGCTACCCACCAAGGCCGATAGAAAGTGTAGAACAACGTTGGTTTGTGGGTGCACACGCGAATGTCGGAGGCGGCTATCCAAACGATGTCTTGGCTCAAATCCCGCTCAAATGGCTCATGAGCAAGGCAATCATACATGGATTACGCTTCGAGAGAGAGGTTAGCCTCGACGGTGATGAAAGCAGTGCGGCGATAACAGATTCTTATAGAGACACCTTCTATGGCATCTACCGCGTGCTTAGACGTCCGTTCTACCGTCCAATAGGACGCGGTCCAGTAGTGGACACTCATTCGGGGGACGTCACGACTACGATCAATGAGACAATTGATTCGTCGGTATTTGACCGCTGGCGAAAGGACTCTGCTTATAGACCCCAGAACTTAATAGCTTGGGCAAAGGATCACGAAGTGAGTGTCGAGTCACGACAGCAGTCTATTAGAGCAGATCAACCGTCTATCGTTGTACCAGACGCAGCACCATACAGTTCAACCCAATAAGGGGCTGTTGTTCCCCGTCAGCACCGGTTGGACAGAATGGAGCGATTGAGGAAGAGAGGGATTTGGGCTCATCTTAACCGCGCAAGGAGCGGCGACGAGATCGAAAGCGGAGACGGATTCGGTGCTCCGCAAAAATTAGTGGCGTGACTTGAAACGGGCGCAATCGTGACGAATTTGAAGGGAGTAATGCGACAACTAAGGAAATTGGTCCGTGATAGAATCCTGTCTGCTCTGGCTGAACTTGTTTGGCGATTTGCTCCGCTTTTTGGTCCTCAGTTTGCGTTCCAGGAGCTCGCTTGCAGCGGAGAATTTCTTCCTGCGCAAGCAACTCGCCATCTACCAGGAGCGCGGAATCAAGCCCGGCCGGACCTCCCAGTCGACGCGCTTGACCCTGCTGTGGCTCAGCCGCTGTTTCGATTGGCGCGGCGCTCTGACCGTCGTGACGCCGAGAACCTTCATCCATTGGCACCGCCAGGGCTTCGAGCTGTTCTGGCGTAGGAAATGCCAATCTGGCCGGCCACGGATTCCGCTGGAGCTCCAACATCTAATCCGCAGGTTGGCTCACGAGAATCCCTCGTGGGGCGAGGAGCGAATTGCAGACGAGTTGTTGCTCAAACTCGGCCTGCGTGTGTCGCCTCGCACGGTCCGGAAGTATCTGCCAAAGTTGCCGTCCGCACCTGCCGGCAACCTGCGCCGCGATCAGCGCTGGTCAACCTTTCTCAAGAATCATGCGGCGGCCATCATCGCCTGCGACTTCTGCGTCGTCGCGAGCGCGACTTTCCGGTTGCTTTACGTGTTGGTGGTTATGGAACATGCTTCACGCCGGCTTATTCACCTTAACGTGACGGCGCATCCAACTGCCGCCTGGAC
>JBEKJC010000115.1:0-7013 GCA_050011435.1 Binataceae bacterium (SeqCode)
CATGATCGCCAAGCATTGCGCCTTGAATGTACCGGCTGCCATTTCCTTCACAGCATCACCTCGGGGCGGGAATAATATAGTCATAATAACATGACCATGGGAATCATGCAAAACGCGCCGCTCATGCGAATCGCTGCGTCCGCAGGACAGCATGAATGGGCGGGCCTCGTGCGTGCAGGTTGGCCGATCGCTCAACGAGCAGCACGTGCTCGATGGGCAAAGGTCAAGCGGAAAGCAGAAAAAAGCGGCGATTGAGATAGGACTTGAGCTTCCTGTTGATAAGGCGTCGAAACACCTCCACTGCAATGCCGTACTCGCCCGGTGGGCCAAGGCCAGCGAAAAGACCCGCAATCGATTGAAATCCCATAGCGCCCGCCGCGAACAAAGCGGCTTCCTTCAAACGGCTGTACCGAAAGCGAACTCTGAGGTCCAAGCTAACCGAATCCGTCGCGCCGGTTCGCTTCCGATACAGCTCTAACGTTATATGGAGTTCATTGAGGCGCCTGCATTCACACGTCATTTGCCGAGCTATCTAAACGACGATGACTATCAGGCATTACAGGCAGAGCTTGCGGAGAATCCAGAAGCAGGGGATTTGATGCCTAGCACCGGCGGTTTTCGAAAGATGCGCTAGGCGGATGTGCGGCGCGGCAAGGGTCGGAGCGATGCTGCGGAGCATAGCGATGCTGCGGAGCATAGCGATGCTGCCGGTGCCCGCAGGATAGTCGAAGCGCGGAAGCAGCAGAAAGATCGGTCCAAAAGAGGTAAACGAGGGAGCGATGTCGGAAAAATCGCTGCGCGCAAAGGCAATTCCGGGGTTGAGGCTCGCGGTGAGGAGCAGTCCGGCCCTGCGGAGACCACTGGGGACGACCGAGATGGGAAACCGCGTCAGATTGACGCGAAAGGAGGCAACTAGGTGTACAATGCCAACCGCTTGGGAATCCAAAAAGGAAATCCCAGCGTATTCGGGCCAGCCCTGGCACAGAGTCGAGCGCCTCGAACACATGCTGAACTGGTTTGACAAATACCTGGAAGGAAAAAATCCATATTTATGATGATCCGGGGGCAGCGGAGGCGCCGTAACGGCCCATTCCGGTACTGTCGTCGCTGTCTCGGACGTGGAACTCTTGATGGCGTGGACGCTCAGGACCCCGCAGCATTGCGAGATCAGGTTTCGCTGTTTTACCGGCAGTCCCCTCAAGCCGGTGTAAAATCAAAGGCCGCGAATATCCGCGCTAATGTTCAATGTTCCGTCCTGGAAAGGAATTCATAATGGCAACCATGGAAGCCCCGCCGCGTCTGCAAGTTCGCTTGCACGGAGGCGCGTTCAAAAATGAAACGTTTGTCGATTTCACCAAAGAAGAGAACGTGCGCAAGATGCACGCCGCCATCGAGAAAGTCCGTGGCCAACTCGGCCGCGAGTACGACCTGATTGTCGGCGGCAAGCGCATCAAGACCTCTGGCAAGATTCGTTCCATCAATCCCGCCCAACCTTCGGAAGTGGTCGGTGTTCACCAGAAAGCTGGCATTGAGCACGTCGAGCCGGCCGTGAGCGCCGCTCTCAGCGCGTTCGCCCGTTGGAGCCGGACTTTGGTTGAGGAGCGTGCGTCGCTCCTGTTCCGCGTCGCCGATGTGATGCGCGAGCGCAAGCTCGAATACATGGCCTGGCTGGTATTTGAAGTTTCGAAGAACTGGCTGGAGGCCGACGCCGATATCTCCGAGGCCATCGACGCGACACGCTGACCTACATTCCCCTCGGCGTCGGCGCTGTGATTCCGCCGTGGAATTTCGCCTGCGCCATCATGGCCGGCATGACCCTCGCTTCGATCGTCAGCGGCAACACCGTTGTCCTGAAGCCGTCCAGCGATTCGCCGACGATGGCGGCGAAGTTTGTGGAATTGCTCGAAGAATGCGGAATGCCCGATGGCGTCGTCAACTTCTGCCCCGGCAGCGGCGCGAGCTTCGGCGACGCGCTGGTGGCGCATCCGAAGATTCGCTACATCTCTTTCACCGGCTCGCGCGAAGTCGGATTGCACATCAACCAGACTGCCGCGCAACAGCAGCCGGGCCAGCTCTGGATCAAGCGCACCATCCTCGAAATGGGCGGCAAAGACGCCATCATCGTCGATGCCGACGCCGATATCGACTCCGCCGTCGAAGGCGTAGCCACGGCGGCTTTCGGCTTCCAGGGCCAGAAGTGCTCGGCCTGCTCGCGCGCCGTTGTCGACGAGCGCATCTACGACAAGTTCCTCGAGAAACTGAAGTCCCGCGCCGAGCGCATCACCGTTGGCGATCCCACTGCAAACCCGAACATGGCTGCCGTCATCAACGAGGGTTCGATGAACGACATCCTCCGCTATATCGAGATCGGCAAAAAAGATGGACGCCTCATCACCGGCGGCGCGCGCGACACCAAAGCTGGTGAGGGATACTTCGTTCAGCCGACCGTGATTGCCGACATCCCGGCGAAGTCGACGCTCGAGCAGGAAGAAATCTTTGGACCGGTGCTGGTGGTGATCAAGTCGCGCAATCTCGACCATGCCCTCGAAATCGCCAACGACACCGAGTTCGGACTGACCGGCGCGATCTATAGCAGCTCGCGCGAAAAACTCGATCGCGCCGTGCGCGAGTTCCACGTAGGCAACCTCTACCTGAACCGCAAGTGCACGGGAGCGATGGTCGGCGCGCATCCCTTCGGCGGCTTCAACATGTCCGGCACCGATTCGAAGGGCGGCGGCCCGGACTACCTGTTGCTCTTCACGCAAGCGAAAAGCGTCGGCGAGAAGATCGTATAGCGGCGCAGGTCAGGACGGGCGTGTGGGGACGGGGGCTTCGCCCCGTCCAGGGTGGGTCGGAGACCCGCCCCCACACACCTGGGCCATGCAAGCAAAACGCATGCTACCCCGTTACCTTCTGTGGGCAGTCATCCTGACGGTTCCTTTGGTTCTTGCTGGATCGCCTTTTGCTCGATCGCAAGATCGCGCTTACTCGCCTGACAAAAGAATCTCCGGGTGCTTATGCGCGATCGTCAGAAGCTTCAAAGTCGCTTCCCGCGGGTGGCGTACTCCCTGTTCCCAGCTTTCTACCGCATTGGGGCTCACATTGATGATCCGAGCGAAAACTGCTTGGCTCACCTTGAAGGACTGCCTGATGGCTCGGATCTGGGTGGCTGTTAGCGGCTTTGGCGGCGGCGGTACGTCGGTAACCCGCAATGCTCCCTTCTTGCCCTGCTCGTAAGCCAAAGCTTCATGCAACGATTGTTTCAAATCACTGAACACTTGCACTGTCTTTTTCTTCCTTGTCGTTTGTTTCATGATAGTAACCCTACCTTGTTGCTTTGATTTCGGCCACCAGTGCGCGCAACTCTTTGCGTTCATCATTCGACAAGTCTTCCTGTTCGTCCTCGTCCAGCAAATACAACAGGTGAATATGGTCTCGATTCTCCAAATACAGGAACAGAGACCGTGACGCGAGCATAATGCTGTTCGTTCACCTTCTGCGCGTGGACCGAATCAACATAGGCGACAGTGATCGTGCTGAGCGAGCGTTCTCGCTCACAAAGGCGATCGAGGAACTCTCGCACGGCGGAGCAGCGTTGTTCAATCGTTCGCCGAGCCAGACCGCGCTCTTTTTGCATGAAATCGGTAAACTCGATAATCATCTGGTCGTACACTTTTACCGGTTTCGAGGGGACCTGGAGACGGTTGAGAAAAGTGAGCCATCTGGCAGCAATGCAAACGAACCGCTGGCGCGACACTCTTGGATGTAGTCTGATCGGTGGCAGCGACTTGCGGGTGGACCATCGTGACCGTGCCTCTTCGATCTCCTGGATGGTGACGGTCGCGACGGGGCGTTCACCCAACTTCAAGTATTCTTCAGCCGCCATCAGAAGCTCGGCTATCTTCGTTCGATCATGCCCGGCAACCCTACGACCGCGATGCAGGCCGATGCCTATGCCCAACTCCTCGACCATCTTGGCATCGACAATGTGGTCGTTGCTGGCATCTCTGCCAGCTAGACCAAATCACCGTGTTCGTTCAGCACTACCGGAGTCACAGGGCGTAGTGGAATAGCGAGTTGATACCGCGTGTGCCTGCGCTCGCCCGTCCGAACCAGCGCACCCAACGCCACCAGTTCGACGAGGTCGCGAGTCGCGGTCGCCGGGGATGCCCCCACGATGGTGGCATACTTGCCAGCACTTAAACCTCCCACAAAACCATCGGGACCCTCGCGCAACATGCGGAGCAGGACTTTCTCTTGACGCTGATTGAGTTGACCCCGCAATCGATTGAGCAGCTTTGCCTTGTCAATCAAGAACTCGACGAGCGCAGTGGTGCGATGTTGCGCTTCAATCGCCACCCCCGCAAACCAAGCTAGCCAGGCCGTTATTTCATTTTGCTTGTTGGCTGCTTCGAGTGCCTCGTAGTAGCTCTTGCGCTTGGCAAGAATCGTCGCGGCGAGCGCGATGAGCGTCGGTTGGCCAAGGCTCTGTGCCAGAGATTTCTCGGCAAGGGCGCGGCCGATCCTGCCGTTGCCGTCTTCAAATGGATGGACGGACTCGAAATAAAGATGCGCGATCCCCGCCCTTGTCAGTGCGGGCAACAGCTCTGGCCCGCCCGGTCCGGTTCGGTTGAACCAGGCGATGAAGTGGTGCACCTCTGACTTCACTCGCGATGATGGTGGTGCCTCGAAGTGCACCGTGGGTTCATAAATCGCCCCCGAAACTACCTGCATCGGATCCCCGCCGGTTCGATAGCGTCCAACATCTTTGAGATCACGCCTGCCGCTGACCAGCATCCTGTGCCATGCGAACAGCATTTCGTTGGAAAGGGGAGCGGCGAACGAGCGGTAGAGATCGACCATCATCTCGGCAATCCCTTGTTCCGCCGGCCCGACTCGTCGGTTGTCCGTTTGTAATCCGAACTGGCGGCGAATCGAGGATTGCACGCTGGCGCGATCGAGGATCTCGCCTTCGATCTCTGACGTGGTCACGGCCTCGGTGCTGATGGTTTCGATGGTAATTTGTTCGCGTTCGTCGCCGTTCAGATGCTTGACCGCTCCCACGAGGGTGCCCGCCCCGACGAGGAACTGTTGCTCGGCTCGCGCCAGACGAGGCTCTTGCCAAGTGAACTTGGGCCAGTCGGGTTGTTGCCAGTTCCAATGCACGAGCGATGAGAAGAAAATCTATCGCTCATAATACACTAGTACGTGAGCGATAACGAGTCTCCGTCACGCTCCTGAGCGCAGGCGTCCGCCATTGATTATGTGGTGCGACTTGCGGACCTTGATCTGATTGATCATTTAATAAGGTCCAACGCCGCATAACCGTCAGCGCCAGACCTCTTATGTGGCGACAACATAACCACCCGACGATCAGATATGGCTGATGGGTGTCCCAGCCATTTGGCCTTTTGAGGTTGCGAATGCGTTGCTAGTGGCAGAACGACGCAAGCGCATCACAGTGGCACAAGTTACGGCGTTGCTTCAGCGCATGGCGGGGCTTCGCATCTCGGTTGACCCAATTCAGCTCGGCACAGCTTTCAACCAAATCCTTTCGGTTGCACGTCAAAACGACCTAACCGAATATGATGCCGCTTACGTCGAACTCGCCTTGCGCGAAGCGCTCCCGTTGGCCACTCGAGATGACAAGTTGCGGCGGGCGGCCACCCGTGTCGGCATAACCCTGGTCGCCGCCTGAAGGGAGAGATGGGCGAAATGCCCAAAAAGAAGGAAGAAGTGATGATTTTCGAGTGACTTACCAATTTGGCGAGACGAGAAAAGCTAGATTTCCGATCCCCTCGCCGGAATTCATCTGACGGACCTTCGTGGCCGTAGTTTCGGCTAGGTGGAATAGCGGGCAGACCATGTTGCAGGCCCGGCTCGAACTCAATCGTGCCAACCGCCGCTGTGCTGCCGACGTTGAAAACGTTGACCGTGCCGGTTCGGATACGAGAGAGAAGGATCCAGATACCTCGATCGTTTCGTAGAGCGGCCAAGAGATAAGGGCAAGTAGTGTAACCTTGGAAGAAGGAACAAAGGAGACACCACCTGGTGCTTCCGGCGGTTGCACCCGGGCAACCGCGGCCCTAAACCAAGATCAAGAAGTTGACGCTGGAGTAGCGGCGCGAGATTGCCAAGAAGGCTATAAACGCTCGGTGGATGAAAGCGAAGAACAGAGTCCGACAGAAGAATGCTGCAAGACAAAACCTGATCGCCGTGAGATTCCTCCCCAAGATTGACCTGCGACAGCCTCGTGGATATCTGGATCGCCAAAGAACCGGTCCGCAAGAGCTTGTCGAATCCGGTCGATTCTGTTTTACATGTGGCAGGCGCGCCTATACGGTCATTTTTCAGGAGACTCGTGCGTCATAGGGCGGGGACGATGTCGGTTTTTTTGAAGTCGTTCCCTTTGAAAAGGAGAGGCTCGCCAGTGAGTTTGGCGAGGGCATAGGCGAAGCAGTCACCGAAATTCAGCCCTGCCGCGTGGCGGCCTTTGCCGAAGTCGTGGAAGGCCTGGCGCGCCAGATGCGCCTGCTCGACAGTCACGGGTTCGATCACAGTGCCAATGCGGCGGAACAGTGCGTCGCATTGCTGGGCGACCTCAACGCCGAATTGACTCTCAATGGCAATTGAGAGTTCGATGAAATTCCCGGCGGATATGGGGCAACGCGGGGCGCGGCTGATGGCTTGGATATAGAGTTCGGCATCCGGCTCTTCCGCCAGGATGGCGATGAGCGGTGAGGAGTCGAGAATCATTTGGGAAGACCGTGTTCGTCGTACAGGAGCTCAGCATGATCGAGATACGGACGCTTGATGTGGGCGGCGGCGCGCTTGGCAATCGCCCGGATGTCGGCGGCGAGCGTTTCGGGATCGCGCCTCTGAAGACGTTCATAGCGCTCCCGCAGAGCTTCCGTGACGGCGCGGGTCATCGTTTCGCCGGTGGCCTGGGCGATCGCTTGGGCGAGACGGTGGGCTTCCGGATCCTTGACGTTGAGGCTCATGGTGCTTCTAGC
>JBEKJC010000116.1:0-4187 GCA_050011435.1 Binataceae bacterium (SeqCode)
GCCGCCTCCACGCCCAGCTCCGCCGCGAGCTCGCGCACCAGCTCCAGCATCCGCTCCCACTCGGAGAAGACGATGATCTTGCGCTCAGGCTCTTCGAGCAAGTCGCTCAAAATGCCTTCCAGCTCTTCGAGCTTGGGGCTCACGCGGCAGGTCGGATCGAGGATCGCGGGTGTGTCGCAGATCATGCGCATGCAGGCGAGCAGCATCTGCAGGCGATCAAATTCCTTTGGAATGAGAGGCCGTCGCTGTGCCAATGCCAGGAGGCGAGCGGCCTGGTTTTTATATTCCTCGTAGCGTGCGGCCTGCTCCTCGACCATCGGTACGAAATAGGTTTTCATCGTGCGGCCGGGGAGTTCAGCCTCGACGTCGGATTTGCGGCGGCGGAGCATCACCGGTTGCAAGCGGCGACGCAGTTCGCCGAGATTCTTGTAGTCGACCGGCCGCCCCCGCTCGTCGAGTTCGTAGAAGTCGCGGTTGAATCGGAACAACGGCCCGACCAGTTCCGGGTCGAGATACTGCACAATCGAGTAGAGCTCGTCGATGCGGTTTTCAACCGGCGTGCCGGTTAGCACGAAGGCATAAGTCGAGCGCAGCGATTTCACGCGACGGGCAGTCTTGATCTGCCAGTTCTTGATGCGCTGCGCTTCGTCGAGCACGACCACGTCGGCATGCAATATCTCGTTGATGTCCGCCGCGTCGCCGAGCACCTGCTCGTAGTTGACGATGGTGAAGAACGAGGGCTCGCGGTAGGTGGCAAGGCGCGCCGGGCGGGCCCCGAACACGGAGCGCGCCGGGCGGTCGGTAAAGCGCGCGATCTGCTCCTCCCATTCCGCCTTGAGGGAGGCGGGACACACGACCAGCACGCGTTGGATGCTCTTGCGTCGAGCTAAAAGCTCGCAGGCGGCAATCGCCTGGACGGTCTTGCCGAGGCCCATCTCATCGGCCAGGAGCACTCGCTCTCCAAACGCAAGATGCAGCATACCTTCGCGCTGATACGGAAGCAGCGGGTGGTGCAACACATCGAAAGTCGCGGCGCCGTCCTTAACCTCCGCAAGAAATGACGCGCGTGCCTCTTCGCGCAAGTGCTCCCGGCGCAGCCGGCCGAGCCACGGCCCGAAGTGGCGCGACACTCGAATCAGGCGGCGGATTTCGGCGGGCGCAACGCGCCACGCGGAAACAAGCGCCTCAACTTTGTTCGGATCGCAAGCAAGGGTGCCATCCGGTTCAATGAACGCAGCAAGCCAGCGGCTCGCCGCACTCGCACGGCGGCGGCTGGCCGCCGGCCACATCAATGCCGGCGTTGCGGCGCCGCGACGATCTAGGAAAACCTCGATGCGCGAAGTGCCGCGGGCCGCAACTTCTCGGAACGCCCTCGCGCTTCGCTGGCGCAGAGCCGCGAGCACGCCCTCGATGTGCTTGCACGTCCCGAGGCCATTCGCGCGATGATCGATACAGCCGCAGGAATTGCCGAAGCCATTAAGGTCGCGGATCTCCACCTCATAGAAGGCGCCGCTTCCCGACTGCACGCGGAAGGTGCCAAAAAACGGCTGCTTGGATTCAAGCGCCTCGATGGTGACGATTTCGGTCCGGCCACGCCAGCGACGTAGGGCGACCTCGTCCTCGTCGGTGGTCCGCCAGCCCTGTAAAGACGGCGGACGATCGAGTGCCGCGCGAGCCCTCCTCCGCCAGCGACCCTTCCTTGCCGGTTTCGATGACAACGGTTCGTGCCCGCTTTGCGAATCAGCATCCTAACCCACAGGGGAACACTAGGCGGCGACCGCGCTTCGTCAACTCCGCGTTCAACAAGGCCGAGCCCCCGGAGAGAATTTTCAACATGGTATTTGCTGACCGGACGTGCCGCGCAAGAAGCCGTACCCGTCACTTCAGATTGGGAAAACACAGAATTCAGACGCAGTCGGTTACGAAATGCCCGTTTCGCGCGAAAACAGATCGTTAGCGTTGATCACTTCGTATCCAAGGGCCTTGTAGCCAGCCTTACGTCTGCTGGCCATTTTGGCCAACAGGGGCTCATGCTCATCGACGTAGTCGAAGATAATGACCTCCCGCTTGGCCCCGTGAAGTCGGTGCAATCTGCCAGCATACTGTGCGAGGGTTCCGCGCCAGGATATGGGCATAGTGAGAAATAGTGTATCGAGACGGGCATCGTCGAAGCCCTCACCAAGGTAGCGGCCGGTCGCCACGATGACGCGCTCCTCGTCATCCGTCACAGATTGCAGGGTCTCCATCACTTGATGGAGTTGTTTGGCGCCCATCCCACCCTTCAGGACAATGACATTCTTGGCGAATTTCGAGAGGCGCTCCGCGATCCCCTTGAGGTGGTCCTTACGCTCAGTGAGTACGACCGGGGATCGCCCAGCTTCAAGAGCCAAGAGGACATCATTGAAGATCATGTCATTGCGCGCCGGGTCGCATGCCAGAAGGCCGTAGAGCTCCTGAATCGAATCCGGTGCATCGCGCTTCTGGCGCTCCGCGCGGAATGTGGTCCTTTTGATCACGACCCGGTGCGAAAACGGTCTTGCCGCCGCCTGTTTCTTGGCATCGACGTGATAACGGATCGGACCGCATTGCATGAAGATGATCGGATGATGGCCGTCCTTCCGCGTCACTGTCGCTGACAGCCCGAGTACATATTTCGCCTTGGCGGCGCGAGCGACTGCCTCAAAGCTAACGGCGGACAGGTGGTGGCATTCATCCACCACAAGATGGCCATAGTCGGCCACGCGGTCGGATACCTCGCCCTTCCTCACTAGGCTTTGGATAGTCGCAACATCGATGAAACCTTTCGGCCGTTTCCTTCCGCCTCGGATAACTCCAATACGATCAGCGTCCACATCGAGGAAGACGGGCAATCGGGCCACCCACTGATCCAGCAGTTGCTGGCGGTGCACCAAGACCAGCGTGTTGGTATTGCGCTCCGCTATCAGTTTGCAGGCGACCACGGTTTTGCCAAAGGCTGTTGTGGCCGCAAGCACACCGGTGTCATGAGACATAAGGGCATCAGCGGCCAAATGCTGATCCGCGGTGAGCGTTCCGAGAAAGCGCGTGCCGAGGGGCACGCCGCCATATCGCTCGTCCCGCAACTCCGACCGGATTCCGTTGGCAGTGAGAAGATCGATAACAGCATCAAAGCAGCCGCGCGGGAGTGCGATGTGTTTGGTGAATAGCTCCGCGCACGTGATCACTCGCGGTTTGCCAAAGGTCGGCAAACGCATCGCCTGCGCGGCGTAGAACTCCGGATTCTGAAACGCTGCGAGACGGATCAGGCGATTGACCAGCGGTGCGGGCAACATGCTCCGGTCGATGTACACCTGATTGCCCAAGACCACTGCGGCGCTTTCTGGCATCTCACCGATGATCAGTTGCGCGGCTCTTCGCCCTGACGGTGCGGCCACCCAAGGCGCCTCATCGTCGTCGTCGAGAGGAAGCCGCACCCCGACAATCCTTCCCGCCGCCACCGCCTGCTCAACTAAATTAGCAACCTCGGCTCGGCTCATGCGTCTGAGGCTCGACAAGAAGGCCCACTGGTCATCGTATGGTCGTAGCCCGTCATCTACGAAGACGCTATTGCCGTTGTGCCGTGGCCCATTCTGCAACGGCAACGCAATCAGGTTGCCGAAGCCGCCAGTGGGCATAGTGTCCTGGCTGGGAAACAATCGATCGTACGATTCGAACCCCAAATCGGGGCAACGTTCCATAGTTTCGGTTAGCAAATGGGCACCGAGCTTGCGCGCCTCGGATGCAAGTACCGGTTCCGAAAAGAAAATCCAAACGTGGCCGCCATTGCCCGAGCGCGAGCGCTCGAGCGCTGCGGGCACGCCTTTCTCACGGCATGTTGTCAGAAACGCCAACGCGTCACGCTGCCAGGACTGCTTGTCGAAATCGGCAGCCAGGAACCAGCAGGTCTCGTCAACCATCAGCGGATAAATCCCTGCAACGAAGGGCTCCGGCTTTTCGAGACGAGTGACGTCCTTCCCCTGCAGATGGCTTCTCACAACGTCGTCGGAGACAGGCACAAACGCTTGGTTCGGGCAGTTGCTGCACTTGATCCGCGGTTTCTCACAAATACCGCGTATCCATTCGTTGTGGCATGCAGGAGCGTAGCCGGCCTTGCCAGTTTTTGAGTTTTCCCACCGACGGGGAAAGACGTCGTCACGACCTCTGAAGAG
>JBEKJC010000117.1:0-4126 GCA_050011435.1 Binataceae bacterium (SeqCode)
CAGTATCCGCGAAACCCGCTCAAATAATCGCATTCCTCCAACAGCTCCTGTCATCGAAACTTCCTGTTAACGAATTGAAATCCATCGGGGTCTAAATGGGAGTCGAGTACGATGGGGCTGATGTCATCACACTGAGCTTAGATGTCTATCGCGACGCGCGGGATGCTTGGTGCGAGTTTGCATTCTACTCGATTTTCGCCTCGCCCCCGATGCAATGGATTGGCCGCATGCATAATTTCCAGCGCACGCGCAAAGACCCTCAGGAGCTGCGTTTCCTGCCCGAGGTGCAGGCCCTGCTCCTCGGCGTGGATCGCGGCGGCCTTGCGGAGGCGATCATCCGCATGCTTATCGTGCTCGCCCAATCACGAGGCTCGGTTCGTCGCTCGCGGCTCGAACGTTTCGCACACGTGTTCAACTGCGATGAGCCATTCGCTTCTCTGGGCGTGGAGCGCCGAGCCGAGCTGATTCATGAACAGTCCGTCATTATCGAGTTCGAAAAGGACAAAGGCATTGAGGCGCTCGCCAAGCTGTTGCCTTCGGCGACGGAGCGACGCGAGGCCGTGGAGGTGGTCGAGAACGTCGCCGGCCCACTGGAGGAGATGGAGCCCCGCACGGTCCAGGCTCTACAAACATTCAGGCGCGTGCTCGAGCTGCCTCTGCTAGAAGCGCGGCCTGCCACCGGTTCTGTCACTGGTGACGACCTGCGCCCCCATGATTGATCAGGCCGCATAGGTCATCGAGGCCCGCGCGAGGGCGCGGATGTCAGTTGATCGCGGTAACCACGAGCCACTGGCGCCATCCCCACCTGACGTGAACGCTCGCGGAGATCCCCATTGCGCGACCCCGCGTCCCACTCACTCCACCGCGATGTCCCTTCCGCGGACGAGCCGCTCATTCTATTGCTACATGTCAAAAATAGGTAAACCTGCGTCTGATTGGACGCTATTCATGGCAACCATTCGTCGGGGCGGCACATGAGCTCGAACGCGCCACAAGAGGATCACCCTGCTTCGTTCTTGGTCTGCGGACTTGGCAAGGTCGGGCAGCAATGCGTTCTCCTCCTCAAGGAATTCGAGGTTAGCGTCATCGGCATCGACCGCACGCCTCCACTAAGTTGGCAGACACCAGAGCTGCCAGACCTCTTGGATGGCCTGGTCATTGGCGATTGTAGTCGAGTCGAGGTCTTACAACGTGCGGGCATCGCACGCTGCCGCGCTGCGCTTCTGGTTACCGACGATGAAAGAATCAATATAGCAGCAGCCTTCGCGGCGCGGTCACTAAACCCAAATGTTCGCCTGGTCATCCGATCGGCCCAAGAGAATTTGAACCAGCTCCTTCGTCAGCAAATGGGAAATCTTGTCGCCTTTGAGCCCTCCCAATTCTCGGCGAATATCTTCGCGTTGGCTTCCCTGGGAGATGCGACGCAGGCACTCTTCGACGTCGGCGGCGCGAAGATGCGAGTCGTGAGATTGAAAATCCAGTCCGGCGATGACTGGTGCGAAGGTCGCCGGCTTTCTGATTTGAACACGGCGTCCCACCGAATTCTTTGCCACGCCCGGGAGCCACCGCCTGCTAGCGGGTCGTTCCATTCATGGAACCCAGAAGACACGATCCAAGAGGGCGACGTTCTGACGTTCATCGAAAACGCCGATCGGGCTGCGGGTTCAGCAAAGTTTGGGTTTTATCGCGCGAAAAGGTATCAAACCTTGCCGTCTATCAGACCGCGGTTCCCCACCTTGGGTGATAGACTGAAACGCCTGTGGCGCGGCGGCACGCAGATTCGTCGTGTGGCGCTTGCTTCGTCTATGATCATGCTAGCCCTCGTCGTTGCCGGGATCGCACTATTCCGGTTGGAAAACCCCAATATTAGCTGGTTCGATGCTTTGAACGTTTCAGTCGTGCTGGCATTAGGCGGTTTCGATAACGTCTTTGGAGCTCTTCGTCTGCCCTTCCCGATTTCCTCGGGCCTTTACCTTTTTTCGGTCGTCATTACGATTTCGAGCGCAGTCTTTTTGGGCATCCTGTATGCGATGATGACAGAACGTGTTCTGAGCGCCCGGCTTCAGATCGCACGCCGGCGACCGCACGCGCCGCTGGCCGGACACACCATCATCATCGGCATGGGCGTCATAGGACGAAAGGTTGCCGCGATCCTCCGGGATTGGCGCCAACCGATTATCGGATTAGCAGAGCAGCCAGTCGGGGCGGACATCCCGCCGGACATGCCCCTCCAGATTGGACCTTTACGCGAGACTTTGGAGCTCGCAAATGTGACAACGGCGAAAAGCGTTGTTGTCGTGACCGACGACGAGGTGACGAATCTTGAGATCAGTCTTATGATCAGATCTTTCAACCCGCATTGCACCTTGGTTTTTCGAACCGCCGACCAGCAATTTGCGAAAAATGTCGCTTCGTTGATTCCTGCTTCTATCGGCATCGGCGATTACGCCATTGTCGCCGAAGCCATCGCAGTTGCCTCTTTCGGAGAAAACATCCTTAGCGCATTCCACCTTGACGGGCGCACGCTGCTTGCCACCGAATACACTGTCGAAGCCGGCGATAATCTGATTGGTCACCTCCTCGCTGAAATCGCTTATGGTTATGACGTAGCACCGATTGTTCATCAACACGGAGACACGACTCATCTCCTCCCAGCGGATGACATCCGTTTGGACGCAAATGATCGCGTGGTGGTGCTTGCGACGATCGATAGTTTGCAGCGGATTGAGACGGCGCAGCGCGTCCCTCCCAGTTGGTTCCTGCGGATCGAGAAAACCCAATCTTTCGACGCGGCCTTCGACGCCGCCAACGCAATTGCACGAATATCGGGCTGCGAACTTCGAATGGCGCGTGAGGCAATGGCTCACCTTCCAGCCCGATTGGATGTCGCATTGTACCGGCACCAGGGGCTAAGACTGGTTCGGGAGCTCAAGAAGATGCTCGTGACCTCAAGTCTGGAGCCGACCAGCGGGGTGATTCCCACTTCAACCACGTAACTGTACGGCTGAGCTGGTTTGCCTCTTCACACCTTTTGCCCATGCCGCGCAATCATCAAGCTTACTGTCAAATGACTTCATACCGACCGACCATAGGGGCACCCAACATTTTAGCTCAAAGTCAATAGCTTAGTATTTATTTCGCGGCGTCATTATTCAGTCATCTAGCATCCATAGGATGGTCGCAGCACCGGATTAAGCGGGTTTGCCGTAGGGACGCTAATGGCGTCGTTCACAGCTTACGCTCGAAGCTGATGGAGATCTGAAAGTTGAGTTCCGGTCTCAACCGTGCCGCCTTGGGCGCCATAATCCCCTCCATCACTGTCGCTTGCCGGCGCTTTTCGCCGATGGGCATGCAACGCTAGCTGGGAGCCTGACGCATGGACGGGCCCGCTTTCGATCGCCGCCATAGTCCACACCTTGCTAATTGCCCCCCGTGCGCTCAGCGCGAAGAGGGCGCGGCGATGGACGCTAAGCCAGAAGTCCATACCGATTTGCAGACCAAGATGGCGGTGAGCGGATTGAATTTCTACTATGGCGACACGCCCGCCCTGAAGGCGGTTACGCTGTCTTTTTACGCCAATCGAGTCACGGCTCTCATCGGTCCATCCGGTTGCGGGAAGTCGACGTTGTTGCGCGTAATGAATCGGATGTATGACCTTTACCCCGGGCACAGAGCAGAGGGTGAAGTCTTACTTGACGGGAAGAATATTCTGTCGCCGCACATCGACGTGAACCTTCTGCGCTCGCGCGTCGGCATGGTGTTTCAAAAGGCGACGCCCTTTCCAATGTCGATTTACGACAACATCGCTTTCGGCATTATTAATCCGTTCGTAAGTAGCTAGACATTTTTGTTGCCTTGGAGATTCAAAAATGATTTATTTTTTGGATGAGAAAGAACGACGGCCGAAAGCTTGATCACAAGACTCTCGAAGAGCTTCGGATGCGCGTCGTCAAGCGTGTGCAGGATGGTGAAAGCCCAGAAGTTCTGGCGAGGGCTCTCGACCTGGATCGCTCCACTGTCTACGGCTGGCTGGCGCGCTATCGCCAGGGCGGCTGGAATGGGTTGAAAGCCAAGCCTATCGCCGGGCGCCCACCGAAACTCGACGGCAAAAAGATGCAGTGGGTTT
>JBEKJC010000118.1:0-3987 GCA_050011435.1 Binataceae bacterium (SeqCode)
GCACCGCGATTTGGTGACGCAGCGCAACCATTTCCAACACTAGCGCGGTCCACGTTGGGGGTTCGCTGCGGGCGTCCCCGGAGGCCGCTGGGAGCTGCGTCGCCATCAGCGCAAGCTACCCGTTCGGTCACGTCGACTAACTCTTCCAGGGCCAGATCGGTCCGCTCAACCAGCTCCACCAGCGGCAGCAGCCCTTGCCCGTGCTTGGCCAGCCAGTGCGCCAACGCGCGCCTGTCCTGGCGGCTGACAACTTGATAGTTCTTCTCCACGGCGGTCCCTCCTAAGGTCTTTTGCTTCAACGCGATCCTACGAGATCGCGCGAGGCCAACCGCCATCCCTTCAACTTCCCACTAAGATCGGGACATCCTCCCGCCCGACGTGCGGGTGGCCTATGCAGCCTTGCGTCGCTGCGCCTTTACGGTGGCGGCCTTCTTGATTAAACCAGTTGTCTTGGACACATCCGCGGCATTGTCGAAGCCAAATACGGCCGAGTACCTCCTGCCGATCGTCAGGGCTATCACGAAGCTCAGGTTGATTCCCGCCTCGCCGATGGACTTCGCGATCTGGTAGCCAAGTCCGGGCTTGTTGTCACCCTCGACCAGCACCGCGGGCGTCGGCGAAGCGCTGAAGCCGACTTTGCGAGCAGCGTCCGCGACTTTCCTGCCGACGACCGGATTCAGCTCGATCACTGCCCGTTGGGGTCCCATGTTATAGCCCATCACTACCTGCAAGTCGGCCCCGAGCTGTGCCAGGGGCTCGAGCTTGCTTGCGAGTGCGCCGGGCGTGTTGTCGACCTCGACTCGCCACAGGGTGATTTTCCTTACGCTCACGGCCATACTGTTCCCTCCTGAGAATCCAAGGACAACTTACCAGGCATTTCCATCTGTGAATGGCTGCTCTTTCGCACGATATCAGTCTATAACACCATCTCTATACCCTTGTTGGTATGCCTCTTTGCGGAAATCCCTCCTTGCGGCAATAGCCTTTCGATCGCTCGCAGTATTTTTTTCGCCGTCGCACGCTGGCCGTTTAAGCGGAGGGGGTGCGACGGTTCAAAAGCCGCAGCCAATAGGTCTTGGCGGTCTAGGTATGGGGGACTGTTACGAACCCTTCTTTTTGCGATCTGCCCAACGTCTCTTCATCGCCAATGAGAGCCGCTTTCTGCCCTCCGGAGTGATGCCGCCGCGCGTCTTCCCGTTAGATGCGGCTGGTTGCTGAGCCGCGACGCTCGTCTTCTTAGCAACAATCCTCGGCGAGGCCGATTCTTCGAGTGCTGCAATCGCTCGATCAAGACGCCCTCTTTCCTCCTTCAAGTCTTGCACAATTCTGTTTAGGTCCAAGATTCGCTCCTTTGACTCAGCGGCTTAGCATCGCCGGCGACCCTTCAAAGATGCGCAAATCGGGCGCTCAAAACAATAGCATCGCACAATCAGCCGTTTGCCGCTCTGCGCATGCGGAAGCACTGGTTTGGCCTATACCCCGGACTCATCGGTGATGCCTTCTTCTCCCACTCCCCCATCCATTCTCACCGCGCGGTTGTTGAACACTCAAGCTACGCGGGATCGACGGCCTATGCATTCACGTCCTTACGCGGCGGGCCGATGACCCGGCGCACGGTGCATCACGTGGTCGTTGAAGCCGCTAGGGCGGCCGACATTGGTTTCCGGTCCACCCCCATATGCTGCGCCACGCGACAGGCTTCTACTTGGTGAACGCCGGTCAGGATACGCGGGCGATCCATCTTATGGATTATGACGTGGAGGAGGTTTGCGATCCTTTAGCGATGAGCAAACTAATGTGCGCGTTTCTGCTTTGTTTGCTTGTCCTGATTCGTCGTACCGCCAAGGCTGAGCCGCCGGCTCTGTTCAATCCGCAGTTCGAGACCAACACCGTGGCCTCGCCTGCTCGGACGCTCCTTACCTTCTGAGGAATTCGCTGCCCGAATCACCGGAATGGCCCGCGCCAGCGCGATCGTCTGCATGTTCGGCGCCCCGGAGCGGATGGCTTTTCGCTAGTTCGCGCTGAAGATGCGGCCATTTTGCTGTTGGCAAGTGAGGCGTTTTCATCCGTGCCGGCAGGCTTGGCGCAGCGCCTTCCTGACGCTGCGGAAATCAATCTTTGTAACTGTTGACTGCTGTTGCCGACGCGACATCTGCACGCGTCATATGGCGAAACGGCGAAGACGTTTGAGCCTTCGGGACCGGTCCAGTGTAGAGCTCCGCGCTGGCAAGATAGCCGCTGGACCCGATGCCTCCGGTGATCAGGACCTTGCCGTCGTCGAGCAACGTCGCCGTCTGCCCGTTACGGCCGCCAGTGGGGCTGAAGATCCCACTCGAAGGATCGTAAAGCTCCGCGCTTGCGAGAAAAACACTATCCCCGATGCCTCCGGTCACCAAAACCTTGCCGCTATTTAGCAGCGTGGCAGTTTGAAGGTAACGGCCCGTGGCCATGCTCCCAGTGGGGCTGAAGATCCCGCTTGAGGAATCGTACAGCTCCGCGCTCGCAAGATCGCCTCCGGACCCGATACCTCCGGCGACCAGGACCTTGCCGCCGTTGAGCAGCGTCGCGGTGTGGAAGATGCGCGCCGCGGCCATGCTGCCGGCGGGGCTGAAGCTCCCGGTCGAAGGATCGTAGAGCTCTGCGCTGCTGATATAGTTGAACCTGGGCCCAACGCCCGCTGTGACCAGGACCTTGCCGCCGTTGAGCAGTGTCGCCGTGTGTCCGATGCGACCCGTGGCCATGCTGCCGGTGGACTTGAAGATCTGCGCAGAGGCGGTTCGAGTTGGAACAGTGAACACCAGTAAGATTCCCGCTAAGAGCAGCATCGTACGCGGTTTGGCGGCGACCATCGTGCTATCTCCTTCAAGCCTCAGGAACATCGACGCGGGCTTCGACCGTGTCCCCGCCTCAGCCGCACGACCCCCGCCAGCGAAATTTTCTTAGGATGGACCGAAGGTAGATCGCAGCTTCTTGATCCGTCAACTTCGCGACGTAAAGATCTCCGCCGTCATTATCGGTCCCGCAGTTCGAGCAGCGCATCAGCTCGCCCGACAATATTGGATGGACTCTCCTCCCCCTATCACCCAAAGTTGGTGGTGACCAGCACGCTGTTGAATGCTGTCACGCCGCGTCGGATGATTTCGCAGCGCATGAGACTCAGACGTCTCGAATTGCAAAGCAATTCCCTGATCGAAAGCGGAGCAGGGAATTGTGATTCCCTGTTATCGATAAATAATTCCCTGTTACGATTGTTAGGGAATTTCACGAAAAAGCGCAGTAAGTCCGCGGGCTTTTCAGACCGGATTTGTGCAAAATCGCCCCGGATCGGCGAAATTCCCTGTATTTTCCCTGATGATCAGGGAATTCGACGTGGAGAATGGTTCGCAGCAGACTGGATCATCCGCCACCGAGTCCCTATCTCTGGCGATACCTCGTTCGAATCACCGAAAAGCCCGCCACGGCGGCCTCATTTGCAAATATGTGGTCGCGGAGAAAATCACTTTCCGCCAGGTGAAGCGTAATTCGCGGCCAGAATCTCCGTTGGCAAATTCGGAGCGACCGTTTGGGCCGGGGGCGGGATGGAGTCGATACCGATGGAGGAAGAATAGCGAGAGTCTGGAATTGCGCTGGCTAGTTGATTCCGACCGCTCGTTCCTGCTCGCTCCAAGGGAGCGGCAGTTCGATCCGTTCGGTCAGCGCCTTCGCGGTAAGCTCCGGCGGCTGGTGACCCGCGACGATCGCTTCCACGATCCTGGGAGCTAGGAACGCCAGCCGAGTCAGACGCCGGACGTAGTTCGGGAGCACCCCTTCACGCCTGGCGATCGCTGCGACCGATTCGACTCGACCGCTCAGCAGATCGTCAGCCCACTGGCGTCCCCGCGCGATCGCTTTGATGAGCGCGAGATCAGCCAGTGGAGCTGGCGCGCGACTGCCCTGGAGAACCAGGCGCATTTCGAAACCGCGCCGCCTGATCTGCATCGGAAAGAC
>JBEKJC010000119.1:0-3969 GCA_050011435.1 Binataceae bacterium (SeqCode)
CATCCGCAACCCGGCCACGGGGGAAATGATGAAGGGTGCCGCCAAACCTGCCAGCGTACGAGTAAAAATCCGCGCCTTGTCGAAGTTGAAAGGTGCCGCAATATCCTGACCTCAGGCATCAGTGCTATGCCGGTCGTGTAAACTGCTCGATGAGTGGGCAGCCCGCTCGCAAGGTTTACTCAGAAGATTAGGTGCGTAACCGCGACCTCAAAGCGCTCTTCAATCCGACGTTGCCGTCCAGGCACATGCGGTCGCAAACTTCAGAGAGGCTTGTCGAAACCCCGAACCTTGAACTGATTACGTTTCGGAGCGCGTCCGTACATTCCATTCGAGGATCGCGCCAAATTGCGCGCAAACGGAATCAGTACCGGGCCGTTTGAATCCTAACGCCAGATCGCTGCACTGGCCGGGCTGGCACCGTTTAACCGCGATAATGGAAAACTGCGCGGCAGCCGTTGTATCCGGGGCGGACGCGCACAGGTCCGGCGCGTCCTGTATATGGCTGCGGTGGCGGGAGTTCGCAGCAATCCCACCATCAAAACTTTCTATCTGCTGCGTGCCAATGGTAAGCACGCCAAGCTCGCGCTCATCGCCTGCATGCGCACAATATCCTGCTCCAGGATGTTGTTCAAATATTGGAGCGGTCGGTGCCGACAGCGGCGGCGCAGAGTTCCTTCCGCTTTCACTGCGGCAATTGCTGAGCCGTAGAGGCGGGCCTGATCGGTGTTGATAACGCGGGGCTGGGGATGCGATGGCTCGCTGAGAGCCATGCGGAACAGGCGTTTGGCCGCAGCAGCATCGCGTAACGCCGACAGTAGGAAGTCGATGGTGGCACCGGTGGAATCGATGGCCCGGTAGAGGTAACACCAACGGCCCCGGACTCGAATATACGTCTCGTCAACCCGCGAGGATTTGTTGGTCGGCTTAAGATGACGTCGCAGCCGCTGTTCCAATTCGGGACCGTAACGCTGAACCCGACGCCAGATCGTCGTGTGATCCGCTTCCAGACCGCGCTCGGAGAGCAATTCTTCGACATCGCGGAGCGAAAGCGAGTACCGCAGATACCGGCGCACGGCACAAAGAATCAGCTCGGGCGCCGTCTGCCGCCACTTGAAGATTGCCGGTCGGGTGGCGTGCTTCACGATCGTTTCAGGCTACCAGCCTCCCCCGCCAAAGTTGCAACACATCCGTTGCGAACAAAGGTCCGCCACGACTGGGTTGGCCTTCTGCTTGGTGGCGGCAGGTAGCGCGACACGGTGGCTTGGGACACGCTGAAACCGAGCATGAGAAGCTCGCCATGGATCCGCGGCGCACCCCAGAGAAAGTTCTCACGGGCCATCCGTGCGATCAGATTGCGGACCTCACCGGAAACCCTGGGACGTCCACCTCGCCAGCGACCACACGATCGATATCTCCAAAGCGCAGACCAGCACTTACGGCGCCAACGCAAGACCGTATCGGGCTAACGATCACCAAGCTTTCGCGCCAACCCCGCCAACGAAGAGACCGGATATATGACTGCAACCGATATATCGCTCACCAGACTCCGCGAACAGTGTTGCGCTGGGGAGCGGTCCATATATGACCCACTTGAGCTGTCTGATCAGGGGGAGCGCGAGGCTACGCAGTCAAGTGTGATTGCCGTCAACGTGGTTTCCGTTGTTATCTATTTTGCGCCGTTTTCGCATCCGCACCGCGCAGTTGCTCCAGCGGTTTTCGAGATCACAATGGGGCAGGCCATGGATGCTCTTGAGCTGGTCGTTTTCCGCTTGCAGGAGCCGATTAGATTCAGTCACGCGGTCCAGCTCCGCCATCAGCAGATCATGGCCGTCCTTCCAATAGCTGACTTCAAGGTCCTTGGCGGTCTGCACAGTCCTCAGCCGCCATACTTCGCCAATCAGAGCGGTACACTCTTCAAGAGTAAGTGATCGCAGCGCATTGATGTTCTGATGAAGCTCTTCGAGTTTCTCGACCTTCATGGGGCGCTCTCCTTTTCACATCCGCAATCCGGAGAACCTCTCCGGAGGCGCTATTTATGAGAATGCGGCGAATCCTATCCGGGCGCGAAATTGGCAGGTCCATGGATCATCGCCGTAAATTCGCCGACTGATTGAACCCGGCGAAGCGACCCGATGAGGCCGACTGCAATTTGCGAGGCGCCGAAGACGGTTCGCAGTTGCGTGATGAATCAGCTCCCTGTCGCGATCTTCTCTTGGTAGACGAGAATTTGGACCCGGCGATTTATACGCCGACCGCTCGATGTGCTGTTGTCGGCGACCGGCTTGCTGGCGCCGTAGGAGACCACACGAACTTGCGACGGGTCGACGCCTTCCTTGCCGACCAAGTATCCGGCGACGCTCGTGGCGCGCCGCTGTCCGAGCTCGTAGTTGTAGTCCTCGTGGCCGACGCTGTCGGTATACCCGGCGACCACGAAAACGCGCTCCGACGCCGCCGACCCAGAGTTGGGTGATCCCTCGAGGTCCTCCAAAAATCCATCGATCTCGCGCTTGTCGTTCCCGGTCAAGGCAGCGGATCCGAACGCGAAGGTCGGCCCCTTGCTCGAATCTAAGACCAGCCGCCGCTCAAGGTGGAGATTGTTCAGCTGGGTTTCGAACCGCTCTTGCCGGCCTGTGATCGGGCGCAACTGATCTGCGACCCAAGCGCGGGTGGCAAGGCATCCACTGGCGGTGACAAGCAAACCCGCCACCGCGAAGATCCGAGCCACGTCCAAGACAGCGTCCGATAAACGACCATTCTCCACGCTTATGCCCTCGTCTCGCACCGTTTGAAAAACGCGCAGCAGAGAGGGTTGGTTTCTTGTTGCGGCCTGGACATGGTGACTTGTTGGCATTGTTTAACCTTCCAATCGCGTTTCTCTTTAGGCGCCGACTCAATCCCGCGATCGGAGGTCAGCAAACCGTGTGCCGTAACTTTGAAGGGGAAAATAGATAAGATAAGCGCACCCTTTTGGGAAAGCTGCTCGCTTTTCTTACAAAGAAAAAATGGAAAATTTTACAAAAAGCGACCGATTTTACGGTGCGGCGCGGCGAGCGTGGCCTAGAGTGTATGCATGTTACCCAAAAGGGTGCGGACGACTCCTCGCTGGGTCTTCCTGATACTGGGGTAAAATTTGGCGCACAGATGCGGGGGGGGCGGCTGTCTCGGGTCGAGAATAAACGCCTGGCTTGGGGTATGAGCAATTCATTCCTGAATAGGGTCAGTGGGCGAGTCGCGCTGACGAAAGGGACGACGACGATGCCAATCGATCTCCAGGTTCCAGCTCGGAACGGATGCCTGGTGGATACGCCCGAATCGATTCCGGTGCTATCAGCTGTCGAGTGACTTCGATTGCGACGAAACAAAGCCCATCACGAAGTCGCACCGTGGAACATTTGGCTGTCGTCTGGCAGACGTAAAACGGGGCTGAAAGTTCAAATCCTGTTCGCTCCGCCACACAGTCTGTAGATGTTGCCTTCAATTTGGAGGTAGGCGAGAACTCCGCGCGGAAGGCGGGGTTCATTGCGCCGGAAGCGCACCGGAGAAGGCGGGCTTATGCCGGATTCTCGCGCTTCGGCCGGGATCCTCTCCGCACGAAACAAAAACGGTTCGCTTCGCCGCAGCGGGCAGGATTTTCGCCTGGGCATCGCCGCTCTCCGCAGGCTCGGGACTTCAATTGGTCAGCTGTGAAAAGGGTCCAGTTGGAAGTCTTTATCCGATACCGAGGACATCGCGTTGCGCCGGCCATTCCAGCGGCAGGTCAATGCGGTTGAGCAGGGTCTCGGTGCTGAGCTCGGCGGGTTGTTGCCCCTGACAGATCGCTTCCACGATGGCGGGTGCTACGAAGGCCAGGCGCGAGAGGCGCTCGACGTAGCGCTTGGCAATGCCTTCGTTGCGCGCGACCTCGACGAACGAGCGCACCCGGCCGGAGGCCAACTCGTCAAACCACACCCGCGCCCGTGCTACGGCTTT
>JBEKJC010000120.1:0-4524 GCA_050011435.1 Binataceae bacterium (SeqCode)
ATGGGCGACGCGCCATTTAGGACGCGACGATTTCTCTGGTCGGTGAAGACCGGGCTCGCCCGGGAAAGTACCGTCGGTCCGGCTGCCCGGCGCGGTCGAGCCCTGGAATACGCCGCGCGGATCGCCTACGAGCGCCACACCGGAATCCAGATGGAGCCGTTGTGCCTGGTGCACGACGGGCTGGAATGGATGCGGGCGTCGCTCGACGGTCTTAGCTTCGACGGCTCGATCGCCCTCGAAATCAAATGTCCATGGGGAAATCGCGATCAGGCCGCCTTAAGTGCGGGGCGGATTCCAGCGCACTACTACGCACAGGTGCAGCACCAGCTGGAAGTCTCCGGAGCCGGGGAGCTGCACTACTGGTCGTTCGATGGGAGTGGCGGGACCCTCGTCAAGGTGCACCACGACCGCGAATACATCGCAAAACTGCTGGAGACCGAGACCGCGTTTTGGTTGCGGGTGCTCGAACAGCGCTGGCCCGATGAGGGCGACGAACTGAATCGAGGCAACGACCGGCAGTGGCGTAATGCAGCATCCCGCTATCGCGCCGCCAGACTCAAGCTCGACCGCGCTTCCCTGGAAGAAGAGTACGCTCGCGACGAGCTCAAGAAACTCGCGACGGCGCGCCGCACCTATGGTTGCGGCACCGAGGTCTTGCGCAGCCTTCGCAGAGGTTCGATCGACTACTCGCGAATACCGGAGCTTCGTGGCGTTGATCTTGAACCCGTCAGGATCAACCTTTCGCCCGCTCCGAGCGTGGTGCGAAGCCCGGCATGCACGAACCATCCGGAGCCATCATATGAATGAGTATTTCGGGTTCCGAAATCTGCGACAGTTTGAGCAGAAGCACCACGAGGTGAGGCTCCCCTGCGATTTGCTGAACGACGAGCGCTTCCGCCGTCTTGCCGACGCGCAGAAGGCTCATCTGATCTGCCTGCTACTGCTCGCGGCAAGGATGGGCAATCTGCTGCCAAACCGCCCCGCAAAGCTCGGATCTTTGATCGGCGCGACCGAACCAATCGAGGTGGCAGAGTTCGCCGACTTTATCCGATTTTCCCGTCTTGAGGGTGCAGAGGCAGGAGAGAGGATTGAGCGCAGACCGCTGAGCGACACGATTCGAGCGCTCGTGATGGTTCGCGACGGTGGACGGTGCCGGCGGTGCGGCAGCGCCAGATACCTTGAGGTCGATCACATCGTGCCGCTTAGTCGCGGCGGGGATTCGGAAGATTGCAATCTTCAGACACTCTGCCGGCGCTGCAATCGCAGAAAATGGAAGAAGCTGGTTCCCCGGATCTGAAGCCGCCTTCTTCTGAGAATGCCACGGTCAACGCATTCGCGGGAAAATCTGGCCCAATGAATATAATTTCGAATGTAGCGCACCTCGCTCATGCGACCCGCACTGCATATTCGCGGACCGAAACCTCTCTCAACACCAATCATCTTCAACTGCTGGAGAACTCCGCCATTTCCCCTGAAGTCAGCCGGGCTCGCGGATATCAGACCGTCACCAGGCGAAGCACACTCAGAGGCTACGGATTCAGTCCCGAACAATGCAGGCCGCCTGCTCTCTTGATTCCAGTCTACGATGGCCGCGGGAGATTGATTACCTACCAAATGCGACCCGATGAGCCGCGCATCGACGCCATACGGGTGCGGTCGAATACGAGATCTGCCCTGGACGGCAATTCGCGCTCGACGCGCCGCCAGCGTGTGCGCCCCTGCTGTCCGACCCGAGAACTCCTCTTTACATCACCGACGAAGTTTTCAAGGCCGACAGTGCCGCGTCGCAAGGACTTTGCTGTGTGGACCTGGTTGGTCTTTTGCCGGCACTGGACGAGGGTGACGTCGCAAGACGGCTCAGCCTCAGCGATTGGGACGGCATCGTTCTGGATAATCGGCTGGTACGCTTTGTCTACGACGCCGACTCAACGGAACGACCGAAAACGATATGCGCCTTCGCGACTTTGCAGGAATTCCTCCGGTCCCGGCACGCGAGAATCCAGCACGTCAGTCTCTAATCGGGGAAATCTCGGATGAATACGAACGAACAGGTGAGGCTCGATCGATTCTTTGCGCAGGGCGGGACCGTCGAGCAGATCGAACGGCTGGCTGAAGACGCGTATCCGGAACTCAGTATCGACGATTTGTCGCTCGATTGGGCGCTCGACCAAGCGGAGCGCCAGACCGAGCGACGAGCCGCACAATATGTGCGCCGCGACGGCTCTCTGGTCTATACGGTGCCATTGGCAGACAAGCTCGCGCTGGTCTCGAGTGACAGAAGCGTCACTCTGGCGCCCGACGATGGCCAAGCAGCGACTCGATCGACACTCTCGCCCGACGCGATTCGCCGGTACCGGCGCGACGAAGGAGTTGCTCTCCCTGACGTAATCACCCGAGTCCGAGACTTGCTCGTGAGGCATGTCCGGTTTGGTGAAGAGTGGCAACCGGACTTGATCTCACTCTGGGTCGCCGGGACATTTCTACATTCGGTCTTCGCAGTGTTCGGTTACTTGCACATCACTTCAGCCACCAAGCGCTGCGGCAAGACCCTGTTGCTCGATCTCCTGGGACATCTTTGTTTCAACGCGACTCGCTCATCGACCGATCCCTCTCCTGCCTTCATCTTCCGCGATGCCGAACGTAATTGCGGCACTCAGCTCTTTGATGAAGTGGAGAGCCTCACTGAGGCTGACCGAAAAAGCCATGCTGCTCTCATGGCGATGTTGAACGCCGGCTTCAAACGAGGTGCGCGGGTGCCACGGATTTTGGACGCAAAGACCAATTCATTCCATGAATTCAACGTCTATGCTCCAAGGGTATTGGCCGGAATAAATCGACTTTCGACGACGCTGGCCGATCGCAGTTTCAGGATCGAGCTCGTTCGCAAGCGCCGTGATGTGCAGGTGGAAAGGTTCAGTGCCAGACAGCAGAACAAGACGCTGGGCAGGCTGAGAGACGATCTCCATCTGGCTGCGCTCCAGCACGCCAAGGAATTCACGAACGCGTACGAGCGCGCGGAGCACTTTTCCATTCCCGCCGAGGCCGACGACAGATTGCGCGATATCGTCGAGCCCCTGTTTGCAATCGCGACGGTTGCGGATCGGGGTCAAAAAGATCAGCGGTACACGGACGCAATGATTCAGGCAGCACACAAGCTCGCGGATCTTCGAATTGAGCACGACGCCGACGACGCGGCGTTGGTCGCGGGTCTCACCGCACTCAAGGGGATCGCGCGACCGAACGTTCCGGACCTGGTCATTTCATCGAGCGGTGCTTTGGCCTTGTTCCAGCAAATCGAAGAACTGGAATGGATCGATACGAAGGACAAGGCGCGAGCGTTTCTCCGCCGGCTCGGTTTTCGCTCCGGGGTCCACCGTCTCGAACGATTCATTGAAAGCGATCGTCCACGTTCGGCACCTGAAACGGCAAGAGGTTACGAAATCAAGTTCGCCGTCATACGAGACGTGTTGGGGCGGTATGCGTCTGCAGACGTCACAAGCGTCACACTTTCACGGGCAGAGTGACTCTTCATCCGCAGCGACCCGTAACCCCATTCTATGCCTTGCGGCCAGCCTCGCCGATCAGACCACGGGGGGGAGAGACCGTGACAGGTGTTACGCTGAGATCTGCTCGAAAGTCAAAAGGTTCTGCTTATCGCCGGACTGGCGAGACTCTGTTCTCCTTGAACGTCGGGAGAGCCCGAAACAGCGAAAGTTCGGGGAGAGCGATGGCGAGGCTTTGGAATTCTTCGGTCGGTTCGACAGCGCGGGCAAGCATCACCTGCGACCGCACACCAGTCTCGGCGTCGCTGACGACTACTTGGGGCGCCGCGAGCTCGAACGCCAGGCGCTCGAGTTCGCGCACCACGCGGACTCCGCCGAGCGAAGTATCCACCAACGTGGCCAGGCTGGACTTGACCCGCTTTCGTAGAGGGTGTTGGGGAGAAAGGAAGCAGGAGGACCCCAATGCCAAGAACCCATCCACCCTAGTCGAACGCAACTTCGTCGCCCCGGCGCCCAATCGTTTGTGGGTCGCCGATATAACTTACATCCCGACCTGGGCCGGGCTTCTGTACCTCGCCGTGGTGCTCGATGTATTCAGTCGGCGCATCGTCGGCTGGGCGATGGAGACTCATTTGCGCACCGAGCTGGTGCTCAAGGCGCTCAACATGGCGCTCGGGCAACGTCGGCCCGCCGCCGTGATTCATCATTCCGATCAGGGTAGCCAGGGTAGATTCAAACGGTCGTTGCAATACCTCGACAGGGGGAATTGGGATGACTATTCAAAAGCGCCGCTCGGATCGATCTGGGCGAGCAGCGTTGCGGTCGCCGGGACGGGGCGTTTTCCGCGCCGCATTTTGGACAGCTACGGGACAGTGGCCGCCACACGCGGCGCAAAACTTCCTATTTGACGGGACTTTCGCGGATGCTGATCGTGGCCGGCACCGCATTCAATCGTGAGTAGATAAAAGCTACAACTTGTAGATATAAAGCGGCTCGTGGCTGCCCTGCTGGAATACTATAA
>JBEKJC010000121.1:0-3867 GCA_050011435.1 Binataceae bacterium (SeqCode)
TCGGGTTCTACGACCACTGCCTGTTTCACACGACGGTCGAGGCGACGACTTGGGACGAAGCCTCCGGCCGCTGGATCGTTGAAACCGATCGCGGCGACAAGATGCGTGCGCGCTTCGTGGTCATGGCTAACGGCATCCTCACCGCACCGAAGCTGGCGCGCATCCCGGGTATGGAGAAGTTCAAGGGCGAGTCGTTCCACACCTCGCGCTGGAACTACAACATCGACCTGAGCGGCAAGCGGGTCGGGATCATCGGCACCGGCGCGACGGCCGTGCAGGCGATCCCGGAGCTCGCCAAGGTTGTCGGGCAGCTCTACGTGTTCCAGCGCACGCCGTCTTCGATCGACGTGCGCGACCAGCGCGAGACGACCGATGAGGAGCGGGAGACCTGGGCCAAGGAGCCCGGATGGGCCCGGGCGAGGCGTGCGCGCTTCGCGAGGATCTCGGAAGTGCGCGCCGCCGTCCTCGCCAACGACGACTACCTGGCGGGCAAGATTCAGGATTTCAAGGAGCGCAAAAAACACGACCGTGAGCTGAGCCGGGAGGAGCTGATGCAGAAACAGCTCGATTCGAGCTTCCGCCTCATGGAGCAGATCCGGGCACGCGTGGACGCGATCGTCAAGGACCCGAAGACGGCGGCGGCGCTGAAGCCCTACTACCCGTATGGCTGCAAGCGGCCAACCTTCCACGACGAATACCTGCCCACCTTCAACCTGCCGCACGTCCATCTGGTCGACACCGCGCCACGGGGCGTGAGCGAGATCAACGAGCGTGGCGTCGTCCATGAGGGGGTCGAATATCCGCTCGACGTACTGATCTATGCTACCGGGTTCCAGTGGATGGGCACCTCCACCTTCAACCGCATCAGGGGCCGCAACGGCCGTACCCTAACGGAGAAGTGGGAGACCGAAGGGACCAGAACTTTCCTCGGCCTGCATACCCGCGGCTTCCCCAACCTGTTCATTGTCACCGGTCCGCAGGGCGGCGGCGGCAGCTTCAACTTCACCGACGTAATCTACGCACACGCTGACTATCTCGTATGGGTGCTGCAGACCATGCGCGAGCGCGGCGCGCGCATCGTCGATGTCCGCAAGGAGCCGGAAGATAAGTACGCTGAGCATTGCCGTGTCGTCGACCTCGCGACTGCGCCGCTGCGCGATTGCATCTCCTACTATAACGGTGAAGGTAAAGCGGCACCGGGGAGCCTCGCCTATTACGGGGGCCGCCAGTGGGATAAGTACCGCATGGAAGCGCAGTCGTCGCTTGCGCCGTACGTGTTCGGAGGGGATCCGAACTGAGGTCAGTGATCAACGTTCCCTCACGGCGAACGCGCCGTGAGGGAACGTTCACCTAGATCGCGCGCCTCGCACGTTTGACCTTTGTCGCACCTATGTCTGCGCCGATGCGATCTGCCGGCGGAGCAACCGCGCGATCTTTAGGTTCCCCCGCTGAGATATACCTCCTGTCGGCTATCGTTGGAATGCTCGCGCTTTACTCAAGCTGATTTCGGACACCACGATTAGTTATTCGACGGGCACTCTGGACATCCGTGTAGAATATTTTAATCCACGACGAGATCTTCCTGGAAATACGGCCTCACGACGGGACTGGCTAGCGCCTCCGGATCTCCAGAATGCTCCCCGTTCATACGGCGAGCGAGCGGGTCGCGCAGCCAAGTCCAGATCTTTCTTATATCGATGGGGCTGTTAACCGCTGACCGCCCGCTATCGTTCTTGTAGTAGTTATGGGCGCGCGGATCTTTGTACATCATCAGAGCTTCGGCCCGATCGACCTCATCGTTATACCGCCAATAAGCATCCAGCGAGACGTCGATCATGTGCTTTTTCTGCGTGATCAAGCCGCCGATGCATTCAAGCGCGAATCTCGTCACCATCTCTTCGAAATCGACAATTTGAAGACCACCAAAGTTATTGGTATTCGGCCCATAGATCATGAAGAAGTTCGGGAACCCCGGCAGCATCGTGCCGAGGTACGCACGGGCGCCGTCTTTTTCCCAAAGCTGTTCGAGGCGTTTGCCGCCCCGCCCGCGAACCTCCATCGGCCATAGGAAGTCATTGGCCTTAAACCCCGTGGCATAGACGATGATGTCAACCGGATACTCGCCGCCGCCTTGTACCTCGATCCCGGTTGGTTTGATCTTCAGAATCGGGTCGGTGACCAGGGTGACATCGTCACGCAGCAATGCATCGTAGATGGAGTAATCCGCGTCGACGATGACGGGCCGAGCTGAGTAGGGAGGGGCAACGGGAGTCATTTTCTTGATGAGATCCGGGCGCTTTGCGAGCTTTCGCTCAATAAAAGCCAGCTGTTGGTCCCTGATTTTCTTGTTCAGTGCACTCCTTGCGTGCTGATCCTCGAACTGGGGATCAATCCGCATGATCTGCGTGAAAGTTTGCGGTCCCGCGAGCCAGCTGAGGCGGAAGCGGATGAAATTTCTAATGTAGGGGAAGTTGCGATCGAGCCAGTTCACCTGCGCCGGAAATGGATCAAGATAACTCTTGGTTTCGAAACACCAATTCGGCGTCCGCTGAAAAACGAAGGTATGACCGGCTAATTTTGCGAGCTCCGGGACCAATTGGTATCCGGTAGCCCCGGTCCCAATCACCGCAACTCGCTTGCCCTTCAGATCAAGGTCGCGAGGCCATCGGGCGGTATGGAATGCCGTGCCCTCAAACGTTTCCATGCCGTCGATGGTCGGCAGGTTTGGGCGCGATAAGAATCCCACGCTCGCGATAACCGCGTTTGCGTGCCAAACGCGGGGACCGTCTGGCCCCTCGGCTTTGATTTTCCAGAGCTTGGTGGACTCGTCCCAAACGACCGACTTGACTTCAGTTTTGAACGTAATGTCTTTCCGAATATCGAAGTTGTCGGCCACCCACTTGAAATATCGCAAGTTTTCGCGCTGCAGACAGAACGCGTTCGGATATTCGAAATTAACGCCGTAGATATGCGTGTAGGTGCGGCTTGGGGAATCGACGCGGGCGCCAGGGTATTGGTTTTCGTACCATGTGCCGCCGACTTCGTCGTTCTTTTCGATCACAAAGTATGGGATGCCCGCCCGCTTCAGCACAACGGCGGCGTTCAGACCTCCCATGCCAGCGCCGATGACGGCGACGACGAATTTGCTTAAGTCTTCCGCTGGTGGCGGAGCCGGCCAAACCAGTCCCCGCGCCCACGGATCCAAGGCCAGTTGCTCCAGCCACATTTCCAACTCGGACGCGGGAATATCGGTTCCAGCGACGAGGCTGAGGCTGCGCGTGAGCCGCTCCGGCGGACCGCAAGGAATATTCGGGGCACCCTGGTCCCGATAAGACTTGAGAAACGCGGCGGCCTTGGCCTGAATCATCGCCACGTCAGCCGGGCTCGAGACGTCGGCCTTGGACTGAACCAGGGCGAAGTCCTTAGAGGCACTGTCTGCCTCGGCATCTCTGGCATCCGCCGTCGTGGCCTGCGTGGCCGCGATGCTCTCGTCGCCGGTCAGCTGATACAGGAGACCCCGCAGCACCATCGGGTCGGCATACTTCACCGCGTCATCGATAGTTTCATCGGTTGCCGTAAGTAATTCAGATTCGTCGGTCATCTATGCGGCCTCTCTACAGAATCAGTCTGCAACCTGCCCGCGCGACAAAAGATGGTACTAGCCAGACTTCGGTTGTACGTCAAGACGGCGCCCACGCACCCGAATCGCGCTCCCCGTACCTAACGTGCCAAGTTCTGACCCTATTACTGAGTCGATGCGGGAAATCGGTTTGACAATCCACTTGCGACTTTGAAGATCAGCGTGGCGCCCTTATTCGTCACTTCCAGCGCTTCCGCAGGCGTAATGACCACATTTCGTGGTAGACA
>JBEKJC010000122.1:0-3766 GCA_050011435.1 Binataceae bacterium (SeqCode)
GGATTTACGGCGAACTGAATATTCGATCCGCCGGTCTCGACGCCGATCTCGCGGATCACGGCAATCGCCGCATCGCGCATCACTTGGTACTCGCGGTCGGTGAGCGTCTGCGCCGGGGCGACCGTGATGGAGTCGCCCGTATGCACGCCCATGGGGTCGAAATTTTCGATCGAGCAGATGATGATGACGTTGTCTTTGGTGTCGCGCATCACCTCGAGCTCGTACTCTTTCCAGCCGAGAACGGATTCTTCGATCAGGCACTCATGCACCGGCGAGAGATCGAGGCCGCGGGCCAGCACTTCCATCAGTTCTTCGCGGTTGTAGGCGATGCCGCCGCCGGTGCCGCCGAGCGTGAACGACGGGCGAATGATGACCGGGAAGCCGATCTTGCCGGCGAACTCGATGCCGTCTTTCAGGTTGTTGACGAGCGCCGACTTCGGCACGTCGAGCCCGATGCGTTGCATGGCGTCTTTGAAAAACAGACGGTCTTCGGCCTTCTTGATGGCGCTGATCTGAGCGCCAATCAGTTGCACGTTGTACTTTTCCAGCACGCCGCCGTCACAAAGTTCGATGGCGAGGTTGAGCGCGGTCTGTCCGCCAACCGTAGGCAGAAGGGCAAAGCCGGGGTCCCCGGCGAACCCGGTTTTGGTTCGCTGGGGTGGAAAGCCCGCGCTGGGCGACATCTCACGCTCGACGCGAATGATCTCTTCGAGATACTCGCGAGTCAGCGGCTCGATATAAGTGCGGTCCGCCGATTCGGGATCGGTCATGATGGTGGCCGGATTCGAGTTGGCCAGCACGACTTCAAAGCCCTCCGACTTGAGCGCCTTGCAAGCCTGCGTGCCGGAGTAGTCGAACTCGGCCGACTGTCCGATGACGATGGGGCCGGAGCCGAGGATTAGGATTTTCGAGATATCAGTTCGTTTGGGCATTAAGTTAATTGTCTGTCGGCAGTACGGTCACTTTGCCGCCTTTTCCGGTGTGAATGCTGACTTATTCAGCTCCTCGACGTTGTACCTGTCGCCGCATGGCTCATTTGAATCCATCGCCAGAATGGACATTGTTAGCCAAAACGCATCCCATCCCGTCACGGACACTTCAACGGGCACATCCGCGAAATAAAAATCAGGATGTCGAAAAACGAGACGGTACCTCCCTGCCTTAACTGCCGAGAAGTCAAACCTTCCCACGTTGTTGGTCTCTTGCGACGCTACGTCCTCTAATCCATCGCCCTTTGCCTTTTGAAGAGTTACCTTCACTCGGCCGATCACGCCCCTATTTTCGTCGGCCACAACTCCTCGGATGTGACTCACTTTGATGGGCTGCCGGGAGTGGCAATTCTTGCGTTGGGTCGATTGTGCCGACGAAAATACCGGGATGCAGCACATCATAGAGAGGAGCGCTGTCCACAGGAGTCTCTTCACGGCTTGCACTCCTCCATCATCTTCACGAAATCCTTGAACAGGTAGTGCGAATCATGCGGCCCCGGCGCGGCTTCGGGGTGATACTGCACCGTGAACAGCGGCAGATTCCGGTGGCGCATGCCTTCCAGGGTCTGGTCGTTTAGATCCATGTGCGTCAACTCAACTTCGCTTTCCGGTAGCGAATCGGGATCGACCGCGAAGTTATGGTTATGCGCGGTGATTTCGATCTTGCCGCTGGCCAGTTGCTTCACTGGATGATTTCCGCCGTGGTGGCCGAACTTCAGCTTGAAGGTCTTGCCGCCGAGGGCAATTCCGACCAACTGATGTCCCAGGCAAATTCCAAAAATCGGCTGCCTTCCCATCAGGCGCCGAATGTTGTCGACCGCATACGTGCAGGGCTCGGGATCGCCCGGTCCGTTCGACAGGAACACTCCATCGGGCTTCAAAGCCAGCACGTCCTCCGCCGTAGTCTGCGCCGGGACAACCGTCACCTTGCATCCTTCTCCCCGCAGCTTGCGCAGAATGTTCTGCTTGATGCCGAAGTCGTAGGCGACCACATGAAAGCGCGCCGGCTCGTCCTTTACGCCGACAATTTCGTCGGGCAAGTGCGAGCGCTCGCCCGTCTCCCACACGTAGGTGTGGTTGGTCGAGACGACTTTGGCGAGATCCTGGCCGTCCATTTTTGGGATCGATCGCGCCTTGGCTACGAGTTTGTCGGCATCGTCTTCAAGCGTTGAGATCACGCCGCGCATTACGCCGTTGGTGCGCAGATGGCGGACCAGCGCACGCGTGTCAATCTCGGCGAGCACCGGAATCTTGAACTGCTCCATGAACTCGTCCGTCACCTGCTGCGAGCGCCAGTTGGAACTGACTTTCGAGAACTCGCGCACGATCAGGCCCTCGATGTATGGACGCACGGCCTCGTTGTCTTCGGGGTTGGTGCCGTAGTTTCCGATTTCGGGGTTGGTCAGGGCGACGATCTGCCCGGCGTACGACGGGTCGGTGAAAATTTCCTGGTAGCCGGTAATGGAAGTATTAAAAACGACTTCGCCGGAGCACTCGCCTTTAGCGCCGTAGCCTTTGCCTCGGAAGACTCTGCCGTCTTCGAGTGCAAGGATCGCTTGCATTGGAACTCCTGGGAGTGGATTTTATAAAGTTTAACAGGAGAGCGAGATGGTGTCAGTAGAAAGCTGTCAGCTGTCAGCTCTCAGTGAAAGCAAAGGCCAGCGCCAGGAGTTGCCCTTCAGAATACGAACGGGACGAACCGCTTCGTTCGTTGCATGTAGTCCCGGTAGGGCTGTCCGATAGAGCTTCCCAGAGCTTGCTCCTCCACGCGCACGCGGTACGCATAGGTGATAGCGCCCATCCCCACCAGAATCAAGGCGCTCAGCCAGTTGGTAAGTGCCAGGCCAGTACCAAGATACATCAGCATGCCGCCGGTATAGGAAGGGTGGCGAACGAAGCGATAGGGGCCATCTTCAATCACAGTATGATCCGCGTGCACCCTGACGTTCCCCGTGAAGAAGCGCCCCAGCGTGCGGAAGCAATACCGGCGCAGCATCGAACCAGCAAGCAGAATTGCGATGCCGAGCGCGAACCAAACGATCCGATGATTCAGCAGGGCAAACTTTGACCAGGACGAAACCGCGAATGCGGCGGGGAACGCGAGCCATGAAGCGATGATGATGAAGGTCATCGAGCCCCGGTCTGTTTTCTTTCCGTCCGCTGGTTTCGAGCGCGCGACAACCGTGAATTCTGGCACATAGGCAGCCAGGAATACCGCCCAGAAAACCCACGCATAAGGGGAAGTGTAGGCCAAAGGCTGAATGTGCGCAGTCATGTTGAGTTCACTGAGAGCTGAAAACCGAGACCTGACACCTTTACCGCAGCCTTCCCATCTTCTCCATCGGCCAATATCCGAAGACGGCTTTTCCGTAAATGTAGCGTTCGTTCACGGCACCGAAGTCGCGGCTGTCGTTTGACATCGTGCGATGGTCGCCGAGGACGAAGAAGCTATCCCGAGGAACCACGACTTCGCCATAAGAGCGGGCGTCGGCATAATCGCTGGGAACGTAGTCTTCGTCGAGCGCCTCGCCGTTCACATAAACCTGGCCGTTCTCGATGCGGATGCGGTCGCCGGCAACACCGATGACGCGCTTGATGTAACTCTTTGAAATGTCGCGCGGATAGCGGAAGACGACGATGTCGCCACGCTGGATGGGCTCCCAGCGATAGACGAACTTGTTGACGAAGATCCGTTCCTGATCTTCGAGGGCGGGCATCATGCTGGTGCCTTCCACCTTCACCGGCTGGTAGACAAAGATAATGATGAAAGCGGAGAT
>JBEKJC010000123.1:0-5133 GCA_050011435.1 Binataceae bacterium (SeqCode)
CTCGGGAATGGCCACCGAAACTTCTCGAACAACTCAGCTTGGCAGCCCGCCTCTTTGGCAGCGCGATTGAACGCAAGCAGGCAGAAGCGGACCGGCGAGCAACTAGCGCTCAACTCCGGGTTGCGTCGCGCCGAAACATGATGAGCGAACTCGTCGGTTCGCTTGCACATGAGATCAACCAGCCTCTGGGCGCAATCCTGAGCAACCTGGGAGGTCTTGCGCGGTTGCTCTCGCGGAACAACCCGGAGCCCGCGATGGCTTTGGCGGCCGTTAGCAATGCGATTGAAGACACCAAACGGGCAGCTGAAATCATTCGGCGACTCCGATCCATGTTCAAGGCTCATTCCGAGCAAAAAACGGTAATCGGGATGCGCGCGCTGATCGTCGAAGTGGTCCAAATGATCGCCGGCGAAGCTTCAATGCGTGATATAGCGGTGCGGACGGAAGTCTCTCCTTCCGTGCAAAGCATAGTCGGCGATCGCATTCAGCTCCAGCAGTGCATTATGAATTTGCTCCTGAACGCTTTCGATGCGATTACCGAGGCCGCGTCCGACCATCGCGAAGTAACGATCAAGGTCGCACCTGAAAAGCCCGGATGGACCAGCGTCAGCGTATGCGATACAGGCGCGGGTATTGACCCTTCGATCGCTAATCGGCTTTTCGAACCATTCGTTACGACCAAGAGCAATGGTATGGGATTAGGCTTACTCGTGACCCGATCGATAGTTGAAATCCACGGCGGTAAAATCTGGGTGGCGCCGAATCCCGACCGGGGCGCCACGTTCACCTTCACGCTTCCCCTGGTAAAGAGGCAGCAGCCCAGAGCATCGAAGCGCGTCACTTGACGGCCTGCCGGTCAATTCATCACCTGCCCGGATCGAGTGCGATCGGATTGAAGCTGGAGGATCCCAGCCATGCGAACGAGATCGGCGAGCGAATCGGCTCCCATTTTGCTCATCACGCGTTCGCGATGCGCGTTGACGGTCCGCTCAGTTGTTCCCAAGTCGGCACCTACCTGCTTGTTAAACAGACCTCTCGTGATCAGCTTGAAGACTTCGCCTTCGCGGGGTGTGAGCGCCCCCTGGCGTCTTTCGAGCTCGATACGCTGAGCATGCTCCGCACGTCCCTTACGCGATAGATCGGCGCCACGAATTATCGAACTCAGCAACGCTTCTTCGTCGAGCGGTTTTTCAAGAAAATCCACCGCGCCTCTCCTCATCGCATGCATTCCAAGCGACAGACGCCATGGCCAGAGATGAACACGATCGATGCGAACGGAGCCGTGCGATGCAGTTCCGCTTGAAGTTGCAAACCACTCATTCGCGGCAGAAAATTGTCCACCACGATACAATCGAAGGCGCTTGCGTCAGAGACCTTAAGAAATTCTTCGGCAGAGCTATGCGGGGAAACCTGAAAGCCTGCGGTGCCGAGCTGGAAGACCAGCGCTTGCCGCGACCGCTCGTGGTCTTCGACGACCGCAACCCTGATGGCACGGTCGTCGCGCGAGCATTCGCGTCATGGAGGTATTTTTCGCTGCGTCGAGATCGGATAAAGATGTTCGTAGTGGGCATCGGCCCGCCCCCCCCAGACGTTCGCCACCGTGAGAGTCGGCGAAATTATTACCATCCATCTCGGAGTCGAGCAATTGAACTTTGGCCCCTGGGCACCAATTTAGTTCCCTGTGGCACAAAAAGCGTCGGCACATAATAATGCCAACATCGTCGCAATCAAATTGATGATTCGCGCTGGGCCCCGGGTCGTGGCCATTCTCGATAGCTGACTGCAGGCCCACAAAGAGGCATCCGAGTACGGCGAGAAAATTCGGCGGTTGAGCCACTGCGATTGAAACACTCGAACGCAATCTCAAATTGCATCCTTATCACCGCGATTCACTAGTGTCCCGTCCCGCAGATAACTTTATTGGCTATGAGTCAGAAATCCATTTATTTCGCTCAGATAAAGTCTCAAATGGAGTGCTGCAATTGTAAAGTTATTTGCGGGACGGGACACTAGCCGCATTGGTAACATTCTGCGATCAGGCCGGCAAGTCACTTCAGGCTCGGAGGTATGCCTAACGCCTCCATGAACTTGATCCAGAAGATCCACAAGTGAGACAGCTGCTCAAAGCGCTAAACGACCAGATCCACCCCTGATCGCGCATTTGGATCGAACGAATTTGTGCTCGGCCCGACCAGATCCTTGTGCGGATTGCAGCGGGCCACGCTTCAAGACCGCTCACTTCCTACATTAATGTTCGAGTGCTGGCTCGCACCGCCCGCAGTCTTCTGAGACTTGAGAGACCTGGGAGATTCGAAAAATAGTGTCCAAAGCGCGCCCTTGCCCAAGAACTCGTCGATCTCGAACAACGCGAAATAAATTGCGAACACGAGACTTATTCCCAGGGCCCAGGCGAACAACCGATACATACTTGCGTGGTCAACTACGTAATCAGTCGCCGCAGCAAAAGTGTGCACTCGATGGCGCGCTTCGAGGAGTCGTTCGAGGAAGCCAAGCAACAGTGTGATGGCGCCGTAAATAAACGTTTTAACGGCGACCGCGAGGATTCTGCGATATTGCTCGAGGTGGCGCGCCAGTGGCGTCTCGTCGAGTATGAGTACCGCTTTGGCGGCGAACAGCGCGCCGACTACAGCCTTGGAAAATGCGGTTACTTCGATGGAAAAGTCTTCAAGGACCAGCTTGATTATCGAAAACAGGAGCAAGAAACTGATCAGGAAAAATATAAATACCGGCCATGCCGCGACGAACTCACGGTGAAGCCATTCGCTGACCGCAGCAAATTTGCGCAGGACACTGCCCAATGGAATTCCTCTCCTTTCCTCGCGCTACGCCAAGCTTTGAACAATACCCTCCCGCGAAGAAACATACCATTGTCATCGTGCAGCCGTCTGCACGACCGCACGATTATCGGCCAGTCGCTGGTGGCTACCGCCCTGCCGCTGTAGCGCCGCCATCACCTGGTCAATAGTGAAACTGGCCGCCTTTTGGCGCGGTGGATACTCTACGAACGTTTGCAGGAAATTCGCTACAATCGTCTGTACGGGCAGGAACATGTAGATGTGATTGATTACCCAGTCCCAATAAGTGTTCGAGGTAATATCCGCCCTGTCGCTACTGAAAACTCCGAAAACGCTGAAAAGTCTAGAGTTTCGGGGTCAGCCGCCATAGTGTTCTCGGCATGCTTGAACATGCGCGTTCCATCGTCGCGGCTATTTGTGCTCCGCAAAAATTATCTGCGTGACTTGAAACGGGCGAAATCGTGACGAATTTGAAGGGAGTAAAGCGACAACCAAGGAAATTGGTCCGTGATAGAATCCTGTCTGTTCTGGCTGAACCTGTGTGCCGATTTGCTCCGCTTCCTGCTTCTCGGGGTGCGATCCAAAAGCTCGCTCGCGGCCGAGAATCTCTTTCTGCGCAAGCAGCTCGCGTTCTACCAGGAACGCAGAATCAAACCCCGCCGGATCTCCCATCCAACGCGTTTGACCCTGCTGTGGCTCAGCCGCTGGTTCGATTGGCGCGGCGCTCTACCCGTCGTGACGCCGAGGACCTTCATCGGTTGGCACCGCCAGGGCTTCCAGCTGTTCTGGCGCAGGAGATGCCAATCCGGCCGGCCATCGATTCCGCCGGAGCTCCAACATCTGATCCGCAGGATGGCTAGCGAGAATCCTTCGTGGGAAGTCGCCGGCCCCGCCCGGTGGCAACCCGCGCCACGACCAGCGCTGGTCCACCTTCCTCAAGAATCACGCGGCGGCCATCATCGCCTGTGACTTCTGCGTCGTCGCGAGCGCGACTTTCCGGTTGTTTTACGTGTTGGTGGTCATGGAACACGCTTCGCGCCGGCTTATTCATCTTAACGTGACCGCGCATCCAACCGCCGCCTGGACCCTCCAGCAGCTGCGTGAGGCCATCCCGTCAGACCACGCGTATCGATTTATCCTCCACGACCGCGACGCAATCTTCTCCCCCGGATTCGATGCGTCGCTCGCGCACCTCGACCTTGAGATCATCACAACGCCCGTGCGGAGCCCGCAAGCGAATGCACTCTGCGAAAGACTCATCGGGACCCTTCGGCGGGAGTGCCTCGATTGGATTATTCCGTTGACCGAGGACCATCTGCGACGAACCCTGTGGGCATGGCTACCGCATTACAACCGCGGCCGACCACACACTTCGTTAGGACCCGGCTTTCCTGTTCCGCGCCAGCATTGCCCCGCGCAAGTGCAACGCCAGCGGTATCGCTTCGACCGGCCCAGCCGCGTGGTGGCGCACCCCGTCTTGAACGGACTTCATCACGAGTACAGCCTGCTGCCCCGCGCTGCTTGACTGTCGTGGAATTTTTGCGGAAGACAATCCCGGACGGGAACAGATGCTGCGCAAAGACCGGCGCCGGTATGCTGTACATCCTGAAATCACTATTCACGCCTCGCTCAATTGGCGTTCGCTTGATCTTGGCGCTGACCCAGGCCGAGCTACCGCGCAATCGCGCACCAGCTTCACTGGCCGATCTCGCGCTCATCAAAGCGATCGCGCGGGGACGCCAATGGGCTGACGATTTGCTCGCCGGTCGAGACCACGGATCGCCGAGTATGATTCGCCCTTCTGTTTGCGTGTCTCGATCGAGATCGCGAGGTGTTGGCCATCGTCGAACTCCCAACTGACGATCGTATGCGCGATTTGGGTGGGCCCCCAAAACGACAGGAAGAGGTCGAGGCCGCGAATCCGGTCGAGGTTGTAAGTTCGGGTCTCCCAATGCTGATCGTAATCGGATTCCGATCGATTGTCGCTGCTAAAAATTCCATTTGAACCGGAATGTGAGCGGCAGCGAGAATTGCTAGCGAGTTTATGCGCCTAGTGAATCGGGCTGGAATTAAATTCGCAAAAGCGGTGAGCCTCTAATCGAGATCGAAGAGCCGCGATCCAGCGACCTTCAGACGACGGCGTAGCGGCCGCGACGCAGCCATCCCTGAGCAGGAATCGGGGACGAATCAGGCGGCGATGCTTTTGACAATCCGGTCTGGCCCACTTTGATACGTAGATTTGGCCCACCCTCTGGGGTTTCATGATTCTTGTTCCTGATAGATTTTAATCGTCCGATCCTTTCGTCGGTGCGCGCTA
>JBEKJC010000124.1:0-3569 GCA_050011435.1 Binataceae bacterium (SeqCode)
GATGCCGCAAGTGACCGCAGCCGCGCTGGTGAGCGAGAACAAAGTGCTGGCGCATCCCGCATCGGTCGATTCGATTACGACGTCGGGAAATAAGGAAGACTTCGTCTCGATGGGTATGATCGCGGCGAACAAGCTGAAGAAGGTGGTTGAGAACACGCGCAACACGCTGGCCATCGAAGCCATGGCGGCGGCGCAGGCGCTCGACTTTCTCGCGCCGCTAAAGACTTCCAAGCCCTTGCAGCAGGCGCACGCGGCGATCCGCGGAGTGTGCGCGACGATGGAGAAAGACCGCGTCATGTACCAGGATTTCGCGCGCGTCGCGGAGTTGATTGCCAGCGGGAAAATTGCCGAAGTGGTGCGATAAAGAAAGCAGTTGGAGACGGAAAGCAGATCCTTCGCTTCGCTCAGGACGACAATATTAAGGGTATTTCCGCAGCCTGTGAAGTCGTGCCCTTCCCAAAACCGGCGTGCGAGTCTTGGCCAAATGCTGCTTCAGAGCAGTGCACACTTTTCCCGTTTGACGGATGTAAACAAAAGAACTTGCGAACCCATTGCCAACCGCGCGAGAACGGGCTAGCATTGCCGAACTTGCTCAGCGGGCTGGAGTGGTCACGGGCTCCCCCATTCAACCGTGACACTTCAGGTCCATGTCTCAACTCTCATTACCTTTGAAGTCTTGGATCAGGACGGCCGGCACGTCGTAAGTGCATTGGCTGTTCAGTTCGGACTTCACACAATTTCCCAGGAGGAATTAATGAACAAGAAGAACAAGGCAGCAAATGCAGGTGGCAGTTTTCGATGGCTATCGGTCGTAGTGGTGGTGGCGATGAGTTGTGCGCTGTTGGCGGCCAGTACTGTGGGCGGAAAACTCGTTTCGCAGAACACACCGAGTTACGTTCGGACAGCGAAGAATCTCGGAGCCGAGGATCCGGCCAAGGTTATCGAAGTAAGCATCTGGCTGCAACTCCACAACCGGAACCAATTCGATGCGCTGACACAGTCACTTTATGACAGCAGTTCTCCTAACTACCATCATTGGCTGAAGCAGAAGGATATTGCTGCCCGCTTTGCGCCAACAGCGCAAGAAGCGAAGACGGTGCGGCAGTTTTTTGCCGCCCACAATCTGAAGGTTGTGAAGACGGGCCCCAGCAATTTTTATGTCAGAGCGCGAGGCACGGTCGGAGACGTGGAGAAAGCGTTTCAGGTACAGCTCAACAACTATCAGGTTGGCGAAAAAACGATCCGCGCTAATGCCAGCGACCCTTATGTAGACGGAGCAGCGGGGGCGTTGGTGAGAGCCGTATCGGGACTGGACAGGGGGGAGTTCGAGCATCCGTACATCGTCCGGCCAACCAGCATCGGCGGTACCCAGACGGCTGCGGCCGCGATAGCGAAACCGGTGGCAGTGAGTAACGACGATTTCTTTTCGTCGCAGTGTTTCGCCGGGACGGAGACGGAGACGTTCTCCAACGACAATAACGGCTCGTTCCCGATCGGCACATACTCGGGCAACAAAATGAATTCGACGACTACGGGCTGTGCCTACACGCCGCCGGCGATCCAGACTGCGTACCATCTGACCGGCTTGTACAACAAGGGATACGACGGTACCGGCCAGACCATCGCCATCGTCGACTGGTGCGGTTCGGCTACGATTCAGGACGATGCCAACGTATTCTCGGCGCAGTTCGGGCTCCCGCAGCTAACTCCGTCGAACTTCAGCATCATCTACACGGCACCCAGTCTGTGCATTGACTGGGACCAGGCCGAAATCAACATTGACGTGGAGTGGTCTCATGCCATCGCGCCGGGCGCCTACATCAACCTGGTGGTTCCGCCGTCGCCGGGTTTCCAGGATGTAAACGAGGCCGAGTTTGACGTCGTGAACTATGGTCTGGGCAACGTGCTCTCGGGCAGCTATGGTTCGATCGAAGCGTACACGACAACGACGGAGATGGAAACGGAGAGCCTGATTTCAGAAATCGGCGCTGCCGTGGGCATTTCAACCAACTTCGCGACGGGCGATGACGGCGACTTCTCAGTCGATGGAATTGTGATGGTCAACGCGCCCGCGGATTCTCCCTGGGCTACCGCCGTTGGTGGCATAAGTCTGGCGCTGAATGCCGATAACTCGATTGCCTGGCAAGCGGGGTGGGGAACCAACGAAACCCTGCTCGCTCAATCGGGGTTCGTCCCCGATCCGCCGGTCCCTTTTGGGTTCTATGGTGGTTCGGGCGGAGGCCCCAGCGACTGCGTTTACCAGGATTCTAACGGCAACTGCCTCGGCGGCTTCCCCAAGCCGTCGTACCAAAAGAAGCTCCCGGGCAAATATCGCCAACTCCCGGACATCTCCTGGCTCGCGGATCCGTTCACCGGAGCCGCGATCGTGATTAGCATTCCGGGTCAGATTCCGGCACAGGTGTGGCAGGTGTATGGTGGCACGAGCCTTGCCACTCCGATGTTCTCCGGATTGTGGGCCATCGCCAACCAGGAAGCCCTGGCCGGAGGTGGAGCAGCGCTCGGTCAGGCTGCGCCGTATCTTTATTCACTACCGGCGGCAGCTATCTACGACATCGTTCCGGTTACATCGAAGCACAACGTGACCGCCTCGATTCAGGAATCCACCGGCACCAACAACTACAACGCGAACGAGGTAATGGGCGGCGCCGCAGGCAAGAACTTCGTCAGCGCGATATGGGACTACCCGTTCGCCGGATTTACTGCGTACGTGATTTCGTTCGGCAGCGATTGCTTGGATAACGATGGGCCCGGCTGGGGCGAGACGAAGTGCAACGATCCTGCAGCCTTGACCACGAAGAAGGGCTGGGACAACGTGACCGGCGTGGGAACGCCGAACGCGCAAGCGTTCGCCGATTTCTTCTACGGAAAATAACAAGCGGCGAGCACTTGGAAATTACCCTGCCATCTCCCGGGTGGCAGGGTTTTTTCTTGGCGGAATCGTGCGTCGCGGCTGGAGTGGTCCCTGCCCGACACATCCAGTTGAGCTCTATGCGCCACCTTCAAGGCCCAACTCCTTAGCGATCGCCTTCATCGCTTCGATGCAGAAAGCGATGTGCTCTTCGAGATCTATCCCGAGATCGGCGGCGCCTGCGATGATGTCTTCGCGGTGGACGTTGCGGGCGAAGGCTTTGTCCTTCATTTTTTTGCGGACGGACTTGGCTTCGACTTCGGCAAGTGATTTTCCCGGTTTGACGAGAGCGCAGGCGGTGATGAATCCGGTGAGTTCATCGCAGGCGTAGAGGGTCTTTTCCAGGGGCGAAAGGCGCGCAATGCCCGTGTACTCGGCGTGCGACATGATGGCGCGGCGCACTGCCTCGGAATAACCGCGGTCCTTCAGAATCTCGGAGCCTTTGTAGGGGTGGTCTTCGGTGCTCGGATATTTCTCATAATCGAAGTCATGAAGAAGGCCGACCATACCCCACAATTCTTCATCGGCTCCAGCTTTGCAGGCGTAAGCGCGCATGCAAGCCTCCACTGCGAGCGCATGTTTTCGAAGACTTTCCGATTGGGTGAACTCAGTTAGTAAACACCACGCGGTGTCGCGTTGA
>JBEKJC010000125.1:0-3415 GCA_050011435.1 Binataceae bacterium (SeqCode)
CAATCGCGGCCTGCGGCAGTTTCTCGTGTGCGGCGTGGACAAGGTCAAATCAATCGCGCTCATGCACGGCTTGACGCACAACATGGTGTGCGGCTGGCGTCTGATCGCGATTTGAGGCGCGCGAACGCTGAGCAAAAGCGCGACGGCAGGAAAGATGGACATAGGCAGTTGAGCTTCCTGAAGCCGATGGGGCAAGAACGCGCGGCGCGCCGCGCTCCACATCACTCTTGCGCCATCCGCCAAACTCCCCAGGCTATTCCAACGACGCGCATCCCAACTACCAAGCCCTTTGGCCCGGCATCATATCCGCCTCGACCAGTCGCTGCTTTTGCCGCCACCAAAGCCCCCGCGCATATTTATTTTCAGCCTCTGAGCTCGGCACGAAGACCGTGGAGGCTCCGGCTCACGACTCAAAAACTTGATTCGGCTTCGGCATTTCGACACGAGTGTCGGTAAGATGCGCCGCGAACTTCCTCATGGTATCTTCTTCGCCGTGAACAAGGAACGTGCGTTTCGCACCGGTTTGCTTTTGCCAAGCCAATAGGTCGGCCTGATCCGCATGGGCGGAGAACCCGTTGATGGTGTAGATGTGAGCCCGAACCGCAATATTCTCGCCGAAAATATTCACCTGTTTGGCGCCGTCGATAATACGGCGTGCGAGAGTCCCAATGGCTGCGTAGCCGACGAACACGACACTCGAATCCTCGCGACCTAGGTTGTGTTGGAGGTGGTGGCGCACGCGTCCGCCAGTGCCCATGCCCGAGCCGGCCATGATTATGGCCCCGCCATGGATGCTATTTATCGCGACCGACTCGGCGCTTTCGCGTGTGAAGTGCAATCCGGGAAAATGAAACGGATCGTGTCCCGCTCGAATGAGGTTCGCGATTTCCGGCCGTAAGCCCTCCAAATGATGCTGCAGGATTTCTGTGGCGGAGATCGCCATGGGAGAGTCGACAAAAACCTGCGTCGATTTCGCCAACCGATCATTGTCGATGCCCAGGCTGAGGAAATAAAGCAGTTCCTGCGCTCGCTCCAATGCGAAGGTGGGAACGACGACATTTCCACCACGCCTGAAGGTATCCGTCACGGCGTCATAGAACTCCTCGACGGACGGCCCCAAGGGCTTGTGCAACCGGTCACCGTAAGTGGTTTCCATCACCACGGTGGCTGCGGCCGGGGGCTTCGCGGGATCGGACAGCAAAGGGCCGCTAGACTTGCCAAGGTCTCCGGAGAATAGCACGGTGGACAGCTGCGACCCTTCTGTCAGCTGCAGATAAATGCTGGCCGAACCAAGGATATGACCAGCGTTGATGAAGGTGGCCCGCACACCATCAGCGACTTCGATTGGCTCATCGTAAACCGCCGTCCGTCCGAAGTGGTCGAAAGAGTTCAAAGCATCGAGGACTGAATAGAGCGGCGCTATGGGCTGACCCGCGGAACTGCCTTGCGCGGCAATACGGGCTTGGTAACGAGCATCTTCTTCCTGCAGATGGGCTGCATCGAGCATTACCAACCGCGCCAACTCCCGCGACGCCGCCGTCGCGATGATCTCACCGTGAAACCCTCTCTTGGCCAACAGCGGCAGCCGGCCACAATGATCAAGATGGGCATGGGTCAGCAAGACATAGTCGATGCTGGCAGGATCGAACCCGAACGGTTGCGAATTCTCCTCGTCCAGTTCATGGCTACCTTGGTACATCCCACAGTCGATCAGGATCCGCTTGCCGGCACACTCGACCATGTGACACGAGCCGGTGACGCTAAGATCGGCACCGTAAAATGATAATTTCAAGGGATTCTCCTTAGCTATGCGATGATCCGCCTCTCATGCAACCTGCAAGGGCTCGCCGCTGATATCGTGCCAATGCAATATGCCGTTCCATATCTCCTCGGCCGTTTCAGCAAACCAGAACAATTCTCGATCTTCCTGATCTATGACGCCTTCGTCGACCAGGAAATCCAGATTGACGGCCTGGCGCCAGTAGCTCTCGCCCACCAAGACGACCGGGATCGGCTTGATCTTGCGTGTTTGTACGAGCGTCAGCACCTCGAACAGTTCGTCGAAGGTGCCATACCCCCCAGGAAAGGCGACCAGCGCCTTTGCTCGCATGAGAAAATGGAGTTTGCGCATGGCGAAATAATGAAAGTTGAAGCAAAGATCTGGCGTGATGTAGGGGTTGGGATATTGCTCATGGGGCAGGCTGATGTTGAGACCGACCGATTTGGCTCCGACGTCGAACGCACCGCGATTGGCGGCCTCCATGATTCCAGGGCCGCCGCCGGTCACGACAACCCTCTGCTGCCCATTGGCGGTTTGGTGCGCCGCGCCTACAAGGCGACCGAATTCTCGGGCAACTTCATAATATTGGCTCTTGGCGAGGATACGCCCGGCAATTGCCAAGCGTCGAGCCAAGTCATTGTTGTCAGTGTCGGCCGCCAACGCCGCCTTCAACATATCCACCTTACGTTGTGCAGCAGCTGGTTCGCATATCCGCGTACTTCCGAAGACCACGATCGTGTGGCGAATGCGGTGCTCTTCAAACAGCAGTTCGGGCTTGAAATAGTCGATCTGCAGGCGGACGCCCCTCATGCTGTCCCGCGCGAGGAAGTCGAGGTCGGCGTCGGCCCGACGATAACTGGGGCTTTCGAGAATTGCTTGGACCCGCGCGGCAGCGTTCGGATCTTCTTTCGAGGACTTCGGGCATTGCCAGGGAAGCGGCTCGCGCCGATTCACGGGGTGGGGAGGCTTTGGAAGCCGCAGCTTGTCAGGGTCTAGCTGCTTTGCTTTCACCGTTGTGCTCTCCCGCATATTGAGGCTATCGCCGATGGCATAGCACAACTTGAACGCGCGCAGAGGCATTGTCACGTTGGCGAGTTTTACTTGTCAATAGGGGCGGTTTGCGGCCGAGCGTCCGATACGAAATCAACGTCTTACGCGGGCGCCCAGAGAGTCAACACGACACCGAAATCGGTTGTGTTCGCCCAACGTGACAATGCCACCCGCCGCTGTTCACGAGCGAAAAGCTCGTTCGGATGGACGACGTCATTCCGATAAGCTCCGCCAGGCGACTGTTCGCACTCGCCAACGAGCCGAAAACTTTCGTGAGCGTTCCTGGCGGCGGCCACCTCGTTCTGGAGCGGGCCGATGTCTTTCCGCGCATATGCGAATGGATCGACGAGAAAACGTTGATATCCCGCCTGTAGGCTGGGATCGCTAAGATCCGCCAACCTCTCGGACCGTACGCAGTTTGAAACGGTCGTCGTTCCTACGACGCCGAGGATTCATTTCGAGAGATGCGAGACGAAATTTTGCCATGGCTCCAGCGGATTTGCGGCGTAACTCACGTGGAAGGAATCGCGGAAAGATTCGCCATTTTCGATGCGCCGCAAGAGCTTGACGAATGCATCCGGGTCG
>JBEKJC010000126.1:0-3353 GCA_050011435.1 Binataceae bacterium (SeqCode)
GTGCTCAACGCCTGCGATGGCACCTGGATCGCGCACGGCAGCGGCAATGCCGACGCCGAAGTCGTGGACGCTGCCGACCGCTTGCGCGTTCCTCCCGAGGATCCCCGCTACAGCTTGCGCCGCGTCTGGTTAACCAAACAGGAAGAAGAAGGTTACTACTACGGCTTTGCCAATGAAGGGCTGTGGCCGCTTTGCCACATCGCGCACACGCGCCCGCTTTTTCGGGCGGACGATTGGCAGTACTACCAGGATGTCAACCGCAAGTTTACGGCCGCCGTGCTCGAGGAAATCGAGAATGTCGCGAAGCCTGTGGTGCTGGTTCAGGACTATCACTTCGCGTTACTGCCGCGGCTGCTCAAGGACAAGCGGCCGGATGCCCGCGTGGCCATCTTCTGGCATATTCCGTGGCCGAATCCGGAAGCCTTTGGCATTTGCCCCTGGCAGCGCCAGTTGGTGGATGGCTTGCTCGGCGCCGACCTGATCGGATTTCACATTCAGTCGCATTGCAACAACTTTCTGGAGACCGTCGACCGCGTGGTCGAGTCGCGCGTGGACTGGGAGCACTTTTCCGTCCTCCGCCAGGACCACCGCACCATGGTCCGGCCTTTTCCCATCAGTGTTGCCTTCGGCGGCGACGATGCCGCCGGAAACAACAACCAGGGCTCTAGCTATCTCGAACGTTCGGCTCTCCTGCGGAGTCTGGGCGTGGAAGCAACCTTCATGGGGATTGGGGTCGATCGCGTCGACTACACCAAGGGAATTCTGGAGCGGTTCCTCGCGATTGAGCGGTTCCTCGAGAAATATCCCAGCTATCAGGGAAAATTCACGTTCGTGCAGATCGGAGCGCCCAGCCGCACCCACATCAAGCGTTATCACGACTTGTTGGCGGAAGTGGAAGCTGAGGCGGAGCGCATCAATTGGCGCTTCCAGAGCGGCAAGTGGAAGCCCATTGTGTTCCTTAAGCGCCAGCACAGCCATCAGGAAATCGAGCCCTATTACCGCGCCGCCGATCTTTGCCTGGTGACTTCACTTCACGATGGAATGAATCTCGTAGCCAAGGAATTTCTCGCCGCGCGCCGCGATGAACGCGGCGTTCTCATCCTCAGCCAGTTCACGGGAGCGGCCCGCGAACTGCGCGACGCCTTGCTGGTGAATCCTTACGACATCGATCAGACCGCCGACGCGATCCGCGCCGCTTTAGAGATGGAGCCGGAAGACAAACAGTTGCGTATGCACCGCATGCGTAAGATCATTAAGGAGAACAACATTTACCGCTGGGCCGGAAACCTGATCACCGAACTTTGCGAGGTCCGCTTGGATGCGCCCGAGGACGCGCAGGAGAAATCACGCGCCAAGTTGCATGCAGTCTGACTTCGAGGTTCATTTCGAGGTTCGCCAGCCGTCAAGAAAAGGAAAGGAGCAACCCGGTTGAGGCCAGAAGTGGAATCGCAGATCGCGCCGTTTCTGCAAACTCTCGCCCAGGCATCGCAGGCGGTGTTGCTGGTCGATTACGACGGAACGTTGGCGCCCTTCCATGCCGATCGCAATCAGGCATACCCATATCCCGGAGTCTTGCTCCTGCTACAAGAGATCGTACGCAACGGCCGGACGCGAGTGATTGTCGTCTCCGGGCGTGAAGCGGGCGAAATTCTCCCGCTTCTCAATATTCATCCACGTCCCGAAGTTTGGGGAATCCATGGGCTGCAGCGCCTGAGGACAAATGGGAGTATGGAGATGCCTCGCCTCGATGATCGAACGCTCAATGGCTTGTCGGATGCCGATCGCTGGCTCGCCTACCTGCAACTGCGCCACGTCACGGAGTTCAAGGCCGGAAGCATTGCCGTTCATTGGCGTGGGCTCAGCGCAAGCGACGCGGAGGATATTCGGTCCAGCGTTTTGGTGGGTTGGCGCCCCATTGCGGAAAACAGCGGGCTCGATCTGTTGAATTTCGACGGTGGGGTGGAAATTCGCCCTTCCGAAGCCGACAAGGGTATTGCGGTTCGTGCTTTTCTCGGTGAAATCAATCCCGGCACACCGGTGGCCTATCTGGGCGACGACTCCACCGACGAATCCGCTTTTCAGGCCATGCAGGGCCGCGGCCTCACCATCCTGGTGCGTCCCATCTGGCGGGAGACGGCGGCGCAATTGTGGCTCCAGCCACCGGATGAACTCCGCGACTTTCTCGGGCTATGGCTGAAGGCCTGTGCCGAGCAAAATACCTTAACAGCGGAGCGCCTGCGGCGGTGAACGGATGGCAACCGCAGCGCAGTTAACTCTTCTAAGAACGCCGTTGAAGCCCTTCTTGCTTCAACCCGTCGGTGCATCTCTTACGGAGTCTTGGCTCTATGTCTTGGCTCTACGGGTCCATATTCCCAGTTCTCCTAGACTCACGCTCCGACGATCTCGCGCACGGCGCGATAGCCCTGATCGATGGCGGTATTGGTGTAGGCATGACCGTCAGCGTCCGAGTTCGCAATCTTGATTCTCCCGAAGGGCTGCCGGCCAATCACACACGGACGTTCGGACGCCGGCCGGTCGAGCGGCTCGAACAATGCGTTGTATTCGTAGGCATATCCGTGAGGCCAGCGGTTGACCGTAATTGCCTGAATGTCGCGAGCGGGATCGAAACCGCCGGCTGAGAGTGTGCGACCAAGTTGATCTCGTACCTGGCGCTCGAAGGTTTCGAATTTCGTGTTGACGAGTTCCCATCGTCCCGCCCGGTACTGGTCCTTGCAATTCAGGCCAGGCTCGCAGGGGGTGCGAAGAAGGTGAAGCAGGCAGGACTCATCCGGCGACCTAGGGTAGCGATAGTCGCCCATGGAAACCGGGAAATCCAATGTAACGTTGCTGAAGTATGCTCCCGGAGCGTAGATCGCGCTCAGGCCGAGTTTCTGAAATGCTTGCCAGTTGCCGATTTGCACGTTCGTGTAGACCAGAGGAGCCTTCACACAGTAAGCGAGAGCTTCCTTTTGTTTGTCTGACATCTCCGGACATAAATAGGGAATGACCGTGTTGTAGCAAGCGAGCACGCAATTCGCGCCGCGGACGCGGTGCGCCTGTCCGCCGCGAACGTAGGTTACTTCGACTTCCTTCGCCATTGCTGGATCTGGGTTTTGGTCTGGATCCCCGATGTGCCGGGCTCTCACCGCGGTACTATTCAGGCGAATGCGAACTGTGGAGGAGGCATCATCCAGGCGAGCATAGTTTGCCCGGGCAGTGACGATGTCCTCCATGGTGTGGCCAGGAAGAGCACCGGGCACCAGGGAGCGCACCAGCATTCTGGCAATGGAAGCGTTGCCGTCTGGAAAATGGAAGATGTAGGGCTCATCCTGCTCAGGATTTTCTTCATGGCT
>JBEKJC010000127.1:0-3548 GCA_050011435.1 Binataceae bacterium (SeqCode)
GTATATGCCATCGACGTTCACAGCGGGACGGTGCTGCTGAGTCCGAACTTTGGAACGCCGGTGCCGATGCCGTTGGGATGCAACAACAACGGGCCGAATGTAGGCATCAACTCGACGCCGGTGATTGACCTGACCAGCAACACGTTGTACGTGATGGTTTATACGCAGGATCCGAGTGGGCCGGCCTACCGTCTTCACGCGCTCGATCTGGGGAGCCTGACCGATAAGGTGACACCGCAGGTGGTGACGGCGTCGCATAGTCTGACCGATGGAACGACATTCGCTTTCAACGCGACGTACCAGCGGCAGCGTCCGGGGTTATTGCTCGCGAACGGCAGCATCTATGCGGGGTTTGGCAGCTTCTGCGATTATGGGGCGAATCTTTCGCGGGGCTGGCTGCTGCTTCGCCGAGTGCCTTCTTTCTGTCGTCGATCTGGATGTCGGGGTATGGGCCCTCCACCGATGATGAGGGTAACATCCTCTTCGCGACCGGGAATTCGGATCCTTCCGGGACCACATATGATGGGGTCACCAACATTCAGGAGAGCGTGGTCAAGGTCTCTTCCACGCTGACGACGGTGCTGGACTTGTTTACCCCAAGCAATCAGGAGGCCCTCGATCGACAGGACAATGATTTCGGCTCGGGCGGAGTGCTGGTGCTACCCGATCAGCCGGGATCGATGCCGCATCTGGCGGTGGCAGCTGGTAAATTTGGCACGATGTATCTAATGAATGAAGACAATCTAGGTGGATACTCGCCGAAGAAGAATAATGTGCTGGGCAGCTACCTGGTGGGCCATTGCTGGTGTGGACAGTCGTATTTCGTGGATCCTTCGGACGGATTAGGACGGGTGGTGAGCAGCGGCGGCAATACAGTGAGAGTCTGGAAGGTGCAGACATCGCCGACGGTTGCGTTGACGCTGGTGGCGATGTTTGCTGGGGTAGGTAGTGCCAGCGGTCAGTTGCAGGATCCGGGATTTTTCACCTCGGTTTCCTCAAACGGTAAAGCCAGTCCAATCATTTGGGCAGTATCGCGCCCGACGACGAACAATAATGGCGCGCCGATTAGTCTGTTTGCGTTTAATCCGGATTCGGGCGGAAGCACAATGAAGAAGTTGTTCGAAGCGGCTGCGGGTAACTGGCCGAATACGACTGGCAATGCGAATCTGGTCCCAGTAGTGGCGAACGGTATGGTCTTCGTGGCCAGCAACCAGCAATTGCAGGTCTTTGGACTGACTGCGGGAAAGACGAAGACGAAGTGACGCGGCCCGCGAAGTCAGGGTATAACGGCTCGCCGGGCTGTCGAACCGAAACTACGCATTAGCAGATCACAATTTCGAGGCCTGATAGCCACACGGGAAAGGCCACCTTGAGAGTCAGCGTTTTCGGATTGGGTTATGTCGGCACAGTTTCGGCGGGGTGTCTCGCCCATGATGGACATGAAGTCGTCGGGATCGACTCGCTCCCGACCAAAGTCGACCTGATCAACCGTGGCCAATCTCCCATCGTTGAAGTGGACATCGGTGAGCTCGTCGCCGCCACTGCTCGAGCCGGCCGACTGCGCGCCACCAGCGATCCAGTCCAAGCGATCCGCGAGACGGAATTGTCCTTCGTTTGCGTCGGCACACCAAGCCAGGCCAACGGCAACCTCGACCTGAGATACATTCGGCGGATTTGTGAACAGATCGGCCAAGCGCTCAAGACTAAGACAACTCGCCACACCGTCGTCATCCGCAGCACCATCTTGCCGGGCACGATGCGCAGCATCGTGATTCCCACCTTGGAAGAGTTCTCCGGGAAAAAGGCCGGGGTTGACTTCGGCGTCTGCAACAACCCCGAATTTCTGCGGGAGGGTTCGGCGGTGAAAGACTTCCGTTCGCCGCCGAAGACGGTGATCGGCGAATTGGATAAAGCCAGCGGTGACATGCTGACCAAGCTTTACGAAAAACTCGAGGCGCCGCTGATCAGGACGGATCTAGAGACGGCTGAGATGGTCAAGTACGTTGACAACAGCTGGCATGCGCTGAAGATCGGTTTCGCCAACGAAATCGGCAATTTGTGCAAGTCTTTCGGCATCGATGCCCATGCGGTAATGAACATCTTCTGCCAGGATCGCAAGCTCAACATCTCTTCCGCTTATCTGCTGCCCGGTTTTGCATTCGGAGGCTCGTGTTTGCCCAAAGATCTTCGCGCATTGTCCTATCAGGCGAAAATGCACGATTTGGATTTGCCGATTCTCACTTCCATTCTCGCGAGCAATGAAATGCAGATCACTCGGGGCCTGCAACTCATTATGGAAAAGGGGCACACGCGAGTCGGGGTCTTGGGCTTCAGCTTTAAAGCGGGAACGGACGATCTGCGCGAAAGCCCCATGATTGAAATCATCGAGCGCCTCATCGGCAAAGGCTACGACCTGCGCATCTATGACAAGAACGTGAATATTGCCAGTCTGGTTGGCGCGAATCGGGATTTCATCCTCAACCACATTCCGCATATATCCAAACTGATGGTCAGCGACATTGACGCCGTGCTCAACCACGCTCAGACCGTCGTGATCGGCACCAAGGATCCGGATTTCAAGAGAGTGCCGGAGCGACTACGTGAGGGTCAACTCCTAGTGGATTTCGTGAGGATCATCGAGGGAAGGAGCGAGAATGGCAAGTACGACGGCATCTGTTGGTGAGCGGCGTGAGGCCCAAGGCTCGGGGACCTTGCCAGTTGCGCTAAAGGTCGCACGATGGACCATCACAAACCTGCAGAACTGCAATGGTTATTTCTGCTATCGTCGATACTCGCCGTGACTACTTGGAACCGAACCACCACCAAGCCTTAGATATCCACGACACAATAGAATAATAATGTCCCCGGTTGGTCGGCAGCCTTGCCTCCAAGGATGATGCCCGGCATTGCGGGGCGGGCCACAGGGACGATAATCGGGCGATCTCTAATCGCAGCATGACGCAGAACGAATGGCAGCGGCGGATTCGACGGGCGGAGGAACTTGGCGCCCAGTACAGCTTTGCGGCGGAAATTCTGCGCTTCTATGTGACGGTCGCGCGCTTTCAGGAAAATTTCTACGGGGAACTCAGCCGATCGGGCGGACGAGCGAGTGTTGGGGCTGGCGATGTTGCGTCAGACCCGGAGCCGTTTGCGCGTCCCCTCCCTCCAGACTTGGCTGGACGATTCGGGCCATTCCTTTCGGTGGTCGAAGCGAACGGTCCGGGTCCGCTTCGCGAAGCTGCGCGCGAGTTGCGCCACGGTGGCGAAGATTCACATTTCCGATTGCTGACGGTTTTCTGGAACGAGACCGAGACTGCGACGCTGCCGCCGGGTCCTAACGATTTTTTCGCTCGCGCCTTTCTTCAGCCTTACGCGGCTGGCATTCGGTCACGCACAAATATGCGATGGAGCGGGCCGACGCCGTATCTCTGTCCGTTTTGCAAACGGAAACCGGGCCTGGGCGTTCTGCGTCCGTTGGGAGATGGCGGCCAGCGATCTCTGGTGTGTTCATTTTGCCTGGCGGAATGGGAGTTCCGGCGGATCGTCTG
>JBEKJC010000128.1:0-3104 GCA_050011435.1 Binataceae bacterium (SeqCode)
TCGTAGCGGTGGTGCAAGCCATTGACTTGCGGGGAGGCGACGACTCTCCCGCTCCTTGCTGGCGTGACCGGGCGCGGGTCCGGACAATCCTTGTCGAGTGAAAGATGCGTGCGGCTGCGGTGGTAGTGGTCTGCGTACGAAGAGAGGACGCGACGGAGATGGCGCTCGTTGAAGATCACGATGTAATCGAGGCACTCACGACGAATCGAACCGATCACGCGTTCGACATATGCATTCTGCCACGGTGATCGGGCCGCGCTGACAACCTCGCTGATTCCCATCGCATCGACTTGCCTGCGGAATTCCGCGCCGTACGAAGCGTCCCGGTCGCGCAGCAGATAGCGCGGAGCGGTATCCCACGGGAACGCTTCGGTTACCTGTCGCGCTAGCCAGCCTGCGGTCGGATGCCGCGTAACATCAAACCGCACAATCTTTCTGCGATCGTGGGTCAGAATGATCATCACATACAGCAGCCGAAACGAGGCGGACGCCACGACGAACATGTCGATCGCAGCGATGCCGGCGGCCTGACTGCGGAGAAAGCTACGCCAGGTCGGCGAAGGTGTCCCTCGTCTTCGCATTATGTACTTGGCAACTGTCGCTTGGCTGATCTCGATGCCGAGCTTGAGCAGTTCGCCATGGATCCGGGGCGCACCCCAGAGCGGGTTGGCCACGCTCATCTCTCGGATCAGCTTGCGAACCTCGCTATCCACTGACGGCCGTCCGGATCGCGAACGCCAGCGCCAAAACAGGCGGAAGCCGTGACGGTGCCATTGGACGACGGTGGCTGGCTTGACCAACACCATTGTGTCCAGGCAGCGCGGCCACAATCGGTAAAGCCAGACCCAGAGCAACCGGTCGATCGTAAACAGCCGGGGCCGACCCGGTCGCTGGCGGCGATGAACATGCAGCTGGTGACGGAGGGCGAGGTTCTCCAATTCCAGAACGGCCCGACTGCGGAAACGGCGAGCAATAGCCGCGACGACGGAACGCGCATGTCCAAGCATGCCCAGAACACTATGGCGGCGGAACCCGAAACTCTAGACTTTTCAGCGTTTTCGGAGTTTTCAGTAGCGACAGGAGCCAACGCGCTCCAGAACATTTGAAATGCTCTATCAACGACCTCAGGCGAGGGCCGCGTCAGCCGGCGCTCCTTGTGCTGTACGATTGGCAACATCTCGCTCAACTCTTTTGGGAGGCGCGCGATTTCCGCAGGGTGCTGGGTCATGAGCGCGAATGGCTTGATGTTGAAGAGGAAACCCTCGGGCGTTCGTTCTGCCCATAGCCTTGCGTTACGTTCCGACGGCAGTGCGTAGTAGGTCGAATCGACCTCGACCGTGTTGAACCGTTCCACATAGAAGCGCAGCCGCCCCTCGGCACTTCGAACCGAAAGTGGGTAAAACAGGTCTGAATTAACTAGCGACGGGTCGGTCCAGGATGCGGTGCCGACCCGGAATTCAACAACCCTATGGTGCCTGTGTTGTTCCAAGCGCGTGGTGTTCCTTCGGCATGACGTAATGACCGTCAGTTACCTGGCGGTTCCTCGCGCTCAAGCAGGAAATCAGGCATACGCATTCCCGCAATGTACACCTTGCCAAGATACACTGCGCTCGTGATTTCCCGTATTTCGTCGCGCACTCCGACGGCACGTAAAAGATTTGTCGAACAGTCGAACACGATACATTCCTTACCGTCGAACCAACTCCCTGCCTTGTAAACTCGCGCCGACACCGATTCGAAGCCAAATGGCAAGACGAGGTTTTTAACCCGACCATGCTGAGCGTCAAGGACTTTCCCTTGCCACACCATAGTCCGGATCAATTCCGACGTTACCGAAGTCAACACAGTTCCGGGCGCAACCAGAAAGGTGCCTCTAAATCTGCCATCAGGAATCTTGCCAGCGGAACTCCCTCTAAATACCTCGTCCAGTTGACTCTGCCGCATCCGCAATAAGGCTTTTAAGCTGTATTCCACAAAAACCTCGAGGTCTGAAGAATGCAGTCCCTTGGCACAATACGCAATGACTCATGTCCGCCTTCATACAAAGCCTCGGCCCGGCTGCCCCGACCTCGCCCCCCGCGCCGTAAATTCTCGACTTGATCGTGGTCCGCTTCGCGCGCCACCCCAACCATCGGCGCCGCGCAGATTGGTCTGACGAAGGTGCAGGATCTTCGCTCGGCCGAGAGTGTCGGTAGTGTCGGAGCCGCCAATTACAAGCTGGGACGCGAAGTTGACGAATACCTCTACGGAACGCTGGCGACAGATAGCCGATCTGTTGAAGCATGGCGAAGGCTATCGGAAAAATTGTCGCAAGGATGCTCGATCAACTGGCCAACGAGATCGTGATGGATCCCGACTTTCATAAGGCTATTCGCTGAAAGATGCCTCGTATATTTACCTCCTTCAACACCAACTCAGTCTCTCCAGCATCCCCCCAAGCCGAACGTTCGGCGATCCGAACAGCTAAATCTGAATCGACCATTAGGGACGGTGCAGAACTGATGGTGAATCGTCGGTGATGATGTAGTGCTTTCCGTCTTGTGCGAGGCTGCCGGCCGAAATCATTTCGCCGATCAATCGGCTGACCATCGGCCTCGAGCAGCCTACCATTTCAGCGAAATCGCTGTGTCCGAATTCCGGAACCAGTAGAATACCGCGCGCGTCCCGGATGCCGAATTTCTTCGCGAGCTCACCCAGCACGGTCTCCAGGCGCTGGTCGTAATTCATGCCCAGGAACCGCACCCAGTAATGGGTAAACGAACTCCATGCGGCGGTCATCTCCTGCATTAGATGGACGAGCAGCGGCGGTTCAAGCCGGCTTAGCATCTTGCAGACGCGATCCCGCGTTATCAGACCTAACTGTACTTGCGTTCGCGCTCGCGATTGAAACGCTTGCGCCGGATGCCCCTTAAAGTCGCAGAGCTTTACGAATCCAAAAATTTCCCCCGGGCCCAGCAAGCCCGCCAGTATCTGGCTTCCATCCGGCTACGGCGCGGCGATTGCCGCAGTGAAAGCGGACGGAACCCTGCACCGGCGTTGCCGGCATCGACCGGTGCAATATTTGAACAACATCCTGGAGCAGGATCATCGAGCGATCAAACGAC
>JBEKJC010000129.1:0-5614 GCA_050011435.1 Binataceae bacterium (SeqCode)
CGAAGGCGCGGTGGTGATGGGCGGGTTGAGCGCGGTCGGGGCGGGGCTCTACAGCATCGGTATTCCTAAAGACAGCGTCATGAAATACGAGTCAGCGCTCAAGGCTGACAAGTTCATTCGCCTGGCTCACGGCACGGCAGCTGAAGTGGCCAAGGCCAGGGATATCATACAGACGACACACCCCGCGGAGCTTGCACTGCACGGGACCGAAGGCTAAGCGCCGGTTCCAGGTTTCCTGGCAGATAACTCTATCCCAACAGACGAGAGGGTCTACGGCTTAAGTGTGAGCCACCGAGAAGCAAACGACTGGTAAAAGCATTCGACGCCGGCAAGAAACTGAATCTGAAATAATGTGTCGTTAGAAGTGAAACAATAAGGAACCGGCCCGTATCACGCACATGGTGTTGCTGGTGCTGCCGGGGATGGCGGCCGACAAGCAACAACCGGAATCTCGCGAAAGAGGTGATGCCCGACATCCACTAAGAAGCGCCCGTGAGGGCACGTGCTCGTCTCCTGTCCCGTGCGGCTATTTGTTCCGCCATTCGTAGGCGGTCGATCGGGTTTTTCGCTCTCTTGGGTCGGGGGTGTGTCGAGCCCTGTCGCGTCGGGAAGAACAGCGAGTCACTGGGAATCGAAGCGCTGGCGTTCGGCAAGACGGAAGATGAGGTGAAGGCCGAGAGCACGCCAAGGTGGCTGGCGCCGCACCAAGTCTTCACTCACAAGCATCACAGGTGCTGAATGAGTAACGCAAAAGATGCGGCTGTAAAAATAAGTCCCCTGGCAGGCAAACCTGCCCCGTCCTCGATGCTGGTCAATGTTCCGAAACTGGTGACTGCGTATTACGCTGAGCGACCCGATCCGTCAATCGCCGCGCAGCGGGTTGCGTTCGGCACCTCGGGGCATCGTGGCTCCGCCTTCGAAAACACTTTCAACGAATGGCATGTGCTGGCCATCAGCCAGGCCATTTGTGAGTACCGCAGGCGGCAGGGCATAGGCGGCCCGCTGTTCCTCGGCATTGACACGCACGCACTGTCAGTTCCGGCTTGTGCCAGCGCGCTCGAAGTGCTGGCGGCCAACGGTGTGGAAGTCAGGCTCGCGGAAAAGGACGAATACACGCCCACTCCTGTGATCTCTCACGCAATACTCAGTTACAACCGCGGCCGCGAGACAGGAATGGCGGACGGCATTGTCATCACGCCTTCGCACAATCCTCCCGACAACGGCGGCTTCAAGTACAACCCGCCGAACGGCGGGCCGGCGGATAACGACGTCACAGGATGGATCGAAGCCAGGGCCAATGTGTTTCTGGAAAGCGCCCTCCAGGGCGTGAAAAGAATTTCTTTCGAACAGGCCCGGCGTGTTTCGACCACGCACCGGCATGACTTTCTCAACGCTTACGTAAGCGATCTTGGCAGCGTGCTCGACATGGACGCGATTCGCGGCGCGAATATCCATATGGGCGTGGATCCGCTGGGTGGCGCCGAAGTTCACTATTGGGGCTCGATTGCCGAGCGCTATCGTTTGAATCTCACTATCGTGAATGAGGTCGTCGATCCGACATTCCGGTTCATGACCGTCGACTGGGACGGTCGGATTCGCATGGATCCGTCGTCGCACTACGCAATGCAAAGCTTAATTGACCTCAAGGATCGCTACGATATCTCCTTCGCTTGCGATACCGACGCTGATCGGCACGGCATCGTCACCCGCACGGCCGGATTGATGAACCCCAACCACTACCTTGCGGTCGCCATTTTCTACCTCTTCCAGCATCGACCGAAGTGGGGCAAGGACGCGGCGGTTGGAAAGACAGTAGTAAGCAGCCGAATGATCGACCAAGTCACGGCGAAGCTCGGCCGGAAGCTCTACGAAGTACCGGTCGGCTTCAAGTGGTTTGTGGATGGCTTGCTCGACGGCTCGCTTGGCTTTGGCGGAGAAGAGAGTGCGGGTGCATCCTTTATCCGTCTGGACGGCAGCGTCTGGACGACAGATAAAGACGGCATCGTCCCGGCTTTGCTATCGGCGGAGATTACCGCGCGCATGGGCCGCGATCCCAGCGAGCTCTACGTTGAACTCACGCGCGAGTTCGGCGAACCCGTTTACGATCGTGTTGAGGCGTCAGCTACCCCAGAGCAAAAACAAATGCTCGCGCAGCTCTCACCACAGCAGATACCGTCCGCGGAGCTGGCTGGCGAAAAAATCCAGAGCATCCTCACCAAGGCTCCTGGCAACGGCGCACCCATCGGTGGTTTGAAGGTGATCGCCGCGAGTGGATGGTTCGCGGCGCGTCCTTCCGGCACCGAAAACATCTACAAGATATACGCCGAGAGCTTTCGTGGAGCGGACCATCTGCGCCGCATCCTGGCCGAAGCACAGACCATCGTCGGTGCTTCGCTGGCGGCGCCCACGCAGCAGCCGAAGATTGCCTCCAGGTGAAACCGTGAGCAGCGGGCAACCAATCGGCGAAGCTGAGCTGGAAAGGCTTCAGCACCAATCATTCAGCTACTTTCTGCATGAGACGAATCCAGACAACGGGCTGGTGATCGACAAAACCGCAGCGGATTGGCCTGCCAGTATTGCCGCCACCGGCTTCGCGCTCGCCGCTTATCCGGTTGCTGTCGAACGCGGATTTATGCCGCGTGCCGCAGCGGTAGAACGAACGCTGACCACGCTGCGTTTTTTCTGGAACAGCCCGCAAGGCCCCGAACCCGACGCCACCGGCTACCAGGGCTTTTATTATCATTTTCTCGACAACGATAGACAGCGCTTTTCTGCTGGCGGGTGCGTTGACTGCGGGAGTGTATTTTGATGCGGACATTTCTGACGAGCATGAAATCCGCACCCTCGCCGACACGCTCTATCGCCGCGCGGATTGGCAATGGGCGCAAAACCGCGGCGCAACGGTTACGCACGGCTGGAAACCCGAGAGCGGATTCCTCAAATTCCGTTGGGAAGGCTACGATGAGGCGATGCTCCTGTATATCCTGGGGCTGGGGGCGCCGATGCATCCGCTGCCCGTGGAGAGCTACGCAGCATGGGCTTCCACTTACCGGTGGGAACACCGTTACGGATATGAATATCTTTATGCTGGGCCATTGTTCACGCACCAGCTCTCACATCTCTGGATTGATTTTCGCGGCATTCAGGACGCGTTCATGCGCGTTCAGGGCATCGACTATTTCGAGAACAGCCGTCGCGTGACTTATGTGCAACAACAGTACGCGATCGACAACCCGCTTAAGTTCGCCGGCTATGGTCGCTATTGCTGGGGAATTACCGCGAGCGACGGCCCCGGCCCCGACACAATTAAGCTGAGCGGCATCGAGCGCCAATTCTTCGGTTACCTGGGACGAGGCGTGCCATATGGGCCAGACGACGGCACCATCGCGCCGTGGGCGGTGGTGACGTCGCTGCCGTTCGTGCCTGAAATCGTGCTGCCAACGATCGACTATTTTATTAACCAAGTTAAATTAACAGAGCTCAACCCCTACGGCTTCAAAGCGACTTTTAACCCGACCTATCCGGAGAAATCCGGCAATCCCTGTGGCTGGGTATCACCATGGCATTACGGACTTAATCAAGGGCCGATTATCTTAATGATCGAAAACTATCGTACCGGCCTATTGTGGCAATTGATGCGAGACTGCCCTTACATCGCCAGCGGCTTGCAGCGAGCGGGTTTTCGCGGGGGTTGGTTATGAACGGCAGCGTCATCGCCTCGTGGCTCGTGGGCCTCGTTGCGATTGCGCTCAAGCCTGCCGCCAGGAAGGGAGGCGTCTGATGACCGCGTCTGGTTCGGACGCGCTGGTGCTCTTCGGTGTAACCGGCGATCTCGCCCACAAGATGACCTTCCCGGCACTCTATGCGATGGCGAAACAGGGCACCCTCAAGGCTCCGGTAATCGGCGTTGCTTTTCCGAAGTGGAGTCTGGCGCCTCTGCGCGAACGCGTGACGGACAGCATAAAGCGATCGGGCGGGATCGATAACCAGCGTGCCTTCCGCCATCTTCTGTCCCTGCTCAGCTACGTAAGCGGGGACTATAACGACGGGGGCACGTTCACGGCGATAAAAAAGGCGTTGGGCAGTGCTCGGCGCCCGGCGTATTACCTCGCCATCCCGCCCTCGCTTTTTGAGACGGTGATCAAAGGGCTCGGTGCCACTTGGCCGAGCATGCGCGAGTCATTGTCGAAAAGCCTTTCGGACGCGACCTCGCGTCCGCGCGGGCACTCAACCACGTCGCGCAGACCGTGTTCCCGCAAGACTCGATCTTCCGCATCGATCACTTCCTCGGGAAGGAAGCGATCATGAATATCCTTTATTTTCGCTTCGCCAATTCGTTCTTGGAGCCGATCTGGAACCGCAACTACGTGGCCAGCTTCCAGATAACCCTATCCGAGGATTTCGGCGTGGAGGACCGCGGCGCGTTTTACGAAACCGCCGGCTGTCTGCGCGACGTGATCGAGAACCACCTCTTCCAGATCGTCGCGCTGCTTGCCATGGAGCCGCCGGCCGATCGGGACTTTGGAGCCGTGCACAGCGAGAAAGCGAAGGTCTTTCAAGCCATGCGCCCTCTGAAGCCTGACGACCTGGTACGCGGCCAGTACGCCGGCTACCGGAAGGAGCCGGATGTGGCGAAGAACTCCGACGTCGAGACATTCTGCGCCCTGCGGCTTTTCATCGACTCGTGGCGCTGGGAGGGGGTGCCGTGGTACCTGCGCTCCGGCAAATATCTAGCCGAAACGGCGACGGAGATCGTGGTGGAGTTGAAGCCGCCGCCGCAGAAGCTTTTCGCCGACTCGGCGTCGGCGACCGGAAGGGCCAACTATCTGCGCTTCCGGCTATCCCCGAGCTCGGCCATCGCCCTCGCCGCGCGCGTCAAGCGTGCAGGCAAGGAGTTTGTCGGCCACGAGCGAGAGCTCTATCTGTTCGAAGAGCAGCCGAATGAGGAACCGCCTTACGAGCGGCTTTTGGGCAACGCCATGGTCGGCGACGGAGCACTCTTCACACGTGAGGACGCGGTTGAGGCCGCCTGGGCGGTGGTCGACCCAGTCCTTAAGACCCACCACCGGGCTCGCCCTTACAAGCGCCGTAGCTGGGGTCCGAAAGAGGCTGACGCTCTCATCGCTTCAGATGGCCGTTGGCACAACCCCGGATTCAAGGAGCCATCCGGATGACGAGCCTGCCGCGGTTACCGCGAGTGGATGGTTTGCGGCGCGTCCTTCCAGCACCGAAGACATCTACAAAATATATGCTGAGAGCTTCGGAGGAGCGGATCATCTGCGCCGCATCCTGGCGCAAGCACAGGCCATCGTCGGTGCTGCGCTGGCGGCGCCCACGCAGCAGCCGGAGATTGCGTCCAGGACAAATGTGAAGGCGAGGCTATGAGCGAACAAACACGGGCCAGTCATCCGAAGGAGCGTCTTTTACCCACCGACGTAGAGGGATTCGATGCCCTGGCGGAGCTTGCCCTGGATATGCGTTCGTCGTGGAACCATGCCACCGACCAGGTGTGGCGGCAGCTTGATCCTGTGCTGTGGGAGCTCACGCATAACCCTTGGGTCGTCCTCCAGACGGTCTCGCGGGAGAAACTCCAGGGTGTTTTAGCCGCTCCCGC
>JBEKJC010000130.1:0-4679 GCA_050011435.1 Binataceae bacterium (SeqCode)
TTTCCACGGCGACCGACGCCGAGACTCGAAGTTTCCTGCATGAACAGGGCGTGCCGTCGCTGGCGAAGCCGTTTGAGGTAGCGGACCTGATCTCACATGTGCGTGGGCTGAGCCAGAGGGAAGGGAAATCTGCAGCAAAGACGAAAGAGAAGAACGACGAAGAAAAAGCCTCCATGGCGGGCGCGGGAGCATAGCCGCCGAACTGTCTAAAATTGTTCCGCCTAAAGTTGTCCCTTTAGTCCCCGCGTCATTTCCGCAATAAACTTTTCGTTGCGCCGATACCAGCGCCAGTGACCCTCTCTCTTCGCTTCCACCAGGCCGGCCTTTTCGAGGATTCGCATGTGGTGCGAAACGGTAGGCTGCGCCAGCTTCACCCGCTGCTCGATATCGGCGGCGCAGAGCCCGGTTTCTTTGTCGAGGGAGCATCCGCCTTTTTCTTTGAGCACGCGCAGAATTCGGCGGCGAGTGGGATCGGCAATGGCGTGCAGGAAGCGATCGAGATGGGGAGCGGCGTGAGCCATGGTGAGAGAGAATTGTAATTTGTAATTTGTGATTTGTAATTTGAACCCAATCCCATGTTCTGTCGTCTCAGGTTTTCAAATTGCAAATTACAAATTACCAATCACAAATTCTTCTCTACTTTTTCACAATCGGATTGTAGCCATCGCCGATGAGGCGGGCGCGCATGGCTTCGGCGTCTTTCAGGTCGGCGTAGGGTCCGACCTGAACGCGATAGTACTTGTCGGCGGAAATATTGTAAGCGGTGAAGGCTGGATACTGCTTCTTCTTCAGGGCCTCGACTAGCGCATCGGCGTCTTCCTGCCGGGTAACCGCGGCCACCTGCACGTAGTAACTGCCGATCGGCGACGCCGCGGTTGCGGCGTCCGTGGCGGCCTTTGTCGGTGCTTCCGCGGTTGGGGCCGCTGCGGTTGGGGTTGCCGGTTGCGCCGTCGAATTCTGAGGCGTGAGCGCGGCGTCGGCATTCTTCTCGCCTACGGCTTTGTAAAAGCTAAAATCGTTAGGCGAAGACTGCGGCGTTGACTGGGGAGCGTCGCTTTTTGCAGCCGAGGGCCGAACGATGGTCGCCGGAGTTCCAGCGGGAGCGCTCAGCAGGTTGCCCACGCCTGCCATGGAGGTCCTCCGTCCGAGCGAAAAGCCAATCGCAAAGAAGAAGGCGCAGACCAGGACAAAGGCGAAAAAAATGGCCAGCATGCGGCCAGTGCCAATCGTGATCTCCGTATCCTGCGGCGCCGTGGGCATAGGAAGTAGCGTCGACCTCTAGCTTTTCGCCGGTGCGCCGGGTGCGGGCACGCTCGCGAGCAATTTCTGCATGCCGGAGTAGAAATCGATCGGCACGGGGAACACGACGGTCGTGTTTTTCTCGACCCCGATTTCAGTGAGCGTTTGCAGATAGCGCAACTGTATGCTGATCGGTTCGGTCGCCAACAGGTGCGCGGCATCGACCAGGCGCTGGGCGGCCGAGAACTCGCCTTCCGCGTGGATGATCTTAGAGCGCTTTTCGCGTTCCGCCTCGGCCTGCTTGGCCATGGCGCGCAGCATGGACTCGGGCATATCCACCTGCTTGACTTCCACGTTGGCGACCTTCACGCCCCAGGGCGCGGTGTGCGTATCGAGGATGCTCTGCAGGCGCAGGTTAATTTTGTCGCGGTGCGCGAGCAATTCGTCGAGTTCCTGCTCTCCGAGCACCGAACGCAGCGTGGTCTGCGCAAACTGCGAAGTCTGGTAGACGTAATTGGAGACTTCCACCACGGCTTTATTGGGCTCGATCACGCGCAGGAAAATGACCGCGTTCACTTTCAAAGTGACGTTGTCGCGGGTGATGATGTCCTGCGGCGGAACTTCGAGCGCCTCCTGCCGGAGCGAAATGCGCACCATGCGGTCGACCGGGGCGAAGACCAGGATTATGCCCGGACCCTTGGCGGCAGGCAGCAACCGTCCCAGCCGGAAGATGACGCCGCGCTCATATTCTATATGCCTCCAGGCAATTCGCGATTCAGAGTCTCAGCGAATTGTAGCGCAAGCGAGCGGAGTATGCGCTGTGATGGCCGCGCCCGCGCAGTTGTTGAGGAAGATGCGGGCGCCCGAAATAAAATGTCTTCCTGAGCGGAGTAGCCGCTTCGCGAAGCGAAGCAGCTACGTAGTCGAAGGACCCCTACACGTCCGACACTCCTAGTGAAGGCGGGTGTCCCAGCCTTGCGCTGGCACAACCATGCAGTGGGTGCCCCATCCTTCGCGTGTTTTTCGCGAAGGGTGGGTGGCAGTCCGATCGCAAATGGGACTCGCGCCTCCACATCAAAACACAAGCCCCGAAGAAGAGAACATAAGCCTCGGAGGGGCGTCCTAGCTTAGCCCCGCGCCGGGTCCCCAGCACGCCCGGTTTTGGCGTGATGGGTGGAGGGCCTCAGCGCGGGAATAGAGGGGAGCGACGACCCAAGTCCCGTAGGGACGGCAGAAGTTGGTTCTAACACGGAGAGGATGCGGTCGCGGCTCCGTGCGGTACCGAGAAGAGGCATTCGGCGATAGCAAGAACACGTGATGAAGTGCAACTGATCGGCGCCGTAATATCGATGCAAGGTTACCGATGCAAGCCGCGAGGCATGACGAACAATATCGTATCAACAGCATCGCGGCCCGCCCCTGCAAAAAACGCAAGGATGGGGCCCGCGTTCCATTGTCGGGAAAACAAAACAGCCCATGGCGAAAGCTGCGTCACCCGTCAGAAGAAAAGCCACGAGAACAAACAAAAGGGCCAGTCGGGGGGGGCCCGTCCTATCGCGGAGCGAAGGGCGGGGCCTTTGACCTTTTTCATCACAAACGCGCTGTGCGAGCCATCACAGACATCCAGCCGTCCGTCGGCGACAATGGAGATCGACCTGTGTGGCAGGGCCGAGCTGTGCCCGTCAACCAAGACGACCCTCGAAGCCGCCTCAGCCCCACCCGTCGGTGCTCTTTGACAACATAATGCTGAGGCGACCGGGCGTCAGCCCGCCCCTGAAATCCTGCGGACTAGCCAAATATCGAGCTAAGCCCTTATTCCGGAATACTTTGATGTAAGCCCTTTAAAATCAAAGACCATAGCAGAAATTTCCTCCTAAACCAATGATTCCACTAGACAGGGGGGGAGGGGGGTACCGGTACCAATCAGTAAACAGTGCCAAAAGCGGGGACTAGGGATAGGTTAGAGTTCGCTTCCCTCAGAAGGATGACAAAGGGTAGATGGATTTCTTTAATTCTTGGCCTCAGTGACTCATCGGCGTCCAGCTTTACGCCACCACTGGTTTTGTCGCTAATACGGGATCGACGCGCAGCGTGAGTCCATCGACTTGGCGGACGACGACTTGGTCTCCGGCGGAGATGGGGACCGCGGAGACGGCGTCCCAAAGTTCGCCGTGCACAAACACTTTTCCGGCAGGAGCCAGCGTGCTTTGCGCGATTCCGATTTCGCCGATCAATCCTTGTCTGCCGGTGACAATTTTGTTGCGGCGGGCGCGCACGGCGATGGTCATTAGGAAGGCAGTGATGATTCCGATCGGGATGCTGACGGCGAGCGCGGTCACGAGGTGGACGCGCATTTCCGGGATGGGCGCGTCGACAAGGAACAGGCCGCCCAGCGTCAACAGGACAATCCCGCCGGTGGTGAGCACGCCGTGGCTGGCGAACTTGGCTTCGGCGGCGAACAACGCGAAGGCGCCAATGATCATCGCAATCGCCGCGAAGCGCACGGGCAGCAGGTTCAACGCAAACGCCGCGAGTAGGATAAAGACCACGCCCACGGTTCCGGGAATGACCGCGCCGGGATGGTTGAATTCCGCATACAGCGCGAGCGCGCCGATGGCCAACAGAATGAACGCGACGTTCGGGTCCATGAGGTAGGAGAGGATGCGCTGCTTAAGCGTCATACGGTAGTCGCGCACGGGCTGGTCGGCGAGGCTGAGCGTGACGGTTGCGCCGTTAAATCGCTTGAAGCTCTTACCGTTCATTTGATGGAACAGGTCCTGCTCGCTCGGCGCGATGTACTCGATCAGTTTCTTGTCGAGCGCTTCCTGGTCGGTAAAGGACTTCGACTCGCGCACCGCGCTCTCCGCCAGCTCGACGTTGCGACCGCGCTTGGCAACGACCGAGCGCATCAGGGCTGCGGCGTCGTTCTCAATCTTTCGGTTCATCTCGTCATCGGGTTTGGCCGCTATTGGGCCAAAAAGCAAGACGGGATGTGCCGCGCCGGCATTGGTACCTGGCGCCATCGCTGCCACGTCAGCCGCCTCGAGGATGAAGATCCCTGCGGAACCCGCACGGCTTCCAGTCGGAGCCACGTAGACGATAACTGGCACAGGTGAAGATTCGATTTTTTCGATGATCTCACGCGTCGAATCGACCAGTCCGCCGGGAGTGTTGATCTCGATCAGGACGGCTTGGTCGTGGTTGGCGGCTGCCAGATCGAGCGCGCGGCCAATAAATTCGGCAGTGACGGGCTGGATGGCATCGTTCACCGCGATCCTCAAGACGTCAGCGGAGCAGAAGGCGGCGAACAGAAAGAGCACTGCGAACCAGCAAACCGCACAGCGAATCCAGAGTTGCTGTGGCCACAGGCATCTGCCGAGCTTTGCTCGGCTTGGACGGGCGAGGGCGCCCGTCCCCACACGAGCGCGGTGCAGCAACAC
>JBEKJC010000131.1:0-2872 GCA_050011435.1 Binataceae bacterium (SeqCode)
AAGAAGGCGCCGTCCTCAATCGAGATGCGCGCCGCCACCACGTCGCCGGTGAGCGAACCGTCGCTGCGGATATCCACCCGGTCGCTCGCGGTCAGGTTGCCCCGCACCTTGCCGAGCACCACGATTTCCCGCGCGCTGATGTTGGCCGCGACCACGCCATTGCGGCCGATGGTTACGCGATTGCCGGAAAGGTTGATCGAACCCTCTACCCGGCCGTCAATATACAAAGACTCAGATCCGGTCACTTCACCTTTGATCACCAGCGACTTGCCAATCGTAGCCTGGTCCGAAGTGGTGGTCGTAACCGGGCGCGGCACAGCCGCGGGCTCGCTCATGAGAGGTGCCGTCGTCGCCGTGGACGTGCTCGGACGCTCCGGCTCAATTGGCCGGACAGGTGTCGCAGGTTGATTCGTGGGCTTCCACATTGTCGTCGAAATCCTTTCCTTCTATTAAGAAACTCTAAGTGAGCGCGGCATTTAGGGGGCCAAAGCGAATTGTACTCCTCGGTACATGCCTAACCCTGTGGAAATCAAGCTTTTCTTATTGATTTTCATAGTTCCCCTCGTGGTTCACCCAGCAGCACGGCACCATCGGCCGTGCCTCCGGTCGTGTAAGCTCTGCCTGGCCTGCGGTAATTCTTCTATCGCGATACTTCTGTCGGATACTTCTGCCGCGATGCTCGTCACGATACTTTTCACGATACTATGGAGCCGTGGGGCACGACCAAACCGAGTGCCATCCCTGACGAGGAATCGATGAATTCAATCGCGACGACTTCAACCGCGACCGCCTCCCTCCGGCCCCAGCCCGCGGAATACGATCCCTACTACGAGAAATATCTCTCCCTGATCCTGGGCAATGACATTCTTGCCGCGCTGGACGAACAGCGCCGCCAGATGGTTTTGCTGCTCTCGGGCCGCACCGAGGCCGACGGCGATCTCCGCTACGCGCCCCAGAAGTGGAGCCTGAAAGAAGTTCTTGGGCACATCAACGATACCGAGCGCATCATGAGCTACCGGGCGCTGCGCATTTCGCGCGGTGACGCGACTTCGATTGAAGGCTTCGAGCAGGACGACTACGTCCGCAACGGTCCTTTCGGGCGGCGTTCGCTGGCCGACTTGATTGAGGACTACATCGCCGTGCGCCGCGCCACCGTTTCGCTGTTTCGCAATCTCGACGAGGCCGCCTGGACCCGCCGCGGGATAGCCAACAAGAACGAGGTGACGGTGCGCGCCCTCGCCTACATCATTGCCGGACACGAACTGCATCATCGGCGAATTATTGAGGAGAAGTATTTGAAATAGAGATTCTGTAATTTTGTAATCGGGTAATTTTGCAATTTAAAACCCGGCTGAACGCGCCACTTGAAGAGGTTTTCAGATTGCTAAATTACCCGATTGCCAAATTACAAAATGAGTTTTCTGCTCTCCGATTCCGCCATCCTTCGCCACATCGCCCGCCAGCCCAAGCAGACGGCGAGCCATAAGCAGCTCTTGCGCGAACTCGGCGTGAAAGGCGAAGCACGCCGTGAACTGGTGGATCGCCTGCACGCACTCGTCAGTAAAGGAGAACTGCTGCAAGTCGACTCCGAACGCTACGCTATTCCGCAGGCCGCCAAGGGACGCAACCTGCTTGTCGGCCGCCTGACCATGCATCGCGACGGCTTCGGCTTCGTGATTCCCGAAGCCACTTCGCTCGATCCGAGTCTGAAGGCCCGTCTCGCCGGCGATGTCTTCATTCCTCCGCACGCCACCGGATCCTCCATGCACGGCGACCGCGTGTTGGTCGAAGTCTCCGCCGTCCGCCCCGATGGCCGCGCCGAAGGCCGCATCATCCGCTCCGTATCGCGTGCTCATCCGACCGTGGTCGGCATCTTCCACTATGGACACCGTCACAACTACGTCAAGCCCATCGACGAAAAAGTGACGCAGGAAATTGTCATTCCGCCCGGAATGGAGCATCCGCAATCCTCTGTGATCCCTGTGGTGAACTCAGAACAATCCCGACCACATGGGACACAGCGGAAGAAATCCCTCGATCGTGTAATCGGCGATGAGGCGGCGCGCCACACCGCCTGGCAGGATCTCGACGGACTAGTCGTTGACGTTGAAATTACCGACTGGCCCTCCGCCACGCAGCAGCCGCGCGGCCGCGTGATCGAAATTCTTGGCGAAGAAGCCGACTTCGGAGTCGACGTCGAGATCATGATCCGCAAGTTTCATCTGCCTCACCGCTTCCCGCCTGAAGTAATCGAAGAAGCGCAAGCCCTGGTACCAGGGGACGAATCCATCATTCCCGCGGAAGCCTTGCGTCACCGCCGCGACTACCGCTCGCTTCCGATTGTCACCATTGACGGCGAAACCGCTCGCGATTTCGACGACGCCGTCCACGTCCGGCAACTCGAAAACGGCAACTACGAACTGCAGGTCCATATCGCCGACGTCGCCCAATACGTAACGCCCAACTCGCCGCTCGATCAGGAAGCCCGTCTGCGCGGCACCAGTGTCTATTTCCCCGACCGCGCCGTTCCCATGCTGCCGCTTGAGCTCTCGACTGACATTTGCAGCCTGCGCCCGCAGGTGGACCGGCTGGTGCTCTGCTGCACCATGGATATTGACCACCAGGGCGAGATCGCCGGCTATGAAATCAACGAAGGCGTGATCCGTTCCGCCAACCGCATGACTTACACCGCCGTGAATGCCGTCATCGAAGGGGAAGCCGAAGGGAACGTTGAAGCGCGCCGCGAATACGCAACCCAGGTCGACCACTTCGAACGCATGCGCGATCTCGCGGTGATCCTGAACCGCAAGCGCAAACGCCGCGGATCGATCGATTTCGATCTCCCCGAACCAGTCATCGAGTTTGACGAATT
>JBEKJC010000132.1:0-2826 GCA_050011435.1 Binataceae bacterium (SeqCode)
GAGTCGAGCCGCAGCTGATTTGTTCGATTACCTCTTTTCCAGCGCGCCCGCTTGTTGCTCAGTTCGCTTGGCGTCTTGCCCTCTGCCGAGTCCTCGATAGACTCGCGCGAGCAACCGCAGGGCTGCAGCGTTTCGCGGATCGGTCTTGGTGAATGCTTCGAGATCGGTCAAGGCGTCGGCAAAATCGGATTGCTGAATTTGCGCTTCCGCCAGTCCCAGGCGGCCTTCACTGTTGTTCGGATCCACCAGCAGCGCTGCCTCAAACTGGTCTTCCGCGTTCTTCGCGTCTTTGAGTTGCAAGTAAACGTGGCCCAGCAGCAGCCGTGCGGACATTTGACTGGGCGCTAGCTTAAGGCTCGATTCGAGTGCATCCCGCGCCCCGGGCCAATCGCCGGACTTCTCCATCGCCTCGCCCAGTTCGAAAGCGTCGCTGGAATCTTCGGGACGCAGTTCACAAGCGCGCTTCAAGTGGACAGCTGCGTTCGAGAAATCTCCGGCAGCGAGTTCAAGCTCGCCCAGTTGACGGAACGCGGTCGGCGAGCTCGGGTCGATCTGCAGCGCTTTTTCCAGGAACTGGCGCGCCTCACTCGATCGATTATCGTCACCGGCCAGCATGGCGCGGTGCAGCAGGTTCTGCACGTCGATTTTGTCTTTCGGATCCGGCAAAGCCTCTCCGGGCTTGCTGGAGTTGGTCGGCGGTGGGAACTTGGCCTTCCACTTCGCCATTTGGGCCTTCATGCTTTGCGCCTTCGAGCTGTCGGGAGCATAGAGATTCTTCAGCTCCTTCGGATCGGCCTGCAGGTCGTACAGCTCGGGCCGCGGAGCTTCGATCAGCTTGGTGTTTTCGGTGCGCAAGGCGCGCAGAGGTGCCCATCCCCAACGAAGCGGATAGTCGGTCTCGCCGAAGAGAGCGCGATTGGACTGCGATTGCGCGCCGGTATTTGCTTCGATGAGGGGAAAGAGCGACTCGCCGTTCAGCTCTGCCGGGGCAGCCACGCCGGTCGCCAAAAGAATGGTCGGAAGAATGTCGGTGGTACGTACCTGGGTATCAATAACCGCGCCATGATGAGCGGCTCCCGGCGTTTTCAAGATGAGCGGGATATGCAGCGTCGAGTCGTAAAGAAACAGGCCGTGAGTTTCTTCTCCGTGTTCGCCCAGGCCTTCGCCGTGATCGCCGGTGACGATGATGATGGCGTTGTCGTAGACGCCAGCTTTTTTCAGAAATGCAATCCAGTCGGCGACCGCGGAATCGGCATAGGCGATTTCGCCGTCGTATAGATGATCTTTATATTTCTCCGAGAACGGGGGCGGCGGCTCGTAGGGATCGTGCGGATCGTAGAGGTGCACCCACACGAAGTGAGGTCCGGCACGGTGTTTCTCGAACCAAGTTTCGGCGTGCTCGACGACTTCCCCGCCGCGGCGCTCGAGGCGGCCCCAACGCTCCTTATTCTTGCTATCGACGGGAAAGTTGTCGTAGAAATCGAAGCCGCGATCGAGACCGGGAGCGAGCGTGTTGCTGTCGAGAATCACCGCTCCAATGAAAGCCGCGGTTTGGTAGCCGTGCTTCTTCAGCAATTCCGCCGCAGTCGCATGCTTTGGCGAGAGAGGGACGCCAAAATCGGTGACACCATGTACGCTGGGCAGGAGGCCGGTCAGGATCGTAATGTGCGAAGTGTTCGTGATCGGGCTATGAGTGAAGGCCTCCGTGAAGCGGATACCATCGGCGGCGAGCGCGTCGAGTGCAGGGGTTTCGACCTGCTTGTATCCGTAGCAGCCGACATGATCGGCGCGCAGAGTATCGATGGTGATGAGGAACACATCGGGGGAGGATTTTCGTGGGGCGGACGTCTGGCCCCAGGCTGCAGGTCCGAGCCGTGTGATCCCGACAAATATCCCGATGATCCAGAAAAAAATAACCAGCCATCTCATAAGCGCTCAGCCTACCACAGCGCTTCCGTCGAGTTGAGCCTCGTCTACCAGGACAGGCTTGACGACGCCATTGCGGAGTTGCGCCGCGCCGTGGAGTTGACACCGCAAGATCATGCACGAGTCGTTGGCCAAGGAGCCAAAGTGCGGGGCGCCAAGGGATTCCGGCGGTAGTCTTTTCTAACAGCGAACTCCGAGCGTCCGAAGGCAAAGGCAGATCACCCGCCGGGTTCGTAGGATCATCCGTTGTGAAGATTGCTGACGCATGAAATCGCGAACGCAACCTTACAAGCTTCAAGGATTCTTTGGCGCTCGCTCGCGTTCCCGTTTCGCGTCTTCGGGTCGGCCCATGAGGTCGTAGGCTTCGGCGAGGGAGAGGTGTGCGGGGACGAAAGCGGGCAGGCGTCCAGTGGCGATTTCCAGGTGCACGATCGCGGTTTTGAAGTCACCGGTTTTTAGCAGGGTTGCGCCCATTTCGTAGTGCGCCCAGGCGGAGTCGGGCTGGAGTTCAATCGCTTTGTGCAGATGCTTGGCAGCCTCGGCGTATTGCCCTTTCCGGGCCAGTGCCGCGCCGAGCGTGTACTGCGCCAGGTAGAGGTCGGGATCGGTGGAGACGACGGCCTGGAGCGCGGCAATGGCGCGAGCGATGGCAATAACTAAGTCTGGCTTCGACTGGTCGCGAGCCAGCGTTGCTTCAATCACCTTATTGGCGATCGCTATTTTGTCTTTTGGATCGGTTCCTGTGACCGAAGCGGCAGAGCCCGACGACTTTGTCAGTCCGATGTATCCGAGCGACGCCAGTTTCTGCATTTCAGAAGAGCTCAATTCCGCGGAAGACTTGCCGGCCTCGCCGCTGATACGGCGGTCATAGTTGCGAGTAAAGTTATCGAGCTGCGCGGC
>JBEKJC010000133.1:0-2716 GCA_050011435.1 Binataceae bacterium (SeqCode)
CCGCCACGTTTAATCCGATCGCGCGTAAATCGGTGGCGCAGATAATTCGACCGTCCGGTCCGGCGACGTTTAGTCCGCGCAGCCAAGGAATATTGCTGGTCAGGTCGGCGAGTGTTTGGTTGCAGTCAGCCTGATCGGGCGCCATCCGCGTGTAGACGCGAGCCACGACCTGGAGCAGGGCGCGCATGGAATTGACAATCTCGCGCTGTGCCTGGACGCCGCTTTGCGCCAGATCGATGACCTGGCCGCGGGCCAGTTCGGCGTGCTCGGCGCGGGCTTGCTCGAGGCCGCGCATGCGTTCGAGCATCAGCGGAGCGAGCGCCAAAAGGGCGACAACGATCAGTCGCGCACGAATGCTAAGGATCGGCTTGTTAGGCCGCGATGCCTTGGCAGACTCTGCTGGAACGTCGGACATCGTCGATCCCCACCCCCGGGGTTCCACAACATAGTAGAAATGCGTAAAGACGATCTTCGGACCGCCGTTAAAATTTGAGCCGTTCCGGGCATTGACGAAATGGAAAGCGTAAATCGAGCGGATCGGCTTGCGGCAGTTCGCGCCGAAATCGCCCGCGCCTGCCGCGACGCCGGACGCGATGCGGCGAGCGTGACATTGATCGCGGTTGCAAAGACCTTCGGCGCCGATGCGATCGAGCCGGTGATTGCCGCCGGCCAGCGCGTGTTCGGGGAAAACCGGGTGCAGGAAGCCAAGGCCAAGTGGCCGGCGCTGCGCGCCCGCCACGGCCATCTCGAACTGCATCTGGTCGGCTCGCTGCAATCGAACAAGGCGCGAGAGGCGGTGGCGCTATTCTATTCCATCCATTCGGTCGACCGGGCGAGCCTCGCGGCGGCGTTGGCCAAGGAGATCGCGGCGCAGGCGCGCCGTCCCCTCCTTTTCGTCGAGATCAATACCGGCGCGGAGCCGCAAAAGGCCGGCGTGCAGCCGCAGGATGCCGATGCGTTTCTCGCCGCCTGTCGCGACCGCTACGGCCTCGCCATTTCAGGCCTCATGTGCATCCCGCCGCTGGACGAGGCCCCGGCGCCGCATTTCGCGTTGACCGCCCAGATCGCCCGCCGCAACGGCTTGCCGCTCCTCTCCATGGGCATGAGCGCCGACTTCGCGACGGCGATCGCGTTCGGCGCGACCCATGTACGGGTCGGCACGGCGATCTTTGGAGAGCGAACGTCGCTCCGCTAGAAATGAACAATGATTCGCGTCTTTCGCGTGATCCGGCCAATTAATGCCAAAAGGTCGTGACGTCGCAAGGCGATACAGCCGGCGGTCGGCGCCAGGCCTGGGCGGGCGATGTGGACGAACACGGCGCTGCCGCGACCGGCAACCCGGGGCCGCGTGTTGTGATCGAGTTCGAGAAAAATGTCGTAGAGGGCGTCGTGGCGCCAGAGGCGGTCGCCTGGTTCATTGGCCGACCGCCGGAACGGGCGGTTATAGCGCCGATCAGTCGGATCTTCACACCAGGCGTCGGCGGGGCCGATCCGGCGAAGGGGGAGCGATGTCCGCGGGCGCGGAAGGCGATCGGCCCGCCACCATAGCCGTACCGCGCGAAACCGGCCGCAGGGCGTACCCCCGTCGCCTTCGCGCTTATTGGCCCTGACGCCGGAGCGGCCGAGCGCGACGGGGACCAGCAAAGCACCGCCACGCAGCCAGCCCTGCGACCGCCGCCCCGGTCGCGGGCGCACCTCGATCGTGCCGAAAGAAACCCGTCGCATCCCCTCTTACTCGCGCGCAGGCGAATTCCCAACTCACACTTGCTCTTGTATCCTTGAATGCTCTACTTCGCGCTAGTGCCGCGATTCCGAAGTTCGCAAGCGGCGCGGCAAAAGCGCAACAGAGGCATTGGGGCCGCGTCATTGACCGGCGGGCGAGCGGCGGCGGGGGGCCGGATTGATGCCGAACACGCGTAAGATTCTCATCGTCGACGACGATCCCGAGCTGCGCGATGCGCTGACCGAGCAATTATCGCTGCACGAGGAGTTTGAAGCCGTCGCTGTAGAGAACGGCAGCAAGGGCGTGCAGGCCGCCAAGGCGGGACAGATCGATCTCGTGATCATGGACGTCGGCCTGCCCGACATCGACGGCCGCGAAGCCGTGCGCATCCTGCGCAAGAACGGCTTCAAAGCGCCCATCATCATGCTCACCGGACACGATACCGATTCCGATACCATCCTCGGCCTTGAATCGGGCGCCAACGATTACGTCAGCAAGCCGTTCCGCTTTGCCGTGCTGCTGGCGCGCATTCGCGCGCAATTGCGCCAGCACGAAGCGAGCGAAGACGCGATTTTCACCATCGGACCGTACACTTTCCGGCCAAGCTCCAAGCTTCTGCTCAACCCCAAGGGCAACAAAGTCCGGCTGACCGAGAAGGAGACCTCGATCCTGCGCTACCTCTATCGCGCCGGCCAGCGCCCGGTATCGCGGGAGACGTTGTTGCAGGAAGTCTGGGGTTACAATTCGGGAGTGACGACGCACACGCTGGAAACCCACATCTATCGGTTACGGCAGAAGATCGAGAAAGATGCCGCCGCCCCTGCCATCCTGGTCACCGAGGCCGGGGGATATAAACTCGTGCCCTAAGCGCGGCCCGTCATGACGATCGAGGACGACATCGCATACCTGGAGCGGATCCCGCTGCTGCGCCGACTCGGCTCAGGCGCGCTGCGCATCGTCGCCATCGGGGTCGAAAGCTACGACCTGCAACCC
>JBEKJC010000134.1:0-2686 GCA_050011435.1 Binataceae bacterium (SeqCode)
AGCAGATGATATTCATCCGCAATATTCAGCGCCGCCAGCACTGCCAGCCGCACCGAATCGACCGTCGCCGTCTGTTCCGATACCGCGCGCATCTTGCCGTCCACGTACTCGGCAAGCTTCAGAATGTAGTCCGCGTCCGAGCCTCGCAGGTTGTAAACCTGGTCGAAGATTTCGACGCGCACACTGCCACTGCCACTGACGGCATTCGTGGCCGGGACGTCATTGGCCGGAACCGGTTTCGTCACCGCGTCTTTAGTCAGCACATCTGTCGGACGTTGGTTGCTTGCAGTGGCCATGTCACTCCTCGGCGGATTACTTCCCGCCAGACGACTGCCGGACGCATCTTTGCCGCCGTCTCCCAGTTTGCCGCCACCGTCAGCTTGCTGCTTTCTCATGCTCATGCGTCAGGCTGTCCATTTGGCTCAACATCTTCTCTACCCGGCTTCGAATGTCCTCGCGATCCTTGCGCAGTTGCACTAACTCGCGGCGCATGGCATCGTTCTGTTCCTCACGTTCTTCGAGTTGCTCCCGCAGTCGCTTCACATCGCGCTCGGCGGTAGCCCGGGCTTCTTTGGCGGCCTTATACAACTCAATGGTGCGATAAACTTTCTCTTCCAGCGCCTGAAAATCTTCAGCCGGAACCTGCGCAGATACCTCTTCCTCGGTTTTCACGGACATGACCCACCACTCGCTTTCGGGAGAATTTTCAGCGTTGAGCCGAAGTATAACGCAGTTGGCTGTGGATTTTAGGCACTTTTGCCGCAACTCGTGCAATTCGGTAAAGACGGTTTATCGCGACCGCAGCTTTTCCAGTCGTCGTGCCGCCTCATCCAGTGTCTCAGGCTTCTTGCAGAAGGCGAAACGTACCTGTTGGGATCCGTCTTTCGGATGTTTGTAGAAACTCGACCCAGGCACGCACGCGATGCCGATGTCCTTCACCAGGTGAGCCGCGAACTGCACGTCGTTCGCGAACCCGAAGGCGCTGATGTCGGTCATCACGTAATAAGCGCCCCGCGGAGGGTAACAGCGAAAACCCGATTTCTCCAGCGCAGGGATCAGATGATCGCGCCGCGTGCGGTACCGTTCGGCCAGTTCGCGATAATAACTGGCAGGCAGGCCTAACGCCACGGCTCCAGCTTCCTGCAAAGGAGCGGGCGCTCCCACCGTCAGGAAGTCATGTACCTTACGGATCGCGTTCGTAATCGCGGGCGGAGCAACCGCCCAGCCGACGCGCCATCCCGTGACGCTGTAGCTTTTTGAGAGCCCGTTGATCGTAATCGTGCGTTCCCGCATGCCGTCGAGCCGAGCGATCGAAATGTGCTCCGATCCATCGTAGAGAATGTGCTCGTAGATTTCGTCGGTGATGGCAAGCACGTTGTATTCGACACACAGATCGCGAATCAGTTCCAGCTCTTTCCTGCTGAACACCTTGCCGGTAGGGTTGTTTGGCGTGTTAAGGATGATCGCCTTGGTGTGATGTTGTGTGGTCTTGTGCTGAAAAGCCTCGCGCAATTCCTGTTCGTCGAATGTCCACTCGACTCCAACTTGTGTGGTGACGGGGCTCTGCCCCGTCCAGTTCGGCGGGCGCAAACTGACAAATCGCGGCTTGGCTCCGCTCAGAATCGAGTCCGGCCCATAGTTCTCGTAGAAGGGCTCGAAAACCACGACCTCGTCGCCCTTATTGCACACCGCCAGCAGGGTAGCGATCATCGCTTCAGTCGAGCCGCAGCACACCACAATTTCCTTTTCCGGATCGACCTCGATCCCCTGCCACTCCCGCATTTGCCGGGCAATCGCTCCGCGCAGACTCTTCGCGCCCCAGGTGATGGCGTACTGATTAACGTCGGCGGCGATCGCATCCTGTGCAGCGCGCTTGACTTCGGCGGGCGCGGAGAAATCGGGAAACCCCTGCGCCAGATTGACGGCGTCATATTGCATCGCCTGCCGAGTCATCTCGCGAATCACGGACTCGGTAAAATGTTCAACTTTGTCGGAGAGAAAGTGCTTGGAATGCGCCGAAACCAGGGTCATGGAAAGCAGCCTAGCACAACCAATGCCCACGTAGGGGCGGACGCATTCGTCCGCCCCGCGAGCGAAGCTGGCGATTTCCGTATCCCTGTTGGTCAATGTCATCCTGAGCGCAGCAAGAGCTTCACGAAGTGAAGCTCTTGCGGAGTCGAAGGACCCCTATCCTGCACCCACTCAACAGGGAGTAGGGGTCCTTCGGCTCCGCCGAGCCAGTCGCTCCGCGTCTGTCCCGGCTGCGCTCAGGATGACACCATCTAGAAGATGTTCATTATGGTCAAGTAGATTGACTATAGTGTGTTAGAATGACCATGAGAAAAACCATGCAGGAAGTTGCCATTTCCGAGTTCAAGGCCAAATGCCTCGCTTTGCTGGAACAGGTTCGGGCCACGAAAAAGCCGATTCGGATCACCCGGTTTGGTAAGCCAGTGGCCGAAGTGATACCGCCGACGGCGGTCGAAGATCGTGCCGCCTGGATCGGATCGATGAAAGACACGATGAAGATCACGGGCGACATCGTTTCTCCGGCAACCGATGAGGACGAGTGGGAGGTTTTGCGCGATTGAGACTGCTGCTCGATACGCATATCTGGTTGTGGAGTTTGAGCGAACCCAGACGGATTGGGAGAAGAGTTTTGGTTCAGCTCAAGGATCAGGATAAC
>JBEKJC010000135.1:0-2646 GCA_050011435.1 Binataceae bacterium (SeqCode)
GAAGGTGCGTTCAAGAATGAATCGTTTGTCGATTTCAGCAAAGAAGACAACGTGCGCAAGATGCGCTCCGCCATCGGTAAAGTGCGTGGCCAGTTGGGCCGCGAGTATGACCTGATCGTCGGCGGCAAGCGCTTCAAGACCTCTGACAAGATTCGTTCCATCAATCCCGCCAAGCCTTCGGAAGTGGTCGCGGTTCACCAGAAATGTGGCAAGGAACACGTTGAGCCCGCCGTCCAGGCCGCTCTGAGTGCGTTTACTCACTGGAGTCGCACTTCGGCTGAGGAGCGGGCGTCGCTCTTGTTTCGCGTCGCTGATGTGATGCGCGAGCGCAAGCTGGAATTCATGGCCTGGCTGGTGTTTGAAGTTTCCAAGAACTGGTTCGAGGCCGATGCCGATATCTCCGAGGCCATCGATTTCTGCGAGTTCTACGCGCGCGAGGCTCTGCGCTTCGCGAAGGCGGAGCCGCCGGTGCAACTGCCGGGCGAGCGCGATACTCTGGCCTACATTCCGCTCGGCGTCGGCGCCGTGATTCCGCCGTGGAATTTCGCCTGCGCCATCATGGCCGGCATGACGCTGGCTTCGATCGTCAGCGGCAACACTGTCGTCCTGAAGCCCTCGAGCGATTCGCCCACGATTGCGGCGAAGTTTGTGGAATTGCTGGAAGAATGCGGCATGCCCGATGGCGTCGTGAACTTCTGCCCCGGCGGCGGCGCGAGCTTTGGGGACGCGCTGGTGGCGCATCCGAAGGTTCGCTACATCGCATTCACTGGCTCGCGTGAGGTTGGACTGCACATCAACCAGACCGCCGCGCAGCAGCAGCCGGGCCAGATCTGGATCAAGCGCACCAGCCTCGAAATGGGCGGCAAAGACGCCATCATCGTCGAGGCCGACGCCGATATCGACTCCGCCGTCGAAGGCGTCGCGGCGTCAGCTTTCGGCTTTCAGGGGCAGAAGTGCTCGGCCTGCTCGCGCGCCATCGTCGACGAGCGCGTCTATGACAAGTTTCTCGAGAAACTGAGATCCCGCGCCGAGCGCATTACCGTCGGCGATCCCACGATGAACCCGAACATGGCTGCGGTCATCAACGAAGGTTCGATGAACGACATTCTCCGCTATATCGAGATCGGCAAAAAAGAAGGACGCCTGATCACCGGCGGCGCGCGCGACACCAGCGCTGGCGAGGGCTACTTCATTCAGCCGACGGTGATTGCCGACATCGCGGCGAAGTCGACGCTGGAGCAGGAAGAAATCTTTGGACCGGTGCTGGTGGTGATCAGGTCGCACAACTTCGACCATGCGCTCGAAATCGCCAACGACACCGAGTTCGGCCTGACCGGCGCCGTTTACTCCAGCTCGCGCGAAAAACTGGATCGTGCCGTGCGCGAGTTCCACGTGGGCAACCTCTACCTGAATCGCAAGTGCACGGGAGCGATGGTGGGCGCGCATCCTTTCGGCGGCTTCAACATGTCCGGCACCGATTCGAAATCGGGTGGGCCGGACTATCTGTACCTGTTCACGCAGGCGAAGTCGGTTGGGGAAAAAATCGTTTAGTGATACGTGTGGGGACGGGGCTCTGCCCCGTCCGGGGCGGGTCGAAGACCCGCTACCACACATGCTTGATCTGAACGGAAATTGAAAAGGCCGCCTGTGGGCGGCCTCTTTGTCAATTCCGGCTAACGTGGTTTAGTTGCTTATCCCCGCGGTGTGCGAGGGTTGCGGCACTGCCGCCGCTGCGGTCGCGGCTGCGGCTTCGTTCAAGATGCGGTGGTGAATGGTGAACAGCGCCAGTTCCAACCGGTCCGACACGCCGATCTTGTCGTAGACGTTGCGCAGGTAGTTCTTGATCACCTGCTCGGTCGTACCCAACTGAGTGGCGATTTCCTTGTTCTTGTAGCCCTGGACGATCAGTGCCACGATGCGCAGTTCCTTGGCCGTCAAGCGGTCACGGACGCGCAGCCCGACCATATCGTTTTCGGTGAGCTCGCTTGGCACCGCCATGTCCTGCACCCAGTTTTCGCCACGGGCGATTTTGCGGACGCAGTCGACCAGCGCCGGGCTGGTGACGTTGCGATAGACCACGCCGTGGGCGCCCGCCGCCATGTAGCGCTGCGCGCTCTCGCCGGTGTCGGCGAGGACGACGACGCGGGTCCGGTTCTTGTTGGCAGCCGAGAGGACGGAGTTGAAGTCGGAGTGAAAACCTCCGGCAATGATCAGCACGGCGGCGCGGAATTTGTCGAGCGCCATGAACATCTGCTCGGCAGTTTGCGCCTGGGCCACAATGCGCATTTCGTCCTCTACGGCCAGCACCTTGGCGATGCCAGCGCGGAAAATCGCCTGATTATCGGCCAGAATAAGTTTCAGCATGGATCCCGCTCCCGGTTAACTGTTGCGAACGAATTCGTAAGAATCGATTACGCAAGCGACGCCCCGGCTGTCCCCGGACTCGGCGCTGGCATTGGGCTCATCGGTCCGCACGACGCGGCCGCGGCACTGAATCACAACATCTTCCTTGCCACCCGTGACGTCGGGCGGCAGGGTGATCTCAAACTCTACGGGCGAGCCGACCTCGAGTGCAGCGTCGGCGCGGATGTACACACCAGCGGCACTCAGATTGCCGGTCATGCCGCTACTGGCGTCACCCGCGGC
>JBEKJC010000136.1:0-3927 GCA_050011435.1 Binataceae bacterium (SeqCode)
CCCCGACTCTCCGCCTGCTCCATCGGGTAAAGATACCGCATCGCGACTCGGTTGTCCAGAAGAAGTTACAAATATCTAAGGCTTATTGCACTTGGAGGATTGAACAAATTCACCCTGCTTCTATCCACAACGTGCTTGATAACAACGGTGCTCCTGAGCTATCTTCCGGCCTTGGCTCTCGGTCCCGTCCTTGAGCGATTACTCTTCGGAAGATAAAAGAGTTGGAAATTTACATCGATGCTCGCTCCGCGCCCTACCAAGCTCCGTTCGCAACGCGACGTTAACCTGTGGCGGATCCCGCTGCAGCTCTCGCTCGCCGCCGTCGTGCTATTCGCGATTACCCTGGTTCCTGACATCCTCGACAAGTATGGCTACATTCACATCCCGTCGTGGTTGACGATGGGCAGCATCGACGACGCGCGCGCGATCCTGTCGGCGATGATGGGCGCAGTGGCAACCGTGCTCGCGCTGATTTTCTCAGTCGCGCTGCTCGTGTTGTCGATGGTCTCGACGCTATTTGGCCCGCGCCTGCTCTACCGGTTCCTGCAGGACTGGGTTACCCAGGTCACGATCGGCCTGTTCATGGCCACGTTTGTGTACATCTGCCTCGTCTTCCTGGTCACGCATCAGGATCCGACGTCGTCGTTCATCCCCGAGATCTCGCTGATCACGAGCTGGGTACTCGTCGTGCTCAGCTTCGGATTCCTCGTCTATTACAGCCATCGGGTTGCGAGTTCGATCCAGAACCCGGACATGATCGGCGCGATCGTCGATGATTTATACGTCGCGGCGGGCAGCGCGCATGTGGCCGGGCCTGGCGAGGGCACCGGCGCGGCGCCCGACGACGCCGCGATTCTGCGCCAGGCTGAGACCGGCGCAACCTTGTCGTGCCCGAAGAGCGGATACCTGCAACATGTCGATCACGGCGCGCTGGTCGCGGCTGCACGCGCGGCGGACGCCCTGATCGTGTTGAAGTTCCGCCCGGGCCAGTTCGTGCTGCGCGGCGAGCCGCTCGCCGCCATCGTCCCCGCGGACAAGGTCGGCGCGCTCGAGGCCGCGATGGATCGTGGAGTGCGCATCGGCCGTCACCGCACGCTCACCCAAGATAGCGAGTTCGGCATCGCCCAGGTGGTTGAGATCGCAATTCGCGCCCTGTCACCCGCGGTCAACGATACGTACACCGGCGTGGCGTGCGTCGACTGGCTCGCCGACGCTCTGCTCACGCTGGCCGAGAGGCCGCCGCTGGAAGGAAACTGGTACGATACTGGCAGCCGGCTGCGCGTATGGATGCCGCCGGTGCGGCTCGAGCGCCTCGCCAAGCTCGCGTTCGATCAGATCCGTCAGGCCGCCGCGACGACGCCCGCGGTGCTGATCCGCCAGCTCGACGCGATCCGCCGGCTGGCGCCGCGACTTCCTGACGCCTGCCGACAAGCGCTGTCGGATCAAGCGGAAGCGATCCAAGAAACCGCGAGCGCGCTGGTCGCGCTTGATCGCCGCGACCTCGATGCGGCATTGCACCGCGCGCGGACCGCGCTCGAAGCGCCGGCCCAGCCCTCGAGCGGCGAGCAGGAACACCTCCGCATAGACCCCGCTCTCCGACGACCTCGCGACGACCGTCATTCCGCCTGATGTTTGACCGGTTTGGAGGCCGCGGGGTCGATCAGTCTGTGCTTGTGCACGACCTGACCTCCACTTGGACGTTCAAACTTCACACGTTGGCCATCTTGACTCATTTGGTCGCTTCATCGCGGGTGGGACATGTTTGAGACAGGTAGTCGCACTCGGAAAGTGCTTTCCAGTTGTTCGCGGAGAAACCTATTCGCTCGTCTAACTCCAAGTTGTGGCCGCTCAGGCAGTTCCGGCGCAACTAGGGATTTGGCCTGAAAAGTCGCCTTCCTGGATGCGATCATGAAACCGGAGTTTCATCGCACGTATCCTGTACACGACTTGGTTGCAACCGATAAGTCATTATTGGACAGTTTGATAGCTGGTGCGAAAGAGGGGACTCGAACATCGGTTTTTCTGCTCGGCCAGGACTCGAACCTGGAACCCTTCGGTTAACAGCATAACTCAGCATGGGTATCTCGTTGATTTTGCGGCACGGTTGGCAACGCTAAGTCACGGAAAAACACGCTCGGAATGCTCAAGTTGTACCGATCTTGTACTCGTGCAATTGGAGCGCAGCGTAACGCAACGGTAGCAACGCGCCCCCCACATTCAATTACAGTGCGATTGACTGGGGCTACCCACTGTCTGTTCCAAAGGGCCTGAAGCGGAAGCGCCAATGCCGGCGACTGAACCCAATTGAAGCCAGTCGCAAGCAGAATTCCCCACAACAGGGTTCAGACGGTGCTCATGAACGTCCGTCCTTGAAACGAAGGAGGACCAGGTCCTCGAGAACGCTCCTCACAAATGTCTTGGCGGCGAGGGGTGGCATCGCCCGCGTCCGGTTCTTCGGCCAAGGAAATCCAGACCGCCGCGAGAGGCCCGGCCGTCTCGGCGTCGAGCCAAACACAGTCGCCCAGAACCAGGCGCATGCCTCAGCTGCCGCTCGGCCGCGCGCTGCAATCCACGCTTCCCATTGCGGGCCGAGTTCTCGTACCACTTCTTCGAAGGTCTGTCGCAGGTTCCAGGCCGCGCTACCGAGAGCGAACAGATCTAGGGCGCGAGCAAGATGAGGCCTCCGCCTGGCAGATGTCCAGATTTTCCCCAAGGAAATCTGGAGGGGGCGGGCGCTGTCCTTCGCCAAAAGCACATCCGGCTGAAAACAATTGACATTTTCAAGTGTCGGCCCTCACCCTAAACGCCATGTTCTCATTGCTTGGTTCGCTGCTTCGTCTCCTCGTTTCGCCCGCTTGCCTCCGAGATATCGCCCTGGAGAACCTTGCCCTTCGCCAGCAACTGGCTGTGTTCAAGCGCAAGTGCCCGCGGCCTCGGCTGCGAAGGACGGATCGCTTCTTTTGGGTGTGGCTGTCCCGGAGTTGGAAGGATTGGCGCCGAGCGCTGGTTATCGTAAGGCCAGAAACCGTCGTGGCCTGGCATCGCAAGGGCGTTCGCCTCTACTGGAGCTGGATTTCAAGGCAGAAGAGCGGCCGTCCAGAAGCCAGTCCCACGATTCGAGCTCTGATCCTGAAGATGGCAGCTGCCAACCCGCTTTGGGGAGCGCCCCGTATCCACGGGGAGTTGCTTAAGCTGGGTATCCCCATTTCGGAACGAACCGTGTCGCGACTCCTCCCCAGAAAGCGTCGACCTCCCTCTCAAACCTGGAAGGAGTTCCTCGACAACCATCTTAACCAACTGGTTTCCATCGATTTTTTCACGGTCCCGACCGCCACCTTTCGGGTTCTGTTCGTTTTGGTGGTTTTGGCCCATCGTCGACGTAGGGTGGTGCATTTCAACGTGACCGAACATCCGACGGCGGCTTGGACCACGCAGCAAATCCTGGAAGCGTTCCCGGAAGACACGGCGCCACGATTTTTGATCCGAGATCGGGACCAGATTTACGCGGAATGTTTCCGGAATCGCTTCAGAGACATGGACATCACCGAAGTCCTGACCGCACCGCGAAGCCCTTGGCAAAACCCGTTTGCGGAAAGGTTGGTGGGCTCCATCCGGCGCGAGTGCCTAGATCACATGATCGTGCTCGGAGAGAAGCATTTGCGACGAATCCTGAGAAGTTATTTCGACTACTATCTGGGTTCGAGAACTCACCTCTCTTTAGCCAAGGACGCTCCGACACCTCGCGTCGTGCAGGGGCCAGAGGCGGGAGAGATCGTGGAGATCCCGCAGATCGGTGGCCTGCACCATAGCTACGAAAGGCGGGCTGCGTAACTGATGGCAGGTTGGGCCTGCCGTTCTCTTACCTGGAAAACTGAAACCTACCTCGCGCAAGGCGGGCACTTGTCGGCGCAAAGGCTCGACCACCCC
>JBEKJC010000137.1:0-3162 GCA_050011435.1 Binataceae bacterium (SeqCode)
ACTGGCTCCGGGCAGATGCGCAGTCCGTAGTGATAGCGTTTCAGCGGCAGGTCTTCCCCGCCCCGGCGGTGGCGCAATTCGATGAACGGCCCGAATTGCTGCGACCAGTTACGGGGGACGCCTCCGCCGATGGTGAAGATTCCCAGCCGCTTCTGACTCAGCAGGGTTGCGGCGAAGTGCTCCAGGTCTTCGAAGGGATCGAAGCGGAATCGCGGCTTCCCTTTCTTGTCGCGTTCACGGTTGGTCAACGCGTAATCCAGGCCTAACTCGGAATCGGAGAACGCGGGCACAAATACAGGAATGTTTTTTTCGTAGGCCGACTTCAGAATGCCGCGTTGTCCTTTGGCGTGCTTCGCCAGATGCGCCCCGATCGCGCGGTTCAACTTATACGAGCACATCACCTCGTCTGAATCCCAGCGGCCGAACACCGCAGCCATCACGCGCTCCACGTCGTCGAGGTTCTGCTCGGGCTCGAGCGTGTCATAGACGCGGTTATATCCGGCCTCGTAGAGTTCCTCGTCGGTGAGCTCGGTATTATGCCGGAAATGCGCGCGCCCGGTCGCTTCGACCAGCCCATGCGCCATCAGCGCGCCGGTCGAAACAACGGCATTCACGATGCCGCGATCGATCAACTCGGCGATCACCAGGCCCTGCTGGCGGCCGGTGAATGCAGTCCTCGACATCGCACGCACCAGGTCGTCAATGGATCGAATCTTGGCGAGATCCAGAGGCTCCAGCGGAATCAGCCGGTCGGCCACCGGATCGTGCAGCTTGCGGTCGACTCCCGCGCCTTCAGGATGACGGCTGTGCTTCGCGACACTTTTGTGCTTCAAGGACAACCTCCAGAATGAAGACTGATTGTGACCGAAGAAACAATTTACTAGAAGGAAATCAAGGCTCTTCCCTGTGTTCCTCTGTGGTGAGGACTTTGACTTATTGCATCACCAAAGCCGTCCGCGTCAAGCACTTTGATATCCTAGAGCGCAACTGGAACATTAGTAGAGAGGCGGCTTGCCGAGTCTCAGCCTGATGTCGTGCGGCCCAGAACCTGCCGATAATCTGGCCAAGGCGCTCGATCGTGTTGCGGAGGCGGCACGAAAAGGGGCCGACGTCGTCTGCCTGCCGGAGCTCTTCCAGACGCAGTATTTCTGCCAACGCGAAGACGCCGCTTTGTTCGATCTCGCGGAGCCGATCCCGGGCACGGGGACGGAGAAGCTGGCCGCCGCTGCCCGGCAGAATAAAGTTGTGCTGATCGCGTCGCTCTTCGAGAAGCGCGCGCCGGGGCTCTATCACAACACGGTCGCGGTCTTTGATTCCGGCTGCGATTCCGACGGTGCACTCGTCGGCATCTACGGCGATCTGGGCTTCAAAGCCTTCGACACCTCCGCCGGGAAAATCGGCACGCTGGTCTGCTGGGATCAGTGGTATCCCGAAGGCGCGCGGCTTACGGCATTGCAGGGAGCCAGCATTCTTTTTTACCCGACCGCTATTGGATGGCATCCCGCGGAGAAGGCCGAGTTCGGCGAAGCGCAAAATGACGCCTGGCGCACCATCCAGCGGGCGCACGCGATCGCCAATGGCGTTTATGTTGGTGTGGTGAATCGCGTCGGCTTGGAGACTGGCAACATTCGCGGTAATTCCGTCCCTGGCAAAGGCCTCGAATTCTGGGGAGGGTCGTTCTTTTGCGATCCCTTCGGCCGCGTGCTCGCCGAAGCTTCGCACGATAAGGAAGAAATTCTGCTCGGCGAAGTGGACCTGCATCAACTGGAGGAAATTCGCCGCAACTGGCCCTTCCTGCGCGACCGCCGCATCGACAGTTACGCTCCCATCACCAGCCGCATGATTGACGACAAGTGACCGCAGCTAAGATGGAAAGTAACTGACCTAAGATGACTGGACCTGAAATGACCGGACGACAAAATGGCTAGATCATCCGCTGCGCGCGCCAAACTCCCGCCCGCCGCACGGGGATATCGCATGCCCGCGGAATGGGAACCGCACGAGTCTACCTGGCTCGCTTGGCCGCATTTGCGGCGCGACTGGCCGGGCAAGTTTGAAACGATCCCGTGGGTCTATGCCGAGATCGTCCGCAACCTGGCGCGGCATGAGCGTGTGGACCTGATCGTCAATGACGCGAGTTGGGAAAAGCGTACGCGCGCGGTGCTCGAAAAAGCGGGCGCGCTCTCTAGCGCACTCGCCGATAATATTCGCTTTCACCGCTGGCGCACCGATCGCGTGTGGACGCGCGACTCGGGTTGCATTTTCCTGACGCCGTCCGCCGATGACGCCGATTCTGGGTTGCTCGCTCTGCACTTTCAGTTCAACGCATGGGCGAAATATCCGAATTACAAACTCGACGAAAAAGTTGGCGCGCGCATGGCGAAGGCCGCTGGCGCTCGCGCTGTACTCCCGTTCAGCGAAAAACACCGCGTTGTGCTCGAGGGCGGATCGATCGACGTCAACGGATGTGGCGCTCTCATCACCACTGAGGAGTGTTTGCTGTCGACGACTCAACAACGTAACCCGCCCATGGATCGCGCCGCTTATGAACATCTGTTCGCCGACTATTTTGGCGTGCAATCCGTCATCTGGCTGGATAGCGGCATCGCCGGAGACGACACTCACGGCCACGTCGATGACATCACCCGCTTCGTCGCTCCGAATACCGTGGTCACGATGATCGAGCAGAATGAGCAGAGTGACAATTATGCCGCCCTGCATGCCAACCTGGGGCGTCTGAAAAATGCGCGCACTTCCGATGGGCAGAAGCTTGACATCGTCGAAATTCCTCTGCCGCGTCCGGTCGTATTTGAGGGCCGGCAGTTGCCCGCCAGCTACGCCAATTTTTATATCGCGAATGGCGCGGTGCTGGTGCCGGTATTCGACGATCCGAACGATCGCATCGCGCTCAACACTCTCGCCGAACTGTTCCCGACACGCGAGATCGTGCCGATCTATTCCGGCGATCTGATCTGGGGATTCGGCGCGCTGCACTGCATGACGCAGCAACAGCCGGCAAGATGAGGCTCGCAGTTCGAAGCTCGCAGACCGTCGGAAATTCTTAACCACAGGGGGCACAGAGGAACACAGGGGAAAACCATCTTCATCATTTACACTTTTACCGGTGAACGCCGAGATCATTGCCGTTGGGTCTGAGTTGCT